>CAVRYC010000040.1:0-27685 GCA_963725245.1 uncultured Acidobacteriaceae bacterium | reverse complement strand
AGGGCCGCCAGTTCCCTTTCAACCAACGCCGGCGTGGCCCGTTCGCCGCGTGCCTGGATGCGAGCGAACAGCTCGCGCTTTAGGCCTTCTTTATCGCTGGCAAAGCGCTTGAGGTCAGGATTGTCCGCAGCAGGCTCAGGCACCAAATCGAGCAGATAGAAGGTGCCGCCGGAAGCGGCTGCCAGATCGGCAGTGATGGCCGAGACGATACTTCCCGCTGCGCCGGTGATCAGGAATACAGTGTTCTCATCGAGCGTCAGACCAGGCTGTCCGTCGGCCGCAGGTTGTTCCTCCAGCCCAATCGTCCAGCGCAGCCCTGCCTTGTAGCCGATCTCGACCGCACCTGGGTCGCGCAGGGTTTCTTCGATCAGGATGCCGGCCACTTCCTCCGCGTTGCGCTGCGCTTCGAAATCGATTACTTTGACGAAAACGTCCGGCCGCTCGCGCTTATAAGCTTTGCTGAACCCGCGACCGCGCCACCGAGCGGGACTACCGCCCCGGCCTCGTCGTAGCCATGTTGTCCGCCCAGGCGAGTTGCCGACACGAAGAACGTGCCGGGCTGCGCGATCTGCTCGTAGAGCGCGCGCATCGTGCCGTAAAGCGATTTGACTCGCACCCGCACAGCTTCATGCCAAGTGGCAAGATCCAGGTCGCGAAGGTTGCCCTCGTTATCGAGTGCGGGCAGCCAGTAGACTCCGTGCACCGGACCGGCGGCCAAGAACTCCTTCAGCCGATTGGCCAGTCCTTCCGCATCTGGCGCGTTTTCGATACAGAGAACTTTGACGCCCGCCGTCTCTAAACGCTGCACCAGTGCCTTTGCAACTCCACCTTGGTCGGCCATGACCACCACCCGCCGGCCGTCTTCTAGCGAAACACCCGTTGGCTTGCACATGCTGAGTTGGGGACGCAGAACCGGCACCGGCACGCGCCGTGGAATGCGATTCGCAGCATCCAGACTGGCGAGGGCCGGACGTGCGGCCTTGCGCGGTGCGGGAGCAGGAGATGAGGATGGTTTCTCCGCCGTCGGTTCATTTTTCTTCTGCGCAGCGGGCGGGACTGAAGCAGATGCCGCGATTAACCCGGACCTGTTCTGCGCGAACTTAATCACGTGGGCCAGGGTGGGAAAGTCGCGCAACTTCACATTCTCATCGCGGGGAATGTTGTATGCGGCGCGGATGGCGGCGAACATCTCCGCTTGTTTGACGGTGTCGATGCCGAGATCTGCTTCGAGATCGAGGTCCAGGTCGAGCATATCTTTGGGATAGCCAGTCTTCTCGGCCACGATCTCCAGCACCTTCTCCTTGATAGAGTCGTCCGTGGGGGCCTGGGCAATAGAGACGTCCGTGACCGGGCCCGGTGCGGGTACAGGTGCGGTGCCGGCGGCTCCGCGACTGCAGGCGCCGATGGAGCAGCGCCTGACAAGTCGGGACGCCTCTCATATACGAAGCGGATTACATGCGCCAGCGTAGGGTAGTCGCGCAGCTTCACATTCTCATCGCGCGGAATGTTGTACGCGGCGCGGATGGCCGCGAACATTTCCGCCTGCTTCACCGTGTCAACTCCGAGGTCGGCTTCGAGGTCGAGATCCAAGTCCAACATATCTTGCGGATAGCCGGTCTTTTCCACGACCAGCGCCAGGATGCGCTCTTTCACGGAATCTCCTGCGCTGTCTTTTCGTAGGAGCGGCAGCAGGAACGGCAGGAGGAGCGGCCGCAGGTGCCGGAGCGATGGGCTCCGTCTCTTCCGTTGCCTTGGGTGTTGCCGCAACCGGGGCCGCGACGGCCAAGTCGGGACGCCTCTCATTTACGAAGCGGATTACATGCGCCAGCGTGGGGTAGTCGCGCAGCTTCACATTCTCATCGCGCGGAATGTTGTACGCGGCGCGGATGGCCGCGAACATTTCCGCCTGCTTGACCGTGTCCACTCCGAGGTCGGCTTCGAGGTCGAGATCCAAGTCCAACATATCCTGCGGATAGCCGGTCTTTTCCACGACCAGCGCCAGGATGCGCTCTTTCACGGAATCTCCCGCGCCGTCTTTCGCGGGAGCGAGGCAGAGGAACGGCCGCAGGCGCCGGAGCGACGGGCTTGATCTCTTCCGTTGCCTTGGGCGTTGCCGGAACCGGAGCCGCGACGGCCAAGTCGGGACGCTTCTCATACACGAACCGGATGACGTGCGCCAATGTCGGATAGTCCCGCAGCTTCGGTTCTCGTCGCGAGGAATGTTGTAGATCTCGCGGATGGCCGCGAACATCTCGGCCTGCTTCACCGTATCAACTCCGAGGTCCGCTTCGAGGTCGAGGTCCAAGTCCAACATATCTTGCGGATAGCCGGTCTTTTCCGCGACCAGGGCCAGGATGCGCTCTTTCACGGAATCTCCCGCGCCGTCCTTCGCAGGAGCGGCCAGAGGAACGGCCGTCGGAGAAGGAGCGGCCGCAAGTGCCGGAGCGATGGGCTCGATCTCTTCCGTTGGCTTCGGTGTTGCCGGAACCGGGGCCGCGACGGCCAGGTCGGGACGCTTGTCATACACGAACCGGATGACGTGGTTCAATGTCGGATAATCCCGCAGCTTGCGGTTCTCGTCGCGAGGGATGTTGTAGATCTCGCGGATGCCCGCGAACATCTCGGCCTGCTTCACCGTGTCAACTCCGAGGTCCGCTTCGAGGTCAAGGTCCAAGTCCAACATATCTTGCGGATAGCCGGTCTTTTCCGCGATCAGGGCCAGGATGCGTTCCTTCACGGGATCGCTGGCGCGATCGGTTGGTTGTTGGCGTGGTTGCCGATGTGGTGACCTTGACTTCACTTTCGGTCTTCGCAGCAGGCGACGGCGGTGCCGGTATAGGCGGCGCGATCGCAGCGGCTTGCACTTTCACCGGCGGCGGCGCGGGAGCCGCGCTCACGGGCGCTGTTGCTGGCTTTTTATCCGGCGGTCTCGTATTAACCACTGGTGCGGGCGCCATTGCCCGGGGTGTAGGCACCGGTGCCGCGGCTCGCAATTCGGAAGCAGGTTCCGCGATCCGTGCCGCTGCCTGGTCATGCACCTGGCTTCGCGCCTGATCACGCACCCGCAGCGTGCGGTGGACCACTTCCAAATCGGCGGCCGGACGGCCGGCCATACGGCTGAGCCAGGCGTTCCAGGCGTTCGGGTCAACCACGCGATAGGCATAGCCCAGCGCATTCGGATTCCTGCGGACGCCGTCCTTCGTCGTTATCCAACGCAGCAGCGTCATACTGATCTGCGAGCCGAATCCGGCACCCAACCGCAACGCGTACTCTACCGGATAAGCGCCGCCCTTCGACAAGTTCAGCGTGCCCAACTCCGGATCAACTTCCTTGAAGTTGGCCACCGGCGGCACCACTCCCGTTTCCAGCGCTTTCACCGCCAGGACATCTTCCATGCCGGTACGCCATCGCGTGGCCGGTGAAGCCCTTTGTGTTAGCGATCACAATCTGGTCCGCACCGTCACCAAAGACGTGACGCAGCGCATGGATCTCCGCCGCAGCACTGCCGCCGCGCGCGGGGGTGTAGGTTTCGTGAGAGATGAAAACCGTTTGCGCAGCGATCTCATGACGGCGAATGCCGCGAGCTTCCGCTTTGCTCACCAGATCCTCCATCACCTGGCTGATGTGCTGCACGTCGAGACGAGTGCCATGAAACGCGCTATTAGCGGTCACCGCGCTCAGCACTTCGCAGATGGGCTGGATACCCCGTTCGCGCGCCGACTCCGCGCTCTCCACCACCAGTCCGGCAGCGCCCATGCCGATGATCATGCCGTGGCGGCGGCGATCGAAGGGAATGGCCGCCTCTTCGACCACTTCGTCGGTCGCCGCCGCTCCGCTGGCCAGGAAGCCTGGGCCCATCCATCCGATCAGATTGTCGGTAGTGATGTCGTCGGCTGAGACCACGATCACGCGCCGGCAACGCCCCGCGTGGATCCAGTCCTCGGCCAGCGCCACGGCTTGTGTGGTGCTTGCGCAGGCGGCGTTGATGGCTGTATTAGGACCACGCGCGCCGATGAATTCAGCGAATTGCGAATGCCCCATTGGCAATACTCGGAACAGGAAACGACGGTCGAAGACGTATGGCTCTTTCTCTAGGGCGTGGCACAACTCGTCGATGCGCTGCTTAATCTCCTGCCCGATGACGGAATGGCCATTCACCTCGGCCGCCCGGACGCGCAAGCTTTCCAGCATGGCCAGTTGCTCGCGCTGGCTGCGGTCCGTGTAATAGCGCGCCATTTCGTCAGCGAAAGAGTCCAGGCCCGGAAACGCAGAAGCAAAAATCACTCCCGTGTCATCGCGCAAAGCATCGGGCAATGCCCACCGGTCAGGCAACTGCGTCCCTTTGGTGGTGGTCTTGTAGCGCAAAACCAGCGGAATGCCGGCGTCGCGCAAGGAGTCGAGGCCCACCGCGATGGCGAGCCGGGTGGTGCGGTCGAGAGCGGCAATGCGCTCGGCGGAAACACCGAATTCGTCTTTCAGATCGAAGGCGCCGCCGCGGCCGGCTAGCTTGATGACATCCGCAACGTCACTAATAGTCTCAAACGTGCCGCCGTTGTCACTCTTCACCAGCCGCGTAATGTGTTTGTCAACCATGTCGTGACGGAAGCGGGTAGGGATGGTCTCAATGAACTGATCACCGCGCAAGAGGCGGCCGATGTTGCCATCATCGAAAATATGCTCGGTGCCGGGCAGGCCTAAAGCGGCCCCGGTGATCGCGACGGCAGCGTCGATTGGAGCGCGCCGTCTGGCCGTGGGTAATCTGCCAGCCGCGCTCGAGAACATCGCCCAACAATCGGCCGAGATCGTTGTATTGACCGTCGGTGTAATGACCGTCGTGGGATTGGCCGTCGGTGGATTGGCGGTCGTTGGATTGACCGCCCTTGAATTGACTGGCATTGAATTGACTGGCATTGATCGGCACCACCGGTACAGTAGCAGCAACTGCTGCCGGGCGCTGTCAGACCGATGGGTTCCGCGGTTTTCGGTAGTGCGGAAACTGCCGGCACGGACGCCGGTATTGTTT
The DNA here is from genome assembly GCA_963725245.1 of uncultured Acidobacteriaceae bacterium. Taxonomy (GTDB): domain Bacteria; phylum Acidobacteriota; class Terriglobia; order Terriglobales; family Acidobacteriaceae; genus Acidiflorens. The sequence continues at coordinate 22,662 of CAVRYC010000040.1, read as the reverse complement.
GACGCGCGGCTTCCGGGGTCCCGCGACCCAATCCCGCCGCATAAAGGCAACACAACGCCTGATTGAACGCGGGGACATCGCCGACCTTCGGATGGTTGGTGAAAAGCGCGACCACATCGCCGCGCTCGCCGAGCACATCTTCAGCAAATCCCTGCAATGCTTTTTTCGGACCGACTTCCACGAAGACTCGCGCCCCCGCCTCATAGAGCGTGCGCAGGCCCTTGACGAACTGCACAGGAGCGGCGACCTGTTCGGCCAGGATGTCCAACATCTGGGGCACGACGTCCGGCCCCGTGGGATAGAACTCGCCGTTGGTGTTGGCGACGATGGGCAGACGCGGAGACGCGAGATGCAGGCGCTGCAGCACTCGCCGCAGCGGCTCACTGGCGGACGCCACAATCGTGGTGTGGAACGCATGGCTGACCGATAATGCCGACACGTCGTAGCCAGCCTTCTGGAACGCTTCCATGGCTTGCTCGACGGGTTTGCTGGCGCCGCCGATGACCGCCTGATGGTTGCTGTTAACGTTGGCGATCACCACGTAGCCGGTCACCGTCTTCAGGATTCGCTCGATTTCCTCAAGCGGAGCAAACACTGCCGCCATGCGGCCCTTGTCTTCCGGCGCAAAGCGGGTCATTTCACGGCCGCGGGCGCTGACCGCTTCGAGTGCGTCCGCAAACGGAAGCGCATCGGCCGCAAGCAGCGCTCCGTATTCGCCCAGGCTGTGTCCCATGGTGAAGTCAGGCGTGATGCCATAAGCGGCCAGGAGCCGGGTCAGCGCCAGATCGGTCGCCAGTACGGCAGGCTGAGTGATGGCAGTTTGGCGCAGATCGTCTTCGGCCTTGGCCACAGCGTCGGCGTCGGCCTTGTCCACAAAGATGAATTCGCTGAGCGGCTTGCCCAGCAGCGGCGTCATCACCCGATCGGCTTCGGCAAAAATCTCCGCCACAATCGGCTCGACTTGCGCGGAGTGGCTCCAGCATGTTCACGTACTGCGAGCCTTGGCCGGGATACAGGAACGCCACCTTGGGCGCGGGGCCGTGGCCGCGGAAGACGCCTTGCGCGCGCAGAGCTTTCCATATCGCTGGTTGATTGGCCCCGAGCGCCTTGAGTGCGGTGCGCGCTTTCTCTGCCAGTTCGGCGGCGTTGGCGTAGTCGATAGCCAGGCGTTCGGGCGCACGCAGGTCTGCTTCAGCCGGGGCCGTAGGAGCCGGTGCGCGGCCCGCCTTGGCCTCGCTCTCCACCACGCGTAAACGTTCGACCAGTGCGGCCTCCGATGCGGCGCCGATGACCAGCGCACCGCGCAGTGGCGCCTTATAAGAAGATGCCTCGTAAGAAGATGGAGAAGTGGGGGAAAAATCTTTCGCGTTCATAGCTACCTCAGTAATTCTCGGCGGCATCTCGCTTACCGCAACCGACCGCTTGCCGTTTCCATTCAGCCTGTGGGGAATGTATTCTTCGAGTACCGCATGGAAGTTGGTACCGCCAAAACCAAAAGCGCTCAAGCCGGCGCGCCGCACGCCATCTACCGTCTTCGTCCACGGCTGCAACTCCCGGTTGACGTAAAGCGGGGAGTGCTCAAAGTCAATCTCTGGACTGGGGCGCTCGCAGTGCACGCTGGGCGGCAGCACTTTGTCGCGAAGTGCAAGAGCGGCTTTCAGCAATCCGGCAGCGCCCGCAGCTCCTTTGAGATGTCCAAAGTTCGATTTGACCGAGCCCAGTCCCACTGAGTGCGGCGGCAGATTAGCACTGGCGAGCACATCGGCCATGCTCTGCACTTCGACCACATCGCCCACCCGCGTGGATGTGCCGTGGCCCTCAATGTAGGTCACCGTACCCGGTGACAGGCCGGCATTTTGCCAGGCTCGTTCAATGGCCATCTTCTGGCCGATGGGGTTGGGCGCAGTGATCCCTTTGCCCTTGCCGTCACTCGCGCCGGCCATGCCACGCACCACGGCGTAAATTTTGTCTCCGTCACGTTCGGCATCGGCCAAGCGCTTGAGCAAAAAGATCGCAGCGCCTTCACCCATGACGAAGCCGTCCGCTCCTTCGGCGTAAGGACGTGTGCCGGTCGCCGAGAGCGCTCCGATCTTGCAGAACTTGACGAACATCGGTGCGGCCATGTTGCGGTCAATCCCGCCGGTGATCACGGAGTCGTAATCGTTCTCCACCAATCCCTCAATTGCCGAACTGATGGCCGCCATGGCGGAGGCGCAAGCTGCGTCGCAAATATAATTGGGACCGTGGAAATTGAAGATGTTGGCAATGCGGCCAGCGATGCAATTGGCCAATTCACCAGGCATGCTGTCTTCGGTGACCTCAGGAAGCAGTTTGCCAATCCGGTCGTGCAATTCGCGCGTGATGTCGCGGCGGAGCGCTTCCGGAAGCGCGGTGAAACTGGCGGTTTCAGCCAGTTCGCGAGAGTATTCCGGAAAGAAAATGCGCAGCGCGGTAAGATAGTGTCTCTCGCCAGCCATGGCATTGCCGAGGATCACGGCGGTGCGATCCGGGTCCAGCGGCCGCTTGGGATAGCCGTAGTCTTCCAGCGCTTCGCGGGTGCAGGCGATGGCCCATTTTTGCGCCACATCCATGGCATCAACCACGCGCGGCGGGACGCCCAGGCGCCACTTCATCGGCTCCCACACGTAGTCGCGAACCCAGCCGCCGATTTTCGAATATGTCTTGTCTGGCACGCTCTTGTCGGGATCGTAATAGAGCGCCGGGTCCCAACGCTTGGGATCGATGTCGGTGACGCTGTAACGCCCATTTTTTATGTTTTCCCAGAAGGCCGGGACGTTCGGGGCATCGGGCAGGATGGCTCCTGCCCCTACAATGGCGACGGCTCGGTATGAAGTGTTTTCCATGACTGCGCTCCTTTGCGGAGAGAAGAATTTTCCCTGTCAAAGCCCATTCAAATTTCATCCTTCAGCGCTACGCGGCGACTTCCGCTCGCTTCGCCGCGCGGCTGTACACTACGTCTGCGATGTAATCCAGATCCGAAATCAGCCCTGCCTGCGCTCCGTGAATCGCGGGCAATCCCAGGCTGGTTTCAAACGCGGGCAGTTCGGCAGCGCTCACACCGCCGGCTCCGACCACCCAGCGCAAACCTTCTTCGCCGACCTTGAGCGCGGCCTCGCGGGCGAAGACTCTGCTCAGCGCCGCCAGTGCTGTCGCGTCGAAGCGACGATTGGCTTTCTCGTTGAGCTTGCCTTCATCCATCAATCCGGCGCGGCGAGCTAAACTGCCGGCGCACTCGGCGTAGGCGATCAGTTCGCCCAGACGCAGCAGAATGTGTTGATAGCGGGTCAGGCGCGCGATACGGGCTTTCTCCATCACTTCGGCCAAGGCGTGCAATGCCAGTGCCGCGTTGTCAGCGCCCACGTTCGGATGGCGGCCATGGAGCTCTTCGAACTTCTTGGCTTGGTCGTGGTAGTACTGCCCGCGCGTCTTCAGATGAAGCTGCCAGCGGTCGCGGCTGATGGTCATCTCCATGATCTCGGAGGTGCCTTCGTAAATGGTGGTGATCCGGACATCGCGGCTTGATCTTCTCCACCATGTATTCGTGCGTGTAACCGTATCCGCCGAGGGCTTGAATACTGGCGTCGGCGGCGGCATGTTTCCGGCCTCGGTCGCCATGTACTTGGCGATGGCGCCTTCCGTGTTCAGGCTGCCTTCGGTCCCCGCGTCGATCCGCTCCGCCGTTTCTTCGATGTAAGAGCGGGCGGCTTCGAGGCGCGCCACGTGCGGCACGATCAGCTTGTGGGTGTAGCCTTGTTTCTCCGACAGCGGCGCTCCCGCCTGAATACGCTTAGTGGAGTACGGAATGGCGCGATCGAGCGCGGACCAGCCGGCCCCCAGGCCAAACGCCGCCACCATCAGCCGCGTGTAGCCGAAGACGGCTTGCGCCTGATTCAATCCCTGGCCTTCCACCCCGCCGATCAGGCGGTCGGCTTCGACGTAGGTGTCGCTGAACGCAAGCGCGGCCGTGTTGCTCAGCCGAATGCCGTGCTTATCTTCCGGTTCGTCGTGGCTGAAACCGTTGGCGCCCTTTTCCACGATGAACCAACTCGGACCACCGGGCGTGTTGGCCAGGACGGTGTAAGCGTCCGCGATTCCGCCGTTGCTGATCCATTGTTTTGCCCCGTTGATTTTGTAGCCTACGACCCGGTCGTCCTTCATGACTCGGTCCGCGGTAGTGCGGAGAGCGCCCAGATCGCTGCCCGCTTCCGGTTCGGTGGCGCCGTAGGCGAACAGCAATCCCTCTTCCGCAATGCGACTCAGCCAGTGCTTCTTTTGCTCCGGAGTGGCGCCCACCGTGATGGGATCGCTGCCCAGAGAATGTAGCCAGCACGGCCGTGGCGACGCCCAGATCGATGCGCGCCATCTCTTCGCAGACCACATACACATCGAAGGCGCCGCCGCCGAAACCGCCGCAGTCTTCGGGGATGAACAGGAGTTGAATGCCCAACTGGTCCGGGCTGCACATATGCCGGACGATCTCCAGCGGGCATTCGTCGCGTTCATCCAGTTCCCGGATCTTTTCGTCGGTTAAGCGTTTCTTGGCAAAATCTCTGAGCGACTTCAGACTTAACTTCAAGGTCTTATTTGCAATCATGATCGGGTCCTCACTTTGCTGCAGCGACGCTGCGCATTTCTCGAACTTTGTTGGTCAACTCCGGCAAGAACTCCAGGATGTCGTCCACAATCCCAACATCCGCCACTTGAAAGATTGGTGCTTTAGGATTCTTGTTGATGGCGATCAGAAACGGACTGCCCTTGAGGCCGGCCAGATGCTGGAATGAACCGCTGATGCCGCATGCCAGATAGACCTTCGGCTTGACGGTTTTTCCGGACGACCCAACCTGACGCGATTTCCCCAGCCACTTGGCGTCAACCACGGGTCTCGAGCAGCTCACTGCCGCGCCCAGGGCTTCAGCCAGTTCCTGCGCAATGGCCACGTTCTCTTGCTTCTGGATGCCACGGCCGATGGAAACCAAAACGTTGTGCTTGGTGATATCGACATCACCCGACTCGGCAACGATGGTCTCCAGGTAACGCCGTCCCGCTGTCAGCGCACCAACCTCCGATGACTTGTCGACTACGGTCGCAGCCACGGGAGTACCCTCCAGAGGTTTGAACGCGCCTGGACGCACGCGTAACCACCGCGCCCGACGAGATGTCGCATCGAACGTGAGCGCTCACCTGTCCGCCGAATTCCTGGCGGACGACTTTCAGATCGCTGCCTTCAACGCCGGCGATGTCCAACACGTCGGAGACGAAAGCCGAATTCAGCTTGATGGAAAGACCTGGCGCCAGATCGATTCCGAAATGCTCGTGGGCAACCAGCACAATGCTGCCCGGCGGCACAACCTTGACCAGGGCTTTGCGGATCAATTCCGCATTGGGGTAGGCAAGAGCTTCGTTGGAAATTGTCCATATCTCAGCGTAGGAAGCACGGACGGCGTCGCGCGCGGCAGCGAGGTCCGGGCCCAAACCGGTGAGCAGGGCTATAGGCGAGGCAGCGGGGTCGATCTTTTTGGCAGCGGCCGCCAGTTGGGCCGCGGAATCGTCAGCCACGCCAGCTTTGTGCACGATGTAAGCGAAGATGCGAGCCATTATTTCAACCCTCCTTTGGCTGCGACTAACTCCAGAACTTTGTCGACGTTTTCTTCCCGGCTGCCCTTGAGCATCTCGGCGCCCTTGCCGAGCGCGGGGATGAAGTAGTCCACGCGCTTCACTTTCGCGGCAGCTTCCCCGACCGCACTTGGGTCAACGCCCAGGTCTGACGCGCCGAAAGTCGGGATGGGCACAGATGCCACGGCGCGGATGCCTCGCATACCGACATAGCGTGGTTCATTGATGCCGGTCTGAATCGAGAGCACGCACGGGAGATCGATCTCATTCATTTCCTTGTTGCCGCCTTCGATTTCCCGGCTGACTTTCAGCTTCCGGCCTTCCAGCACTTCGATGGAATTGACCAGCGAAGCAAACGGGTAGTCGAGTATCGCCGCCAGCATCCCGCCAACCTGCGCGCCGCCGTCCTCGGCCTGCACCCCTGTGAGGATCAGGTCGTAGTTACCCTTTTGCACAAAGCCTTTCAGGATGGTTGCGATACCCCGCGCGTCCGATCCGCTGAAGGCTTCGTCGGTAATCAGCACGCCCTGGTTCGCGCCCATGGCCATCTCCCGGCGAAGGATCTCTTCGTCGTCTTCGCCGCCAACCGTGACCACGGTGACGTTTCCGCCAATTCGGGCCACGATCTGCAGCGCCTCTTCAACCGCGTAGTTGTCCGGCTCGTTGATGGAATAGACCAACTCGTCGCGCTCGATGTCGTTTCCGGCGCTGTTGAGTTCAATCTCGTTCTCCGATGTATCGGGCACTCGTCTTGCGCAAACTAGAATCTCCACATTCACCTCCGGGCCTCAAACCGCTTTTTGTTCCTCACGTACCATCTCTTGATCCACGAGCTCCGCCAGATCGATGGCGGTCATCTTTCCTTCCAGACCTGCAACCTTGATCGCATCTTCTATATTCACCATGCAGAACGGACATGCCGTCACGATCACATTGGCCCCGGCTTCCGCGGCCATCTGGACTCTCTTCACGCCCATGCGCTGCTCTTCCTTCGGCTCGTAGAACAGCATCAGTCCGCCGCCGCCGCAGCAGAACGAGCGGTCTTTGCAGCGGCTCATCTCCACTCGCTTCAAACCCGGGATGGCATCGAGCACGTCGCGCGGATCGTCATAAACCTGGTTGTGACGTCCCAGGTAGCAGGGATCGTGGTAGGTGTAAACTTTGTCTCCGTTTTCTACCGGATTGAACTTGATCTTGCCGGACTTCACTTCCCTGGCGATTACCTGGCTGATGTGCTCGACCTCCGGCACATCTTTGTAGTCGTGTTTCAGCGCGTTGAAGGCGTGCGGGTCGGCGGTAACAATTCGCTTTACTCCGGATGCTTTGATCGCGTCCACATTGTGGTCGCGCAAGGCGGTGAAGAGCAGCTCTTCCCCAAACCGCCGGACTTCATGGCCGCTGTCTCTTTCCGCAGCGCCCAGGATCCCGAAATTCTCTCCAACGTGGTCGAGAATCTTCGCCGTCGCCCGCCCAATCGACTGCATCCGGTCATCGTAGGAAGTAATGCTGTCCACAAAATACAGCGTGTCGGCGCCGTTGCTTTTGTTCAGAGTCTTGACCTGGCAGACTTGTTGAAACTCTTTGGCGTTCGCCCAGTCGGCCTTCTTTTTCTCCATCTTGCCGTAAGGATTGCCGCGGCTCTCCAGCGCCTTCAGCGGCTTTTGCAGGGACTGAGGCACGTTCCCGTCATCGATCAGGCCGCGCCGCAGATCGACGATCTTGTCGATGTATTCCACCAGCAACGGGCACTCTTCCTCGCAAGCTCCGCAGGTGGTGCATGACCAGATTTCGTCTTCTGAATAAATGCTGCCGGAATCTTTGCTGCCGACCAGTGCGGTGCCATTGTTCTCGCGTCCATTGTTCGCGCGTCCAAAAACCGGATAGTGCTGGAAGGCGTAGTCTCTCGCCTTGATGGTAATGAAATCGTGGCGACAACGGCCTTCCCACCGCATTGGCTGGGCAGTTGTCCGAGCACCGCCCGCAATCGGCGCAGGAATAGAAATCCAGCATGTGCTTCCAGGTAAAGTCTTCGAACGTCTTTACTCCGAAGGATTTCACCTGATCCAGATGATCATCGCTGACGCCCCATCTCACGGGCTTCAGAATCTCGCGATCCAACTTGGCGAAGTAAACATTGAACAACGAGGTTTCGACGTGGAACTGAATTCCAAAGGGCCGATAGCACAACAAAAAGTAAAAGGTCACTTCGTGGAGAAGATAGGCGCCGGCATAAACTTTCCCGATAGTGGCCAAGGCGACTGGGAGAAGAACGATTTGCAAGATCCACGGCAGAGACAGGACAGCCAAAGCCTCAGCCGGTTGGCCTTGCTGCGCCTGACCGGCAACCTTTGCGGCTTCAAAGAGGCTGTCCGCCACCATCAGAATCGCGATCAACGCCAGGAGGAAGACGGCGTCGGCGGTGTGAGCCTTGCCGAACCGCGCCGGCACTTCATATCGCGCAGGTTTGAAGACCAGCCGGCGGACCACAGCAAATACCATGCAGAGGAAGACAACGGTGGCAGCGTAGTCCGTGATTACGCCGTAGATATCGCCGGCCCTCCCGGAAAGGCCCGGCATCACAAAATTCTGGGAGACGCCGACAATCAGCACCGTGAAGGCACGCATCGCCAGGAGAATGAATCCGGCAAAAATAAGAATATGTAAAGTTCCTGCGGTCTTGTAGCGCGGATGCTTCCACTGCCCCAGCCAGAATTTGAAAACTTTTTCCAGCCGGGCCAATGGCTGGTCAAAGCGAAGATCGCGTTCGGCCCTTAGCAGCGGTACAAGGCGCTTCGCCACAATGTAGGCGAAACCGGCGACTCCCAAAATATGAATGATGAGGAACAGGGTTCGCCACGCGACCAACCACGACGTAACTTGCGAAACGGACTGGAGGTGTTCCACCATGGTACTTTGCATCTCCCAGTAGAATTACCTTGCCCAATAGAATTACGTTGCCCACTTGCTATACTCCCCTGCCCTGCATCACTACGCGAACATTGGTTCCAGGGCTTTCTCTTCACCCGGGGTTGGCGGTGGTGCTTGTGCCAACTTGACGGGCGGGGGAGGGACTGTAAGTGGAATGGATACACGAACTGTTGCCGCTGGCTCGGGCGCGGGTTTCGATACCTCTTGCGTCTTCGCCAGTACTTTCTTCTCGCTCTTGCGCGGCGGTTTCACCTCTTGCGTCTTTGCCCGTACTTTCTTCGCGCTCTTGCGCGCGGCGGTGTGACGCCAGAAGCGTCCCGCAACTCCTCGAAACTCAATTTCAGAAACGCCTCCAAACGCCGCAGATCGGGCGCGGCATGCACGTCTCCGCTGAACCCGAAATAGACCGTGCCGTCGTAACTCAAGATGGCGCAGTTGACCGCCATCTCGCCGCCCACCGGCACATACGGATACCAGCGCAGCATCTTGTGGCCCAGCAGATAGAGCGGGTATTGCGGCCCGGGCACATTGGTGCACACCAGGTTGAAGGGCGTGATCGGCAACTGGCTCAACATCTGGCCAGCGACGGCTTGCATCGCAGTCGGGAACATGCCGATCAAACCACCCGCCAGGCTGACTAACTCCGCGGCATGCGAGCGCTTGAGAAACTCCGTTCTTTTATGCACCGCCGCCAGCAGTCTCCGCGGATTGCGAATATCCAGCGGAATGGTGACCGGAACCAGCGAGATGCGGTTCCCCAGTTCGCCCACACTGTCGCTGCCGCGCAGGCTCACGGGGACCATCATCCGCAGCAGTCGTCCCTTGACCCGCTCTCCATGCAGTCTCCTGGTAGCGCCGGATGGTCGCCGTTATCAGCGCGAGAATGACGTCGTTCACGCTGGCCCCGCAAGTCTGCCGTATGACTTTGACGTCCTCCAGCGGAATATCGGCCCACGCGACCTTCTGTGGTCCGCGGTAATTGACGTTGAACCGTATCCGCTCGGTGAACGCAGTGATCTCCGGCAGCAACTGGGAGAACTCGTCCGTCGGCACCAGGTTGCCGCCATTCGCGGCCGCTCGCTCTGCCATATCTAGCAGGTCCGCCCAGGCGGAGAGCATCCGCTTCACGAAATCGCCGTAAGAACTCACCACGCCATCCATCAACGAATTGATGGCGTCGCGCGGCGGAGGAACGCGGAAGCGAATCTTCTTCTTGGGCAAAGGCGGCGCCACCGGGCTCGCGTCGAAGACCTTACCCATCATGCCCACCCCGGCAATGCCATCGGCCATACAGTGGTGCAGGCGCAGAATGAACCCGGTCCGCTTGCCTTTCAACCATCGCCTTTCAGACCATGGACAAACGTCATGTCCCACAGCGGATGCTGCCGGTCCAGGACCGTGCTGACGATTTTTCCAGTAAGCGCCTTCAGTTCGGTGTCGGTACCGTGCTTGAGCGTCACCTCGTGTACATGGTTGCGAATATCAAAGTTGGGGTCGTATTCCCAGCTCGGCAGACCAATATTGAGCGGCGGCGCCACCACCCGCTTGACCAAGCGCGGAATCAGCGGCAGCTTCGATTCGATGAACTGGAGTCCATCTTCGAACCGGATCTCACCCTCCAGCACGCTGACGCACGCCACATTGAGCGGCATGCCGTCGCGCTCCAGATGCAAGAAAACCGTATCCCCCCACGAAAGCCGGTTACCTTGTTGATGGTTCTGCATGACCACTCTCCAATTTCCAATTCATCCTGCGCGATCACCCATCTCAGGCTACGAAGGTCAGGCTACGATGGAAAATCGCGACCCGAGCTTCACCAGCTTGAGCACTTTGTAAACATCGACGTTGACGCCGCGCAACACGACTTTGACGCCTTTGTCGTCAGCTGCGTCGGCGAACCCCTCCAGCGCTCGGATTGCACTCGGATCGATCCGGCGCACCGAAGAGAAATCCACAACCACCTCGCCCTCGGCGCTGTCCAGTTTTTTCCCGGCCTCTTGCAACCCTTGCACAACGCGCTCTTCATCAATCTTTATCCACACGGCGATCACTGCCATACCCACCACCATCCGCTACGCGGTTTGTTGCTGAGACGCACCGGCCACCTTCGCCAGACCTCGTCCCTGGTAAGCCTTCCAAAACAGCTCGGCCAATTCGCTCACCAGTGACATCCGAGGGTTCGACCGCCCCGACGGATCCTCAAAGGCAAGCTTGGTCAAATCGGGCATCGCCCGCTCGAATTCTTCTTTCGAGATCCCCAGTTCGGCGATGGAACGCGGAAATCCCAATTGGTCCAGCAACTGTTCCGTCGCCGTCACCAGGTTCTTCACCTTTTCCTCAATCGTATTTCCGCCCAAACCCAGCAAATCCGCGATCGCAGCGTACTTCTTATGCGCGATATATCCCTGTGTGTAGGGCGACGGCATGAACTTGGCGGGCACCGCCGCGTTATAAGCGATTACATGCGGCAACATGAGCGCATTGGCCCGGCCGTGCGCCACGCCGAAGCGCGCCCCGAAGGCATGCGCCAGGGCGTGATTCACGCCCACCGACGCGTTGGAAAAAGCCATCGCTGCAATGCAGGCGGCATTGTGCATCATGCAGCGCGCCTCTTCATCGTGGGGGTGCTCGTAAGCGATCGGCAGGTACTTGAACGCCATCCGAATCGCCTGCATGGCGTTGGCATCGGTGTAGGGTGACGCGTAATTCGAAACCGCCGCTTCCAGCGCGTGGGTCAGGCAGTCGATACCGGTATCGGCGGTAAGGCCCTTCGGCATTGACATGACGAACTGCGGATCGACAATCGCTACATCGGGACTGAGCGAGTAGTCGGCGAGTGTCACCTTGCGCCCGCGCTCTTTGTCGAACAGGACGGCAAACGGAGTGACTTCGCTCCCCGTTCCGCTGGTCGTGGAGATGGCAATCAACCGCGCCCGGTTGATCTTTTCCGTCGGGTACTGGACCACCCGCTTGCGGAGATCCAGAAAGGGCGCAGCCAGCTCTTCCAGGTCAGCCTCCGGCGATTCGTACTTGAGTTTCATGATCTTGGCCGCGTCGATCACGGAGCCGCCACCCAATCGCGATGATTTGGTCCGCTTTGTAGAAATTCAGCGCCTCCACTCCTTGCATGACCACCTTTATCTCCGGCTCCGCATCGGGAATGACCGTGACGTGGACGTGGGTTCCCTCCGGAATGTAGCGCCGCACAATGTCGACGTGGCCGAACTGCTCCATGGACGGATTCGTAACGATGATGGTCGAGCGCGAGGGGAACTGATGCACATTCTCCACCGCGTTCATATTGAAATAAATTTGATTGGGAACCCGGAACCACATATGGGCTTGTGTCCTCCGAGCCACGCGCTTGATATTGAGGTAGTGATAGACATTCACGTTATCGGTGGTGCTGTTGCCGCCGCCGGTTCCACATCCGAAGGAGAAGGTGGGCACCAGATCGTTGTAAACGGCGCCCAGCGCTCCGATGGAACCCGGCGAGTTCACAATGATCCGCCCCGCATTGATCACCTCACTGAACTTGCGGATGACTTCATCGTCGTGCGAGAAAATGACTGCCGTGTGTCCCAGCCCGCCGGCATGGTTCACGTCTACGCAAACCTTGAGTGCCTCACCGACGGATTTCGCTCGATAGACCGAGAGCAGCGGGAACAGCTTCTCCACCGACAAGGGATGTTCGCGGCCTACACCTTGAATCGGCGCAATCAGGAGTTTGGTGTCCGGTTTAACCGAAAGACCGACAAAGCGGGCGATATCGGTAGCCTTCTGGCCGACGGCAAGAGGCTGCATGAATCCGGTCTGCGGATCGATCACCGTGCGCGCCAGCAGTTCCGTCTCTTTTTCATTGCAGATATGCGCGCCCAGTTCCGCGAATTTCTTCAGCACCAGGTCATAAATCTCATCGTCAATCACCAGCGTCTGCTCGGAGGCGCAAATCGTTCCGTTATCGAAAGTTTTGGAGACGATGATGTCCACCACCGCCATATTCAGATCCGCTGTTTTTTCCAGGTAAACTGGCGTGTTGCCCGGTCCTACACCCAGGGCTGGCTTGCCCGAGCTGTAAGCGGCTTTGACTGCACCCTGCCCACCTGTGGCATCGATCAGGCTCACGTCTTTGTGCCGCATCAAGTAGGCGCTCTCCTGCAGGTTCTGCGATTCCAGGCAAGTAAAAACCCCTTCGGGCGCGCCGTGCTTCAGCGCCGCCTCATACATGATCCGTACGGCTTCGGAGCAGCAGCGCCCGGCCCTGGGGTGGGGACTGAAAATGAACGCGTTCCGCGTCTTGATGGCCATGATGCACTTGAACAGCACCGTGGAAGTCGGGTTCGTAATAGGAATGATTGAGAAAACGACCCCGATCGGTTCAGCTATCTCCACCAGGTTGCGTTCCGGAAACTCGCGAATAATGCCAACGGTGCGTTTGTCTTTGACATAGTCGTAGGCAAACTCCGTCGCCACCATGTTTTTAAGAGCTTTGTCTTCCATCACCCCAAGCTTGGTTTCTTCTACCGCCAGGCGCGCCAGATCCAGAGCGTGCTCCAGTCCAGCCAGAACCATCGGCTTGACAATACGATCAACGTCTTCTTGGGTGAATTGGGTAAAGACGGCGGCGGCGGTTCTAGCTTGACTGACCAGTCCTTCCAGGTAGGCAATCCGCTCTGGACTGAGGCTTTCTGCGGCAAGCGGAATCTGAACCCGCTCCTGCACTGTTTCGCTTGCGATCATCACTGCCCCCTATTTTGCGAGGGGCCCGTTACCTGCGAGAAGCATCTTCGCTCTTCCGTTCCCGGCTCTCGCGATCACAAAGCGAAACCACCCGATCGCCAGGCACAACCGTTCCCGTTTCTATGCATAGTCGATGGGATGTCTTTCCAACCAGTGCTCATCGCGCACTCTGTCAATTTTCCGCAACGCCCCAGAAGCGACGCTTGCGGCCAAACGGCGATTCTCCCGAACCACGCTTGCGCCAAATCCGATCGCACCACCCAGCAAACCAAACGCCAACACTCGGCCGATCGACTTTGGCCGATTTCCGGGACAACCACCCACCACGCCTATGCATATTCCAATGGCGGCGGGCTTCAAGGCATTTCGTACTGACTCGCTAAGAAACGGAGGAAGAGGTCTACCATCTAGAAATGCTTCTCGGCCGGAACGAGCTCCCTCCAGCCCAGAATTCAGAACCTTTCGGCCGTACTCAATTTCAGAACGTGACCACGTGCGTAAACTCATAAAACTACCTCACTACCCTGGCCGATTGATTCGAGCTTCAGTAGATCATTCGCAGCCCCGCTAGGTCTGTAGCCATCTATCACGGACCAACGTGAGCCCGGTCACCGTAGCAAGAAAGACAGTGAGGATTTTGAAAAAAAAGCGAAAGTCGGCGCAGCTAGCGAAACGCAGCTCCTACTTCGCCGCGGCACGCAGTCCCCGGCGCGTAGCCTCGAGGGTATTGATCAGCGACTCCTTCGGGAGCCCCTGGATAATTGGCTCCATCATCCATCCCAAGCCCAGGGGCACGTCGCGCGTCAGCGAAATTGCGCGGCACTCCATGCAGACATCACTTTCCCGCTCCTCGATTCGCCAGTAGGAATAAAGCCGCCACAGAAATCCGTGACCCGTGTCCGGCGGCAACACTCTCTCTTTCGGGCTTCCCTCGTTTTCCACTTCAGCAATCCGCGTCGTGTACGAACGGCAGACCCAGCGCATCCCTCCGAGGGAGCGATAGTGCACGTCATGATCCGTATCGAAGACCACTGTCACGATCTTCTTCTTCACCAGTCGCAAGTAGATTTGGAAATCCTGGTCGTGATGGCTGATCACCCTTGAGGCAATGACCTCGGGTTTGTAGACGTCCTTATAATTATCGTAGTTCTGGATTAGCGCCAGCACGTCTCTTACGGATGCGCCAGCAATGAACGCTGCGGCGATCCAATCGTGGATCAACCCATTCGGCACTTTGACCGGCCCCCGGCCCGACCAGAATTGCGCCACAATCTGTCCTCCGCGAATCTGCTGTGCTCTCTCTGGACTGGCGTCGGACCACAGAAATGAACTGTTGCTTCCCAGTGTCTGCTCCATTCCCGCTTCGGCCTGGCGGATGTAAGCATGAAAAGCCTCCACGGTTTGAGGCTTCAACTGTACCGGCTTCGGAGTCTCGCCATAATCTACAAAACGAACAAAAAAAGTTTTGATTGCAACCTCTCTTCGCTTTAAGTAAGTGCTTCCAGCGTTTTTATGCAGCTCAAGAGATACAACGACCCGCCGCATCCGCCCGATAAGAGCGATGCGACGTTTTCGAGACACACTACGCCGCCGTCATCCCCAGCAGTTTCTTGCGCGCCAGAAACAAATTCACGAGCGCACACGTCACAAACAGCCTGTTCGCGTCTTTAGCGATCCCCCGATAGCGCACTTTCACAAACCCAAACTGCAGTTTCATCACCGCAAACACATGCTCGACTTTCGAGCGCACCTTCGCCTTCGTGCTATTCTTCGCGCGCTCCACTTCATCCACCCGATCCTTATAACGGTAGCGTTGGCAGGTGAAATCTTGTGCCTGCGGCGCGCACTCCTCCAGCACGCGGCCCTGTCCGCGATACGCTTGATCGCCCCACACTCGCGTCTCGTCGCCGTGCAGCAGATCCGGCAGCACCCGCGAATCCGCCACGTTCGCCGGCGTCGCCACCACCGCATGAATCAACTTACTCTTGCTATCCACGCCCACGTGCGCCTTCATCCCGAAGTACCACTGCTTCCCCTTGCGCGTCTGGTGCATCTCCGGATCACGCTTCTGCTCGCGGTTCTTCGTCGAACTCGGGGCGTGCACGATCGTCGCATCCACAATCGTTCCCGTGCCGATGCGCAACCCCCGCTCTTGTAAGTGCTCCTGCACCCGCTCGAAGATGCGCGCTCCCAACTGATGCTCCTCCAGTAAGTGCCGGAACTTGCACACCGTCGTCTCATCCGTCTCTGCCTCCCGCCCCAGATCGATGTCCACAAAGCCACGCAGCGACACCGATTCATACAGCGCCTCTTCCACTGCCGTGTCCGATAAGTTGAACCACTGCTGCACAAAATAAATCCGCAGCATGCGCTCCACTCCCACCGGTGTACGCCCTTGCCCCGCCTTCGGATATACCGGCTCGATCAGCGCACACAACTCCGCCCACGGCACCACCTGCTCCATCTCTTCCAGAAACTCAGCCCGCCGTGTCTTCTTCGTGTACCGTTCAAACCCGCTCTGCGCCGCCAGTGTCCGCTGTCTCATCCCTCGCAAGCCCTCCGATGCTCTCCTCAATCTATCCTCAACACCCGTGTAAAATGGAGAGCTTAATCAAGTCTGCGCCATAATCGCAACACGAACCTTCGCTAATGCTCAAAATGATTGTATGTGTACAGGAATGCGGAATCGGCAAAATGTTGCTTGGAGAACATTAGCGCCATGGCACCAGCGATCTCAACGGGACATTGCGCCGGCGATCTCGCCGGCAATTCCACCGGAAGGGAGCGCATTCCACGGATGCACATGTTTATGGCGGGAAGGGCACGTCTTCGGAGTCTGCGGAAAAATCGAGGTTTCGTATCAGGGCATCGCTTCAGCTGTGATAGCCAAGACTTGACCTTGCACACCACGCTCTCGGATGGGGTCGCTGCTGTCAGGCCGTAACAGGTTTTTTGAGCGTAATGGCAGGGCGAACAAATGACGCAAGGTTGTGTAAACGCCTGTTTTTCGTCAACGATCCCGATGTACCAAAACAACCTGTCCGTCCTGTACATGAAACGTTGCAGAAGGTGCTCTGTGTTCACCCGTATCATCTCTGAACAGGACACTGCCCCTAGCTTCAATAGCCCGCCCGGCAGCGTGGTAAGCGACTCGATCCGCTTGCACTGAGAAGAGGTTGTACGTAGCGAACTCACGGTGTGCGTGTGGACAATTTTTCGCGCCGGGTCCCAAGCCAGAGAGATCAACCTCGAATGGCACGCCATCCCTTGATGGAACTGAATGGTACTCCTCGCCGTAGCAGTCCCTAGTGCGACCGGCTTCTTGTTCGGGAGTTGGCGATTCTCCATCGCGGGTAACTATCACCTCATCGCACAGCACAGGCGCCGGTAGGTGTATGTCCACGACAACGCTGGCCGGTGAAATTACCCGAATCCGCCGTGGATGAGACATCTCAAACGCGGACACGCTGTAGACCCCGAGCGGGAGGTCGGCTTCGTAAACTCCTGCCTTATTCACCTTCACATATACAGAAGATTTCGGAGTATCCCTTTCCAGAGCTATGTCCGTATAGGGATAGGGCTTGCCGCATGACAGTACGGTTCCTGAGATGTGAAACGTCGGCGGAGATTGCCCTAGCGCAGCAGCGCAGGAAAGCAAGAATAGAACATGCAGTCGGCGCATCGAAAGGAATCATACGCCTCAGTTGGTGAAAAATCCCGTGGCTGTTGAAAAACTCGCTTTTCGTCCCCAACAGCCAAAATTAGGGGGATAGAAAATGTCTAGGCGACCCGAGAAAATCGATTGTAGGGCTTCCTGGCGCAATTTCATTTTTGCGAATTTCGTGGAAAAGAGTTTTTCAACAGCCACTCCCGATTACGCTCATTGATGTGTTGCTGGATTCGCGTTGACCCCAACCTTGGTCTCCAAAGCGCACTTGTTCGTCCGTCCGCTATCATTTCTTCTTGTCCTGTTCTCGTCCATCCGCCTGGCGCAGCATCTTCAGCCAGCTTTGTCCGCGATGCCGATCTGCAAGAATTTTCCGTTCTTCCATTTATTGGGGCTTCCCCAAAATGCATGATTGCTGTCCCACGTGCGGTCTCCACTTCAATCGCGAGCCGGGATATTTTCTCGGTGCCATGTACATCAGTTACGGCTTGGCCCTCGCCTTCATTTTTGTTTTTGGCGGCGCCCTTTGGGTCCTGACCGGTTGGCGTTTGGACAAGATTGCAATAGGGGCGATCTTGTTGTTGCTGCCGTTCGCCCCCATGCTGACGTTTCTTTCACGTGTGCTTTGGATTTATCTCGATCAGAAGATCGATCCAGAGCGCCTCTAGCAGTTGCTCCAGTCAATGAACGCAGAGCACTCTTGCGCTCTCTGGCGTGGGCTGGTGAAACATCCCGATTACGCTCAAAATCCCCCGATTCGGATACCGGTCTGTGTCCGATTACGTGGAGCCTTGCCAACCCTGTCCTCAAGGTCGAGTTTGAACTCTTACGCTTCAGCGATGCCGTAAGCCTTTCACAATCAGACGCCCGTTTAGGGGCTGGGCGCGAACTTAGATCTTTTCCGCAGCATGTTCAAACCGTACTTTTCTGAGCCGTCCAATATTTCTTGCCGCAGCTCGCGTTTCAAAACCTTGCCCGTCCCGGTGCGAGGCAGGCTTTCCAGAAATTCGATTGACCGCGGACATTTGTAATGCGACAACCGGGCGCGGCAAAACTCCAGCAATTCCTCTTCCTCGGCTTTTGCTCCGGGCTTCAGCACGACAATCGCCTTCGGTACCTCGCCCCACTTCGCATCGGGAACAGGTATCACCGCCGACTCGTATACTGCGGGGTGGGCGGAGAGCACCTTCTCCACTTCCAGAGAAGAAATGTTCTCGCCTCCGCTTACGATGATCTCTTTCTTGCGGTCAACAATCTGAAGGTAGTTGTTTGCATCGACGGTGGCCACGTCGCCGGTATGGAACCAACCGTCCTTCATCGCTGCCGCCGTGGCCTCGGGCTGGCGCCAATAGCCGCTCATTACGACGTCGCCTCTCACCACGATCTCGCCCATGGCAACGCCATTATGTGCCACCTCTTTCCCGTCGGCGCCGAGCACTCGCAGCTCGACGCCGGGAATGGCAAACCCGGTCATAGCCTGGCCCGCATAGTGCTGTTCTCCTTCCCACCCCAGGCCCAATTTCATGGCCGATTTAGCGAGCGTCGGACAAGTCTCGGTCAGCCCGTACCCGGAAATGCAGGTGCAGCCCAGCTTTTCCTCAGCTTCTCTTACCAAGGTGGGAGACGAAGCCGCCCCGCCAATGATTATCGTCGACAGGCTGCTCAAGTCGTACTTCGGCCGCTCCGGCGAATGCACCAGCGCTGTGACCATGGTGGGCACCATGGCGCAGGTGCTCACCCGCTCCCGCTCGATCAGCCGGAACACGTCGATGGGATTAAAGTGGTGAATCATGACGTGCGTGCCGCCGGCCACAGTAATGGTGTGCGCCGTTCCCCACCCGTTGGCGTGAAACAGCGGAATGGTTTGCAGTAACACGGTCTGGCACGACATTTCGCCAATCGTTGTCGGAGACGTCTGCCCTGCGGCGAGCACTGACAAGGCATGCAAATAGATGTTGCGATGCGTGAGCATCACACCTTTCGGGCGGTCGCTCGAGCCGCTGGTATAGAAGAGTTCAGCAACCGAGTCCTCATCGATCTGCGTGAAGTCACACTCGAACGGAGGCGAAGCTGCCAGTAAATCGTCGTAGTTTTGTGCTGCCAACCAGCTCGCCTGCGGCTGCCCATCCAGGAGAAAAGTGGTTTCGATCGAAGGGACGGCTGTCCGGAACGACTCCGCCAGCGGCAACAATGATATTTCGGCAAACAAGAATCTGGCCTGCGCATCATTCAAGACGAAAGCAAGCTCCTGTGGCGCCAGCCGGATATTCAAGGGAAGCAGCACACATCCGGCTTCCAAGACTCCGTAGTAGGCCTCCAGGAGCCGATGACAGTTCGAACTCAAAAAGGCAATACGATCGCCCGGCCTTGCCCCTGCCGCGATGAGGGCGGCCGCCAGGCGCGCGCTACGCTCGGCAAATTGCGCATAGGTAAAGCGCTGATCGCCGCACACCACCCCGACCTTATTAGGAAATTGTTCACGCGCGTAGCGCAGAAACCGAAGAGGAGTAAGAGGGATTTTCATGTACGCCTCGCGATGAATGATGGACGGACGACGAGTTATCCGCCGACAGGAGCCCGCCACCGCGATACTCCGCCGTATAATTTTGCCAACGGAATTGACCTGCCACCCGGAGCGGAGTCGGAGGATCCGCTGTTCGCCTAAGTCAAAGCCAGCCACGCAGGAAAATTCTCCCGTGCCGTTTAGCACACGCGAAGCCGCCTGTTCCCGGAGAACGCCCTTAGCCGGTCTGGAGCACTCGGCCGTGCGAGGGATCCTTCGACTTCGTATGGCCCGCGCGAAGCGCGGGCCATACTCCGCTCCGAATGACGCTCTATGCCTCGCTCCGCTGTTACGCGGCTGAAGCTGCCGCCGCCTTCTTGGCATGATGCGCCGACCGCTTCGCATGCCGTGCCGGTTTGACGTGGTGCTTGGGCTCAACCATCGGCTTTACCACTACATCCATCAACGCCTTTTGGGCATCAACGTAGCTTTTCACGCCCTCCCGCGTCAGTTCGGCCAAAGGCACGAAGGGAAATGGCCGCAGCAGTTCGACGCTCTTGCCCGCCGTCTTCACGCTGGCGTTCATCTGCTTGCCAGCCACGTCAACCAGCTTCTTCTGTGCGTCAATGAACGATTCGGTGGCCTGCCTCGCCAACTCCGCCAACTCGGTCTTCTTGATTTTCTTCATACCGTTAGTGTGTTTGCCGCCCGTCGCCTTGGCTGTCTCCTCGGCAATCACATCCAGGAACTGCTTCTGGGTTTTGACAAAGTTTTCCATGCCCTCGCGGGCCATTTCCACCAGGGGCTCGCCTTGGAACGGCTTTCCCGCTTTGGCTGCCTCCACCCAGGTATGCGTCTGTTTGCCGGCAATCTTCAGGAACTCCTCCTGCATGTGGATGAAAGTCTCCACGCTGCGCTGCAGCAGGTCGGTCATAGCTTGCGCCGGCGGCCAATCTCCGACCCGTTCTTTTACTGCCGTCATCAGAATTTCGTTCTGTTGCTTCCCCAGATCGAGAAGCACTTTTTGTCCTTCGATGAAGTTCGTCATGCCCTCCCCGGCCACTTCACTTAGAATGGTGGTGGGAGAGTGATGCGGATCGGTCAGTTGCTGCCGCAGTGCATGCATTACGTTCGCATTCTGCCGCATCGCAAGATCCAGAAGGACGCGTTGTGTGGCAAACAGACTCTGCACGCCCTGCTGTGCCCAACCCGATAGTATGGAAACAAACGATGACTCCCCGTGATGGGAGGTCTCGGTCTTTGTGGCTGTTGGCATATAATACCTCCAAATTGCTGCATTGCAGCATTCGAGCTAAATATACGAGCCACGGTCACTTGTGTCAAGATATATTTGTTCGTTTGTGCATCGCAACATAGGCGGGATCAAGATGAACCCTTCCACCGTCGTCATCAAGAAATACGGCAACCGCCGGCTGTACGACACCACCGGCAGCCGCTATGTGAATCTGGACGATATTGCCGCCCTCATTCGCGAAGGTACGGAGCTCAAGGTGGTGGACGCGAAAACCGGCCACGACCTGACCCGCGTCACCCTAACCCAGATCATCACCGAAGATGCCAAGGGTAAGCCCACCGGCCTGCCACTGGACTTGCTGCGCCAGCTCATTATGGCCTCCGACGAAGTCCGGCAGGAGTTCGTCATGTGGTATTTGAAATCCGCGTTTGACACTTACCAGAAGATGCAGGACGCAGTGCAAAGCCGCTTAGGCGAAGTCCAGTCCGCCATTCTGTCCCCGGTCGACATGATGAAGAAGTTTCTGGGTGCGACGCCATCTCAGCCCAAGGCCGAGGCCGACCCCGAACTCCATGCCCTGCGCCAGCGCGTGGCGGAACTGGAGGCGCGCCTGGAAAAGGGCGGGCGAGCGAAACGACGGAAGGGCGCGAAGCGCTAGCGACGTCTGGCGAACGGTGGAACGAAGAGCTCAAGCATCCAGTCCCGGAGGGGCGAACTAACTTAGCCCAGAAAAAGTTGGGAAGAAAACGAACTAAGTGCCGGAGAGACGACCCAGTTCTCACCCACCCTCTTCAGCGCCGCGATGACCGGCGTGACTTCACAGACTGATGAAAAACTAATCTGGGGTGCAAAAAGCTCACCTCGGGCGCTAAAGCGCGACGTATTTTCCGCGACTTAGCGGTAGGACTAAAGTCGTGCCCTTCCCGAAACGGGCTCGCCCCTGAGCTTTTCAGCGAACTGTTCAGCTGCGGTCAGAAAGCGGGACAGAAAATACTTCTTCCGCAGCCTGCTGAGCGGTATAATGCGGCGTGGAAAGCATCTGCCCGCTAAGCGTACGCAGCGTAAAGGTGGATGCCGGGCGGAGCCAGGACGAAATTGCGCAAACGAAAAACGGCAACCCGTCCATCGAAGCTCAGGTCTCGCAGGCAATCACCTCAACCTCATTCGAAATTTGACCCTTCCATGTGGACCGAAGCGCTCTTTGGAGCTGAGGTCCTCCTGCTGCACGCGACCCCGGTTTACTACGGCTTTGGTGTGCCGCGTGGCGACGACTCCGGCGTCGTTATCATCCCCGGTTTTCTCGGCACCGATCTTTATCTGACCGAACTCCACGGCTGGCTGGAACGCATCGGCTACCGCCCCTATTTTTCCGGCATCGGCATCAACGCCGACTGCCCCAACCTCCTGGTCCAGCGCCATGTAAGCGCGACCATAAAAAGAGCGCTGGACGAGACTGGCCGCAAGATCCATTTAATCGGCCACAGCCTGGGAGGCGTGATCGCGCGGTCGATTGCAGGGGACCGGCCGAAAGACATCGCCTCCGTCATCACCCTGGTTTCGCCGATTCGTGGCACGATGATGAATCACTCCGTGATCCACGCCGCCGATGCCATTCGCCTGCGCATCCTCGAGGAGCATGGCGATGGCGTGCTGCCTCGCTGCTACACCGGGCGCTGCACTTGCGATTTTGTTGATTCGCTGCGGCGCAAGGTCCCCGACTCCATGCTCCAGACCGCGATTTACACCCGCCACGACGGCATCGTGGATTGGCACTATTGCATGACCAGAAAGCCCGGCAGTGACTTTGAAGTGCTGGGTACTCACATCGGAATGGCATTTAACCCTGCGGCGTACTCCATCGTCGCCGAGCGTTTGGCGCTGGCCCATTCATCGCAATAATTAATAACGTCGGCGAGCACAACCAACCAACCCCCG
>CAVRYC010000039.1:0-15305 GCA_963725245.1 uncultured Acidobacteriaceae bacterium | reverse complement strand
TGGGAAGAAAACGAACTAAGTGCCGGAGAGACGACCCAGTTCTCACCCACCCTCTTCAGCGCCGCGATGACCGGCGTGACTTCACAGACTGATGAAAAACTAATCTGGGGTGCAAAAAGCTCACCTCGGGCGCTAAAGCGCGACGTATTTTCCGCGACTTAGCGGTAGGACTAAAGTCGTGCCCTTCCCGAAACGCGCTCGCCCCTGAGCTTTTCAGCGAACTGTTCAGCTGCGGTCAGAAAGCGGGACAGAAAATACTTCTTCCGCAGCCTGCTGAGCGGTATAATGCGGCGTGGAAAGCATCTGCCCGCTAAGCGTACGCAGCGTAAAGGTGGATGCCGGGCGGAGCCAGGACGAAATTGCGCAAACGAAAAACGGCAACCCGTCCATCGAAGCTCAGGTCTCGCAGGCAATCACCTCAACCTCATTCGAAATTTGACCCTTCCATGTGGACCGAAGCGCTCTTTGGAGCTGAGGTCCTCCTGCTGCACGCGACCCCGGTTTACTACGGCTTTGGTGTGCCGCGTGGCGACGACTCCGGCGTCGTTATCATCCCCGGTTTTCTCGGCACCGATCTTTATCTGACCGAACTCCACGGCTGGCTGGAACGCATCGGCTACCGCCCCTATTTTTCCGGCATCGGCATCAACGCCGACTGCCCCAACCTCCTGGTCCAGCGCCATGTAAGCGCGACCATAAAAAGAGCGCTGGACGAGACTGGCCGCAAGATCCATTTAATCGGCCACAGCCTGGGAGGCGTGATCGCGCGGTCGATTGCAGGGGACCGGCCGAAAGACATCGCCTCCGTCATCACCCTGGTTTCGCCGATTCGTGGCACGATGATGAATCACTCCGTGATCCACGCCGCCGATGCCATTCGCCTGCGCATCCTCGAGGAGCATGGCGATGGCGTGCTGCCTCGCTGCTACACCGGGCGCTGCACTTGCGATTTTGTTGATTCGCTGCGGCGCAAGGTCCCCGACTCCATGCTCCAGACCGCGATTTACACCCGCCACGACGGCATCGTGGATTGGCACTATTGCATGACCAGAAAGCCCGGCAGTGACTTTGAAGTGCTGGGTACTCACATCGGAATGGCATTTAACCCTGCGGCGTACTCCATCGTCGCCGAGCGTTTGGCGCTGGCCCATTCATCGCAATAATTAATGACGTTGGCGAGCACAACCAACCAACCCCCGAGCGAAGTCACGATAATAACCCAGTGCTTGCTGCGCCGGGAAAGTGGAACAGTACGAGCACCATGCGTTCATTAATTCGATTCTGAATTCGATCCTGGGAAACGGAGCTGATATGAAGGTAGTCGCGTTCAACGGTAGTGCCCGCAGAGGCGGGAATACGGCAATTCTGCTCGGCTACACCCTGGGCGAACTCCAAAAGGAAGGCATCGAAACCGAATTAGTGGAACTGGGCGGCGCCGATATTCATGCCTGCCGCGCCTGCCGCCAGTGTTCGGCGCGGAAGAACCGCCGCTGCTCGCAAGAAAACGACATGGGGAACGTCTGTATCGAGAAAATGGACGCGGCCGACGGGATCCTGCTGGGCTCGCCGACCTACGTCGCCGATGTCTCTCCGGAGATCAAGGCATTGATGGACCGTGCCTGTCTGGTTTCCAAAGCAAACGGCGGAATGTTTCGCCATAAAGTCGGCGCCGGCGTGGTGGCGGTGCGCCGGGCGGGCGCCATGCATGCTTTCGACACCCTTAATCACTTCTTCCTGATCAGCGAAATGATCGTGCCGGGCTCGTCTTATTGGAACATCGGAATTGGCCTAGAGCCGGGCGAAGTCGAGAAAGACGAGGAGGGCATTCGCACCATGAAAGTCCTGGGCCAGAACATAGCTTGGCTCCTGAAGAAGATTCATGCCCCTCTCTAGAAAAGTCTAGAAACCCATTGCGATTTTGGTCCGTTACGGTGCAAGTCAAGGTGAACAACAACTCTGGAGTGAATCCTTATTAGTACTCCAAGGTTAGTACTCCGAGATCCCTATTAGTACTTCCACATCATGATTTCGCTTCCACTCCGCTCGAAATGAACTTCGTCCATGAGTTGGCGGATCAGGTAGACGCCCCGTCCGTGGTCGGCATACAGGTTCTCACCCCTCTTGGGATCGGGCTGACGCTCCGGGCTGAACCCTGGTCCAGGATCAGTCACGATAATTACGATTCGGCCCTGCGGATCCGACTTCAGCCGGCACCGGACCAGTTTTGAACGGTCATTACCGCATCCGTGCACAACGGCATTGGCCAAAGCCTCCTGCACTGCCAACGCAACCTCAAATCGCTTCTGTTCCGGGACCTCGAGTTGCACCAGGGTTTCAGATATGGAGTCCACAACCGCACCGATCGCCTCGCCGTCCGCAGGCATGCTTAGGTCGAGCAATTCAGATAATGCGCGGTTTTCGGGGCCACCGCTAAACTCAGCCGGCATGGAAGCTCATTTCGTTCTCGAATCCGACGAGAGGGAGGGGTAATTTAGGCAAAGGAGTCCACCGCGGCGTCGTCGTTATCGAAAATCTCAAATAGGTTGAGAACGCCCACCAGACGCAAAGTCTGTATGGCGAACTTGTTCGGTTGCACTAGCTTGATGTTCCCCCCGAGCTGCTTGGTCGAAGCCAGAAAGCGCACCAGCAATCCAATTCCGCTGGAATCGATCATGGGCACTTCGGCCAGGTTGAGCACAATGCGAGTGTCGCCACCGCCCACGGCTTCCTGGATGGCTTGGCGCAAGCCGTCCACGGCCTGCCCCATCCGGAGAGGTCCTCGGAGCTGAACGACCTGTACTTGCGAACGCTTACGCACGTTGATGTCCAAACTATCCTCCGCCGAGACCACGGTCCTGCTCGGAATTGTAAAGGTGGAGATTCAGAGCGCATTCCAAGTTACGGGAAGCGGCCGGGTTTTGCAAGCGCGAGGCCAGGGGAATAAAAATTTCATCCTAAATGGTCGAAAAATTTGACATAATCGCTGCTACCCCAAGGGAGGGATCATGCGCACCGCGAGTCCCCGGAGTGACACGGCCCGTTTCGCTGTCGTGATCGTGACCACCGACGAACGGGTGCGTCCGGAAGCCGAGACCTATCTCGCCCCCGACTATGACCTTCGCGTGCTTCAAACTTGGGATGAATTGCTGGCCCTGATCAAGAGGGAGCCCGCCGGATGCCATATTCCTGGATATCGACACGGTCGGAGAGCATAGCAAGGACGGAATCGCGGCCCTGGCCGAATTGCGCGCGCTGGGACCGGATTTGGTTCTCGTGGGGTTGACGCGCTCGAACAGCCACAACCTGCGTCTGCAGGCGGTCGCTGCCACGGTCGATGAATATTTTGTAGCGCCCATCAACTTCGAGGAAGTACGGGGCGTACTGCGCCGGGCACTGGAGAAGCGGGCGCTGGAGATCGAGTGCCGGCAACGGCAAAGCGAACAGACCCAGCAGGAGTCATTCTGCGAACTAATCGGCGGCAGCGAGGTCATGCGGAACGTCTACGACGCGATTACGCGGGTCGCCGAGAGCACCAGCACGGTGCTGATCCGGGGGGAGAGCGGAACCGGCAAGGAACTGGTGGCGCGCGCGATTGTTGCGCTGGGGCCCCGAGCGCAAAAGCCCTTTGTCAGCCTCAATTGTTCGGCTTTGCCCGAGAACCTGATCGAGACTGAGCTCTTTGGACACGAAAAGGGCGCCTTTACCGACGCCCGGACGGCACGTGCCGGTCATATTGAACTGGCGAACACCGGCACTCTGTTGCTCGACGAAATTGCGACTTTGGGTCTGGCGCTGCAGTCCAAATTGCTGCGCGTGCTGGAAGACCGGGTCGTGACCCGGATTGGCGGCCAGAACGCCAGGAAGATCGACTTCCGTCTCATCGCGGCCACCAATGAAGACTTGGAGGAGATGGTTCGAGCCGGGCGTTTCCGCGAAGACCTCTATTACCGCATTAACGTTGTGCCCATCGCGCTGCCGCCGCTGCGAGACCGGCCGGGGGATGTCCCTCTGCTGTTGGATCATTTCCTCCGCTTCTACTGCGCCTCGAACAACGTTCCTTTGAAGCGCTTGGAGCCGGAAGTCATGCAGATTCTGGAGGAAGATTCCTGGCCGGGAAATGTGCGCGAACTGGAAAACCTGGTGCAGCGCCTGGTGCTCATGGTGGATGGGCCGGTGGTCAAGGTCCAACATCTGCCGCAGCGGCTTCTGTACAACAGCACGACCAGCCAGGAAGCTCTGCTGATTCCCGAAGCTGGGGTCAACTTTGATGAGGAAATCGCGAAGATCGAGGTTGCCTACCTGACGGCGGCGCTGCGGCGCTCCGGGGCAGCAAGATCGGAGCAGCGCGCCTGCTGCAGGTCGATAAGCAAAAAATGCACTATCTTTGCCGCAAATATGGCATCGGGAGAGATTGAAAATTTCATCCATGGCTGGTATGGATTAAAAACTAATGCGTTATAGATGATTTCTAATGCATATCTGAGTTTCCTTCCGGGATCCGATTACTGTCTCTTCCCAGAAAAAGGCTAAGTGTTTGAGGGGACTGTAGGTTCGGGGTATGCGCGGGACTCGCCACGATTTGGCATTGGACCTGCTCTATAGAAAGCCGAGCACGGCGAACAAATTCGAGAAACAGGAGAGATGAAAATGTCGATTCAAAAGAAATCGTTGATCGGTAACCTAACAGCCGCCAAGAAGGCTATCGTTGCGGCCTTAGCTTCAGCGGGCGCTGTCGAGGGCGCGCTAAAGTATCACGCGGCGCTATCAGGCCCGGCGTTGGTGCCACCCGCGGCCCCGAGGCCCTGGGCCCCTCCGAGGCCCGGCGTTCCTCAAGCCCGGCGTTCTGCAACCCGGCGTTGGTGCCCCTCCGCGGCCCGGCGTCTGGTGCCCGCCTCCGCGGCCCGGCGTTGGTGCCCCTCCGAGGCCCGGCGTTCGTGAAGCCCGGCGTCTGGTGCCCCTCCGCGGCCCGGCGTTGGTGCCCCTCCGAGGCCCGGCGTCGCTGCCCCTCCGAGGCCCGGCGTCGCTGCCCCTCATAGATAGCGATTCGACAATTCGACAACTGTTGTTCGAGAAAGAGGGGGCTACCCAGGGTGGTAGCCCCTTTCTTTGCGTCCGGATCCCTACCACATCTTTCGCCCGATGATGTCTTCGACCTGTTGGAGCGTGAGCCCAGCAAGACTTCGGCGACGGCCATACACCCGGGCCGTGCCCGCCATACCCGGCTTCAGCGAGCCGCCTGTGTTATCCACGAGTAGGTCAAAGACATAGAACCTCCCCGCGCGCAGGCCCTGATACTTGGTTCGATCGATCAATCCTGAGGCAATCTCCGAAGAAATGGGTGCTACCGCAACCGTTCGGGCGTCGTGTAGTCCGACCATTCCTTCGACCTGCAGGCACGCTGGCGAGTCCTCTTTTAGTTTGTGCACATCGAACTCGGAGACGTAGATCCGCGCCCGTAGACGACTTACGTCGTCGACCTCCACCAGTTCTGTACCCTCCGGTACGTACTTTCCTACCTGGTCGCTGACCCTCGGGGTGGTTACCACCCCGGCTATCGGCGTGCTGACCTCCAGGTGAGCGGCTTCGGAGGCATAGTCGCCAGTCAGCCGGGTCAGCCGGGTGCGCTCTTGTTCGGCGGAACCGAAATCAGCGTAGTGCAGGATCGCTGAATTAGCCCGCCCCGCTGCCATCGCCAGCTCCGATTGGCTGCGCGCCAGCTTCGAATCCAACGCTATATTCCGAAGCTGCACCAAAGGCGCACCCGCTGCCACCTGCTGACCTTCATCGGCGTACACACGCGTCACCATGCCGGGTACGAGCGCTCGCACCACCGTCGAGTTCGCCGGTTCGAGGACGAATCGTCCCGTGGCGGACTCATGCCACAGCGGCAGCAGCGCAAAAACAACGGCGACTGCGGAGAGGGCCAGCTTGCGGGCCGGCGTAAACCAGGCACGGATGCGATCTCGTTTATCCAGGTAAACAAATTTCATAAAGCTCCAAAGGGTGCGAAGCCGGCCCCGAAAGACCATGAAAGCCGCCCCGTATTCAAAAAGAAATCCCCAGTCCGCACTGAAGTTGCGCGCGATGTTACCGACGAAGCTGGCAAAGAAGTACAACATCGTGTAGCCATAGAGTCCCGAAAGGACTCCGTATGCGACATATGCGGGACGGCGGCGCTTGGGCACTTTCGGCACCTCCACCGGAAGGCCCCAGATGTTTCGCTTCACCCACGATGACAGATAAAGCGTCGAAGCTTCCTTCAGATCCGGAATCTCCACAAGATCCGTCAGAATGTAGTAACCGTCGAGCTTGATTAGCGGGTTCCAGTTGAGCAGCACCACCACAATTCCAGACAGGAGGACGACGATGTAGGCAAAATCGTGAATCGCGGTACCCTGGAACGTCAGCCACCAGATCGGAGTGGCCAGCGCGCAAATCATGAGTTCGGACCAGACCCCCGAAACCGTGATCATCAAGCGCTGAAAGCGAGTTCCGAGTATCTCGCCTTGCGAACAGTCCGTGTAGAACGCAGGAGTCAGGAAAATGAGAAGGAACCCCATGACAGGGACATGCGCGCCGTAGTGCTTGCAGGTGAGTCCATGGGCGGTTTCGTGAATGGCGATCAGCACCGACGCGAGGATATAGAAGACGGCCACGTCGAACCAGCTCTTGTGGGCAAAGTTGTAGAACTCCCACGTGTCCCGGCCAACCTCGCTCCAATGCGCGATGAGAACTCCGGCGCTGAAAGCAAAGGCCAGCAGCGTCAGCGCAACGAACCACGGCTTGTAAACAAACCCGATTTTCTCGTAGAGCCAGGTCAGGAACCGGTCCGGGTTCACTGCCGGGAACGTGATCTGCGACAAGTCGCCCCACTTATTCTTTTTCTTCTGCAGCCGCCGCCTTTCGTCGGCGGTTTTCTGCATGAGCTTCACGTTCTTTTCCAGCGGTGTCTTGTACCAGAAGTTGATGGCATCTACTTCGGCAGCGAAATCTCGCACTGTGTCTTCCGAGTACTCGACCCCCGTTTCCCGCGAGTAGAGTTGGGCCACGTCAGCATAGGACCGCTGCCCATCGAACAATTGAATCAGCTTCCATTGTGCGGGAGGAAAAGTGAACAACGTTGACTCCTCTCCCGGGACCCACACCCGAACCACCGGCTGGCCCTCCTCGAGGTGCCCCTTGAATACGATATTCGGATTCACCCGGGGATAACGCTGGCTGACCATCTTCG
Source organism: uncultured Acidobacteriaceae bacterium (assembly GCA_963725245.1). GTDB lineage: Bacteria > Acidobacteriota > Terriglobia > Terriglobales > Acidobacteriaceae > Acidiflorens. The sequence continues at coordinate 8,074 of CAVRYC010000039.1, read as the reverse complement.
CTGGCATCTCCGGCAGCGCAACGTTTAGGGCCTGGCTGATGTTCATCGCAGATTCTCCAGGCTCACACTCGCGTCCATGCCGGCCCGGAGCGGGCCCGGTTTCCCTTCGAGTTCCACTGTAACTTCGATCGTGCTGCTGGCGGGATCGACGACGGGGCTCACTTCCAGCACTCTGACTTTATATTTTTGGTCCGGGAGATCTGGAGTCATCATCGGCAGTTCTTGACCCTTTTGGATTCGCCCGATGAATTTCTCAGGCAAAGTGAACCGCATGCCTAACGGGCCCTCGGCCGTCACCCAGAACAGCCGGTCTCCCTTGGCGACCTGTTGTCCCTGGCGCACGTAGCGGCGGGCCACCACTCCGAAGAAAGGTGCGCGGATCCGGTCTTCTCCAGCTCCAGTTCAAGGGAGCGCTCCGACTGGATGGCGTTGGTGAGCAATTCGCGAACGCGCCGGACGTCCCACGTGTCCGACTCCGCCTTGAACTTGGCGTGCTCGAGTTGCTCCTTGGTGAGGATCTGGGCGTCCCACATTTTTTGGGCGCGTTCGTAGTCAGCTTGCGTGACCTTAGTTTCGGCTTCCCAGTTCCTTAAGTCCGCTTCGATGCTACGGGTCTTGGCGCGTGCCGCCTCCAAGTCGGCCGTCAGTTGGCGGTCATCCATCTGCGCCAGCAGGTCCCCGGCGTGAACGTGGGCGCCCGCCTCGGATCGCAGACCGGCGATTACGCCATCGCGCTGCGCGAGCACGTCAAGCTGGTGTTCCACAATCAACGGACCTGAAACCGTGATGCCACTCTCCCCCGCTGGAACGCTCGCCGTCGGAGCAGGCGCCGATCCTCCCGAAGGCCGCGTTGCGGGAGCGGCTGCGACTTCCGCGCTCTTCTCGGAGCAGGCCAGCCAGGGCAGCAGAGCCGCGCCCAGCAGGATCAGAGCGAGATGGTTCGGTTTTCTATTTTGCATTTCCTCACACTCCAAACCACGACCATGCTCGTGAATAGATCCACAAAAGCGGTTTGCGAAACAGGACATAGCCAGCCGGATACCATCCCGCGCGCACTTTCCCTCGTCCTTCCATGCCGGCCCGAATTGCTCCGTCAGAGTTCGGGACGGCAATGCGCGCGAAAAACACTCGCGAATCGCCCTGCATGATTCCCCTAGGGCTGACGACCATCACGTCGCCGCGAAAGATTCGTGTGGGAAAACTGTTGAGCTTGATGGAAGCGCGCGACCCCACGCGCAGCAGGCTGGAATCGGTATCGTCGATCGCCACGTCGGCGATGGCCCGCGAGGTATCAACGACTTCGGCGAAGGTGTCTCCATACTGCAAGCGCCTTCCGACCATGTTTTCCACGTGGGCGTCGCCACGAAGCCGTCGATCGGTGACCGCAATCGCGTCTTGTCCAACAGTTCCTGGTCCCTGGCGAGTTCCGATTTCCAGAAGTCAGCCTGTATCCGCTGCACGCCGGCTTCGCTACTATCATTCGCTGCCAGCAAACGGCTCATCTGTAGCAGCGCGGTCTGATACTTGGCCTGGGCCTGGGCAAGCGCCGAGCGAGCCTGCCAATCCGCAAGTTCCGCGATGACCTGATCATGGATGACATGTTCACCTTCACGCACGTACACTCGGCTGACCACCCCCTCTACCTCGGGCTGTATCTGTGCGGAGTGCACCGGGGCCACGACGGCATCTCCGTCCACTCGCAGAGGCAATGGAAATGCCGCCAGGAAGATCAAGACCGCGGCGGCGGCAGCGATCCAAGAGGTGCGTCGCCGTTTCCCCATAGCCATAAACTTCCGTTTCTTCTCCAGTACCGGCTGCAACATGGAAATGAATGGCACTTCCTTGTACATCTGGGCATTGCGCAGCGCTACCGTCGCCTGTCCGGCGAGCACTTGCAGGATCTCCAGGTGGGCACCCGAAAGAAAGTCCGGATCCGAGCTTTCGATGCCGAATATGCCGACTCGTCCGGTATCGTCGGTCAGCGGGATCGCGTAGAACCCCCGCATCCCCGAAGTTTCGAAATAACTTTGGAACTTGGCGCGGGTTTCCTCGCGGGCGGCGTCTATTTCGGTGCCATGTTGCCGAACGTGCACCACCTCTTCGGAGAGCATGGCCCAGCGCAGGATGTCGTTAAGCGCCGCGATGTCAGGCGCGTCGGCGTCCAGCTGCGTGACACCTGTGACGGCACTGAGCTTGTACTTTCCACCGCGTTCGAGGCCGACGGCAGCACGTTCGTAGGGGATCACCGCCTGCGGCGCGTTGACAATCGTCTGCAGAACTCGGTCCAGGTTCAGGGTGGAGGTGATCTCGTGGCTGACGGTCACCAGCATTTCCAGGATTTCCACTTTGCGCTCGGCCGCCAGGAGGCTGGAATTGTGCAAGGCGTTGCTGGCGGTTTCGCAAATGTTCGCCAGCAGGAACTGGTCGTCGTCGTCGAAAGGGAGTCCGTCAAGACGGTTAACCGCCTCCACCACCCCCACCAGATTCTCGTGCTCCAGCAGCGGCACCGCCACAATCGAGAACACCACTCCTTCCTCAATCCCCGCGTTGCGCTTCTGCAGGCGTTCGTCATCGGCGTTATCCACCAGCACTGCTTCGCCGCTATCGGAGATGTCTCCCGCAATGCCTTCTCCCAGCCCCTGCACCATGCCCAACTGCACCGTCGGGTCATATCCTTCGCATCTGACCAACTCCAGGGCGTCGTTGCTCACCATCCAAAGATTGACCCCCTGGACGTTCATCACCTCCTGGAATTTCTTCGCAATCGTGCCCAGCAGCTCATCCATCTCCAGGGTCGAGTTGAAAACCTTTTCCAGGTCATACATCTGGGTGACGCGACTGATAGATTGCAGACTGGTATTGCGCTCGCTCTCGTACGAAAGCGCCGTGGCGATGGCCTGGGCGGCGAGTTCTGGAATCTCGCTCAGCATCTCCAACAGCCCTTCCGGAAGCGGCTGATCGGAACTCACTAGTTCGATCGCGCCAAAAAGAATTTCGTCAAGCATCAGGGGGATATAGGCCAGACTCGTAACCGAGCGCCGGATGTCAAGATGACCGTACGCTTCGCGCTGCAGGTCGCTGCCTTCGAACTGCATGAACGTCCTGTTGGCTGCGACCGTGCCCAGCGTGCCGGCATCAAACCCGGCTACCTCGCCCACCGTGATCTCCCCCGCAATCGCCTTGGGGGTCCAGGTCGGGTTCTCCTGGTCCTCGATGACATAGACCACGACCGCGATTTCCGGCAGTAACTGCGCGATCTGATCGGCGATAACTTGGGCGCGCGGGCCGACCTCCTGTAGTGTTAACAGGGCCGAGGCAAATGGAGCCACGGGAACGGCAACCCCCGGTCTTCGAGTCGTCATAAGCGGTCTTCCTGATGGTTGCAAACTTCGGACTATCAATTGCCCAGGCCGTAACGGGATAGCCCGGCTAATCGCGGAAGCATTCTTTCTAGCGTGGCATCTTAAGCTGCTTGGGTTGGTAGGTCAACAGTCAGTTGAAATAACCGCAACCCACCATCTATCTAACTGGTTATTATATTCGGAGTTAATAGCGGCTGCAGGAAACCCGGCAACCCAGTAGGCTGCGGAAAAACCGTGTTTTTGAACTTTGTCTTGACGGGGGGCGGCTTCAGCCGCACCGTAAATCCAGCACTATACGCTTTTGCTGGTTCCGGCGGAGCGTCCTCGTCGGTCGCACCGACGCCATCACATAAGAAAGACCTGGCGAGAAGGTTTGTGCATCGAAACAAAAATGCAAGGGCGTCGCCCGAGTTCAGCGTTTTACCGCGCTCTCACATGTGGAGCCGCGCTGCTGCTAGGCGCGGCAACTGCGCAGGGGGAAGGCACAGCCATCCCGCACGGCACGCTCGAACTCATCGCCCGCGATCAATCGATCGCAGCGGGACATACGCTCGATCTAGGCTTGCGTTTCCAACTCGAGAAGGGCTGGCACATCTACTGGGTGAATCCCGGCGACTCCGGCGAGCCGCCCCGCGTGGAATGGCAGTTGCCGGCGGGTTTTACCGCTGGGGCAATGGAGTGGCCAACGCCGCGACGTCTCGAATCGGCGAGCATCGTGGATTATGGCTACGAGGATGCAGTGCTGCTAATCGTGCCGCTGCATGCTGCGGCCAGCCTGGCGGCGCAGAAGCCAGTTCGGCTCGGCGCCCAGGTAAGGCTGCTGGTCTGCAGCCACGAAATATGCATCCCAGGTAAGGCGGAACTTACGCTCACTCTCCCTATCAAATCGCAGGCGCCTGCGACGGATGCACCTACCGCTGAGCTGTTCGCCGCGACGCATAAGTCTCTGCCCCGTCCCGCGCCGGGGAACTGGAGGTTCAGCGTGGCCGACGCAAACGATTCTTTTGTGCTCACCGCTAATGTTGGACATCAAATCACGCAGGCGGTTTTCTTTCCTCTGGCTGAGTCGCAGATTGAAAACGCGGCACCGCAGAAGCTGTTAGCAGAAAAGGCTGGCTTCCGGTTGACGCTGAGGAAATCCGATCGGCTGCTCAAACCGATCAAGCGGCTAAAAGGCGTGCTTGTGCTTTCCGGCGATCGGGCCTTTTTGATTGATGTGCCTATCAGCAAGACCGGCACGGCGAGAAACAATTCCGGTGACGGCGCCCACTAGTAAGGTCATTTCAAGGAGGACACAGATATGAAGCGCTCAACTCTATTCCCCATCTTTCTATACCCAATGCTTCTATACCCAGTGCTCGTTGCGCTGGTGCTGTGCTCAGCTCCGCTCCGCTCCTGGTCTCAGCTGCGAAAGTCGGCGCCGCGGCTCCGGATTTCACAGGTACGGCGAGCACCGGCAAGACCTTTCGCCTATCGGACTATCGCGGAAAGTATGTGGTCCTGGAATGGCATAACAATGGCTGCCCCTACGTACGCGAGCAATACAACAGCGGCAACATGCAGCAACTGCAAAAGCAGTGGACAGGCCAAGGCGTAGTTTGGTTCACAATTCTGTCTTCCGCGCCGGGCAAGCAAGGGTATGCGACCGCACAAGAAGAGAACGACTACCTGGCGAAGATGCAGGCTGCGCCCACCGCCGCGCTGCTCGACCCGGCCGGTCAGATTGGGCATCTTTACGACGCCAAGACCTCTCCGCAGATGGTCGTCATCAACCCCCAGGGCGTGGTGATCTACGATGGAGCGATTGACGACAAGCCGACAACCGACCTCAACGACGTCCCCGGCGCGACCAATTACGTCAGTCTCGCGCTGCAGCAGGCGATGGCCGGAAAGCAGGTGGAAACGTCGGCAACTCGACCCTACGGCTGTTCGGTGAAGTATGCGGATGCGACGCACTAAGCGAGAGTCTAGCGAGAGTTACTAGCGAGAGTGTAAGAGCCGACAGCTCATCTGTCCTGCTGGCCCGATTTCAACGGCCCGATTCCACCGAGCGCCGGCAGTAGCGCGAAGAGTTCCGACGAGACGATTGGTGTACACTACCGTGGCTCAAGGTACCGACCTGGACCTCATGGGCTAAATTACGGAGGATGAATATCAATGAACCGGAAACTGTGGAGAGTGTTTGCAGGGCTGTGCGTAATCGCGATGTCCGCCGTCTGCATCTCGTCGGCACACGCGCAGATGTCAGAGGTTAAAGAAAAACCGCGGATGTACTCGTACGTCTCGTTTTGGAATATTCCCCGCGCCCAGTGGTCAGAGATGGCAAAGGCAGACGCGGCTGACCAGAAAATCCTGGACAAGGCCATCGCCAGCGGGACCATCGTGGGATATGGCAACGACGTGAATTTGGTTCACCAGCCCGACGGCTCGACTCACGACGACTGGTGGTCGGCGATGTCCATGGCCGGGCTGCTCAATGTGCTGGACCAATTCTACAAGTCCGGCAGTACTAGCTCTCCTGTCTTGGAAAGTGCCACGAAACACTCGGATAGCATTTTCGTCAGCCGGTATTACAACTGGCATTCTGGATCGTGGAAGGATCTATACACTCACGGGTCGTCCTATAAATTGAAGCCGAGCGCGCCGGACGAAGCGGTGGAGACACTCAGCAAGGGCATGATCGTGCCGCTGCTGGAGAAAATGCTCGCCGACGGCACGATTCACGAATACGAAATCGACACCGAAGCGATCCACACCGAAGCGCCCGGCACGTTTTGGATTTTTTACCTCGCGGCGAACGCGGAGGGCCTGGACAAGGTCAACGCAGCGGTGCGGGAGTCCTTCAAGTCGAACCCGCTGGGCGGCCCGGCATGGGATTCCCTGGTGGACTTTACCGATCACCGCGATTATCTGGCCCGCACCAGCGCTACATATAAATAGTTCCCCGCAATTGCCTTCCCGGTCCGCGAGCGACCCGACCTTTTGGCTCCGCTCGCGGGCTGATTTGTGTCGAGCGCCCCACCGCGCCGGAGAAAGCGAAAGCCCTGGAGTCCACAATGAAAGCGATCGTTGTTCATGAATTCGGCGGTCCCGAAGTCCTAAAGCTCGAAGAGATCCCCACGCCGCGTCCCGCCGCTGGCCAGGTTCTGGTGCGAATCCACGCCGCTGGCGTGAACCCATATGACACCTATATGCGCAACGGCGCTTACGCCGTCAAGCCGCCATTGCCGTACACACCGGGCTCCGATGGCGGCGGCGTCGTTGAAGCGATTGGTGAAGGCGTGCACAAGGTGAAGCCGGGCGATCGTGTCTATGTAGCGAAGACGGTGACCGGTGCATACGCGGAATATGCGTTGACCCTGGAGAGCCAGGTTCATCCCCTTCCGGCGAAGATTACATACGGCCAAGGGGCGGGCGTGTGGGTTCCGTATGGCACCGCTTATCACGCGCTGTGGCAGTGCACGAGAGCTCGTGCTGGCGAAACCTTACTGATCCACGGCGCCAGCGGCGGCGTGGGAATCGCGGGGGTTCAGATTGCGCGCGCCATGGGCCTGACCGTCTTGGGCACCGCCGGCACGGAGAAAGGCCTCGAACTGGTCAAGCGTGAAGGCGCGCACCACGTGTTCAATCACACTAAGTCGGGCTATCTGGAGGAGATTCTGAAGGCGACCAGTGGGATTGGTGTCGACCTCATCCTTGAAATGCTCGCCAACGTGAACCTCGGCCAAGACCTGAAGCTGCTGGCTCCGCACGGCCGCGTGGTCGTCATTGGCAGCCGCGGCGACGTCAGCATTTCGCCGCGCGACCTCATGACGCGCCGCGGCTCAATTCACGCCTTTACTCTCTGGGGCATCACTGAAGCCGAAGAAAAGGAGATTCACGCCGGGCTCATCTCCGGCCTGGAGAATGGCACCCTGAGGCCTATCGTCGGGAAGGAGCTGCCGCTGGCAGAGGCTCGCCGCGCTCATAAAGAAATCCTGGAACCGGGCGCCTTCGGCAAGATCGTTCTACTTTCGTAAGCCAAAGCAGAACACGGCTGCGGAGCTCAAGGTCCGCAGCTTATGGCGTCGTCGATTGAGATCAGAGGTTAGAGGTCAGATTGCAGAGCCTAGAGCTGTTCACCGCTGCGATCTGACCTCTAACCTCTGACCTCCTACGATCGGATGAATGACCTATGAACCATGAACAGGGCCTCTATCTGGAAGATCTGTACGTCGGCCAGCGGTTCACGTCCGGCACCTATCGGATGGATGAAGAGCGGATCAAAGCGTTCGCCGCAGAATTCGATCCGCAGCCTTTTCATCTCGATCAGGCGGCCGCTCAGGCCACCGTGTTCGGGGGGTTGTCCGCGAGCGGGTGGCATACCGCTGCCGTCGCCATGCGGCTTATGGTCACCGGAGGATTGCCGCTGGGCAATGGGATCATCGGGCTCGGCGGCGAGTTGGCATGGCCCAAACCAACCAGGCCGGGAGATACCCTGCGGGTGGAAAGCGAGGTCCTCGAGATTCTGCCCTCCCGGTCCAAGCCAAACCAGGCGGTCGTTAAAGTGAAAAGCACTACTCTGAATCAAGATGGCGAGCCAGTGCACATGTTTGCGGCAAAGCTCCTCGTTTTTAAGCGCCCATCGGCGTAAGAATACGATCGGGACAGCCGAATATTTGTCCGGACGCTCCTCGTGAATCACCGCAAAAACGCACCGGCTTTTCCTATCA
>CAVRYC010000038.1:0-88513 GCA_963725245.1 uncultured Acidobacteriaceae bacterium | reverse complement strand
GGAAGTTGGTCATTGCGGAAAGCCCGCGAGGTCAACGTCACCTTGTGCGCCTGCTCGACCAGCGCCTTCAGAATCTCGGGATGGCAGTGCCCCTGATTGACCGCGGAATACGCCGCCAGGCAGTCGAGATAGCGCTTGCCTTCGACGTCGTAGACCCAAACGCCTTCCGCCCGCTCGATCAAGACATCAAGCGGATGGTAGTTGTGGGCGCCATACTGGTTTTCCAGTTCAATAAAATCGCGCGTGTTCAGATGTTCTTCCGTCTATCAGTCCGCTGTGCATAAATATCTTTACCTTACTCCTTATCCAGCAGCATGGTCAGCAGCGCCATGCGCACGTACAGTCCATTCACCGCCTGGCGGAAATACAGCGCCCGCGGGTCTTCATCCACTGACTTGTCGAGTTCCACGGTTCGCGGCAAAGGGTGCAGGATGAGCGCGTCCGGCTTCATCTTCCGCAAGACCGCCGAGTTGATCGCGTACTGTTGCGGGCTTCTCAGACCGGTCACGCGCTCAGGCCGGATGCGGGTTTGATAGACCACATCCACTTCTCCGATGATCCGGTCGATGTCCGGCTCCAGTTCGTAACGCACTCCGTGCCCATCGAGATATTCGAGGATGTCGGGCTTCATCTGCAGCTCGGGCGGGCTGACAAAATAAATCTTCACCCGTTCGAACTTTGCCAGGAGATAGGCGAGCGAACGCGCCGTACGACCTTTGTCGAGTTCTCCGATGATGGCGACGCTCAAGCCATCGAGCGGACGCTCGCGATAGATCGTGTACAGGTCGAGCAACGCCTGCGTGGGATGCTGCCCGCCATCGCCGTCTCCGGCATTGATGACCGGCACATGAGATACCTGTGCCGCCCGTTTGGCGCCGCCTTCCTCATGGTGCCGGATTACGATCACATCGGAATAGCTGCCCACGATGTGGATCGTGTCCTCGACGTTCTCTCCCTCAATCTCGGAGGAAAACGCGCGCGCATGCTCGGTCGACAAGACTCTGCCTCCCAGCCTCTGCATGGCGGCTTCGAACGAAAGCCGGGTACGGGTCGAAGGCGTGTAAAACAGCGCCGCCATGATGCGGTTTTGATAGTCGAGTGTTCCTCCCCGCTCCACCACCCGCTCCATGCCGCGGGAACGGTCAAAGAGCTCCATCAGCAACGGCACCGTGAACTGCTGCGACTCGATGACGTGCTTCAGCTTCCCTTCGCCCTTGGCCACGGGCTCTGCGCATCCGTTTCTTTGCGCGTCCCGAATGAAAACCTGGTCTTTCATTATGATTTGCCTCCCACCGGCAACTCGGTGTGCGCAGGGGCGTCAAGCGCGGCCACTCCCCGATCCAACTCAACCCGATTCGGCACAATATGAGTGCCCACCGGTCCAGACTCGGTTGAACCAGACTCGGTTGAACCAGACACGGCTGCATACACGTTTTCGCAGGACGTAATGATTGCCTCGCGCCCTCCCTGCATCAGGAATCGCAATACGGATTCGACTTTAGGTCCCATGTTGCCTGGCGGAAAGTGTCCGGCATCGGCGTACTCCTGCAACTCGCTGCAGCCCACGAGTTGCAGCGGCCTCTGCGTCGGCTTCTTGTAATCCAGATACACGTAGTCCGTGTCGGTAGAAATGACGAACAGGTCCACTCCCAGACGCGATGCCAGCAGCGCGGAAGCGCGGTCCTTGTCAATCACCGCTTCAACACCCTGCAATCTCCCCTCGCGCCACGCCACGGGGATGCCGCCCCCTCCGCAAGCGATAACCAGCACGTTCCGCTCCATCAGATCGCGGATGATTTCGAGTTCTATGATGTCCTGCGGCTCGGGCGAGGGCACTACCCGCCGATAGCCACGCGCCGCATCTTCCACAATCTCCCAGCTTAACAGACGCTTGCGTTCCTCAGCATCGGCCCGGGAGTAGAACGGACCAATCGGTTTGCTCGGTCTGCTCATGGCCGGATCATCGAGCGAGACCACGACCTGGGTCAGCACCGTCACCACCGCCGGGGCCCCCGTCAAGCCCGGTTTTGGCTTGACGGGGTGGAGCGGCACCTGCAAACCCGCAAGCCTAAGTTCCGTATCAAGCGATTGCTGCAAGACGTAGCCGATTTCGCCCTGCGTGGAGGCGTCACAGACATCGAGCGGCTGTCCCGGAACCTGGCTCGCTCCCCGTTCCGAACGCAAGAGTGCCGCTCCCACCTGCGGCCCGTTGCCGTGGGTGAGAACGACGCGGTAGCCGTCACCGACCAGCCTGGCGACCTCTGCCGCCGTGCGTCGGGCGTTCGCCAGTTGCTCGGCGATGGTGCCCTTTTGGCCGGCGCGAATCAGCGAGTTCCCGCCTACCGCCAGCAGCATGGTTTTCATGGCTGTGCCTGTCACGCGTGTACTAGCTCCGGTATGGTTGCGGGACGCACCGGCCCTACGACCACGTCCTTCATCAATTCCAGCATGATCGCCTTCTGGATATGCAGCCGGTTTTCCGCCTGCTGGAAGACAACCGAGCGCGGCGAATCAATCACGTCATTGGTCACTTCTTCACCGCGATGTGCCGGCAGGCAGTGCATGAAGATGGCATCGCGTTTAGCACCAGCGAAGAGCTCCGAATTCACCTGATAGTTCCGGAAAACGTTAAGCCGCTTGGCGGCGTCGGCCTCCTGCCCCATGCTCGCCCACACATCGGTGTAAACCACATCCGCCGCCGAAACCGCTTTTCTCGCATCATTCGTGATCTGGCAACTTCCGCCTGTCTCTTTGGCCCGCTCGCTGGCCCAGGCGATCGCATCCGCTTTCGGCTCATAGCCCGGAGGCGTTGCCACCACAACCTCCGCCCCGAGTTGCGCGCCTGCGAACAGGAGCGAGTGCGCGACATTGTTTCCATCTCCGACGAATGCAACTTTCAACTTCTCGATCCTGCCTTTGACCTCCCACATGGTCAGGAAGTCCCCCATCGCCTGGCAGGGATGGCTGAAGTCGGTCAGCCCGTTGATCACCGGAATCCCGGCATACTCTGCCATCTGTTCAACGATGGCGTGCGCGAAGGTCCGGATCATGATGCACTGCACCATACGTTCCAGGTTCTTGGCCACGTCGTACACGGATTCGCGCTGGCCGAGGTTGATCTCCGCCGGAGAAAGGTAGAGTGAAAAGCCGCCCAGTTGCTGGATGCCGACATCAAACGTCACCCGTGTCCGTAACGAAGGCTTTTCGAAAATCATGGCCAGAGTTTTCCCTTTGAGGGCTTCGCTATAGACATCAGGGTAGGCTTTGATCTGCCGGCCCAGCAGCAAAAGGTCTTGAATCTCCTGCGGAGAGAAATCTCTGATCGAAATGAAGTCTTTGGCTTTCATCGTCACACCTCCGCCGGCACTTCAATTTGCGCGAGGATCTCAGCCAGTCCGGGATGCGTGAGCTCTTCCACCTCGTAGGTAACCCGCAAACTGGGTTTGCTGAGCTTGATGACTCGCGCCAGGTCAATCGGCGTAGCGATCAAAACCAGGTCGCACGGCACGCTGTTGATGGTCTCTTCCAGTTCATGCCGTTGCATAACGCTATAGCCCATCGCAGGCAGAAGATTGGTCAGGTGGGGAAAGCGCTCAAAAGTGCCGCGAATGGAGCCGACGGCATAAGGCTTCGGGCACACCAACTCGGCCGCTCCCCATTTCCGCGCGGCCACGACTCCAGCGCCATAGGGCATTTCGCCGTGGGTCAGGGTCGGGCCGTCTTCCACCACCAGCACGCGCTTCCCCTTCACCAGTTCAGGCGTAGGCGCGGAGACCCGGCAGGCGGTTTCGAGAATTCTGGCTTTGGGGTTGCTTATGTGGATATTGTGCCGGACGGTCTCGATGTCCTGCTGCGCGGCCGTATCTACTTTGTTGATGACCACCACGTCGGCGCGCCGCAGGTTTACCTCTCCAGGAAAGTACGCCAATTCGTGCCCGGGCCGGTGCGGGTCGACGACCACAATTTCCAGGTCGGACTTGTAGAACGGCGTATCGTTGTTCCCTCCATCCCACAGAATGATGTCCGCTTCCTTCTCTGCCTGGCGCAGAATCCTCTCGTAGTCCACGCCCGCATACACGATTGTTCCCTGTCGGATGTGCGGTTCGTACTCTTCGCGCTCTTCGATGGTGCATTGCTGGAAATCCAGATCTTCCACGGTGGCAAAGCGCTGCACCGCCTCTGCCACAAGGTCGCCGTAGGGCATGGGATGGCGGATCACTACCGGCTTCCAGCCCTGGCGCCGCAGCTCCGAGGCCACCAGTCTCGACAACGGACTCTTGCCGCAGCCGGTTCGTACCGCGCAAATAGAAACCACGGGGACTGACGACTTGAGTTGGGTGTGCTCGGTCCCCAATAACCAAAAGTCCGCGCCGGCAGCCACCACGCGCGACGCGAGATGCATCAGGTTCTGGTGGGAGATATCGCTGTAAGCGAACACCACCGCATCCACCCGTTCGTTGGCAATCAGTTTCTCCAGGTCCTTCTCTTCAAAAATCGGTATTCCATCGGGATACAGAAAATTGCCTGCCAGCTCTGGCGGGTATCGGCGGTTTGCAATGTCGGGGATTTGCGAAGCGGTGAACGCAACTACGTAGTAGTCGGGATTGTAGCGAAAAATCACGTTAAAATCATGGAAGTCCCTGCCCGCCGCACCTAAAATGAGGATTCTTTTCATGGCTTTCCCCCTGTAGACCCACCCCTACTGTTATATGTTCTCGCGTCCCATGGAAGCTCAGCTGTGCTGCATATCACAGCCCCGTGTGACCCCGCGCAGGAAATTTTTCCGCCTGGCCTAATTCTCCAGGTCCAATCACTCGAACGCGCCCCGCCGAGCCGTTCGAACTCCGCACCGTCACTTTATGCCAACCGTACGTAATTTGGACTCAACGCGCAAACCAATATCGTTGAAGATGCGCCTCCAGAACTTCCGTCTGTTTCGGGACTCTGATTGGTTCACGATCGCGCCCCTCACCTGTCTGGTCGGTAGAAATAGCAGTGGCAAGTCCTCAATTCTCTCCTCGATTCTTCTGCTTAAGCAAAGTATCGAGCAAGAGGGGACGGGATGGGGAGCCGCAAGCGCGTTGGTCCTTTCCGGCCCGTATTGTGATCTAGGGAACTATGTTGACCTCGTACACAATCATCATGAATCTGATGAGATCTCAATCTCATTTTCGGTCAGCTTTTCTGATCTGGAACGCGGCTATACTGAGCGCGGAATTCCGATAGTCAACCTGGCCGTTCCGCGCCAGCGACAAAGTTACGGCGGCGGCTATTACTTCGGCAGTGTGAAATCGGGAGCGTTACCGAAGAAGGGCTCGATCGAAATCCAACTTAGCTTTTCGCTGGAGGAGCGGCCTAATTTTCCGGGGCCACACCGCCCCTCGAACGCGCCCCGCCGAGCCGTTCGAACCCCGCACCCGGCCATGACGTGACCAGAATCACATAACTCGCTGAAAACTAACGTCATAATGTAATTAGAAAAGCGGGGCCTCACCCTCGACCCCCGGGGAAGGAGTGCGTATGAAAACAGCAACGATGGGAAGGGATGCGGTAATGATGCTCAGCCACAGGTTCGTCCGGCTCATTGAGGACCGCTCTGACGCCCTCGCCAGCGGCCTTCTGCACAAGGTTCAACGGTCCGTCCGTACCGAAGCCTTCCGCAAGGTTCCGCCAGACGAACTGAAGGAGCGGGTCTCTGAAATCTATCGCCACCTCGGTGAGTGGCTGTTGGAGAAGAGCGAAGCCGACATCGAGCAGCGCTACACGCAAATTGGCACGCGCCGCGCCCAGCAGGGTGTCCCGCTGAGCCAGGTGATCTGGGCGATCATTTTGACGAAAGACAATCTCTGGGAGTTCATCCTCGATGAGTCGTATCCGGACCGCCCAGTAGAGATCTTCGGAAAGCAGGAATTGTTGCAGTTGCTCGATCAATTCTTCGATCGCGCGATCCACGCAGCCGCCGTAGGCTATGAGTGGGCGGCGGAGGCGAAAGTCAGAGCAGAAAGCAGGACCCGAAAAGCCGCATAGTTGATAGTTGCGATCGCGAGATATCCTGCCCAGCACCCTGAGCCTGGTGTGTGCCGACTCGTCAGGTCGCGGAGGCAGGCACGATCGTCCCCCGGCAACTGCCCAGTCCAATGCGACGGAACCCGTCCCGTTCGCAGAATCCCCGGAGGATGATTTCGTCTCCATCCTCCAGAAATTTCCTCTGCTCTCCGGTCGGCAGCATAACCGGATCCTTGCCCCGCGAAGTGAGCTCCAACAGGCATCCACGCGCGGTCTTGTCCGCGCCCGACACAGTTCCGCTCGCCAGCAAATCGCCAGGGCGCAGATTACAGCCATTGCTCGCGTGATGGGTCAGCATCTGCGCCATGGTCCAGTACAGGTCGCGAAAATTGCTGCGGCCCAAAACCACAGGAGCGATGCCGGCTTCCCGCATCCGGACCGACAACAGAGAAACCTCCAGCCACAGGTCGAGACCGCCGTGCTCCTGATCGCCCTGGCCGAAAAGATAAGGCAATGGCGCCGGATCGCCTTCCGCCCGCGCAAAAGCAGCCGTGCGAAACGGAGCCAGCGCTTCCATCGTCACCACCCACGGTGAAAGTGAAGTCGCAAAACTCTTCCCCAGAAAAGGTCCCAGCGGCTGATACTCCCAGGCCTGAATGTCCCGCGCCGACCAGTCATTCACCAGGCAGATCCCGAAAATATGTTCTTCCGCTTCGCCGATTGGAATGGTTTCTCCCAACCGATTTCCAGCGCTCACAAAAAAGCCCACTTCCAGTTCGTAATCGAGCGCCTGGGTCGGCCCGAATTTCGGAGCGCTATTCGGATCGGCGTCGCCATCGCGCGTCTGGCCGGACGGCCGCCGGACCGGCGTTCCCGTCGGAACCAGCGACGACGCCCGCCCGTGATAGCCAATCGGAATGTATTTGTAATTCGGCAGCAGCGGATTGTCGGGGCGAAACAACTTCCCGACGTTGGTGGCGTGGAAGATCGATGCGTAGAAATCCGTGTAGTCGCCGACCACCGCGGGCAGAAGCATGTCAACGTCAGACTGCGCGACGAGATGGCGCGAAGCGGCCTGCCGGTCGGAAGCGGGCGCATCCTGCCGCAAAATAGCATGAAGACGCCGGCGCAAAGCGCGCCGGGGACCGGCTCCGGCCGCCATCAGCGGATTCAGCGAATCGGATGCGCAGGCATTCGCCGCGAGACGCACACTCTTCTCCGCCAGCAATCCCTCACTCTGCATTCCGTCGAGGTCAAGAATGCGGTCTCCGATCGCAACTCCCACGCTCGCCTCGGCGCCTGCATCGCGCCGCCGAAAAACTCCGAAAGGCAAATTTTGAATGGGAAAATCCGACCCGGCAACGTTGGCGGATTCAACCCAACTTTGCACTTTCGAATCGTGAGTTTCGTCGAGAACAGGTTTCATAGCGGAAGTTTCATAGCAGATTGTTCATAAGAGGTGTAGAGACCGCAAGTCGTCGATCGGCTCGGTAAATGAGCACGACCCAAACGAAATCGCGAAACTCCGGCGCGCGGCCGCGATTTCATGCCGGCTGAGCCGATGCTGGCGCCAGCCGATTCCCTCCAAATCAAAGTGGAATGCCTCCGCCGATTGCTCGTCGAGCAACTGAACGGCGAGCTTGTTCTCCATTCCCGCCCACAAAAACGCGGCTGCCAGAAAAACATTTACAAAACCGTGCATCATTCCCGATGGGCTCTCGGGTTGATAGGTAAACCGGTGCACCGAGCGCAGCGGATGGTGCAGTCCGGCGGTCGCCTTGAAGGGCACATTGGCCGCCACACACAGGCGAATGAATTCGATCACGCTCTCGGAAGCGGGAAACTTGTCGGCCGTCTCGCCGCCCATTCGGATCTTGGCTCTGCGCCCGCAGCTTGCCATCGCCGCAATGCACTCGCTGCAACCGGACAGCGGAACTTCGAAATAGGCCGCGAGCTTTGCCGGGATGATTCCGGACAACCGCTTGACCTCCTCGGGACTCGCAACCTTAACCTCAACCGATTCGACGACCGCCCTTCTGCCGGAACCGGAGCGCGCAATTCGAGCATTGAATTCGCGAATGCGAGCGACATCCGCAACCACATCGGAGCCCAGCAGGGCAGACAGCCGCCAGTTCCTAAAACCAGGCCCAGGCGTTCGAGCGGGTAATCCAGCAAACGCTTCTTCGAACTCACCAAGTCGCGCCACCGGAACAATAAAACGCCCGAGAATCCAATTCCATTCCGACCGCGAATAGGAGTCGTAGTTAGCCACCGAGGGCGCCATGGCCAACGACGCGGGAGGAAATAATCCCGCATAGTCGATCAGGTCGCGCAGCAACCCGGCGGCATAGGACACGTCCGCAGAACTCCGCACCGGCTGAGAAGTTTGCAAATTCATCGCTCGAACAACGTCGCTCTAACGTTGCCGTCCAACCAGTTCATCACTCGAACGTTGTCGCCTACCCGGTTCATCGCGCTCGATCGTTGTCGCTTGAACCGGCCGCTGAGAAACTCGCGTTTCGTATCAGGGCATCGCTTTAGCGATGCCGTAAGTCGTTCAGCCTCGACTGCCCCTTTAGGGGCTGCCGCTGTAACCTCGACTCTTTCAACGGCCTGCCTACCTGCCCGACCCCTTGAACTTCTTCCGCAATCCCTGCCAGCACTCGAAGTACTGATGATCAAGCTGCGAAGTCTCCAGCGCAAACTTCGTCGGCTGGCACACGAAGCGAGTCTCGAACATGAACGCCAGGGTGTCGCCCAGATAAACCGGCTTCAGTTCGGCCTTGCTCGCCTTCTCAAACGTCTCAGCATCGGGCCCGTGACCCGCCATGCAGTTGTGCAGGCTGGCGCCGCCCGGCACGAATCCTTCCGCCTTGGCGTCGTATTCGCCGCGG
This sequence comes from uncultured Acidobacteriaceae bacterium, assembly GCA_963725245.1. GTDB lineage: Bacteria > Acidobacteriota > Terriglobia > Terriglobales > Acidobacteriaceae > Acidiflorens. The sequence goes on along the minus strand of CAVRYC010000038.1, from coordinate 79,613 downwards.
ATCAGCCCCATGAACTCGTTCATAAAGTTGCGATGAAACCACGGCGGACGAAACGTATGCTCGGAGACCATCCATCGCGGCGGAAAAATTACGAAGTCAACATTGGCGGTTCCCGGAATTTCCGAAGGCGAAGTCAGCACCGTGTAAATCGACGGGTCCGGATGGTCGAAGCTCACGGTGTTAATGCAATTGAAGTTCGCCAGATCGTACTTGTAGGGCACGTAGTTCCCGTGCCAGGCAACGACGTTCAGCGGCGAGTGATCGATCGCCGCCGCCCAGAGTCTCCCCTGGAACTTGGCCACCATCCGGTAATCGCCTTCGCGATCTTCAAACGCCGCTACCGGAGCCAGAAAGTCGCGCGGATTCGCCAGTCCGTTCGCGCCAATCGGTCCCAGATCCGGCAGACGAAGCAGCGCGCCATAGTTCTCGCAGATGTAACCGCGCGCTTCTTTTTCCAGAAGTTCGACGCGGAAACGAATTCCCCGTTGAATCACCGCAATCTCGCCGGGACCGGCTTCGAGAACGCCCATCTCTGTGCGCAGCCGCAGCCCTCCCGTTTGCGGCACGATCAACATCTCTCCGTCGGCGTTGTAGAAAAAGCGATCCGTCATCGAAGTGTTGGCAACGTAGATGTGAATGGCAACGCCCGCATGGGTATGCGTGTTGCCATTGCCAGCCATCGTGATCAGACCGTCAATGAAGTCGGTGCGCTGTGAAGAAGCCGGAATCGGAATTGGACCCCAGCGCAACTGGTTCGGCGGCGTCGGCACCTCGTCGAACGGAGCGCTGCGCAGCCTTCCCTGCTCGATCGGCTGAAACGGCTTGTGCGCCACCGACGGACGCATCCGGTAAAGCCAAGTCCGGCGATTAACGCCGCGCGGCGCGGTGAAGGCCGTGCCGCTCAGTTGTTCGGTGTACAACCCATGCGCCACTTTCTGAGGAGCATTTTGCCCGCGCGGCAGCACGCCTTCCACCGCCTCGCTGGCGAACTCGTTGCCGAATCCCGACTGGTAACGCAATGCCGCCCTTCGCTGGCATCTTCGTTCTTACGCTCGCCATACTTACGTTCGCCATTCTTGCGTCCGTCATTCTAGCTTTAGCCATTGCCTACAGATTCCCTCGCCGCGCCTGCTCCATTTCGATCGATTCAAACAGCGCTTTGAAATTCCCTTTGCCAAATCCGCGGCTGCCCTTGCGCTGGATAACCTCGAAGAACACGGTCGGCCGATCCTCCACCGGCTTCGAAAAAATCTGCAGCAGGTAGCCTTCCTCGTCGCGGTCCACCAGTATACCCAGCGAGCGCAACTCTGCCAGCGATTCCTCCACCGGCCCGACCCGCGACGGCAGCACGTCATAATATGTGTCGGGAACGCGCAGAAAATCGAGCCCGTTGCGCTGCAGTTTTCCGACCGTGTACATGACATCCTTGCATTGCAGCGCGATGTGCTGCGCCCCTGCTCCGCCGTAGGCTTCGATGTATTCCTGAATCTGGCTCTTGTTGCGCGCCGTGGCCGGTTCATTGATCGGAAATTTCACCGAATGCGAATCGTCCGACATGACGATGCTCATCAACGCGCTGTACTCGGTCGAAATATCCTTATCGTCGAACGTGATGTAACGATGGAACCCGAAGACGCGAGTGTAGTAATCCGCCCAGTACTGCATCTTGCCGAGTTCCACATTCCCCACGATGTGGTCAATGCGCAGAATGCCGCAGTCGTCCCCAGCCAGCGGCGCCGCCATGAACCCCGGCAGAAACGGCCCTTTGTAATCCTTATATGAGATCAGCGAATGGATCGTGTCGCCATAAGTATGGACCGCGGCGCGGCGAATGGCGCCGTGTTCATCCTTTATGTCATGCGGTTCCTCGGCTGGCTGAGCTCCCCGACGCACGGCTTCCTCAAAAGCCTCATCCGCGTCCTCCACTTCCAACGCGATATCGCGCACGCCATCGCCATGCTTGCGGATATGATCCGCCGCCAAATCGTCGGGCGTCATAGGCGTGGTCAAAACGAAGTTCGCCTTGCCCTGGCTCAGCGCATAAGAAGCGCGCTGACGCTGGCCCGTTTCCAGTCCGCTGTAAGCAACCTGCGAAAAGCCGAATCCCTTGCGGTAGAAATAAGCTGCCTGCCGGGCATTGCCAACCCAGAATTCGACATGGTGAATGCGTTTCAGCTTGAGTGGGTTCTCCATCCGCTTGCTCTCCCGGACTCCATCTTCGCATATTTTGCCGTCGGTCCGAGTGCCGCGCAGGTTCTGAAACCCGCGCCAGGCGGTCGCGCTCAGTGCACGCGCTCAGTGCACTTCTACCGACACCAATTCTCCCGCGTTCTTCCCCACCGCGCGGTAGTTCACCGATACGACACGGTTCTTCCACTCGCAGGAAAACTGATCCTCCCCAATCACCAACAACGATTTGTAATCCGAAGCATGCATCTTGTAAGTCGTCATGCCGCTCAGAATCGTAACCGTAGCCTCGGGAGGCTTGGAGCAGTCGCTGCTCACGATCTTGCCTTTCAAAAATTGCACCGGCCCCGTCGTCCCCGGCTTGACGGGCGCAGGTTTCGGCGCCGCATCCGCCTCCTCATCTTCCGCTTGCGAGCTCGCAGGCCGCTGCAGCCGCGCTCGTCCCTGCCGAAGGAGTGCTCGCCGCCCCCGCCGGCGCCGCGCTTTCCCCCGCTCGCTGCGGACGCACTCCATACTTCTGCAGCGTCTCTAAATCGTCCAATTGCTGCTTCGCCGCTGCCGCCGCCGCCCGATCCGGTCCCGCCTTCAGCCGCGTAAACACTTCCCGCGCCAGATCCCACTTCTTGCCCGCAACATAAATCTGTCCCAGGTTGAACTGATACTCCACATTGCGCGGCGCCAGCGCGATCGCCTGCCGTTGCGCCTCCAGCGCCGAGTTGATTCCGCCCCCCTCCACGCGCGCCATGCCCAGCATGTTATAAGCGTCGGCTAACTCCGGATACCAATCGGTTACCGCCCGCAGATCCTGCATCATGTTTGCCAGCCCCGGCATCTCTTGCCGCGTCGCCTGCGCCTTCTGATACTTCAGCGCCGAACGGTAATACCAAATCCATGGATCGCGCGGATTCAAATCCGACGCCTTCTCCAATTCGTCGGCGGCCGCGTCGAATTTCTTCTGCCGCAAATATTCCCGCGCCAGCCCGCGATGCGCCGCCTCATTATCTTTTGGATCCGCCGTCAGTTGCTGCAATTCGTGCAGCGCCTGATCGCGACGCTCCGGAATGCGCGCCATCACGTCGCCAATCACAGCTTTAGCTTCTTCATCCTTGACCGGACTGACCGCCATCCCAATGTCGTCCACGCCAAACGGCAGCGCGAAATGATTCGGCTGCTGAATGTCCGCCGGATTTGCAACCGGTTTCTTCGCCTGATCGAGCGCAATGCCCAACCCGCTTTGTGTTTTGAAATAAGCCTTGACCGCGTCTTCCATCTGCGCCGGCGACATATCAAACGCCTGCACCGTTGCCTTCTCCACCGGCATTTTCTGATTCACCACCAGATCGAAGTAAGTCCCCGCCTCCGGCATCTTATTCTTGTTCAGCAGATAGTGGACGACCATCCAAGCCTGCGCATAGTACAGCGTGTTATGCGTCCCCTCGCGCATCCCCGACTCGTCATGCTTCATCGTGAACAGGTCCACCATCGACAGCCATACCGGAGAACTCACCAACTGCGTCAGCGACTGCGGCACATTCGGATCTCGCCGCATAACATCGAAGACGTCTTCGTGCCACTCCGGCTGCAGTTCCGGATCGCCTCCAATCTCCACTTCCTTGCCGATATAGATCGATCCAAAGTATTCCGCCAACCCTTCGTCAAACCAGCCCTGCACCGGAGGATAGTTGTAATTCAAAAGATAGTGCGCCAGCGAATGCGCCACCGCGTGCCACGGATCGGCCTCAAAAAGATTCAGGACGATATAAACCCGATCCCATCCCGGCACATAAAACCCGGCCGCCGTGCTCTGTTTCACCGGAGCAACCAAGGCATATTGCTTGTCGCTCTTAAGCGCGATGACGGTGATCGGCACCGACATTTTCAGCTTGTCTTTCAGTATCAGCTGTCCAAAAACCGCCCGCATCTGCTCCATCCGCAAAGCAACTTCCCGCCCGCGCTTTTCCCCCGCATCGGTAACCACGGAAAAATGCGCGGAATGCACTTCGATCCACTTAGGCTCATCCTTAGCGAATGCCCGAGGCGAGAAACAACCCGCGATCAGCAGACTCAAAATAACGGGGCCGATACCAAACCTGCGCTTCACGGTAGAGTCCATCTCCAAAAATGCTAGCATGCCACGCTTCATGGGCGTAAACTTCGCGCTCCATTAACTTTGCGCTGTCATCCTGAGCGAAGCGAAGGACCTGTGTATTCCCTGCGAGCAGCGCAAAGCCCTCAGCAAGAAGTGAACAGCCGATGGAGAGACGGGCGCCCTCGCCCGTCCGCCTTTCACCTTGGCCCCACCCCCGTTCGCACGTTACACTCTCGTCCGTGACCACGGCCCCTTCTTCCCGTCTCGCTTGGATCGACTGGATGCGCGGCCTGGCCTGCGTCCTGATGTTCCAGACGCACTGTTACGACGCATGGCTAGGCGGCAACGCCCGCAAAACCAGCTTCCTCAAAGGATCGCAACTCCTCGGCACTCTGCCCGCGCCCCTCTTTCTTTTTCTAGCCGGAGTTTCCTTCGCCCTGGTCACCGACAAACTCATTCGCAAACGGCTGACCCCCGCCGAAATCACCCGCACCATGCTCCGCCGCGGCGCCGAAATCTTCGCCTTCGGACTCCTGTTCCGCCTGCAAGAATTTCTCATCGCCTGGGGATGGGCGCCATGGTCCGACTTACTCCGCGTGGACGTCCTGAACATCATCGGCCTATCCATGATCCTAATGGCGCTAACCTGCGGCATGGTCCTGCACGTGTGGGGACGGGCGCCCTCGCCCGTCCAAGGCCGAGCGTACCGGGGCCCCCGTCAAGCCCGGTGTTGGCTTGACGGGGTGGAATAGCTCGGCAGTTGCCGGTGGCCACGGTCACCTCGGATTCGCGATGATAGCCGCTGCCCTCGCCGCCGCCGCTCTAATCGCCCTGCTAACTCCGCCCCTCTACACCACCTGGCGGCCAACCTGGCTGCCCTGGCCGCTCGAGTCCTACATCAACGGATGTCACAACCTGGGCGCTCCCCAGCCCTGGCTCTTCCCCCTCTTCCCTTGGGCCGCCTTCGCCTTCGCCGGCCTAGCCGCCGGTTTTATCCTCTTCAGCGACCAAGCCCGCGCCCACACCGCCAAAACGCTGGCCCTCTTCGCCGCCGCCGGAGCCGCAGCAATCCTGGCAGCGCGCCAACTCGACCACTCCTCCTTCCATCTTTACTCCACTTATGACTACTGGCACACCAGCCCTAACTTCCTAATGATGCGTGTAGGTCTCTTGTTAGTGATTGCCTTCCTGACTTATGCCTGGTGCCAATGGGGCCTGGCCACCCGCGGCTTCAGCCCGCTAATTCAACTAGGCCAGACATCACTCCTCGTCTACTGGGTCCACATAGAATTCGTTTACGGACGCTTCGCCCTGCTTCCCAAACGAGCCCAATCCATCCTCACCGCCTCGCGAGGATTGCTGGAAATTTCTCTATTCATGCTGATCCTTTCGCTCCTCCGCACCCGAATCGACTGGAAAAGATTCGACTGGAAGAAGATCAACTGGAAAAAGATTAGCCGGCGAGTCCAGCCCGTGTAGGCGTAGGCATAAGCAACGGGAACCTGGCGTGCTGTTGTCAGTGTGGGGACTCTAATTCACCACGCCTCAATACTCGGGAAGGTCTCAGGGTAAAATCAAAACTGCGGAGCCTGCGCCAACTCCACGCTTGGCGCGGCTGCGCATGCGAAGCGACGATGGCCGCCCATCCCACATTGTCAGAAAAAACCTCGTCCCGATTTGCACCCAACGTGCTGGGTTTTGAAAGAATATGTCAGGTTATTGTGCTGCTGATGGGAGCGCGCTGTGCCTTCGCTGGCCGTAATCTGCCCGTTGGAGCTGACGGCGTTGCTTACCTGGACGTTGCCCGCTCCTACCTTCGCCACGACTGGCACACTGCCGTAAATGGATATTGGGGGCCGTTGTACTCATGGCTTCTGGCCATCGGGATGCGGTTTTTTCACCCCGGGATCCATACCGAATTTGCCATGGCCAGGACGCTTAATTTTGCACTCTTTACTGCCGCCGTCTTCACGTTCAGCTGGTTCTGGCGTGCACTTGCGGACTGGAGTAAGCGGATCGGCGACGACGAGAACTCAATTCCTTATGCCAATCCCTTGGTCTGGATTGGGCTTCGGATATCTGTTGTTCCTCGTGAACTTTATCTGGAATGTGGATGAAGTAACCCCCGACATCCTGGTAGCCACGATTGTCTTTGCCATTGCCGCCGTCCTGTTCAAGCTCAACTTCAAGCTAAACGATAACCGGCAACACAGCATCGTCGCATATGTATGGCTAGGCCTTTTACTGGCTGTTGGTTACTATGCCAAGGCCATTCTGTTGTATTTTGCAGTCTTTGTCCTGGGAGCGATAGTGGTCCAGGGTTTCCGCTCTCGGATCATTCGAGGACCGATTGCTGCGGTTATAGTTTTTGTGGTATTGGTGTCACCCTTCGTAGTCATCCTGTCACGCACGGTCGGCCACTTTACTGCGGGAGACGCCGGCAGATTGAACTATGCCTGGTTCGTGGATGGACCGGAAACGAAAACGTGGATGAAGGTTTCCTCTGGCCCTGCACCGCTTCCGTTTTATCCCGGTTCAATCGCCCTGGATTCACCACGTGTTTTCCGTCTTCCCTCAATCGATGGGGTCACCTATGCGCCCTGGTACGATGCGGCACGGTTTGACAAGCGCAGCCATCCGGCCTTTGACCTTGCACGCTCAGCTTCGGCAGCTTGCCGTGAATCTTCCGTTTCTCAAAGACCAGATCCTTGGGGCAGGAGCGGCACTCTTGGTGCCTTTGCTGATTCTCGTCTGGTATGCGCCAAGGGCGTCATTCCGCCACTTTGCCGCCACCTGGTTTTGTACGTTGCCTGCGGCCGCAGTGATTGGAATGTATTTGCTCGTCCACTTGGTGCAACGATTCGTGCTTGGCTTTTCGTTAGTGCTCTGGGGTGCCGCTTGGGCGTCGGTTTTTGTGCCCCCGGGACTGCAACTCTTGGCACGCCGGGCAATGCTCGCTGGGACCCTTGTCTTTGCAGCTTATATGATGCCGGGTCTGCTCCACTACGTCGTTTCACAGCGTACCGAATCGGTCGGGCGCGACATGGTTGTTGCCGAGGCGATTTCCCACGACGGCATCGCGCCAGGTGACGCGGTCGCCAGTATCGGCGACGGACAAGAAGCCTATTGGGCGCATTTGGCAAAGGTTTCCGTTGTGGCTGAAGTTTGGTCGATTGATTCCGCGAGGTTCTGGTCGGCTGAACCCGCCGTGCAGCAGGCAGTCTTTCGCTCGATGGCTGATTCCGGCGCGAAAGCGGTGGTTTGGCGCGCCGATTCCGATCGACCCTGCCCACCCCGGTGGCTATCGCTGCCTGAAAGTTCCGGCTGCATGATTTCGCTGCCTTGATTTTGCTGTATTGATTTTCCGTGGGCCGATCCATCGGGCAAGCTTGCTTATCCAGCGCCGCATCTTCCCTCCCCAGTTCGATCGAGAAGTCGGCATCCATCAGAATCCGCGCAGGAAGTTCACGATCTCTTGCTCCGCCCAATAACCGTCGTCATAACGACCATCGCTCGCATTCCCCACCCCCGCAGGCGATTTGGCGACGCTCGCTCTCCAATAAACGCGCAGTGCCCGCCATCGCCCGTCTCGACGAAGGTGATGTTCGGGTTCGACGAAATCTTCCGCCGCGTCTCCGCCGTGATGCGAATGAACGGATCGTTCGCCGCGTACAAAATCAGCGCCGGCACCGCGATCCGCTCCACCACGTGCGCCGCCGAAGCGCGATCGTAGTAATCGTCCACGCCCGTGAAGCCGCAATAGTAAGCCGTCACCTTGTCATCGAACTCGCGCAGGCTCCGGATGCCGCGCAGTCGGCTCACGTCGAAGTGGCCGGGAAACAGCCGCGCCTTCTGAAGCATTCGCCGGTGCAGCGCCCATAAAAAATATTTTTCGTAAATCCGGTTGGCCGGTTCGTGCAGCGCATCCGCCGACGTTGCCAGATCAATCGCCGGACAACACGCCGCGACGGCTCGAAACTGCGGCGGCGCCTGCGATCCCCACTCCCCCGCCAGCTTGAGCACGATGTTGCCGCCCATCGAGAAGCCCACCAGCGCCAGGCGCGAAACGCCGTCGCGCGCGATGACCTCGCGCGCCACCGCCGCCACATCATTCGACAGCCCCGAGTGATAGAGCACGGGCGCGAGCGCGTCCGTGCCGCCGCAGTTGCGCTGGTTGTAGCGGATCACATTCATTCCCGCAGCCAGCGCCTTCTCGGTGACGCCGAGCATGTACTGCGACTCGCTCGACCCTTCGAGCCCGTGCACAATAACGATGGTCAGCGCGTGCGCTCGATCCGCTTGCCAGTGGCAGTGGCAAAGCACCTGGATGCCGGGCTCCACTTCGATCAACCGCTCCTCGGGCGCAGGCAGATGAAAACGTCGCGGGATTAGAAAGCTGGCAACCGTCTGCACATGCCCGCCGCGCAACCAGCGGCGCGGTTTGAAGGGACGCGTCCCCTCTGTGTGTTTGCGAAGTACCCACGCTTTGATTTTAAATAGGAGACAGCAATTTTCTTCGTGGAGTTTTTACATGCCCATCTTCGAGTACGTCTGCAAGGAATGCCAGCACGAGTTCGAGGCTCTGGTCTTCGGCAAACAAAAGGCCGAGTGCCCGAAGTGCCAGAGCAAGAAACTGGAGCCGCAACTCTCCGTGTTCGCGGTGTCGGCGAAGAGCGGAGCAGCGAGCCAGCCGTCGATGTCGGCGGGACCATGCGGCTCGTGCGGCAACGCTCGCGGGCCGGGGGCCTGCTCGCTGAAAGACTTCGACTAAGTCCTTTGTTTGCGTTCAAAAGTGTTCCACGTGGAACATAAGTGCGTTTTGTAGTATCTCTAAGCTATAGGCAGACAATAACTATTTTCTCTACTATTCCTTCCGTCATGCAATGTAACTTCGGGAACTCGTTCGCGTGTAACTGATGTGATGTTTCGCTTTGCGGCGTTCGTGGTTATGATCCGCTTGAATCGTTAAGCTGAAATCGGAGCGGGGCTGGGAGCGGGAATGGATCGGCGAAAAGAGCGCAGACTGAACCTGGAGTTGCAGGTACGCATCTGGGGAATGGACAAAATGGCGCGTCCTTTCGCGGAGATTGCTCGGGTGCGCAACTTCAGCAACCACGGGGCGGTTCTGATCGGCTTCCGCTCGAAGGTGCAGACGGGTGAAGTGCTCGACGTGCAACTTGGCGCGTCGCGGGCGCAATTTCGCATTGTGTGGATGAGTCCTTCGGGAGAGGCCGGCATCCAGGCTCTGGAATTCGAGAAGCCCATCTTCGATATCGGCTTCGGCGTCGGCCTGCCCACAGTTTTTGAGATGGTGGGAACCGGATAGGCCTAAAGCCGAACGGCACTGATCGGCCAACTAACGTGGATTCACGTGGCCGGTTCCCACTTTCGTTTCTTCGGCAAGAAATCTGGCAAATACTTCGTTGGATAAGAGACGGCCGCGGGCGGTGAGGCGCAGAGTTGTGCCTTGCTGTTCGAGCAGGCCGTCTTGCACGCATTGCTGGATCGCGGCTTCCCAAGTTGCGACGGCGTCTCGGCTGAACCGTAGTTGTGAAGGCGACAAAGTAGCCCACGGATTTTGCGGCTACCGCAAACAGCAGGTCCTTCGCTTCGCTTAGGATGACAATCCAATTTCAAGAAGCTCGCTGGCCCAAACACCGTACTGAACTCCGTTTGAAGGCGTGCTAGATCGATGCCGCGATTGAGGCGCAGACCGAGGAAGAAGCTTTCTTCAATGGCTGCCTGCGCGGAAACCGGCGTCACCGTATGCGGGCGCGCGATTCATGTAGGCGTCGAGCGAGTCGGGGGTTGCGAAGCGGACGGCCTGGTAACGGACGGCCTCGATTCGCCAGCGTCATCGCGGATCCGGAGTTGCCATGAGCCCGGGCAGCTGCCGAGCTGCGCTCGGCTTGGACCCTTCGACTTCGCTCAGGGCAGGCTCGCGAGGGCGCCCGTCCCTCACACGATCCTGAGCATCGAGTGCGCATCTACGCCGAAGCCGAGGTAGGGCTGGCGGGTCCAATATTTCAAGTTATGGCGCGACTCGTTACTTTGTAACTCGCCGTTTTTCGAATGCGATGCGGCGCGGGCAAAGTTGGAAATTTCGTACTGGGCGATGCCGGCGGAGGCTAGCATCTCACATGCCTGCTGGTAGAAATCCGCAGTCGCGTCGTCATCGGGCACGAAATGGGCGTGGTAGCGGGCGCCTCCAGCGATCAGTTCCCTGCCCAGGCGAGAATCCTCGTCTACTTCGAGCATGTAGACGCTCGCGTGCGGAACGCCCGTGGCAATCGTCTCCGATAGCGAGAAGGCCCAGCTTTCCGCCGTCTGGTGCGGCAACCCGGCAATCAGGTCGATGTTAATGTTGGCGAGGCCGGCCGCGCGCAGGCGGCCAATCTCTTCGAGAACGGTGGCGCGTTTGTGCAGCCGTCCCACGGACTGCGCTTCCTGATCGACAAACGACTGCACGCCCAGGCTCACCCGGTTCACGCCGCATTGCAGCAAGGTTTCGATGAGAGCGGGAGTAAGCGTGCCGGGAGCGCATTCGACCGTGATCTCGGCATCGGGCGTAACCGCAAAGTGACCGCGCACGGCGGCAAAGATGCGCCGCAACTGCGCGGCCTCGAGGATCGACGGAGTTCCTCCGCCGAGATAAATCGAGTCGGCGGTTTCATCGTACGTACATCCCAAGCCGGTCGCAAGCTGGCGCGAGTTGGCGATATCTTCCAGCAGGCGGGCAACGTAATTTTCGTATGCCGACTTCGAGAAGACGTCGGAGGCGAAGTTACAGTAGCTGCATTTGGTCCGGCAGAACGGGATCGAGATGTAGAGGCCGAGGGGCATGTTTTGCTTTATTCTATGGGACGGGGCCGCGGGCCGTGTTGCCTTGCGGTGGCTTAGAATGGAACGAGGGGATCCGTCAACAAATGGCACGTGGCACGGTTACGAGAACAAATATGAGCGCTGAGCAGATTGATCTTTTATGCAATCACTGCGGCCAGGCGTTTTCCGCCTTTCTGCACGAGATGGCCGATCACAATGCCAAGGTCACATCCTGCCCGAAGTGCGGGAAGGTCCATGATGTCAAGCCTCCGAGGACTGCCAAGCCGGTTGCGAGGGCGCGACCGATCAAAAAAGCCATCAAGACGATTTAGCAGGCTGCGGAAAAGGTGCATGGCGCGCCGCAGTCGCCCCTCAGCGGCTCAAGCCGTCGCGGAAAACAAGCCAGTTATCGCAGCGGTGAACCGCTGCGCCACCCAAAAGCAGAAACAAAATCGAGTTTTTCAGCACTCTGTAAAGCCGCCATTGATCTTGCGGCCCTTACGGTGCGGCTGAAGCCGCACCCCTTCAAAACAAAGTCAAAACCCGAGTTTTCCGCACCTATCAGAGTGCTTCGTTCTCCTTTTAGAGTGCTTCTTTATCCTTCCTTGAAAATCTCTTCATTCTTCATTTTTTGTTTTCCAGCTTTCGATGGAAAACAATGCGGGCGGCCTCGCGGCCGCCCGCTTCGCAGTGTTACCTTGCCGAGTTAGTTCGAGTTCGACTGCGGCGGATCGGCCACAAGACCAGCAAAGAATGCTAGATTGCCTTTGTTGTTGGGGTCTTGCAGCAAGAGACCGCGCGTGACCAGTGGTACCGCTGTGGTGTCCCCGGCCAGCGCGCTCAGGCCGCTCAGATTAAGAAACAGAGTATCGTTGCCGGTGTAAACGGACACAGGCCCGCCGGCAGCGTAGCCTACCAAGCCATTGTTCGCGAGCTGGAAGGATCCGGCGTTGACGTTGGAAACGGTGACGCTTCCCGGCACGAACAGGCCGTAGACGCCCTGGCGCCGCAGCGAAATCATCTCCGGCGTGAACGTGGAGTTCACGTAGCTGCCGCCGATGAAGATTCTCTGGCCAACTTCAATGGAAGTGTTGTTAAACAGTGCGTTGGCGAGCGAGCCATCGAGGAAGCAGATTTCGTAGTTCGATACCGCGCTGATATCGATATTAGGCTGGACGGTGTCCACCACGCTGACGAGGTCTGCGCCGGTTTCGCCCACCCACATCGTTACTGACTGCGCCTGGCCCGCACCGTTGTTCGTCACCTGTAGAACGCGCCCGGAAAGGAATGATTCGGCGGTGGTGATGACTTCCACGCCGCTGGCCATCAGGCTGCCGTCCGCCTGAAATGCGCCTTGGACCCCGACAATCGCCGGAGCGGCGAGGTCGGTGATGCTCCAGCCACTGTTGAACTGCGTGCTGCCGTTGACGTACACCGTCAATTGGCGTCCATAAGGCCCTTGCATGACAAATGAGTTATTGGCGGTAGTCACCGAAACCAGCCCACCGGTCAGATCCGTAACCTGGCCATCAGGATCGCTCGCCTTCGTGGCTTTTATATAAATGACTGGATTCACAGCGCCGGAGATTTGTCCGTTGCTGACGGCCAGGGATTGCCGGATGTCGAATTCCATTTTCAGGCCGGCGAGACCCTTGCTTCCCACAACCATCGGAGTGGGAAAGTTAACCGTCATGGTGTAAGGAGACTGGGGCAGCGTACCGGGCATCGGAGTTACTACCGGCGGATTCTGGCTCATATCCACCCAGGAAATGACCGGGTTCGCCAGCACGAAGGTCGCGCTGCTGTAAGTGTCGGCAGGAACGGAGTTGAAAGCAAGCGGGGACCGCAGGCCTAGGAGGCGAGCGAAGTCCACGGTGGCCGGCGCCGAGATCGCCTGCGGCGAGTTGTTCTTGCCATTCAGGGTGATGGAGTTGATGGTGATGTCAAGGCCCACTACAGAGGGCAAGGGCGCATCTTCGCCGGTGACGAACACGTTGCCGGGCTGCGACTGTCCCGGATTGGGGGTCGAGGAGTTAGAGGCGCATCCAACGAGCATGAAGGTTGCGAGCAGGATGGTAGCGGTTAATGCAAAAATCTTTTCATGCCAAGCTCCGAATGAATAAATTTGGGGGGAGCAAACTTTGTCTTACGGATATGGAAACACGCTTAATTCAGGAATGTCGCGTGACTATGGTGTATTACTTTTGGGAGAGTCGGTCCGCGCGTCCGCCCGCGATTACCCTTGCTTTTGAGTAAGTTAGATCAGCGTACGAGGAGGGAGGGCTCCGACATGTACCGCGGAACCGGCGTTGCAGGAACGGACCGAGCTTTGCTCGGCTTGGACCCTTCGACTTCGCTCAGGGCAGGCTCGCGAGGCGCTCGTCCCCACACTAGCCGTCTCCACAACTAGCCGAATCTTTTCCATCCCGCTCGGCGGTTTGGCCATCTACTTGGGGTAATCTTTATTGGGGAGATCTTCAATTACGTGATCTCTCGCGCCACCGATGGCCTCCAATCAGGAAGAAGAAGTATTAGGGAAAGCGTACGACGGCCGGCTGATGCGGCGGCTGCTTACGTATCTGCGTCCGTACAAGTGGCACGTGGTGGTGGCGCTCGGGGCGATCATCCTGAAGTCGGGCTTGGACGTGCTGGGCCCGTTTCTCACCAAGATTGCCATTGATAAATACCTGGCGAAGTCGCCGAACTCGCATTCCTATTCCCATTCCTGGATTGGCGACCGGCTGAGCGACGCTCCGCTGACCGGCATCGCGCAGATTGGCGGGCTTTACGTCGGGATTCTCATCTTCACTTTCACGCTTGAGTTCATCCAGACTTACCTGATGCAGTGGACCGGGCAGAAGGTGATGTTCGATCTGCGCAGCCAGATTTTCCGCCACCTGCAGCACATGCACGTCGGGTTTTTCGACAAGAACCCGGTGGGGCGGCTGGTGACGCGCGTGACCACCGACGTTGATGCGCTGAATGAAATGTTCACGGCGGGCGTGGTTTCGATTTTTGAAGATGTCTTCGTGCTGGCCGGCATTATCGCGATCATGATGAAGATGAACTGGAAGCTGGCGCTCATCACCTTCGCTGTGCTTCCGCTGATCGTGTACGCGACCAAGATTTTTCGCGACAAGGTGCGCGATTCCTACCGGCGCATCCGCACGGCGATTGCCCGGATCAACGCTTACTTGCAGGAAGCGGTCTCGGGGATGCTGGTGTTGCAGCTTTTCAATCGCGAGAAGCGCGCCTTCAATAAATTTTCCGACATCAACGCCTCGCACATGGAGGCGTTTAAAGACGCCATCATGGCGTACGCGGTGTATTACCCGGTGGTCGAAATACTGTCGGCGATTGCCATCGCCAGCATTATCTGGTTCGGGGGGAATGATGTGATCCGGGGCGTGGCGACGCTCGGCGTGCTGGTCGCGTTCATGCAGTACGCGCAGCGATTTTTCCGTCCGATTCAGGATCTGAGCGAGAAGTACAACATCCTGCAGTCGGCGATGGCGGCGGGAGAGCGCGTGTTCAAGCTGCTCGATACGAAGATTGAAGTGACCTCGCCGGCGATCACGAAGCGTCCGCAGGGGCCGGGGCGGATTGAATTTGACCATGTGTGGTTCGCGTACAACGTTTCAGGACAGGCTAGTGGAGCGACGGGCGTCCCCGCCCGTCCGGAGAGCGCAGCGGGACGGGCGGGGACGCCCGTCGCTCCACAAACAATCGTTCCACAAGCGACAGAGCCCGACTGGGTTTTGCGCGACGTTAGCTTTGTGCTTGAACCGGGCGAGACTATCGCCGTCGTCGGGCACACGGGGGCGGGCAAGACTACGCTGATCTCGCTGCTGATGCGCTTCTACGACGTGCAGCGGGGAGCGGTGCGCATCGACGGCGTGGATATCAAAGAGATGAACCTCGACGAACTGCGCAGCCGTTTCGGCGTCGTCTTGCAGGATCCGTTTCTATTCAGCGGCACGGTCGAGGGCAACATCCGGCTGGGAACGGCGCGCATTCAAGACCAGGACGTGGAGCAGGCGGCGGAGGACGTCAACCTCGCCGACTTCATCCGAAGCTTGCCGGGAGGATTCAAGGAGGAAGTGCGCGAACGCGGCTCGACGCTCTCGACCGGACAGAAGCAGTTGATCAGTTTCGCGCGCGCGCTGGCGCATAATCCGAAGATTCTGATTCTCGATGAGGCGACTTCGAGCGTGGATACGGAGACCGAGTTCCGGGTGCGCGACGCGCTCAACCGCATGGTGGAAGGGCGGACGGCGCTGATCATCGCGCACCGGCTCTCGACCATCCAGCGCGCCGACAAGATCATCGTGATGCACAAAGGCCAGGTCCGCGAGATGGGATCGCACCAGCAACTGCTGGCCCAGCGCGGGATTTATTACAAGCTTTATCAGCTGCAATACAAGGATCAGGAGATCAGTGTGGAGCGGGCGCCCTCGCCCGCTAACGCCGACGACTGAACGCCGCTTTCATTTTGCCCCGTTACAATGTCCCCGTGCGGATTCTCATCTCGGCCGGCGAAGCCTCGGGCGAAATGTATGGCGCGCAGCTGATCGAAGCGCTGCGGCGGCGCGTAGCCAGTCCTGCTCATGTGGGGACGGGGCTCCGCCCCGTCCAGCTGCGGGGCAAAGCGCCCGCCTCCACACAGGCCGGGCAGCTTGAATTCTTCGGCGCGGGCGGGGAGCGCATGGCTGCTGCCGGTTGCGAAATTGTTGTCGATGCCAAGGAGCTTGCGGTCGTCGGCATCACTGAGGTTATTAGCCATCTGCCGAAGATTCTTGGGCTCTATCGGAAATTGATTCGATCGGCCGATGAGAAACGGCCGGCGCTTGCCGTCGTCATCGACGCGCCGGCCTTCAACTGGCGCGTGGCGCGGCAGATGCGCGGCGCGGCATTCCGGTCGTCTACTACGTCTGCCCGCAGTTCTGGGCGTGGCGGCAGGGACGCGTGAAGTTGCTGCGCAAGTATGTCAACAAAGCGCTGGTGATTTTTCCTTTCGAAGAAAAGTTCTATCGCGATCGCGGAGTGGACGCGACGTTTGTCGGCCATCCGCTGGCCGATCTGCCCGCGCCTGCAATTACTCGCGAAGCTTATGCGGCCGCGAACGAGATCGACGCCACGAAGCCCTGGATCACGCTGATGCCGGGCAGCCGCCGGAAAGAAGTGGGCATGAACCTGCCGACGATCCTTGACGCGGCGGATCGGCTGGAGGCGGATCGACTGGAGAAAGATCGTCTAGAAAAAGATCGCCTAGGAAAAGATCGCCTGGGCAGTGGTTATGAATTCCTGCTGCCGGTGGCGCGCACGCTCGACGCGGCGTTTCTGACGGGATTGATGGAGACGCGGCAAGCCGCGTCTCTACGGGGGAATGTTCACTTGGTCCCCGAGGCGCTGCCTGCGCTGTTTCACTCGCGCGCGGGGATCGTCGCCAGCGGCACGGCTACGGTCGAAGCCGCTCTCATGGGCACTCCGTTTGTCATGGTGTACCGCGTATCTCGGGTGACCTACGCGCTGGGCAAGCCGCGCGTGAAAGTTCCTTACTTTGCGATGGTCAACCTGATTGCCGGCGAAGAAGTCGTCCCCGAACTGGTGCAGCACAAGTTTACGGTGGAAAATGTCGTCACGGAGTTGAACAAGATCATCCCTGACGGCGAGCCGCGGGCGCGCATGATCGAGCGGTTGGCGGCGGTGAAGGCCAGACTGAAGCAAGGGAGCGGCTCGGGCGCGCATCCTTCGGAAATGGCGGCGGAGATCATTTTGAAGGAGATCAGCCAGAATGTCAACAGTAAGTCAAAGGCCGCGGACAGAGCCTGCCCTGAGCGAAGTCGAAGGGAGTGTCCGCGCCACACGCAACCTGAACAAATTTCGCTAACCCTTGTCGGCACAGCATCTTTTGCGGGAAAATTAACATCTTAGAAACTGTAGCCCTGCCAGGAGACTCTACTTGAAGCTCTGCCACTCTCGACCAGCGCGCCGGGCGCTCTGTCTATCTGTTGTCTTTTGTTCTCTCCTTGTTTCTTAGCTTGGTCGCGAACCGGCCGGCGCTGGCGGCCGAGAAGACGCGCCTGCGCGCGGACGACTACCAGATCGACGTGGAACTCCTGCCGCAGACTCACAAGCTCACCGCGCGCGCTACGGTAAAGGTCACGGCGCTCGAAGACCTTAGCGTGGTCACGTTGCAGTTGAACAACGCGCTGCGCATTACCAAGCTCAACGACGCCAATAACAAGCCACTTACTCCGGAGCGCAACACGCAGGATTCGACGGTGCGCTTCGCGCTCACGAGCGGCCTGGCAAAAAATACGACCACCACCTTTTACTTCGAATACGAAGGCACGCTGGAAAGCGCCGACGACAGCCCGGTTCAGGGATTGAAGCTCGCCTATGTCGGCCCGGATACCAGTTACCTGCTTTACTCCGGACTGTGGTTTCCGGTCGCGGGATACGGCGTCAACCGCTTTACTTCGACGATCAGCGTTACCGTCCCGGCGCACATGGTGGTGATCGGCAGCGGGAAGGAACCGTCCGCGGCGGCGGCAACTGCAACCTCAACATCAAAGAAGCCCGCGACCGCGCTGGCGAACTCCAAGACCTTCACTTTCGCGTGGGACAAGCCGAGTTTCCCGGGCACGATCGTTGCCGGCACCTTCAAGGAATTCAAGAGCGACGAAGCGGGCATCGACTTGCACGTGTTCTTCAAGCCAAATAAACAGGACCTGGGCGCGGAGTACGCATCGACGGCGATCAAGGAGTTCACGTACTTCGTCACCCAGTATGGAGTCGCACCCTCGACGCACTTGAAAATCGTTGAAATCCCGGATGACACGGTGCCCTCGGCGTGGGCGCCTGAAATCGCAGCGCTTTCGAGCCGCGCCATCACGGAGAAGACCAACTACCGCTTACTGGCCAATACGATTGCTCATCAGTGGTGGGGCGTCTCGGTGAGTCCGGCGTCGAAAGACGACTGGTGGATCAGCGACGGCTTCGCGCGCTACTCCGAAGCTCGCTACGTAGAGAGCGCGGCGGGCGCAGCCGGACTCGGGGAAATGGTGAAGGACATGTCGGTGGGCGCGCTCGCCTATGACAGCGTGCCGCTTTCAAGCGCCGCCAAGCTGGACTATTTTTCTCCCGAATTTCAGTCTCTGGTCACCGACAAGGGCGCCATGATCCTGCACATGCTGCGCTGGGTTGTGGGCGAGAAGAAGTATCTGGCAGATCATGCGCGACTTCGCCGCCAAGTATGCGGGTAAGTCCGCCAGCACCGATGATTTCCGCGAACTCAGCGAGAAAGTGTATGGCGAAAAACTCACCTGGTTCTACTCGCAGTGGATGGATTCCACCAGCGCCCCCGAGTTCAAGGCCAAGTACACGGTCTACCGGCTCGGCAGCAACAAAGGCTTCCGCATTGTCGGCGCGATCACGCAGGATCTGGATCTGTTCCGCATGCCGGTTAATTTGAGAATCGATACCGATGGAAGAACGGAAGAAAAACGCATTGAGGTGGTGGGCACCGATTCTCCGTTTTCGGTCGAAACCTTTGGACGCCCGCGACGGATCACGATCGATCCCGAAAACCGCGTGCTGACCAACTCCAAGGACATCAAGCTGCGCTCCTCCATCGTGCGCGGACAGGGCCTGACCCAGCAAGGCGATCTGGCGGGAGCGCTGAGCGAATTCAACAAGGCGCTCGAAGTCAACAAGAACAGTTCGCTCGCTCACTACCGGATCGCCGAGGTGTTTTTCATGCAGAAGAATTATCAGGCGTCGGCGAACGCCTACCGCGAATCGCTGAATGGCGACGGGGAGCCGCGCTGGACCGAGGTTTGGAGCCACTTGCAACTGGGCAAGATTTTCGACGTAACCGGCCAGCGCGAACGCGCCGTCAATGAATACCGCCAGGCCATCCAGACCAACGACAATACCCAGGGCGCGCTCGAGGAATGCCGCCGCTACATGCAAAAGCCTTACGAGCGGGAAAAAGGAAGCTAAGCGGAAAAAGACGGCCCGTACCCCAGGCGAATAGCGGTACGGGCCAGGAGGGAACGATTCTAAGCATAGAGCATTTCCTCGGTAATGTCAAGTAACGTCTGGTGAAACCGGTATTTTAGCATGCGTCCCTATGAAAACTGGCAACAGTGAACGCCGACACTGGCGTTGCTCAGCGCTTTGACCCCGATCAAATCCCTTGCGCCGCTGCTCGCTGATAGCGGTGCAAAGCATCCTCGATGATGGGATAAGCCTCAGTGCCGGCTGGATCTCGTCGACTCTCGACCGACTTGCCCTCCAGTTGTTTGTAGTCCTGAAAAAAGCGACGCAGCATAGAGCAGCCGGTGCGGAGGCATTTCCGCGCGCCTTCGCGGTAATGGGGTTGAACTCGCACGGCGTCCTCAGTGGCGATGAGCGATGATCTTATGATCGCTGTTCGTTCCCGACGTCGATCATGGTCATGAGCCCGATGGCCGCGCGGAGTTCATGATGATGGTCAGCGGCACACCGGTTCCTCGCTACAGCACCAGCACGTCGATCGGATCAGTCGTCCTCGGCCAGGGTTGGCGGAACGAAAGCCATAGTTTGCGGGATAGTAACTCGCCGAGTACAGAATGCGGCATCGAGTTTGATCAGGCCGCTGGTCTTGTCCAGTTCGTATTTCACGCTGGAGCCGAAGGGAATCTCGATGACGGTGTTGAACTCCTGCGGCAGCTTGCTGCCGGGAGTGACGTCGTGCCAGGGATGGATCATGGAATCGGGCCTGCCTTTGTGGATTCGTATATGCCGCTGACAGGCATTGTAAATGCAGCGATGACGGAGTTGGGCTGTGGATGGCGCCAGCCGGTGTGGGCCTGATCTTGACCGACGCCCGCGCACCGTCTTGACCCGTAACCAGGGCAGCGCGTACAGTTTTAAGCAAGGGTGGGGTGTCTATGTCCAGCGAAACCAGCAAATATCTGAAATTTGGTTCCGTCACCGTGCTGATTCTGCTCTCGCTCGGCTATCTTGCCTATACCGGCGTGCAGGACAGCAAGAGCTACTACGTCACCATCAAAGAATTGAACGGCATGGGAAACGAGGCTTACGCCAAGCGTCTGCGTGTGGCGGGAAACGTGGTGCCGGGATCGATCAAGCGCTCCGGAACCCGCGTGGATTTCATGCTGAAGGAAAACGATCTGACGCTGCCCGTTTCGTATACCGGGACCGAAGCTCCGCCCGACACTTTCAAGGACGACTCGCAAGCCTTGGCCGATGGCAGTTTCGGACGCGATGGCGTCTTCCACGCCAAACAATTGCAAGCCAAGTGCGCGTCGAAGTACGCGCCGCAGCCCGGTCAACCCGGAGCCACTCCGGCCGCTGAGCCCGGCAAGAGCATGTCGCAGAACCCAGAGTTCCGGGTCGAGCGGGATGGCGAATTAGCCTTCCATTCCTTATTCCTTTGACTGAAAACACGTCCGCTCCCCGCCCCCGTCAGCGTCATCACCGTCTCGAACCTGATCAAGCAGTTTGGCCGTTTTGCCGCGCTGCGCGGCGTTACCGCGGAATTTTCCGGCGGCAAACTCTACGCCATTCTCGGCGATAACGGCGCCGGCAAAACTACGCTGCTGCGCACTCTGGCAGGACTCAACCAGCCGTCGAGCGGGAGTATCTCAATCCTCGGCTCCAGCAAGTTTCACGACATCTGCCAGCAGGTGGGCTACATGGCGCATCCGTCTCTGCTCTATGACGAGATGAGCGGGATGGAGAACCTGGAATACTTTGCCCGGCTCTACGGAATCACCAGCAGCACGCGCGTGCGCGGAGGTCATCCGCGCGGTCGGTCTCGATCCCGATCTCGTCCGCCCCGTCGGCCAGTATTCGCAAGGCATGAGGCAGCGCATGTCTTTGGCGCGGGCTTTGCTGAACGACCCTAAAATCCTTTTGCTCGATGAGCCCTTCTCGAATGTGGACCTCCATTCCGCAACGGAAATGGTCCGCCTGCTGGCCCGTACCCGCGATCAGGGCAAAACGCTCTTCATCGTCACTCATCAGGCCTCGTTGCTCGAGGGCGCGGCCGACGAGTTCGTCTGGATGGAATTCGGCAAAATTGTCGGGCGCACGCGGGAACTGAAACGTGCCGGAGACAGTTGCGGAGAAGTCACACAAATGACCGCGCCCACCGGCATCACCCGCGTCACGCTGCTCAAAGACCTGCGCCTGGAGTGGAGATCGAAGGACGCCATCAACTCCATGCTGTTCTTTTCTCTGCTGGTGGTGGTCGTGTTCAGTTTTTCGTTCGATCCGAGCGCCGAAGAATCGCGCCAGATCGCCGGCGGACTGATCTGGGTGGCGTTCCTGTTCGCGGCGGTGGTGGCGCTCAACCAGACCTGGGCGCGCGAGATGCGCAACCAGGTGCTCGACGCCTACCGGGTCTCGCCCGCTCCAGCGAACTCGCTGTTCATGGCAAAGACGCTGGGCAATTTTATTTTCGTGAGCGTGCTGGAAGCGCTCATGACTCCGCTGTTCATCGTGTTTTACCGGCTGCGGGCGCTGGGCCCGGCATGGCAACTGCTGCTGGTGGCGGTGCTCGGAACCTGGGCGCTGGTGGTGAACGGAACTTTCTTTGCCGCCATGTCCCTGCGGACGCGCAGCCGCGAGATCATGCTGCCGCTGCTGCTTGTTCCCGATCTCGATCCCGGCCCTTCTCGCCATGGTGCAGGCCACCACCGCTATACTGAACGGCGAAGGCGCGCGTTTCTGGATCGTGTTGCTTGCAACCTACGATCTGGTGTTTACTACGGTGTGCTTGCTCTTGTTTGAAACCGTCTTGAACGCGGAGTGAAGCAATCGAGACATTGAGTGATTGAGTCATTGAATCATTGAAAACAATTGGAGCTTCGATGGTTCAATCGGTCGATGGTCAATGACTCAATGACTCAATGACTCAATGACTCAATGAAAAGAGCCTTCCCCATCCTCGGCGTGCTGACCGCGATCCTGCTGAGCTACGCGCTTTACCAGGCGCTGGTGGTTGCGCCCACCGAACGGACCATGGGCGACGTGCAGCGGATTTTCTACTACCACGTGCCTTCGGCCTGGACGGCGTTCATCCTCTTCTTCATCAATTTCGGAGCCTCGGTCGTCTATCTGATCAAGCGCAACCCTGCCGCCGATATCGTCGCGCTGGTCAGTGCCGAAGTCGGCGTGGTTTTCTGCACCGTGGTGCTGGTCACGGGCCCGATCTGGGCGCGTCCGGTCTGGGGCATCTGGTGGACGTGGGACATGCGCCTGACCTCGACCCTGGTGCTGTGGCTGATCTACGTGAGCTATCTTTTTCTGCGCCGCTTCTCTTCCAGCGGAGAGACGCCCTTACTGGCGGCCGCCCTGGCGGTTCTGGGCGCGCTGTGCGTGCCCTTCGTTTACTTCTCGATCTGGTTCTTCCGCACCCAGCACCCGCAGCCGGTCATGGGCGGAGGCGGATCGATCGATCCGCGCATGCTGCACGTGCTGCTCATCAACTGGCTGGCGTTTTCCTGCTTCGCATTTCATGGTTTGCTGGTCGCGCTATCGACTGGAAAAGCTGCAGCGCGACGTCGACCAGGCCCATGCCGTGGAATCGCTGCTGGCCCCCCGCGGGAGTGTGCGATGAGCGGAAACACACGGTACCTCTTTGCTGCCTACGCCGTTACCTGGATCATCCACATCACCTATTTGTGGACCATCGTCCGCCGCTACGCACGCCTGAAGCGGGAGATCGGGGAATTGAAAAAACCAGATGTCAGGTCTTAGGTCTCAGGTGTCACGCTCGTGGTTTTATCGCCGACGTTTTTCCTGAGACCTGAGACCTTGGACCTGCCTTTTTCTTTACAACCATTTCGCCCTCTTTTGCTTCTCACTATTCGGACCATGGCGTCTGCCCAGCTTGACAGCGTATCTGTTGGATGTAAAAGTATTTGTTTGGTTCAATCCCAGTATTCTGGTGACAGGTACGCATCCGCTTCGTAGGGGCGTCGAGCGGCAGCGGTGTTTGTGTGCCTTCTTGTTCTCACCCCACGAAATTGGGAAATCGGAGGAGCTTCGTGAATCGGAATTATCCTGTGTCGGTAGGAAGATCGGTGAGACGTTCGGTGCAGAAAAAGCGAAGAAGACGGAAATGGGATGAAGGCTGCGTTTCTGGCGGCGGCCGTGCTCGCCACCGCAGGCGTCGTGTTTTATTTTGGAACCGCTGTACACGCCGCCAAAAGCGGCGGGCCTGGATCTGCCGGGCAAAGATCTGCCGAGCCAAAGTTCTGCCGCCCACCAGGCGCTTCCGTCGACGGCGCTGTCGCTGCCGCTGTTCTTCGAGCCGAACCAGGGTCAGACCGCTCCTCAGGTCAAGTTCCTGGCGCGCGGCGCCGGCTACGGCCTGTTTCTGACCGCCGACGAAGCGGTGCTGGAACTGCAGACTTCAGCCGTCAGCACTCAGCATTCAGCACCCAGCTCTCAGCTCTCAGCTGTCAGCTCTCAGCGTGCGTCCAGTTCGGTGATTCGCATGCGGCTCGACGGAGCAAACTCTTCCGCGCACATTTCCGGCGCCGAGCCACTCCCCGGCAAGAGTAGCTATTTCATTGGAAATGATCCTTCCAAGTGGCGTCGCGACATTCCGCAGTTTGCCCGCGTGGAGTATCAGGCGGTTTATCCGGGCGTCGACCTGGTTTACTACGGCAATCAGGGACAGCTCGAATACGACTTCCGCGTCGCGCCCGGCGCCGACCCGAACCAGATTGCGCTGAGCTTCGAAGGCGCTTCCGCGCACATTATTTCCGCGCATTATTTCGATTCGGGGGATTCGAGCGATTCCGGCGATCTGATTCTTTCGACTGACCAGGGCGAGGTGCGTTTCCACGCGCCGAACGTCTATCAGCCCGCCACGCCCGAGATCCGGAAATTCGTCCGGCAACGCCCGAGAAGACAATCGCGGGAAGTTTCCGCCAGCTCGCCGACAACAAAATCGGTTTCACTATCGGAGACTACGATCACAGCCGCGAACTCGTCATCGACCCGGTTCTAAGCTATTCGACCTACCTCGGCGGCAGCGGCGGCGAGGCGTCCTCACGGCGAAGAATCTGGTGAAGTCGCGATCGATCCGCCGGCTTTATTTATCTCGCGGGCTCAACCACCTCAACCGACTTTCCCTCCTTCCCGCCCAACACCGAACAACCCGCCGTTCAGGGGCAGCTGGGCATCTTAGCGGGAGCGCAGAACATCTTCATCGCGGTGATCAACCCGACTCTGAACCGCCCAATCTGGACAGCCAGCAACTGGTTTATGCGACCTATCTTGGGCGGTAATCGGGAACTCGACAGCCTGGCGGGAATCGCGGTCGACACGACCCGCAATATCTACGTTGCCGGCACGACCACTTCTACCAACTTTCCTACCACCAGCAACGCACTCCCCCAACCAGGCCCGGTTAGCGGGACCCACGGATTCCTCAGTGCGATCACCTTGGCTCAACTCCGTTCTACAGTCTCACCTATTCCACCTATCTCGCCGGGCAATGGCGACTCGATATGGTCACCGGACTCGCCATCGACGCAGCGTTCAGAACGCCTACGTCACCGGCACCACCACTTCCAGCAACCCCGCTGCCACGCAATACCCGTTCCCCGCCAGCCCGAACGGCTTTCAGACGGTGTCGAACTCTCCCGGGAACCTCCAGTTCTTCGCCAGCAAGATCAGCACGACTGCCAGCGGTTACCAGAGCATGCTCTACTCCACCTACTTCGGTGGCGGATATCCGTCTGCGGCAACCGGAGTGCCGATAATTGCGGTGGGCGGCGGCATTGCCGTGGACCCTCCCCCGAATACTTCTCCCAACATGTATTTCACCGGCACCACCAACATGCTGAACCAGATCCCGACCGGTTTGGGGCTGGCGCCGTTTCCGCTCTTCAACGCGCAGCAGTCCTGCCTCAACGAATCCGGCAAGAATAATTGCACCGTCCCCGCAAACCCCGACGACCACTCCGGACGCCTTCGTCGCCAAGATCAACCCGAACCTGGCTGCCTCCAATCCGGTCTACTCCACCTATATAGGCGCCAGCGGTGATGACTATGGCAACGCCATCGACGTGGACACCTCCGGCAACGCCTATGTCACCGGTTGGACCAACTCGAACGACTGGGCTTGTGGCGCCTGCAGCGCGCTAATTTCAGACCTCAATTATGCGGCGGGGGGCAAGACGCCTTCATCGTCAAGATCGGCAATCTGAGCGGGTCGACGTATCCGATGACCTACTTCACCTACCTGGGCGGCTCGGGCAACGACATCGGCCAGGACATTAAGGTGGATTCGGTGCAAGCCGTCCACGTGGTGGGCTCAACCACTTCCGACGGGCAACTTCCCCACACCATCAATACCTTCCAGCCGCCGAAAGCTCGTACAACGGAGGCGTGTACGGCGGGAGGGAGACGCCTTCGTCGCGCTGATTTCAACCACATCGGGGGGCACATGCTCGCCCACCGATAACCCCCTTGGCGATTTCTCAACCTATCTGGGCGGCAGCGGATCGGACCAGGGCACAGGAGTCGCCATCGACCCTGTCTACGGCGCCACTTATGTGGCCGGCATCACCCAATCCCCGAACTTCCCCACTACTCCAACTGCATACCAGCCGCAGTTGAACGGGACGCAGAATGCCTTTGTGAGCAAGATCGGCAACAGCAGCACACTCAGCATAACCACCCCCAATCCATCTCCCTTCCCGGCGGTCGCAGCCGGAAACCAGGTCGTGTTTACTTTCGACATCACCAACACCGGAACCGACCCGGCAAACCAGTTGGTTTTTACCGTGCAAGGATTGCCTACCAGCGGCCTGGCATCAGCGCCTACAGCCCAAGTCAACAGCGGTTTGGGAAGCTGCAACGCGGTGCAAGGGCCGTCGATCACCTGCACGATTCAGACCCTGGCTGTGAATTCCCAAGCAACCGTCGAAGTCTTCGTGACCCCGTCCATTCCTGTCGTCAATCAGACAATCACTATCTCGGGCAACGTCAGCGCGAACGGCGGTTCAGTGGGAGCGTCCATGCCGCAGCCAATCGTGTACGTCGTCGACTTCGAGATCAGCGCCTCGACCCCGGCCCCCATTAATGCCGGCGACATTGCTACGGTCCTGGTCACCTTTACTCCTACGCCCCTAAAGGGCTTTGGCTATAACGCCGTCATCACCCCCAGCCAAACCACGTCGCCGTCGATGGTCACCGCAGCCACTCCCACCTTCTTGCCCCTTACGGTCACGCTTTCGGGGACCGCTCCTGCGACTACGACCCTGAGAATCGCTACCGTGGCGCGCCCCGTGATCACCGGCAGCCTCTTCCGCCGCCGCTCGTTCTACGCCGCCTGGCTCCCCATCGGAGGCCTGAGCCTCGTCGGACTGGGGATTGGTGTTCGCCGCAAACGTCGCCGCTGGTTAGTCGGAGCAGTCCTGTGCCTGATCGCGGGCATAATCCTGCTGCAGCCGGGCTGTGGATCGTCAAACAACAGCAACACTCCCCCCACTGCCGGGGGCACGTTGGCTGGAACCTACATCGTCACCATCAACGGCTCTGCCGGAACGGGAGCGGTACACACCTATCCGGTGACATTGACGGTGAACTAAACCAACGCAAGGCGCCCTTTCTTAAACTTCTCGAGTGGAGCCTCCGCGCCGGCGGAGGCTTCATTCTTTAGGCGCGCTCCGTGGCATCCCGCGTAAGCCGCTGCAAACAAAGCCGAATTCAGCGCTTGACAATATTTCATATTGCGATATTATTATCGCGATTTGGCATATATGACGCTGGGCGAAAAAATTCGCTACCTCCGCGAGGTCGAAGGTTCCCTCCGCGGCTTAAATCGGCCCCTCACCCAACAGGAGTTGATGAAGGGCATTCAAGCCGAGACCGGCAAGACCATCAGCCAGTCGTACCTCTCGCAGATCGAGCGCGGCAAGCGTCCGCACATGACGCAATCCTCGCGCACTTTGCTGGCGCGCTTTTTCAAGGTGCATCCGGGCTTCCTGGTCGACGACCCCGAGGGCTATCACACCGAACTCGTCAGCGACTTGCGCACCACCGAAGGTCAGCTCGACGTGTGGCTGCTGCAAGGCTCGGAGCGTTTCGCCAGCGACCCGGAGGTGAGCGACGTCCTGATCAAGGTGGCGCGTGACAAGGACACTCGGCGCTGTCTGTTGCTGCTCGGCGAAATCCTGAACACGCCCGGACTCGCCGACCGCCTGTTCGAAGCTCTGCGTCCGGAACTCGCGCGCGCCACCGGCAGCGCCCCCAGGAGGCGAAACCTATGACCGGAAATATGACTTGGGCTGATTTTTACCTGATCTGTTTCGCCGTCGGTTTTCTGCTGAGTGCGATTTCGTTCATCGCGGGTGGATTGCGCTGGCACTTGCACCTTCCGCATTTTCCGCATAGCGGCGGGCATGTTGCGCGTGGGACACGCGCCCGGTCGGCTCATGCGGCAATGCCGGCAACGGCACGGCGGCGCATGCCGGTCGCCAGGCGCCGGTCTCGCCGTTCAACTTCGTTACGCTGACCGCGTTTCTGGCGTGGTTCGGAGGCACCGGATTCTTGATCACGCGCTTCTCGAGCATATGGTTCGCGCTCGGACTGCTGATCGCCATGGCAGCCGGACTCTTTGGCGCCGCCATCGTTTTCCTGTTCCTCACGCGCGTGCTGATCTCGCACGAGGAGAACATGGACGCGGCCGACTACGAAATGGTCGGCGTGCTGGGACGAATCTCGATGCCCATCCGTGAAAATGGCACCGGCGAAATCATCTACTCGCAGGCCGGCACGCGGCGCACCTGCGGCGCGCGCAGCGAAAACGGCAGCGCGATCGAAAAGGGCGAGGAGATCGTAGTCACACGGTATGAAAAAGGCATTGCGTATGTACGGCTGTGGGAGGAGATGAGCAACGAGGAGCTAACGGCTAAGAGCTAAGAGCCAATAGCTAACGGCTGAGTTATGAGCGATGCATTTCATGGCGACGTGTTGGCGGAAGAAACGCACTCCGGGCGGGTGTGGATTCTGCTGCATCCTGCTGGCGCTGATTGGCCCGGCGATCTCATTGTCGCTGGCGCAGGACGACAGCGGTGCGTCTGGGCAGTCGATCCTCGCAGGCCTTGTCGCTCTTGGCGTGGGCGCAATGGCGTGGAGCGGATTCCAGTACCGGTTCCTGCGGCACGGGGTTGAGATTCGGATGCTTGGATTCCGCCTGCGCTCGATTCCGAAGCAGTCGATCGTGAGCTATTCGATCGAGCCCTGGGCTTTTATTCGCGGCTACGGCATTCGCGGCATCGGCAGCACGCGCGCCTACGTCTGGTGCAACAAGGTTGTGCACATCCGGACTTCGAACGGCGAGATTTTCCTGGGGCACAGCGATCCGGAGCGGATCGTCCGGGACCTCGATATGGTGACGGGCGTTTTGACGCGCGGCTAGACCAGCTGCGAAGAAGTAGGGTTTCGTATCAGGGCATCGCTTTAGCGATGCCGCAAGTTTCCGAAATTAGGCGCCCCTTTAGGGGCTGGAGCAGCGAGCAACGATTTTTCAGGAGGCGATATGTATCTCGGCATAGCAATTGAAATCTGGGTCATCGCGGGACTGATGGTTCTGGCCATCCTGTTCCTGATGAGCATGCTGGCCCGCTTATACCGCAAAGCGGGACCGCATGAAGCGCTGATCGTTTACGGCTTTCGCGGAACCCGCGTGGTCCAGGGACACGGCACGGTCATCTTTCCGATGGTCGAAAACTGCAAGGACCTTTCGCTCGAACTGATGTCGTTCGACGTCGCCCCGCAGCAGGATCTCTACACCAAGCAGGGCGTCGCCGTCACCGTCGAGGCCGTCGCTCAAATCAAGGTGAAGTCCGACAAGGAATCCATCCTCACCGCGGCCGAGCAGTTCCTCACCAAAACCGATCAGGAGCGCGAAAGCCTGATCCGCCTGGTGATGGAAGGCCATCTGCGCGGCATCATCGGACAGCTCACCGTCGAGGAAATCGTCAAGCAGCCGGAGATGGTCGGCGATCGCATGCGCGGCACCTGCGCCGACGACATGAACAAGATGGGCCTCGAAGTAATTTCCTTCACCATCAAAGAGGTCCGCGACAAGAACGAATACATCACCAACATGGGCAAGCCCGACGTGGCCCGCATCAAGCGCGACGCCGACGTAGCCACCGCCGAAGCCGAGCGCGACACGGCCATCAAGCGCGCCATCGCGACTCGCGAAGCGGCGGTTGCGAAAGCGCAAGCCGATCAGGAGCGCGTGCTCGCGGAGACGCTCTCCCAGGCCAAGCAGGCCGAATCGCAGCGCGACCTCGAGGTCAAGAAAGCGCAGTACCTCGAAGTCACGAAGAAGCAGCAGGCGCAGGCCGACAAGGCTTACGACATTCAAACCAATGTCATGCAGCAGCAAGTCATCACCGAAAGCGTGAGAGTGCAGCAAGTAGAAAAAGAAGGACAGGTCAAAGTTCAGGACGCCGAAATCAGCCGCCGCGAGAAAGAACTGATCGCGACCGTATTGAAAGGCGCCGAGATCGAGCGCCAGCGCATCGAAACGCTGGCCGCCGCCGAAAAGCAACGTCTGATCGCGGAAGCCGAAGGCCACGCGTCGGCGATTCGCGCCCAGGGAGAAGCCGAGGCCGAAATCATCTTCAAGAAAGGTGAGGCCGAAGCGAAAGCCATGAACGTCAAAGCCGCGGCCTATCAGGAATACAACCAGGCTGCGGTCGTCGACAAACTGATCACCGGGCTGCCGGAGATAGTGAAAGCCCTGGCCGCGCCGCTAGCCAACGTGGACAAGATCACCATCGTCTCCACCGGCAACGGCGACACCGCCGGGATGAACAAGATCACCGGCGACATCACCAAGATGGCGGCGCAAGTGCCGGCCTTGTTCGAAACACTCAGCGGCATGCCGCTGGGAGAATTATTAGGCAAAGTGCGGCAGATCGGCGACAAATCACCGAAGCCGGAGGAAAAGCAGTAAGACCAGGTCGTTGGTGCGCCCAGTCGTTCGTCGTTCGGTTTGCGAAGTGACGCGCGACTCGCGCGACACGACGAACGACCGATTTCAGGAGGTATTCCGTGCAAGAAGAACTTCATCACGCCAGATCACTCGGCCTGTCCGTCGCCCTGGGAGCCGCCATGGGCGCGGCCATCGGCGCCGCCACCGGACACATGGGCGTCTGGGTCGCCGCCGGAATCGCAGCTTATATCGCGATTTCGCTGGTAGGCGGCGCCTGGAGCAAGAAACCAAACGACCAACGACGAACGACCAACGACTGAACTACAAAGGAGTCCCTTATGGCATTACTCGAACGCGTTTCCACCTTAGTCCGGGCCAACCTCAACGACTTGATCGACAAAGCTGAGGAGCCCGAAAAGATGATCAAGCAAGTCATCCTCGACATGAACAACCAGCTCTTGCAGGTCAAAACGCAGGTGGCCATCGCCATCGCCGACCAGCATCTGCTGGAAAAAAAGAAACTCGAAAACGACGACAAAATCCAGGAATGGATGCGCAAGGCCGAACTTGCCGTCGACAAGAAGCAAGACGACCTGGCCCGCGCCGCTCTGCTTCGCGTGGAAAGTTATCGCGACCTGAGCTCGAACTTCGCGCAACAGCTCGAAGACCAGAAAGCCCAAGTCGAGAATCTGAAATCGGCGCTGCGCAATCTCGATCAGAAGTTGGCCGAGGCCAACGCCAAAGCCGATCTGCTGATCGCGCAGCACCGCCGCGCCCGCGCCGCTAACCGAGCCACGGACGCGCAGTCCGGCATGAGCGCCAACAGCAAGTCCGCCACCTTCGATCGCATGAAGAAGAAAAGTAGCCCGCGAAGAAGCCATCGGCGGAGCCAAAGCCCAACTCCTGGCCGACGACGTAGAAGACCGCCTCGCCGCCCTGGAAAAAGAAGACCGCATCGAGCAGTTGCTGACCGAACTGAAGACAAAGCGCGGAGCATGACGGAAAATCATGTCGGAAAGAGCGAACAAGGCCCGTTTGATCGGGATGCTTATCGGCATCGCTGCGCTCATCGTGGCTTTGCTATGGAAGCGCCTTAGCTAAGGCCAACACCGGAGCGGACGAGGCGTCCGCTCGTGTGCTTGGTCCGGAGGAATGCACTTGTTTCAAACCGTAAACACCGGCGTAGCGAGTATGCTGTAAAGGCCTCCAAAATAAGTGGTGGCACATTTTGTTGCGTAAGTTAGAATGCAGGACGAGGATCCATGCGCAAAGTCTTCCATTTCGACTCACCCGCCGACCCGTACGTAGCCGACGCCGCCGTCCTCTGCTGCTTCGATCACCGCATCAGCACGGCCGTGCGAAAGTTCCTGAAGAAGCAGGGCATCGAGCGCGCCGACATGATCACCGTCGCCGGAGGAGCCAAGACCCTCGCCTCCCCGCGCAACAACTTCGAACAGGACTTCATCCTCGAACAGGTCCGCATGTCCGTCTACCTGCACCAGACCAAACGCGTCATGGTCATGACCCATTCCGACTGCGCCACTTATGGTGGCCTGGACCATTTCAAAGGCGACCGCCAAGCCGAAGCCGAACATCATCGCGGCGAACTCCTCCGCGCCGGAGAACTTCTCACCGCAGACTTCCCCGGCATTTCGGTTGAGCCCTACTTCGTGAAGTTCGACGGAATCTGGGAAGTAAAAGACGCGGAGTACCTGGCGTCCACGCCGCAGAGAAAACTCTCGGATATCGCCCGCAAGATCGCGTAGCTGTCGGCGGGGCCCTCGCGTCCATCCAAACCCTGGGCCGGGAAAGGCCGTTCAGCCTTTGGCCCAATCCTCCCATTCCAGCCCCTTGACCCTGCCGAATTCTCTCCCATTGGCGGTAATCAGCGTTAATTGATGGCGCAATGCCTGGCCGGCAATCAGCAGGTCGTAAGCCCCGATTGGTTTTCCCACGGCTTCCAACGCCGCTCGCACTCGGCCCGCAACTTTCGCATCCTCGGGCTCGAAAGCCAGCAGGCTCACCGGACCCGCGAAGAATGTCTCCACCAGTCGCGCATTGGCTTCCGGACGGGCACTCTTCGCAACCCCATACCAAAGCTCAAAAGCTACGACGGAAGAGACCATCACCTTCGCGTCCTGAGCCAGTGCCTTCTGCAACCGGGTCCGGACCGACGGCGCCTTATCGTTGATCAGCGCAATACAAGCGTTGGTATCGAGCAAATACTTCACTTGAAGATCTCGCGGCGCGGCGTTGCGGGCTGGTTCCTTCCTTTGCCGAGGAACTGTCCTTCCCTGACCCGGTCCAGTTCCGCAAACCACTCGCCGGGTTCGGCGATCAGCGGCTCCAAGAGCACTCCCTCCGCCAGCCGGCGCACGCGCACCTGATTGCCCTCAAAGCGAAACTCGCGGGGC
Organism: uncultured Acidobacteriaceae bacterium; assembly: GCA_963725245.1. Taxonomy (GTDB): domain Bacteria; phylum Acidobacteriota; class Terriglobia; order Terriglobales; family Acidobacteriaceae; genus Acidiflorens. The sequence goes on along the minus strand of CAVRYC010000038.1, from coordinate 47,113 downwards.
AGCCGCACCGCCTGGCTGCGTCCATTGCGAAACAGCTTGGCAATTCCCGTCTCAGACATTCGGCAATTCCTCTCACTCATAGTATATACCATAAATAGCGACCATGAACTCTATCAGTGGTATATATCACACGAGGTCTTGCAAGGAAGATTACGCGCTGGCTTTGTCGAGCGTGGCTTGGTCGATCAATGACACCGGCTTGTCGCCCGCCGCCGCGCTCCAACTCCAACTGCTCCTGTCCGCTGAGCGCGGAAACTTTTCCCCGATAGCTCTTCAGATGCCGCTGCGCGGTCTCGAATGCTTCCTGCGCTTTGTTCAAATTCTTGCCGACGTTTTCAAACTGGTTCTGGAAAAAGTCGAACGACTTCTGCGCCTTGGCCAGTTCGGCGCGGCTCTTCTCGAAGCGGCTGGCGACTTCGTACCATTTGTGCACCAGAGCAATCGTGTGCAGCGTCATCAGCAAGGTGTTGGGCGAGACGGGAAACACATGCTGCTCATTCATCCAGTCGCCCAGTTCACGGTTGCGGATCACTTCCATGTAAAGCGTTTCGCTCGGCAGATACATGAGCGCGATTTCCGTCGTGCCATTCTCCGGCTGGATGTACTGCTGAATGCGCTTGGCTTCCGCCTTCATCACGCGCACCAGCGCCACGCGCGCCGCTTCAATCTCAGCCTTGTCGTTGCTCTCAAAAAGCGCAATCACCTGCTCGCGTGGAAACTTGGCGTCGATGGGCAGCTTGCGATCGGGAAAATAGATGACGGCGTCGGCGCGTCCTCCGCCCTCGCCCGGCGACGACTGCAGCGAGAACATATGCGCGGGCAGGAAGTCCGCGAGCAGCCGCTCCAGGCTCGCCTCGCCGAACTGGCCGCGCAGGTGCGGAAGCTTAAGCAGGTTGTTCAGATCGTTGATCGAGTGGCCGAGCGCGCCGACTTCACGGAGTTGCTCTTCCGCCGCCTTCAAGTGCTGCTGAACTTTTTCGAACTGCGCAAATCCTTCCTTGATGTTCTGATCGAGTTTCTGCTGCACCTGCTCGGTGATCGCCATCAGCTTCGAGTCCACGCGATCGCGAATCGAGTCGAGGCTTTGCGCGGTCTGCTGATTCAGGCTCTGAAATTCGCTCTTCAGTTGCTGCGTGGTGAGCAGAAGAGAACTGGTCATCTCGCTGCGGCCATCGCTCAAGCTCCGGTTTTGCTCTTCCCTTCCCGCAGCAAGTTGCTGCTCGACCGAGCTTCGGATCTCTGAAAAGCCTTGCTGGATGCGGTCTGTGACCTGCTGGCGAAGGTCCCCTTTAGTCTGCTCCAGCCTACTGGCCATGTCGGCAGTGCTGACACTGATCTTCTGGCCAAGGGCGGTATTGAACCTTTCGAGCTGACCTGCAACTTCCGCTTTTACATCCACTTGCGCGGCGGCCGAAACGCGCCGCAGCAGAACAGCCGAGAACCCAAGCAGGACAAGGGTTCCGGCGAGCACGGTAACCAGCAGTATGGTCTCCATAGTAAGTAGCTGAGCTGAATTCTAGAAGCTAGCGTGAGAGATGGAAAGCGGAACTTTGCCGGCGATCCCCGCGCCGAAACACCACCCCAACAATCATGCTCCGGGCCCTGTTGGTTTCATTCGCGATGTTGGCGGTAAATCCGGGCCCTTGCGCGGCAGAAACAACTCCGCCAGCAGTCGATATTCGCAACGACGCGCGCAACGACGTTGGCAACGAAGCTCGCAACAAGCAACCCGCCCCCCACTCGATCTCGGCGGCCGGATCATCCTCCGATGAGGACTCCGCCGCCGAGAACGAATTGCTGCAAGCGGCCAACAAGAGCCGCGAACTAGCTGGCGTGCCCCCGTTGCGCATGGAAGAAAGTCTGCGCGAAGCGGCGCGAGCGCACGCCCGGCGAATGGTGGAGAGCGAGCGTCTGGAGCATCGTTTGCCCGGTGAGCCCTCCCTGCTCGAAAGAATTGCCCAGGTCAGCCCGCTAAGAATGGATCGCGCCGGCGAGAACATCGCCAACGCTAGTTGCGCTCCAGGCGCGAATGATGTCCTGATGCGCTCGGCCCCGCACCGCGAGAACCTGCTCGATCGCGGATTCAATGTCGCGGGCGTCGCCGCCATCTGGAGCAAAGGGCGGCTGTATGTAGTCCAGGATTTCGCGCACGAGGTGCCATCGTATTCCGCGCAGCAGAGCGGAAAATTAGTGGGCCAAGCCGTCGATGAGATGCGTCAACAGGCAGGACTGCCGCAGCTCGTCCAACTCACGCCGCCGAATCTTGACGAGGCCGCGTGCTCGCTGGCGAGAGAGAATCGTCCAAACGCTCACCTGCTCGCGGCCGCCTACGACAATCGAAAAATTATCGCTTACACCGAGAGCCGTCCGGAAGTCCTGCCGCCAGGCGCATTGCGGCTGCTGCGCGACCCGGGCGTTCGCCAGTTTGCAGTCGGCTCCTGCTATGCGCGCAATGCGGCGTATCCGACCGGAATGTATTGGGTCGCGATTCTGCTCTACTGACTCTTCCTTCGTTGTTCTGCTGAGGATGTCTTTGACACTCGCGGCAACGCGGACAAGAGTGTCCGCGCCACACGAGCACTATGCCAATCTGCGAACATCTGGCCGCCCGTATGGAATCTGCTCCGCGAATGGTCAATCCAGTGCGATATTCTGTTGGGGAAAAATTCTTGAGAGATGAGTGAAACCGTCCAGACGCCGAGCGCAAGCGGGTGGAAAGCCTGGCTGTCAGGCCGCTTGGCCGAACTGCGGCAACGTGAAGGGCAGATCTTTCTGGTTTTGGCGCTGGTGATCGGCGCATTGACGGGCTTGGCGGTCGTCGCCTTCATCGTGCTGACAGAACGCATGGGGATGCGGCTGTATCCGGTGGGCGGCGCTCCGTGGCGGCGTCTGCTGTTTCCGGTCGTGGGCTCGCTCGGCATCGGCTACCTGCTGTATCGCTATTTTCCCAATGCGCGGGGCAGCGGCGTGCCGCAGACGAAGGCTGCTCTGTACGCGCGCGAAGGGCGCATCACGCTGCGCACCGTGCTCGGCAAATTTTTCTGCACTTCGGCAACGCTCGCCAGCGGAATTCCGCTGGGACGCGAAGGGCCTTCGGTTCAAGTGGGCGCGGGCATTGGTTCCGTGCTCGGACGCCTCCTCGGACTAAGCTCCGAGCAAGTAAAGAAGCTGATCCCGGTGGGAGCGGCGGCGGCCATTGCAGCCGCGTTTAATACGCCCCTGGCAGCAGTGCTGTTTTCGCTTGAGGAGATCGTGGGCGATCTCAACGCACCGGTGATGGGCGCGGTGGTGCTGGCCTCGGCAACGGCGTGGATGGTTCTGCGCGTGTTGCTTGGAAATCATCCTCTCTTCAAGGTTCCGCAATATGAACTGGTCCATCCGGCGGAGTTTGCGGTGTATGCGGTGCTCGGCGTGGCCGGCGGCGTGGTTTCGGCGGCGTTCACGAAGCTCTTGCTGGGCATGCGGGCGCGCTTCCTGCGGTTTCCGCAGAAGACGGTCTGGTTCCAACCGGTGGCGGGCGGGTTGCTGGTCGGGCTGATGGGCTGGTTTGTGCCGCAGGTTCTGGGCGTAGGTTATGGGTTTGTCGGCGAGGCGTTGAACGGAAGGATGGCGTTCCAGTTGATGGCGCTGCTGGTGGTTCTGAAACTTCTTACCGTTACCACCAGTTATGCTTCGGGCAACGCAGGCGGTATCTTCGGCCCCGCCCTGTTCATCGGCGCCATGTTGGGAGGTACGGTGGGAACCGTGGCGCATCATTTGTTCCCCGCTTACACGGCGACGCCGGGCGCCTACGCGCTGGTCGGGATGGGCGCGGCCTTCGCGGGGATCGTGCGCGCTCCCATGACCTCGGTGCTGATGATCTTCGAGATGACGCAGGATTATGCGGTGATCGTCCCGCTGATGATTGCGAATCTGGTGAGTCTTTTCATTGCTTCACGATTGCAGCACGAGCCCATCTACGAAGCGCTGGCCGTGCAGGATGGCATCCACCTGCCGACGGCGAAGACGCGCCAACGACATGGTCAGCGTCAGGTAATTAGAGTGATGCAGACTGCGAGCCAGTTGCTGCCTGCCGAGATCACGGTTCGGGAAGCGCTGGAAAGCGTTCGATCGAGTGGAGTCCGAACGTGGCTGGTGACGGATCGACGAGGTGTGATTGGCGTGATCAACCTTGCGCGGCTGGAGCGCGAACTAGCGGAAGGTGCGGATAAGAAGCTCGGTGAACTGGTGGATGCGCTGGTTTTTCCGCACGTCCACCCCGACCAGAGGCTTGATTTGGCGCTCGAGCGCATGGGCGCAAACCAGATCGAAATCCTGCCGGTGGTGAACCGTGCCGATATGCACAAGTTGGAAGGCATGGTTACGCTGCGGGATGTGCTGGATGCGTACGGTGTGAGCCGCGCCTGAGCGGGCGGAATCCAAATTGCCTCCAGCTTCATCTATGCAGCATGAACCTGGATAGTCTGAACCTGGATAGCCTTTCCGTAGAGCCCCTCTCTTCAGCGCAACCGCTCGGCGGAAGCTTGGCGGAGGAATCAGTGCGCGCCGCTGCTGCCGAATCAGGCGACGCTGGCCTGCTCGACTCCTACTCGCGGGCGGTCACGGCTGCGGTTGAGCGAGTCAGTCCGTCGGTGGTGAACGTTGAAGTACAGCAAACGTCGCAAACGACAGGCCGAACTCGTTCGGGTGAACCCCGCGAGCGCCGTGGAGGCGGCTCCGGCTTCGTCTTCACGCCCGATGGATTGATTCTCACCAACAGCCACGTCGTGCACGACGCGACGCGGATCGAAGTGACATTGGCGGACGGACGGCGCGCTCCGGCTCACACCATCGGCGATGACCCGGCGACCGATCTGGCCGTCATTCGAATTGATGTTTCCGGATTGCAGGCCGTTCCGCTGGGAGATTCGCAGCAACTGCGGCCGGGCCAGATGGCGATTGCGATCGGCAATCCATACGGGTTTCAGTCCACGGTGACGGCGGGCGTGATCAGCGCGCTGGGGCGATCGCTGCGCTCGTACTCGGGGCGCCTGATCGAGGATGTGATTCAAACCGACGCCGCCTTGAACCCGGGAAATTCCGGCGGCCCGCTGGTCGACTCGCAAGGCCGGGCAATCGGCGTCAACACGGCGACGATTCTGCCGGCGCAGGGAATCTGTTTCGCGATCGGGATCAATACCGCAAAATTCGTGGCCAGCCGCTTGCTGCGCGATGGGCGGATCCGGCGCAGCTACATCGGAGTCTCGGCGCAAACGGTTCCGATTCATCGCCGGGTGGTGCGCTTCTATGGTTTAGCGCGGGAAACCGGCGTGGTCGTGCTTGGCATTGAAGACGGCGACCGAAGCCCGGCGCGGACCGCGGGCTTGCGCGAGGGCGACGTGATCGTGGCGCTCGACGACAAGCCAGTGGCCGGAGTGGATGACCTGCATCGCTTGTTGACCGATGCTCAAGTCGGTGCGCGGTGCGCTTTGACGGTGATTCGCCACACCGAGAGGCTGATCCTGCCCGTCTTTCCGCAAGAGGCTGTGTGATGTGTGGAACGACAGGCGTCTCGCCCGTCCTGCTAGCGCCTTCAAGAGAGTAACGGCCGGGCGGGGACGACCGGCGCTCCACCGACAAACTCGGAAGGCCCTATCGCATTGCACACACTGGATTTCGTGTGTTAGCTTCGACTCGGAGAGTTCCGCTTTGCGACACACGGTTCCGGCTGGGATGGACCGCAAGGAAACTGACGTTTACCTGCGGCTCGATTCGGCGCGTCTTCCCCAGCATATCGCCATCATCATGGACGGAAACGGGCGCTGGGCCCGGCGCCGGCACATGCCGCGCGTCGCCGGACATCGCGCCGGTGTCGCCGCGGTGCGTTCGACGGTCGAAACCGCGGCCCGCATCGGAATTCCGGCGCTGACGCTCTACGCCTTCTCCGAGGAAAACTGGAAAAAGCGTCCGAAGTCGGAAGTCGATTTCCTGATGCGTCTTTTGTGCCGCTATCTCAAAGCGGAAATCAAGACGCTCAACGAAAACAATATCCGTTTGCAATACATCGGGCGCCAGCATGAGTTACCGGAATCGGTGCAGCGCGAGATGGAAGAAGCGAGCTGCGCGACATCGAACAATACCGGGATGCTGCTGACGCTGGCGTTGAACTACAGCGCACGCAGCGAGATCGTCGACGCCTTCCGCTCGCTGGCGGAGGCTGCCGCCCGCAATGGCGGCCTCGATCACATGGAAGTCGATGAGCAGGCGATTAGCGACCATCTCTACACGCGGGGTCTGCCCGATCCGGACTTAGTAATTCGCACCAGCGGCGAGATGCGGCTGAGTAACTTCCTGCTCTGGCAGCTTGCCTATGCGGAGATCTATGTGACGCAGACGTTGTGGCCTGATTTCCGCGGCGTTCAACTGCTCGAGGGGATCGAAGATTATCAGAAGCGCGACCGCCGCTACGGCGGCCTGGGCCAGGACGGGCATGCTCCGCGGCCTACGTCGCTCCGGACCCACGCTGAGGCGAAGCGTTGATGAGCACTGCTCGTGTGGGGACGGACGCCCTCGCCCGTCCGGGTTGTGTAGGGACGGCCGCCCCCGGCCGTCCGAGCCGAGCAAAGCTCGGCCGCTGCCGGAGATCACAACAGCTCTGGGTTCGCGACAAGCGCAGCATGATCCGTAGCGTGATCCCATGATCCAGCGCGTCGCGACCGCCGTCGTTCTAATTCCCCTGGTTCTGCTGCTGGTTCTGAAGGCGCCGCTCTATGTGCTGGCCATTGTGGCCGGAGCGGTCGCCCTGCTGGCCATCGTCGAGTTCCTGAAGCTGGTGACGCACTATGCAGTCCAGCCGCTGGGGCCGGCGACGTATGCCTTCGTCGCGGCCTTCTTCGTATTTGTGATGGTCGCTTCCACCAATCGCACGCCGCTGGTTGAGACCACGGCCATGCTCTACGGGATCACGCTGGCGGCGGCGCTCGCACCCTTTGTGTTTCTGACCGTAGCCATGAGAATGAAGCGCTCCAACCTGACCACCGGCTATCCAGCAGCCGCCGCTTCGGCGTTTGCCTTCGTGTATATCGCGATCCCGATGGCGCTGCTGGTCGCGATCCGGCAGCAGCCGGCGGGAGCGATCTGGACGATCTACACGCTGCTCGCCGTGTGGGCGGGAGACATCTTCGCTTACTTCGTGGGCAAGTCGCTGGGGCGGCATCGCATGTCGCCCGAGATCAGCCCGAAGAAGACCTGGGAAGGCGCGGTGGCCTCGATCCTGGCCAGCATGATCGTCGGCACGCTGTGGATTCAGCACGCGCCCGGAATCAGTTCCGCGCTGCTGCGGGTTGGATTGATTGACCGCCGCGATGGCATGTTCGGCCTGGAGCAGCCACCCCTTTGGCCCATCATTCTACTGTCGGCGGTGGTCAACATCGCGGCGCAACTGGGCGATCTGGTCGAGTCCCTCATAAAGCGCGGCGCCGGAGTGAAAGATTCCGGCACGATTCTGCCCGGCCACGGAGGCATGCTCGATCGCATCGACGCCATGCTGTTCGCAGTGCCGGTGGTGTGGGCGTACGGCGCCTGGCGGCTGTTGCAGTAGGAGGAGAAGCACTCCAATAGCCCGCTCACTGGAACGCTTGCGCGGTCGTGTACAACGCAACCAACCCCAGCAAAAGCACCGCCTCCTCGAACTTCTCCGACCAAACATGCAGACGGTCGAATTCCCTGCGCAGCGGATTGTCCAGAGGCACGTTATCGATCACTCCAACCTCGGCGCGAAGAGCGTGCATTTTCGGGGAAATGGCGAATTGCGAGATCACGGTCAGCAGCAGCATCAGCACGATCAAAAGGTGCCGCGCCGCCAGCGGTCGCGCATCTCCCGTGGCCATCCGGCTGTAGAGCATGGACGCGATCAGAAAAACAATTCCGGAAACGATGGCCATGTAGTGCAGTAAATCGAGCGAGTGGCCTACGATCGATCCCGCCATGTGGCGGGTCGGGAGAAGTCCGGGTGAAAAAGCGGTGGGCGCTTCGACGAACGCGAGAAAGATCAGGCCGCCAAGCCAGACCACGAGCGACAACAGCATGAGGAACCGGAGAAATGACATGAGCGAGATTATAGAACTCGTCGGGCTGTTCCACGACCGTGGCGTCAACGCGAATTCCTTCCAGCTTCTACAATAGGTACGACTTCGTTTAATCCTCACCTCGGGAGATTGAAATGCAACGCAAAGCGAGTGCAGTGTGGAAGGGCGGTCTTAAGGACGGGAAGGGGACGGTTTCGTCCACCAGCGGCGTTCTTTCGAATACGCCGTATTCGTTTGCCACGCGGTTTGAAAACAATCCGGGGACGAATCCGGAAGAGCTGATTGCGGCGGCGCATGCGGCATGCTTTTCGATGGCGCTGTCGGCGCAACTGGGAGGCGCGAACCTCACGCCGGAGAGCATCAACACGGCAGCTACCCTCACCATGGAGAAACTCGACGCGGGCTGGGCCATCACGGCCGTGCATCTGGATGTGGTCGCGAAGGTGCCGGGCGCGAGCGCGGAAGCCTTCAGCACGGCGGCGCAAAACGCAAAAGCGGGCTGCCCGGTATCGAAGGTGCTGAATGCGAAGATTACGATGGACGCGAAGCTGGGCTAGCGGCGTGGCGAAAGTGAGTCTCCGCTCGTTGAGACGCGGATTCGCCGAGCTTTTGCCATCCCGACCGAGCGAGAGATCTGAGTTCGCGGCAAAATGCAGATCCCTCGCTTCGTCGGATGACAATTAGATAAAACCTGCTAACTTTGCGAGCGCAAGAGCTGGCGCAGCTTTTGATTGATTTTTACCGCTTCCTGCGAGGCCTGATCGATCAGTTCGACCCAGCGGCGTGAATTCTCGGGCGGCCCTGCCTGCGAAATCAGGTACGTGGCTTGCACGATGGTTTCGAGCGCATTGCTGAGATCGTGCGCCAGTGCGCGCAGTTCCCTTGCCAGTTCTGCGGGGATTTTGTCGGAAGCATTTCCCATGGTTGAGGGCGGCTTGGCGCCTTGCAAATGACGAAGCACGGCGAATTTTATGACGTTACGCTCGTTTGACAGCCAGACGCCAGCCAGTAGATATTAGTGTAGTCGCCCTTGAAAAGCGCCTGCCGATTTTTTCTCTTTATGCGGATATGGCGGAACTGGCAGACGCGCTAGGTTCAGGTCCTAGTGATCGCAAGGTCGTGGAGGTTCGAGTCCTCTTATCCGCACCAAAAACAGTGCCAGTAGCCAGTTCCAGATTCTGGCGAAACAATGCGAAGCGATGAGCTCGCATCGCGAATCCTAAACTGGCAACTGGATACTGGCAACTGATTCTATGCGCCGGCGGAGAGCCGGTGCGTGCTGCGGTTTTGCGCTATCCCGTACTGGCGGATTTTATAGAGCAAAGCTTTATAGCTGATCTTCAGCAGCGCCGCGGCTTGTTTGCGATTCCAGTTCGTCTCTTCCAGGGCGCGGGCGATGGCTTCGGCCTCCGCTTCATCTTTGGCGTTGCGCGACAGCGACTTCAGGCCGCCGCCGGATTCAGCGCCCGCGACTGCGGTTCTGCCCACGGCGTGGGCGTGCAATCCTCCACCGCCATCGGGCCGGGGCTGCAACTCGGATGCCGCCAGCGTTTCGTCTCCCAGAACCAGGTAGCGCTTGATGAAGTTGCTCAGTTCGCGCAGGTTGCCCGGCCAGGAATGCCGCATGCATGCCTCCATCAACGCGGGCGAAAGTGGCAACGGGGAACGCGCGTAGGACTCCGACATGCGCGACATGAAATGCTTCAGCAGGATCGGAATTTCTTCCTTGCGGTCGCGCAGCGGAGGCAGCAACAGGGTGAAAGCGTTCAGGCGGTAATAGAGATCCTCACGCAGACGCTTGGTGGCGAGCGCTTCTGGAATGTTGATGTTGGTGGCGGCCAGGATGCGAACGTCGACTTTGACCACGGTGCGGCTGCCGAGGCGGGAGAACTGCTGGTCCTGGAGGACGTGCAGCAGCTTGGCCTGCAGCCCCGGCGGCATTTCGCCGATTTCGTCGAGCAGGATGGTGCCCTTGTTGCACAGTTCGAACTTGCCCGGCTTGGCGTGCGTGGCGCCGGTGAAGGCTCCCGCTTCGTAGCCGAACAGTTCGCTTTCCAGCAAGTCGGCGGGCACCGCCGCACAGTTCACTTTGAGGAAGGTGCGGTGGGCGCGCGGGGAAAGTTTGTGGATCAGGCGGGCCAGCACTTCCTTGCCGGTACCGCTTTCACCGAGCAGGAGCACCGGGATTTCGACGTTGGCGACGAGTGCGGCCTGCGAGCGAATCTTCTTCATCGCCGGGCTGGCAGCGACGAAGAACACGTCGTCGCAAAGTTCTTCGATCTCGCCCGCATAGCTCTCACCCTTGGCCGTGCCGACGCACTGCGCAATGACCGCGTCGAGTTCGGCTTTCTGGAACGGCTTGGTCAGATAATCGATCGCGCCCAGGCGCATGGCCTGCACGACTTTGCGCGTGTCATTCACGCAGGAGAGCATGACGACTTTCAATCCGGGCTTGAGATGGCGGAGTTGTTCGAGAGTCTGCAGCCCGTCGATGCCGGGCATGAGGAGATCGAGCAGCACCAGGTCGGGCTGCAGTCCTTTCTGGACGCGCTCGACCGCTTCTTCGCCGGTGCTGGCGGTTTGAACCTTGTGCTCATCCACTTCCAGCAGCGTGCGGATGTAGCGCAACATTCCCGGTTCGTCATCCACCAGCAGGATGTTGGCGCCTTCGCTCATTTCGCTCCTCGTGGCGGACCGCTCAGAATTGGTTTCAGGGGAATAAGAAAGGAAAACTTGCAGCCTGCGCCCGGTTCGCTTTCCACCCAGATCTTGCCGCCCATTGCCTGGAGAAGGCGGCGGGAAATGGCGAGTCCAAGGCCCATGCCCTCGGCCGATTCGCTGCCCGGCAGACGGAAGAAATCATCGAAGATTTCCAGGTGAAACTCCGGCCGAATTCCCGGGCCGGTATCGGCAACGCTGACTTTGACCGCGTTCGGCACGTTCGTCGACTGGCGGCGGCGGTCTCCATTGGCGGCGGACTTACTCACGCCGCGACGCTCCCACATGTGAGGCTCGGCGTGCAGCCAGACGGTGCCACCCTGCGGAGTGTACTTGCAGGCGTTCTCCAGAAGATTAGAAATCACGCGCTGGATCTTGGGCGCATCGAATGGAAATGGCGTCAGTTTGTCATTGGCCAGGAAATACAAGGCGAGACCGCGCTCCTGAAACCGGCTCGACCAAAGCCGGCAAACTTCCGAGAGGCAGGCGTTCATGTCACCTTCCACGTACTGCATGCGCAGTTCGCCGGTTTCGAGCACGCTGAAGGTCAGGAAGTCCTGAATGAATTGCTGCAAGCGCTGTCCGCTGGAAAACATGTCGCCCATCACTTCACGCTGGCGGTCATTGAGCGGTCCGAGTTTCTGGCTCTGCAGCAGTTCGATGTAACCGTTGAGGATCGCCAGGGGCGTCTTGAGGTCGTGGGCGGCAGAGGCCAGGGCGTTCGCAGTCTTGCGGAAACGATCGCGCAATTGTTCGAGCTCGCGTGCCGCGTCGTCCGCAGAGCTGGGCGCCGAAGCCCGCGCCGTGGCGGTTGACGGCAGGCTATCTTTTGGGACCACTGCCGGTCGCGGAAACCGCTGGGCTTTTGTCGGGCGTCGAAGCCATGGATAACCAAGTAAACAGTATTTGGGGAGGGGAGCCTGCTACCTCAGAGTAAGGGGGATGTTCTGATCCTATGTCAGGTGCTCCAGACTGTCAATTGGAAACGGCCCCAAATCAGGCACCGAAGCGAAAAACGTTGCACTTTTTGACATGACCAACAGTCAATTCATGAATTCGATGGACCGGAAGCCGCTTCGGCAATCTCCGTGTCGGTGGCGCGGTTTGGGGTGATTCCAGGCAGGCTCGGCTTCTCTCGGAGGTTTGGCCCCTAAGATGCGGTCTTGGGGTGTTTATACCTCTTTTATGGTGGCGCAGACACGTGTCTAGTACCTTATTGAAGAAGAAAGAACGCAAGTGGGCACGGTTGCAGCTCGCCATTCCGGTTTTTGTCCGCACTCGCGACGGAAGCGGCAAGGATTCCCTGGAGTTTGCCACGGCCATTAACATCTCTCCTGGGGGTGCTTTGGTGGTAGTTCGCCGTTCTTTGCCGCAATCGGCACTGATTTCACTGGAGATTCCAAGCGCTCCAATCGGACCTGTCAACGGGTTTCAAGACCTCTTCGCGGATTATGCAAGCGAAGGCGGTGTGGATTGCGCATCTCGATGACTACCATCTTCTAGGCCTGAAGTTCGCCCGCCATCTGAGCACCGACGCGGCGGCGTGTTTCCGGGAAGTTGAGAAAAGCTGGTTCTGCGGTGTGAACTATTTTTCCTACCTCAACTCTGTCTCAGAATGGCACTTTGGTGCCATGCCCGTGTCCTGCGCTTCCGCGATATCATCACTCTAAGCCATTCATAAGTTGAGCGTTTACCAGAAAGGTTCTAGCTCGCTCGGCGCTCTTCCCCTGTTTGGTGCTTGGGATGCACTTTTAGTGCATGCGGATTGAACACTCGCCGCACTGGGGGCATTTGGTCTTATGACGACACTTTCGGTAAGTTCGCTGGCACAATCGCTCGGCGAGATTCCCCCTGACAACATCATTTTTGGCCACTCCGAGGTCATGCAAGCGGTTCGTTCGCGGCTGGGCAAAGTAGCCGCCGCCAACGTTCCCGTCCTGATCACCGGCGAGAGCGGCACCGGAAAAGACATCATTGCCCGGCTCATCCATGGGCTGTCTCCGTGGAAAATGGGGCCGTATGTAAAGGTGAACTGCCCGGCAATTCCCGGGACACTGCTGGAAAGCGAACTGTTCGGCTACGAAAGAGGAGCCTTCACGGGCGCGGTTGGGTCGAAGCCAGGACGGGTCGAACTGGCCCACCGCGGCACCTTGTTTCTAGATGAAATTTCCGAGCTTGACCCATCCTTGCAATCGAAGCTTTTGCAGCTTTTGCAGGATGGGCAGTTCTGCCGCATCGGCGCCCAGGAAGACAAGAAGGTCGAGGTGCGAGTGGTCTGCGCGACCAACCGCCACCTGGAAGCGGAGATCGAATCGGGGGCTTTCCGCCAGGATCTTTACTACCGCATCAACGTGGTGAATCTGCGCATGCCGGCGCTAAGGGAACGCCGCGGCGACATTGAAGATCTGTGCAGCTACTTCCTCGAATACTACAACCGCAAGTTCAACTGCCGGGCGCGGCCGCTCTCGAATGAAGTGCTGGCGGTGCTGCAGAAATATCACTGGCCGGGAAATATTCGCGAACTGGAAAACCTGATCAAGCGCTACGTGATTCTGGGCCATGAGGAAGTGATCACCAACGACCTGGTGGCACGCGAGCCGGACTTTTTCAATCCCGAGTTCTCGCTGGACGGGCCGATTTCTCTGAAGAAGCTTACCCGCCAGTGCGTGCACGAACTGGAGCGCAAGGTCATCCTCAAGGTGCTGCAACAGCACCACTGGAATCGCAAGCAAGCAGCCCGCACGCTGGGCATCAGCTATCGCGCCCTGCTGTACAAGATCCGCGATGCCGGCTTGCCCTCGAACCGCGCGCTGCGCCTGCAGCAGGCGGAGAAAAACAAACCCACCGACGACGGACCCACCGACGACGAACAGGCCAACGAGCGGAGCGGCCGCCGACTGAGACGACCGGTTCGGCATGGGTGATCGGGCATAGAGTCTCTTCGACCCGACTTTCGATCACCTGCCCGAACCGCTCATGCTCCGCCCAAGATAGATCATTATGGAAGTACATTTACACATGCGGAGCTATCGGTAAGGCCTTAAGCGTTTGCCGAAACCGGCTCGAAGGCTGGCATTCAGCCAGAACTCGCAATCCGGCTCAGAAGGATCCTGTCTGCTTTGGATGCGGCCACCTGCCCGGCCAACATGAATGCGCCCGGCTACGCCCTGCACCCGCTCAAGGGCAATCTGGAGGGGCACTGGGCGGTGCGGGTAAGCGGGAACTGGCGGCTCACGTTTGCGTTCGAGGGCGAGGACGCGATTCTCGTCGATTACAAGGACTACCACTAGGAGCTAAGTATGCTTTTCCATCCATCCCATCCCGGCGAAGTTTTGAAGGATTACCTGGGCGACATGACGGTGAAGGAGGCGGCCAAGCGCCTTGGGGTGACGCGGCCGAATCTCTCCCGGATACTCAACGGCCGCGCCGGCATTTCCGCGGTGATGAGCGTACGGCTCGCCAAGGCGATGCCGTACACGTCTCCCGAGTCTTGGCTGAAGATGCAGCTCAATTACGATCTGTGGAAGGCCCAGAAAAACAGGCTGCCAAGAATCAGACCGTTCCCGGCCCGGGCGCAAAGGAGCTTGCCTCAGCCTGATTTTGACATCCTCGCACGCATCTTAAATTAATAAGCGACGGCTGACGCTCATCCGACGCTCGTCCCTATCACCGAACCTCACGCCCAATACGTCCGATCCAGCGTCCGATACTGAATCGCCTCGGCGATGTGTTTCGGTTCAAGTTGCGGAATCCCATCCAGGTCGGCAATCGTGCGTGCGACTTTCAGAATGCGGTCATGGGCGCGGGCGCTCAGCCCTTGCTGCGCCATGGCGCGTTCCAGCAGGCGCTCGCAATCGGCGGAGAGTTCGCAGAATTTGCGAATGAGCTGCGTTGGCATTTGGGCGTTGCAATAGACTTTTTGGCGTTCCGACAGAAAATCGCTTTAACTGCACGTCCCGGGCGCGGATCACGCGCTCCAGGATACTCGCTGAACTCTCCGCCTCCTTCGTGCTGCGCAATTCTTTGTAGTTCACCGCCGGAACGTCAATGTGAATGTCGATGCGGTCGAGCAGCGGCCCCGAGATTTTAGAAATGTAGCGCTGGATCATGGGCGGCGTGCAGTGGCATTCGCGGGTGCGGTCGTTGTGAAATCCGCAAGGACAGGGGTTCATGGCGGCGGCGAGCATGAAGCGCGCGGGGAAAGTCAGCGACATGGCGGCCCGCGCGATGCAGACAGTACCGTCTTCGAGCGGCTGGCGCATCACGTCAAGAACGTTGCGCGGGAATTCGGGAAATTCGTCGAGGAACAACACCCCATTGTGAGCGAGCGAAACCTCGCCCGGCCGCGGGATCGCCCCGCCGCCGATCAGGCCAGCATCGGAGATGGTGTGGTGAGGCGCGCGGAAAGGTCGCAGCCCGACGAGTCCGGCGTGCGCATCGAGCACACCAGCGACACTGTGAATCTTGGTGGTCTCCAGGGCTTCTTCGAAAGTAAAGGGCGGCAAGATCGTCGGCATGCGTTTCGCCAGCATGGTTTTTCCAGATCCTGGAGGCCCGATCATCAGAATGTTGTGACCGCCGGCGCAGGCGACTTCAAGGGCGCGCTTGGCGGTTTGCTGGCCGCGAACGTCTTTGAAATCCACCGGAAAGTGCTGCGCTTGGCAGAGCAGTTGATCGGTGTCGACCTGCAAGCGGGAGACGCCGTTGCCGGAATTAATGAGATGAATGACCTCCAGCAGCGATTTAACCGGGTAAACCTCAACGTCACCGACCATGGCAGCTTCGCGAGCGTTGACTTCGGGCACGACCAGGCGTTTTACTTTCGTCCGGCGAGCCTCGATCGCGATCGGCAAAGCGCCACGCACTCCGCGCACTCTTCCGTCCAGAGAAAGCTCGCCGACAAACAGCGCGTCGGGGACCTCCTTCTTATTCAGCCCGCCGTATGCGCCCAGGATGCCGAGCGCCATGGGCAGATCGAAGCCGGAACCTTCCTTGCGGATGTCGGCCGGCGCCAGATTGATGGTGATCTGGGTGGGAGGGATGTCATAGCCGCAGTTTTTCAGCGCCGAGCGGACCCGGTCGCGGCTTTCGCGGACGGCAGCATCGGGCAGGCCGACAGTGTGAAAGTGGTCTTCATTCATTTTGACGCCCGAGACATCCACTTCCACTTCGATGATGTTGGCGTCAATGCCGTAAACGGCGGCACTCAGGGTTTTATAGAGCATAGGGGACACCAGTGAGCACACGAAGAGGACAGCGCGGATGGGAGATCCTTGCCGACATCATAGTCAGCGCAAAGCCACTCCGCTGTGATGGGCATCACCCGGTTACCGTGATGGAACATGACGGAACGTTATGTCGTGAAGGGCCGCTTTCGGTGCTAGGCTAGGGGCAATCTGACGGGTTGCACAAGGGGAGTGCCTCGATGCTCGACGAAGATCCCGCTTCAGCACGGCCCGGTTCGGCGTCAAACCGGCTGGAACGCGAAGAGAGCCAGTTGTGGCGATGGGCGCTTGGCCTGCTCGTTTTGTTTGCGGCGGCGGTGGCGGCGTTGTCGTGGGAACAACTGAAAGACCTTCCTTACCGGCTGTGGGCAATTCCCGCCGGACTCTTCGCTGCTCGCCGTCTTGTTTGCCACCTATGCTTTCGGGCGCAAACGCGAGGTTGCGGAGCTCAAGCAGATTCTAAAGGGCTTTCAGAATCAGGCGGGAGTCACACCCTCCGAAGAGCAACTCGATCAGTTGGGCCAATTGATTATGCGCTCGCAGCGCAACTTCAAGGAGCTGATCGATTCTCTGGATGACGTGGCGCTCGCCATCTCACTCGATGGAACCCTGCGCACCGTAAACCGGCGAATCACGGAAATTCTCGGCGTTCCTTACTCCGAGCTGATTGGTCACAAGCTTGAGGAATTCCTGGGCGCGCCGCTGCATGCGGAGGCGACCGGAGGGCTGGAACGGTTTCTGGAGAAGCGGAACTGGTCGGGAGTGGTCGAGGTCCGCCTTAAGAACGATTCCCGGCGGCTTTACTTCGACTGCGTGGTCAATGCCATCGTCAAGGGCGGCGAGGTGACCGGGGCGAGTGTGCTGGCCCGCGACATCACCGAACATCGCGAGAAGGAACAGCGCTTCACGCAGCTCTTCGAATCTCTGCAGGAAGGCGTGTACATCAGCAATCCGGAAGGCAAGCTGCTCGAGGTAAACCCGGCCCTCGTTTCCATTTTGGGATACGACAGCAAAGAAGATTTGTTGAACCTGCCGCCAGAACAGCTGAATGTTGACGCGGGCGATCCGGTGCTGGGACACGGGGGAAGCCAGAGCGGACGCACCCGCACTCGCGAGCTTCGACTGCGAAGAAAAGATGGCGGAGTCGCGGTGTGCGTGGATACCTCGAGCGGCGTGATGGAAGCAGGACGGATTGTCCGTTACCAGGGCACGCTGGTAGACGTTACCGAGAAGCGCGCGCTGGAACAACAGGTGCGGAGGCAGGAAGAGTTCCGCCGGCACCTGCTGGAAAGTTTTCCGGATCTGATTCTGGTGCTCGATCTGAAGGGGCAGTACACCTTCGTGAGCGCGCGCATCGGCGAACTCCTCGGCTACGGACCGGAACATCTCATGGGCAAGAACGTCGCGGAGACGGAGAATGCTCCCCCGGAACTGGCCGCACTCTACCGCACCGTCGCGACCGGTGAGAGTTCGCTGACCTCATGCGAGTACGGCTCCCGGCACCGCGACGGCAGCTGGCGCACCATGCTGGGCATGGCCAGTCCTCTGCTGGATGCCGAGGGCAAACCGGCGGGCGTGATCATCTCCGTCCGCGATGTGACCATGGAGAAAAAGCTGGAGCAGCAGATTATTCAGAGCGAGCGTCAAGCGGCCATGGGTCAGATGATCGGCGGATTCGCCCACGAGCTCAACAACCCGCTGACCAGCATTCTGGGCATGGCCGAGCTGCTGCAGGAGGGCGACACCAGCGAAGGCGCCCGCAAACAGATTGCGATTCTGCACCAGCAGGCGAGGCGCGCCGCCGAAATCGTCCAGAACTTGCAATACTTCGCCCGGCCGCCGGCTCCGGGAAAGAGCCAGGTAAATCTAAACGAACTCGTGCAACGCACCGTGCAGATGCAGGCGTATCCGCTGCGCAAGAGCAACATCACGGTGGATTTTCTGCCCGAACCGGCGATCCCCGCGATCATGGCCGATCCCAATCAACTGATGCAGGTCTTCTTGAATCTTCTGCTGAATGCAGAACAGGCCATCCGCGAAAACCGCGAGAAAGGCACGATCCGCGTGCGCATCGGACGCAAGCCCGACTCGGTATGGATTGTGTTTCAGGACGATGGCCCGGGAATCGCGCCCGAAAACCTGGCGCACATTTTTGATCCTTTCTTCACCACCAAGCGGCCCGGCCGAGGGACCGGCCTGGGGCTAAGCATCTGCAAGACCGTACTGCGCGAGCATGGAGGAAACATCGAAGCCGCAACCGTCCCCGGATGGAGGCGCGCTGTTCACGATCACGCTGCCGGTAACGGCGGCGCCGGAACCCGCGGCGAAGTAAGGCAGCTTCGCCCCGGCGCGGTTCTCAGTGAATTCGCCCGCCCTCGACAGGTATCATTCGCGAATGACCGAACCGCCTCTTATTGCTGCCCGGTCAAGTCGGCCAGCTTGCGTAACCTAACTGTCGCGTCATTGGCGATGTCCTGCTGCAACCATACGAGATGACCGGCCCCATAGAGCACGAGAATCCTCTCGTTCGGAGATTCGATCAGCTTGACGATATTGTGATAGATGCGGATGTTCCTCTGGTACCAGGCTGCCAGCAGGTCCGGACCCGCGTAGTCATCAGGATCTCCATAGGGCACGTAAGCGTAATACGAGGCTATGCCTTCTGCCGCCTTCGAATCGGAATTCATGTACTCGAGCATCTCGAGCACCGAGTGCGATCGCCGGAAATCGTCCTGCTCCTTCGCCAGCCTGTCCCCGCTCGCGTCGAGCGCGTCGAACTTTTCTGTCATGCCGTTGGCCTTGGCGTAATTGGCCACGCGTTTGTACGGGAAGTCGCCGCTCTCATCGACCGGATAGACCGCGTGATGGCCAAGCTCCTTAGCCAGCCGGTATCCGATTTGGTCAATCTCGTTACGCGACAGCGTATACTTTCCTGCGAGGTAGTCGGAATACTCTTGCTCCACCCGCTGGCTCCCGACATCGGCTTCAATCGCAATCTTGGTCGGATGAAACTTCTTCAAAACTTCGATCAACTGCGCGATTTCCTGCTGGCGTTTCGGCGATTGGACATCGTCAGCTTGCATGTTGTGGACATCGCGTCCCGGGTTCGACATGTGATACGTCCCGAGCACCAGAATCTCCGGACGTGCGTCCGATTGAGCCCAACAGGCTATCGATATCGCCAGTGCCCCCAGAAGCAGAAGAATCTGTTCATATATCCTCCGCTTCTACATACGAGCCGCTGCGTGGCAAAGTTCCCAATGGTCTCGACGGGCCGAAACGTTAGCGAGCTCGATTACTGCCGGTAAATGCTCATTGCACTTGCAACCGGGTTCCAGACCATCCTACCGCTCCACCGCCATGGCCACCGCGCCCCCCCGCCCAGGCATAGCGCCATATGGCAGCGAAGCGTTCTTGAAACGTCCGCAGCAAAAAACAACGCGGTGGCAGAACACGCGAGAGTGAGTTGTGATGTCACGCGAACTTTTTCTTCGCTTGCGAGTCGCGCAGGTGACTTTGGTACAGCGTTGCACGCGCCCGTTTCAATCATTTTTCTCTTGACTTCGTTCTGCGTTGACTCTATACATCAATCAGTTGCAACAAAATACCGTTGCGAAATTCCATGAAGAATGGAAAGGGAGAATAGATCCATGGCAACCAAAAAGAAAGCAAAGAAGAAGAGCAGCAAGAAGCACTAAGCACCTGCAACAGGCAACGACAAAGGGGACGCGATGAGCGTCCCCAAAGTTTTTTGTGGCATTCCATTCCAGATTACTCCGCTAGTGGAGAGCCGTCGGCGTCCCCGGCCGGTCCCATGGTTCGGGCACGGCTTTCGTGCCGCAAGACCTAAATGCGACCCAGGCTGGACCAGACATCCAACTAGTTGACGCGAGACGCCGATTTCTTCTGCGCAGCTGCACCGATCTTCCCGCCAACGATCTTCCCGATAACGATCTTCTCGGTCGCGGGACAAAGATTGCGATAGGGACAATACGCAGCACTGATACCCAACCTTCGGGGCAAACTTTCCCTGCGCGATTCCGTCTGACGCTTTTTGCACGCGCAACTTCGCCGCTTCCAACTCGGCGTCGGTCCGCGTGGTGTACACGGGCGTGTTGTTTTCGAGGTTGTGGAAGATCAGGCAGTCGGCACGCTTTCCCCAAGTCTCCCTGGCCGCGAGCGCATACAGGGAAAGTTGCAGGCTCTCGTCGGCATCCTCTTGCGACTTCGGCTTGCCCGTCTTGTAGTCCACGATGGCAACCGAGTCCGGGCCCGTGCGATCGATGCGATCCACGCGTCCGGCCAACTTCGCCGAGCCCACTTGCAGTTCAAATCTGCGTTCGGTCTCGATGACTTCGGGCGGCTCGGCACTGCGAGCCCACTCGAAGAACTGCCGCAACTGCTCCATTCCCTGCCGCAGATACAGCTCATACTGATAGCGGTCGGCGATGCCCACGGAAGCCAGGGCTGCCCGGAACTGCTCCAGCAAATCGTCGTCGCCGACCGCGCGCTCGTAGCGTTGCGCGTCGTAGAAAGTACGCAGTACACCGTGCATGGCCGCCCCGTAGTGCAGCGATGCGGGGACGTCGCGCGGCAGGTTCCACTCCCTTTCGAGCTTGAAGCGCAGCGGGCACTCTTCGTAGATTTCGATGGCCGACGCGCTCAGGCCGGTGACGAAGCTCGCCGACGGCGGCATGAGCAGCCACGCCGCCACGGTCGATTGCGGCACCGCGATTCTCTGTTCCTCCTCGGCAAACAACCTATCCTGCACCGCCGCCGCCGGGTGGGTAGACCAGAACTTTTTGTAAGCCGGGTGAACCATGAACTCGCGCAGAAACTGGGTTGGCTTCGGATCCTTCTTGCCCCTGCCCTGGTGCGCATAGATGGCAAGCGTGTCTTTGGCGCGCGTCATGGCCACGTAAAAAAGGCGCCGCTCTTCTTCTTCGTGCAGGGTCTTGTCGTCATTCACAGCACCCGGCGAAGACGCAGCCGCCCGGCGCAGCTCCGCGGAAACGCAATAAGCGGCTCATGGTATGGAGTCGGGAACGAAACGGACGAGCCGCGAATGATGGCCACGTGCTGGAACTCAAGTCCCTTGGCGGCGTGCGCGGTCAAAAGCTGTACCGCGTCGTCCTCGGTGCGGGGAAGCGGAATCGTACCTCCCGCCTGCACAAAATAATCCAGGTACTCGAGGAATTCGGAGGGGCTCCCAGTTTTGGCAATCGGTTTCTTGTGCCATGACTCCACAAACTTCAGAAACGCGACCAGCAAAGCCGACCGCTGCAGATCGAAGTGCCGAATCACAACGCTCACCGCATCTTCCGCAGTAAAGCCCGCGCGCGACTCCGTCCTTCTTCACTTCCAGGTGGACTTTCTCCACGCTTTCCAGCACCGCGGGACCGCCCGCGAGCCTTCCCAACACCGTGCGGAGATCGAGTTCCTGCCGCCGCACCGCCCTCATCGCTGCCCGCAACTCCATTGGGTTGATGCCGAACTGGGGCAGCGCCGCCACGCGAAACAGGCTGGCCGGATCGTTGGGAGACACAGCGGCGGTCAGGCAGGCCACCGCGTCGCGGACCTCCGGTGTATCGAGAACGTCCAGACCTTCGATGGAGAATGGAATGCCCCGCTCGGCAAGTTCCTTAACCAGTTCGTCGCGATGGTTGTGCTGGCGATAGAGCACGGCAAAATCGCTCCAGCGGCAGCGCTGGTCTTTATCCTTATCTCTTTATCTTTTTCCTTGCGCTTCTTCTGGATGCGGCGCGCGAGGTCGGCGGCCTCGACTTCTTTATCCCTCCAGGTAACAATTTCGACCAGCGGCGCGGCCGTGGTCTGCCCTTGTTGCTTCGCCTCCTCGTCGCGCAGTGATTCAAGGGGCGCACGCTGGTAGGAAATCGAAATTCCTTTTTGCGAGAACGTTCTGTCCGAACGCTTCTCCGAATACCGGCGGGTTCTCATTCACAATGCCAAAAGCGCAACCGAGGATCGGCGAGAGCGAGCGCCGATTCTTTCCCAGCACAACGATTCGGGCCGCGGGAAACTTCCTCATAAACAGCGTGAACGCTTCGCTCGAAGCGCCGCGAAACTGGTAGATCGCCTGATCCGCATCGCCCACGGCAAAAACGTTCGCCTCCGGTCCGGCGAGCAGCGACAAGATCTCGACCTGGGCAAAATTCGCGTCCTGAAATTCATCCACCAACAGAAAGCGGGTGCGCCTCCGTTCCTCTTCGAGCAGCGCGGGATCGTTCTTCAGCAACTGATAGGCCTTGGTAATCATGTGGCCGAAGGTGCCCAGGTTTTCTTCCCGGAGCATGTTTTCCACGGTGGCGAAAACACGAGCGATCTCCTGGCAGCGCTCCAGTATCTCCACCTCTTTCAATTCCGTTTGCTTCTTCGAGCGGGCAACGCGGGGAAGCGCAACTTCGCCGCGTTCAAGGCGCTCTACGTAGAACGCGTATTCTGCCGGGCCCACCAGTTCGTCCTGGCAACGACGCATGAAATCGAGCAGGCTATCGAGGAACTGGCCAACGTTCGCAGCACGAACAAAGTGTTTGAGGCGCAGATCGCGAATCCGGCGGCGCAAGTACACCCAGAGATCCTTGTCGTCGAGCACGCCAAAACCAGCGCCGCGACGCTGGAGCAGTCCATAGCACCAGGCATGGAAGGTGCAGGCCTGCAGGCCGTCGATGACGGTTCCCTTCAGTTCCCCTCGTACGCGGGCCATCATCTCCGCGGCGGAATTGTCGGTATAGGTGAGCGCAACAATTTCGTCAGGGCGGGCGTGACCTTCGCGGATAAGGTTGGCCACGCGCTGCGTGAGGACAGTGGTCTTCCCAGTCCCGGCGCCGGCGATCACCAGCATCGGGCCATGAACGTGTCCGATGGCTTGCTGCTGGCGTTCATCGGGAACGATCTTCCTCGCAGGTGAAGCAGTCAGATCCGATAAGTCACTTGAGAAGCCACTTGCCGGAGAATATCAGAGCGTGGTTGTGGAATGTTGTGGCAATGCTGCGGAAAATCAGCTCGGGGGCGTCCGAACTTAGCCCAGCGCTCCACAACTTGCGGAAAAACTCGGACTCGGACGGGTTTTGGGCAGGGCATGACTTCAGCCGTGCCGATCCCGCTCGTGTGAGGACGGGCGCCCTCGCCCGTCCAAGCCGAGCGCAGCTCGGCGCCCTGCGACTGTGGCCGCAGCATACTTCTAGGATTCGATCTAATCGAATGGATTCACCGCAGCGCTTCAAGCGAGAGCGCGGTGCCGACAATCGCCGCTGTTTCGGCTCGCAGGATTGTGCTGCCGAGCGAGGCCGCGACCCATCCCGTTTCGTAGAACCACGCCAGCTCCTCGTCGGCCCATCCGCCCTTCGGGGCCCACGGCAAGCGCCACTTCGGTCTGCGTTGACGACTGGGACTGCAAAATGTCTCCCAGCCGAGTTCCTCTTCCGATCTCGGCGAGCGACTCGGCAAGAACGACACGCAGTGCGCCGACGCGGCCAGAACACCTGTCTCCAGCAAGATCTTTCAATTTGACCGGCGCTGCAATCTCAGGCGGCGCCGATCTGTCGCGACTGTTCGGCCGCCTGACGAACGATGCGCTGCCAGCGTTCGTGGCGCTTCACGGCAGCAGCGGCCAGATGAGCATCGCTCCGGCGCGCGATCACGGGAATGATGCGAGCGACCCCGATCTCCGTACACTTCTCGATCGCCCACTCCATGCGGTCGAACTTGAAGATTGCGAGGACCAGCGTGATCTTCGGAGCGTCAAACGAGCTGGACCTTGAACTGCGCCCATGGTACCGCTTCGTGCCGAGCGCAAACTCAACACGATCATAGGAGATCGTGGTGATGGTTCCGCGGCGAACTTCTTCTCCAGTCGCGATGTCAAACTCCTGCCCGACTTCGGCGCGCAGGACGCGGGCAAGATGCGCCGCATGTTCGCCCACCAAAGCAGCGGTGTCTCCGGCAACCTCGTCAGCGATCCAGCGGCGGCGCGTCATAAAGCAGTTGTCAGTTGCCAGCTACCAGTTGCAGTACTCGGCCCCATGCCGTGCCGCGAACGTCTCAGTGAATCACTGGCAACTGGTAACTGGCAACTGGCAACTGCTCTACACAAACATGTCCTTCACCCGTCCCAATATCGACCGATGCTGCGGCTTGTTTTCCACCGGAGACAGTTCTCCCAGTTCGGCCAGCAATTCGCGCTGGCGCTTAGTCAGTTTCCCGGGCGTCTGTATTCGCACCTCGACGTAGAGATCGCCTTTGCCGTGCCCATTAAGCACCGGCACGCCTTTGTTCCGTATGCGAAACGAGGTTCCCGACTGCGTGCCTTCGGGAATCTTCAGCTTGTGTTCTCCTTCCAGCGTCGGAACCATAATCTCGATGCCCAGGGCAGCTTGCGCGAACGAAATCGGAACCACGCAGTGCAGGTCGTTGCCTTCGCGCTCAAAGAAGGCGTGCTCCTTGACATGCAGGACAACATACAAGTCACCGGCTGGCCCGCCGAACGCGCCCGCCTCGCCCAGGCCGTTGAAACGAATTCGCGTGCCGTCCTCCACTCCCGCCGGGACCTTGGCTTCGACCGCGCGCTCGCGCAGCAAGCGGCCTTCGCCTTTGCACTTCGGGCAGGGATCGGTGATCACACTGCCCGCGCCCTGGCAGGTTGGGCAGGTTCGAGCGATGCTAAAAAAGCCTTGCTGATACCGGACCTGGCCTCGGCCACTGCACGACCGGCAAGTGACTGGAGCTTTGCCGGGCGCCGCACCGTTTCCGCGGCACCCGTCGCAGGTCTCATGGCGGCGGACATTCACTTGCTTCTCGGCGCCGAAGACCGCTTCATCAAATTCAAGGTGCAAGTCTTCGCGAAGATCGGCTCCGCGCTGGGCGCGGCTGCGACGACGGCCGCCCTGGCCGAACATATCGCCGAAACCGAAGATGTCGCCGAAGATGTCGCCAAAATCCTGGAAGATGGCGGGATCGAATCCAGCCGAACCTCCGGCTGCTGCCGCCCACGCCAGCATGCCCGAAGCGGTCATACAAAGAGCGCTTCTCGCTATCGGCGAGGATGGCATACGCTTCAGTGATCTCCTTGAATTTGTCTTCCGAGTCAGGATTGTTGGGGTTGCGGTCAGGATGGTGCGTCATCGCGAGCTTGCGGTAAGCGCTCTTGATTTCAACGTCGGTGGCCGCACGGGTAACACCGAGCACCTCGTAATAATCGCGTTTTGTGTTGGCGGCCAGAAACTCCCCCCACTCTTATTAAGCAATCAGTTGAGCTAATCAGCAAAGCAAATCCAAGCTGTCTCCCACGGCTCACGTTGCGTCAGACTCAGGTTTCGTATAGGGTATCGCTTCAGCGATACCGCAAGTTCTCCCGAATCAGACGCCCCTTTAGGGACTGACCGTCAACATCTGACTTTTCGACGCAGCCGTGCCGCCCAGAGCCAATAGAGACAAGGGCTTTAGCCCCGAGGCCCTACTACCCGCGGCTATTGCGAGCGACCCGCACCATCGCGGGACGCAGCAGGCGGTCCTTATACTTGTAGCCGTGCTGCAGTTCGTCGAGGACATAGTGATCCGGGACCTCGGTCGTATCCACCATTTCGACCGCCTCGTGAATCCGCGGATCGAAAGGCTGCCCCGCCGAAAGTATCCGCTGAACTCCGATTTTCTGCAGCGCATCCTGAAACTGACGGTAGATGAGCTCAACGCCGTTGCGGAAGTCGCTGGAGTCGCCTTCAGCCTTTAAAGCCCGCTCGAAACTGTCGAGGATGGGCAGAAAGTTCTTGATGACATCGGCCGCGGCGAACTCGCGGAAATCCTGCTGTTCACGCGCCGCGCGCTTGCGGGCGTTATCGAATTCCGCCTGCAGACGGGCAAGACGATCCAGCAGCGCGTCGCGCTCGGCCTTGAGCTTTTCCGTTTCCGATGCTGCCGTTCCTGGTCCAATGATCTCCACTGGCTTGGCCGCAGTCGAGCCAGGCGCAGCTTCTTCTCCGCCCTCCGCAGCCGGAAGTTCGCGCTCCAGATCGAGTTCCCCGTCGGTTTTTCCGTTTCCCTTACGCATACTGCTCGATTACTCCGATTCGTTCAAAAGTTTGTCGAAAAGCCGTGCGATGTACGACACGGCCGACATGGTGTGTTGATAATCCAGCCGCGTAGGTCCAATCACGGCCAGCGACCCCATCACCTCGCCGCCCACGCGGGCGGGAGCGCCAATGAGGACAAAATTCTGCAAATTCGAAGCCGGCAGCGCCTCGTCCAGCCCGATCACCACGCGCACCGCTTCCTGCCGCGTGTCGAGATAAGCGCCGAGCAGCTTCACAACTTTCTCCTTTTCCTCAAGCGTCCGCAGCATATCCTGCAGGTGCTGCCGATCTTCCTGCCCGGTCACATTGCTCGTGACCAGTGTTACCAGGTTCGCCGCTCCTTCCACGAACACCGCCTGCGTGCCCTCGTTCGAAGCCAGCGCGCCCTGCTGGTAGAGCTGCTCGATCGACTTCATCAGCCGGTCATACTCACTGCGTTCCTGTTCCAGACGGCGGGCCAACTCGGCGCGCATGTCGCCCATCGTCCAGCCGCGAAAATTTTCATTGATGTAGCGTGCCGCCAAATCGAGATCCGCTTGCGGAATATCAAGCCGCAGCACACGGTCGCGCACCACCCCCGAGCGCGTAACCACGACCGCCAGCACCTTCTGATCGCCCAGGCGCGAGAAGTAAACGTGCTCCAGCGCGTTGCGCGGTCCGCTGGCCGCCGCGGTGACCCCAACTCCAACGCCGTGCGAGATCAGGGCAAGCACATGCGAAGTGCGCGCCATGAACTCCTCCACGTCCGTGACCCCGGTCAACGTGTCCTGGATAATGCTCTGATTCTCGTGCGAAAGATGAGCCTCGCCACTAAGTTGCTCGACATAATAGCGATAAGCCTCCGCCGTAGGAACGCGCCCCGCCGAAGCGTGCGGCTGCTCCAGAAATCCAGCATCGGCCAGGTCGGCCATCACGTTGCGAATCGTAGCCGCACTCAGACCTTCGCGGCTGGAGCGCGCAAGCGTGCGCGACCCCACCGGCTCTCCGCTGGCAATAAATGTCTCGACAATGGCAGTCAGGATTTCCCGTTCCCGTCCGCCCGCTGGCCCTACTGGCATATCAACCTGAGCGAGGAGCCGAACCCGCCCCTCTAAATTCTTTAGATGCAGTGGCTTAGATTAGGATTCCACCACGCCTAAGGGAATTCTAGGGAGCGCTGGCGAGGGTGTCAAGGAGGCGCGGGGATAGGGTGTAAAACGGCCCCAAAGCTTAGTTTCGCGGAATCCGCTTCCCGGCATGTAAGGTCTCGGATCAATCGCAGATACAGTGGTCGTAGCCCACAGACCGCCAAAGTGTTGCTGATTCTTCAAAACTTTATTTTGTGCTCAGCCCTGAACTTCTGGTAGTCGCTCCACGACACACTAGCATACGACAAGCTCTTCTGCCCAAGCTGTTCGGCAGTAATCCTTTCCCTAACCGGCAACCGAATCGGCGACTCTAGCCCATCCAGTTTGACCCAGTCGTAGTAGATAGCCGTCTGGATCATCTGGGTTAGGCAGCCCTCAGGGGGAAGCATTTCAGTGAATACGGACAATACGTTGAACTCCTTGTCGGTTACAACCTGCTCAAAGCAGACGACCGAACCTTTCCAGCTCGGCTGACCCCCGCCGAAGAGCGGAATCCGTTCTGAATACTCTTCGAAGTAGCAGCGATTGTCTTCGGCAACCGACTTAAAAGTGAACAGATAACGGTCGTCCACGGAGCCTCGGAATATCCAAAGATTATCTGCTATTTCCCCCAGCGTGTCCGTCCAGTCGGTCTGCGTCCACACACCGTGCCTCTGTATAGGGAAGGAATCCCTTGGCTGGCCAAGCTTCCCATTCTTATTCATCTCGCGAAAGCTCTGTTGACCGTCAACGATAGACAACTCATGGCATATGGACTTCTGAGTCCCTTGCACCAGGCATTGCCTGGTAACAAAGTTGACCATTAGTGCGGACGCAGCTTCCGCCTTGGCGCGCAACTTACCTACAGGATCGGACACTTCGCTGGACACTGCCGATAGTTCAGGTATTACTGGCGAAGCGTCCTCCGGTACGTCGCTTTCTTGGTAGAGCGCCGCAGAGGTTTGCACTTTCATCGGTTCTTCTTCTGGTATCTCCTTGAAGATTACGCCGCCTAGAAGCTGGGTCTAACTTCACTAACGCTCTTGCAATAGTTCTAACGGGAAGAGCGATGGACGTTGTCAAGTCCCCGCCGCTGCTTTTTAATACACCGGAAAGTACAATCATTCCTAGCAGGTTTCCTCGCTCATCAAGCACTGCGCTACCGCTGGTCCCCGGCTTCAGATGAACGTCCAGAATCAAATTTTCTTTCAGTTGGGCCTCTCCTATTACTAATGGCACGTTGGCGCCAAGTATGCACGCTTCTTTCGTCTCGAACTTGTCTTTGTAGTAGCCGGCAACTGTTACTTTCTGGAAAGAGATTCGCGCTTCGCTAGATACACGAGTGTGGCGTCGGCAAAATCCATGGGGCAGTCCCAATAGCGCGACATCAAGCCATGCAGGTGCGTCAGTTCCGCATCTTCGATGGTGCCCAGAACGAGCGCTCCCGAACGGACGAATTTCCATGCGGCTTCCATCGCGGTGCGAGTATCTCCAACCAAGTGGAAAACTTCCGTAAGCACCGCCTCGGAGGTCAGCAGCGGCAGTCGCAGTTGACGGAATGCGTCCACGCAGGCGTCGTGCCAGCGATCGCTGCGGTCGAGCAGCGCGAGAATCGCGCCCGTGTCAATGAGCGCATTCGCATTGGCAATATCAACGCGCGCATTAGCGAGCATAACGCCGCCTCAGACGCTTGCGGAGCGCGGCCCGCGCCGTCTCGGCCCGGCGAGGGTTGCCGCTGGCGAGGACCCCGAAACAGCCCGCCGCGGCGGTCTGAAGTCCGCGTTGCGCCTCGTCTTCCGAGACGCCGGCATCGCCCTTCTTCAGCCAATGGCGGACGGCGGTCTCCGGTACCGACGAAGAACGGGACGCCCGACTTGTGAGCAGTCGATTTCTTCGTATAGATGAATGACACATCGTTCGCTACGTTGTAAGACAAGGTTCTCTCTCCAACGGTTACGCCGGACTTGTCTGTGTCGCTTTCGTTGGCCAGCGATAATACTTTTTCGGTGTGGTGATTGCCGACTCTCAAGTTCGCTCGGCCTACCATCATTTGGATGTGGTAGGCCGTGGCCACGACGGAACAGCTCTGGTTGATGCAAATACCACTGCCTTGTACCTGCTGGATTTGGGGCGGAAGCGAAAACTTAGCGGTTGCATGCTGAACTGCAACAAGATGGTCTTTCAGGTCGGCGGCAGAGCACATAGCACTTAGGCAGAGGGTTACAATTATGAGAATTGACTCCGCTCTGAGCATGGTTACCCCTTACATGCTTATCGGAGTTCTTATGCTTCTTCTTGAATACCAATTGGGCAGCTGCCAAGAGCATGAATTCCCAAAAAGGAACAAGTTTGTTCAATTTAGGATCGGTGCGAAAAGGTCTGGCCTTCGGGATACAGATACGGATTTAATCACGCAAATTACTCACCAGTGCATTCATCACGACTTTTCCGTACCGCGGTCACTTACTTCGATACGCGCTTTCTGCGAAATTGACCTCATCGCCACGCGTCATCCGGCATCCAGATGTTAAGTAAGTCCGCCGGAAAGTAAACGGTGACACTCCCCCACGGCGGTTACTCGAACCGCTGTTTCGTAGTGCCAAGCCGACAACTGAACTGCACCGGACCTCAGCAGAGACTTCTTGCCTTGGCGGCTCGCAGGATTTGTGTCTAGGCATCGCCCGGCGCAAGAATTTGACCCTCAGCAAGCCGAAATGAGCGTGGAGCCAATGAAACGACTATTCACAACCTGCATGGTTCTGGGCTGTCTGAGTTTCAGCTTTGCACAGGGACTTCAAGGCAATGTAAAACTTAGCGGCAAGAGTGTAGTTACCGTCACTGGACATTCCGTCACTCTAACCTGGAGCGCCAGTCAGAACGCGACGAGTTATAACATCTACCGCGGCGACTACGTCAGGTGGGCCATATGCAAAAGTGGCTTCGGGGATCGTCGGCACAACTTATAACGATGTAAAAATAACTCATAATCAGACGCTCTACTACGTCACCACCGCAGTTAACGGCAACAACGAAAGCGGCTACAGTAGCCAAACTGCCGCGGTGATTCCCTAGAGCTCGGGAGACGAAATGAAACAACTTTGTATTGATCGGCTTGCTGACCCTGCTGTCTGGAATCTCATGGTCACAGTGCACCACTGGCAATCCAGGAACGAATTGCAGTGGACCGCTAACGGTGCAGCCGCAGTCGGGAAATACGGCGCAATCTGCTATTACTTTAGTTGATCTTGGACTCGCTGTGCCGGCGCCGGCTGTGGGGCAATACACCCTATCCATCGCCAGCGGCATGCTTCTGGAATCAGACAACGGAAATAGCTATCACTCGCTGGTGGGACTCGCAAGGGCCGCAAGGCGCAGCCGGACCAGCCGGAGCAGCCGGAGCCCAAGGAATTCAAGGGCTGCGAGGGCTCACCGGCGCAGCGGGACCGTCAGGTCCGACCGGGGCACAGGGCGCACAAGGGTTCGCCGGCGCAGTGGGACCTGCAGGTACGACCGGGGCGCAAGGCGCGCCAGGACTCACCGGCGCAGCGGGACGTGCAGGTCCGGCCGGAGCCCAGGGCCCACAAGGATCGCCAGGAACATTAGCCGCCCCCTCTGACTATAACTTCTCTGGTTGGGGCTCGTTCAGCGCGGCTGCAGGTACGAGCGAAGTCGGAAGTTCACTCTATCGCAATCAGATCGACATGTTGAGCGCAACCTCAGTCCGCCTTGTGCTCACGCTTGGAATGTACCCCTTGCCGAGCGGAAGTTATGCTTGGGCAGAATACACACCCGACGGAACGAACTGGTTTGCACTGTCGGGCACTGTACCGGTGACAGCGCCCTACGGGATCTACACGAGCGGTTGGCAGGGGCTCCCCACCGGAGCGAACGGCGATCACGTGGTTCGCATCGTCACGTTCAACGCCGCTAGCCGCACCACCCAATGCAGCCTCTACCAGTTGCATTTGCAGTTCAAATAGGGCGCGATTCAGCGCAGCCGACGGTCCACATGCTTGTCGTCGGCCTACTGCGCCCTACTGAATTTGAATCACGCTTTCCGAACTCCCGGCTTTGATCTCCTCCACCCGCGCCGCCACATTGCGGGCAAACGCGAAAAGCGACTTCGCATGGGGCGAGTCCTCTCCCTGAAGCACGGACGGAGAGCCCCCGTCGCCCGACTTGCGAATCTCGGGATCGAGTTCGACGCTTCCGAGGAAGGCGATGTCGAACTGTTTCGCCGTCTTTTCCGCGCCGCCGCGCGAGAAGATGTCGATTTCGTGCTGGCAGTGCGGGCACACGAAGTAACTCATGTTTTCGACCATGCCCACGATGTCCACCTTCATCTGGCGGAACATCTCGATGGCCTTGCGCGCATCCTGCAGCGCAACGTCGGAGGGTGTAGAGACCACGATGGCGCCGGTCAACGGAACAGTCTGAATCAGCGAGAGCGCCACGTCGCCGGTTCCCGGAGGAAGGTCGATGACCAGATAGTCGAGCAATCCCCACTGCACCGATCCCAAGAACTGCTTGATGATCGAATGCAGCATTGGGCCGCGCCAGATGAGCGGCTTGTCTCCAGGATTGAGGAAGCCGACCGAGATGACCTTGAGCCCATGCGAGTTGATGGGCGCAAACTGGCTTTCGCCTATCACCTTGGGTTGCTCGTTGGTGCCGAGCATGAGCGGGACGTTCGGCCCGTAGACGTCGCCGTCGAGCAATCCCACTTTGTGGCCCATCTTACTGAGGGCGATTGCCAAATTGACCGAGAGCGTGGTCTTGCCGACTCCGCCCTTGCCGGAACCGACGGCGATGATGGCGTTGACGCCAGGTAAAGGTTGCGGAGTGGGCTGTTGCTGGCCGGGATGATGGGAATGAGCGCTCATGTTCCGATTATACGGGAGGAGAGGACAGAGGATTGCAGAGGTCAGAGGTCAGATTGCAGAGGTAGAGCTCTAGGACCCACAGTGCCGTTCGCGGCGGAGTTTCTGCGAACTCTGCAATCTGACCTCTGACCTCTGACCTCTCTAATAGTGCCCTTCCCCCAACTGCACCTTGCCGCGAAACATGCGGTAAACGAAGACAAAATAGGCGACCGCGAGCACCGCGCCGAACGTCCACCAAACCAAGCCGACGTTCAGTCCGTGACTGCCGGCGGCGGTGTTGTAGATGGTGAGGTCGTATTGATGGTCGCGGGCAGGCAGTACGACGGGATAGAGCGCAAACGCCGCACCCACCAGCATTAAGGTGATATACAGGCTGGAGGCCACGAACGCGAGTTTCTCTTTGCCCTTGGGATTGGCCCAGAGCATCACCGCCAGGCTGGCGACAACGACGATCGGAACCAGCACCCCGATCGGGTGCTTCGCGTAGTTCGCCATGATTTCGGGCCGGATGAAATAAGTCGCAACCAGCGCACTGAAGGTCAGAAAAAACTGCACGGGCCAGCAGAGCAAGGCGAAACCGCGGGCGCGGCGGCCGAGGTCCTCGTCGGTCTTGAGAGCGACGTAGTAAGAACCGTGCGCGGCCAGGGTTACCAGAGCCATCACGCCGGTGAGTACCGTGTACCAATCCAGGATGCCCGTCTGCGCGCCGAGTTTGAAGTTGGTCCAGAGCGGCTCAAAGAAATAGCCGGTTGCATCCAGCGGAACTCCGCGCACCACGTTGCCCAGTGCCGCCCCGAAAAACACAGCCAGCAGAATACTGGAGACGCTGAAGATCACGTCGAAGAAGTCCTGCCAGACCCGGCTTTCGATGTGCGTGCGGAATTCAATGCCGATGCCGCGCAAAATCAGCAGCCACAAGACAATCGTCAGCGGAAGGTAGAACCCGCTGAAGCTCGAAGCGTAGAGTTGAGGGAACGCAAAGTAGAGCGTGCCACCGGCAGCCAGCAACCAGACTTCGTTGCCATCCCAGACCGGGCCGATGGCGCGCAGCACCCGGCGCCGTTCGTCGTTAGTTTTGGCCGCAATCAAATAAATCGCGCCCGCGCCGAGATCGAATCCGTCGAGCACGACATAGGTCGCAATCATCGCTGCGACAATCCAGAACCAAAGGCTCGCCATATTTACCTTGCCTCCGTCACCTTGCCTCCGCCGCCGGATGAAGATTGGACACGGATTCGTGCCCGGCCAGAGGGCCGTGCTCAATTTCCCGCCGGATCAGGAACAGGAACAGAATGCCAAGCACCGTGTAAATGCCCATGAATCCCAAAAGAGTAAACATGCCGTTACCGGCCGAGACGACCTTGGAGTAGCCGTTTTCGGTGCGCATCAGGCCATAGACCAGCCAGGGCTGGCGGCCGAGTTCGGCGGTCATCCATCCGGCAGTATTGGCGATATAAGGAAAAGGCGCTGCCAGCATCAGGATCCAGAGCATCCACCTGGCGTTAAAGAGTCTGCCGCGCCACAGCAGAAACAAAGCGACGACCATGACGGCGACAAAGAACGTCCCCAGGCCAACCATGATGTGGTAGCTGTAATAGAGCAATGGGATGTTACCCGGCCAGTCTTGCTTGGGGAAAGCATCGAGTCCGCGGACGTTGGCATTCCAGCGCCTATAAGTCAGCATGCTCAACATTTTTGGAACTTCAATCGGGTTATCGATCGTACCTTGCTGCTCGTTAGGCTGACCTACGATGACCAATGGCGCGCCGGGCTGGCCCTGAAACAATCCCTCCATCGCCGCCAGAGTCACGGGTTGCAGGTCGGCGACCATTTTGCCCTGTCTGTCGCCGGTCGGAAAAATCTGCAGAACGCTGAACACGCAGCCGGCGATCACGCCGGCCTTGACGAAGATGCGGGCGTGCGCGGTCCACTTGCCGGAGAGCAGATAGAACGCGCCCACCGCCGTCATGATGAACGCGCCGGTGATCGCCGCTCCGCTCATGTTGTGCGCGTATTGCCATCCGGCCCAGGGATTGAGCACGAAATCCCAGAAGCTCGCCAACTGCAAGCTCCCGTCCGAGGCCGTGGAATAGCCGACGGGATACTGCATGAAAGCGTCAGTGGCGATGATGAAATAACCCGACAACCACGATCCCACAAAGACTGCGACCGCCGACAGCCAGTGTGCTTTCGGGCTCAACCGCTTCTCTCCGTAAAGGAATAATCCGAGGAACGCCGATTCGAGGAAGAAGGCAAACATGCCCTCCATGGCCAGGGTTTGGCCGATCACGCCGCCCGCGAACCGCGAAAAGATGCGACCAGTTAGTGCCGAACTGGAATTCCATCGGAATCCCAGTCACAACACCGAGGACGAAATTGATGCCAAAAATCCTTCCCCAGAAGCGAGCCGCCTCGTGGTACACGGGATCGTTGCGCCGCAGGCCAATCGTCTTCAGCACGACGATTAGCAGGGCGAGCCCCATCGTGAGCTGCGGGAAGAGATAGTGAAACGTCGCGGTGAAGGCGAAGTGCAGGCGGTGAACGAGAAGTGCGCTGTCCATAAGTGCGGTCTCAGGTCTCAGGTCTCAGTCTTAGTCTCAGGTCTCAGCTCTAGTCGATCAGCTTAGCTCTTAGTTGTCAGCTTCAGATGTTCCGTAGCTCACGTGCTACCTACTAACTCGCTTCGTATCAGGGCATCGCTTTAGCGATGCCGCAAGTTCTCCGACATCAGAGCCCTTTAGGGGCTGAGCGTCGAAGATCGCCTAACTCCGAACCTCTTTTCTGCGCGCCGATTCCGCTCGGCGTATCTCGCGGCGGCGCGCGGCACCATCGTAGCGGCGTTTTTCCTCTTCGGTCTCGGGGATGACGGGCGGGACCGGCAACTCGATTTCCAGCAACATCCACGGCGACAAAGGTCAAATAGGCGGAGCTGACGTGACGGCTCTGTTCGGAGCGATAATTCTCCACCCAGACCTTCACCCCCACCTCCATCGAGGTGTGGAAGACGCGATTGACCGAGGAGCGCAGGATCACGAAATCTCCGACCCGTACGGGCACGAGAAAATCCAGATGATCGATGGAAGCCGTCACCACGTACGCGCGCGAGTGGCGGTGCGCGGCCATGGCGCCGGCGAGATCGATCCAGTGCATGAGGCGTCCGCCGAGAAGTGCGTTCAGACGGTTGGCATCGTTGGGCAGGACGATCTCGTCATTTCGGAGATCGATTCGCGCACCGGCCGGGACCGCATTAACTTCGCTTTGTCGTTATCGTTCATAGATTGTCAGTGCATCGATCGTCCGCTCAATGATCGCCCGCTTCGTTGATCGCCGGCTTAATCGGCCGTTCATAGATCGGCTCACATAGATCGGCTCACAAAACGTTGATGAGAACAGCGCTCTCGCGGGCGCGATATGTCTGGAGATAGCAGGTTGCCAGCCTAAGCACACGCGGGTCCGGATGTGCGTTGAGCCAAACCTCGCTCGCCAGGTCGAAGGTCAATTTTCCATGTTCGATCGGAGCGTGGGCTAACTCGCAGACAAAGCAGATCGCGACCTGCTCCCGGCTAACCTGAGCAACCGAGAAGCGAATCGCATCCCAGTCCCGGAGCCGCGGAAGATGCGGACAGGCGTTTGCATAACCAAGATTGCAGAATTCCCGGATGTGCGTGTCGGATGCCGCCACTTCCTGCCCCGAGGCGCGGCAGTTTCCAGTCCATCCCGCTCCCAGTGGCAGACGTGAAGGATGCGGCCAGGAGCCGTCGTTCACAATTTCAAGCGGTACAAAAAAAGGGCAAGCCAAGTTGGTTTCTCGGAGAACAGCCATTGTAACGCGAGCCATGATATGAATGGAAAGCAGTTCTCAGCTGTCAGCCATTGGCTGTTGGCTATAAGATGTTGCCTTTCAACTGAGAACTGAGAACCGGGAACTGAGAACTGAGACCTTC
Organism: uncultured Acidobacteriaceae bacterium; assembly: GCA_963725245.1. Lineage (GTDB taxonomy): Bacteria > Acidobacteriota > Terriglobia > Terriglobales > Acidobacteriaceae > Acidiflorens. Next base: position 11,086 of record CAVRYC010000038.1, on the reverse strand, counting down.
CCTATGGATCGCATTGCCATGCTGAGCGAGATTCTTACCGCCAATCCCGAGGATTCGTTTGCGCGCTATGGACTGGCGCATGGAGTACTCGAAGGCCGGACAAATCGAGCAGGCGCTTCAAGAGTTTAAAACGCTGATCGGGAAAAATCCGGATTACACGCCCGCCTACTTCATGGCCGCCCAGATGCTGGCCGGCGCAAGCCGCGTCGATGAGGCCAAGCGCATGCTGGTGGATGGCATCTCCTCAGCGCGCCGCGCCGGCAACGCGCACGCCCAATCGGAGATGACAGCGATGCTCGAAGAACTGAGCGCCTAAAACGCCCACGTAGGGGCGGACGCATTCGTCCGCCCAGCGGAGCGAAGCTCCGCAGTTGGCGCGCATCGCGCCCAGCCCGGACGAATGCCTCCGGGCCTACGTGAGCCTTGCCGGTGCTACACTCTCTTGTTCCGTCGGAGACACACCATGCGCCGTTTGGTTTTTCTTCTCGTCTTTCTTTTCTCTCTTCCCGCCTTCTCTCAAGCCAAGCATCCCTTTACGTTCGAAGACATGATGAAGCTAAAGCGCGTCGGCGAGCCTGTGCCTTCGCCCGACGGCAAGTGGGTGCTGTTCGCCGCTGTCGATGTAGACCTTGCGGCGAATACAAAGACTTCCCACATCTGGATCGTGCCGCTGGCGGGAGCCGCGTCGAACGAAAAAGAGCGCGTGCTCATCGCCGATCAGGATGGCGACCGTCCGCGCTGGGCGCCGGATGGCAAGCGCTTTGCGTTCATCTCGAAAAAAGATGGCGGATCGCAGGTTTGGATTGCGGATTTCGATGGCGGCGCTGGCACTGTAACCGGCGTCCACAAACTGACCTCGATCGCGACGGAAGCCGCCGGCGAACTCTGGTCGCCCGACGGCAGCCCACATTCTTTTCACCTCGGATGTGTATCCCGAGTGCGACGGCGCACCCGCCGCAGAAGAAGCCTGCAACGCCAAGAAGTCGAAAGAAGCCGAAGAATCGAAAGTCAAAGCCATCATCTTCGACCGACTGCTCTATCGGCATTGGGACGCCTACAAGAGAGGAAAGCGCAGCCACATTTTCGTAGTTGAAGCTCCTCACGAGGTTTATCCAACAGCAGTTGCCGAGTCTGATCTATAGAGCACCTCGCGACCTCACGCCCGGCGACTACGACGCGCCCGTGTTCTCGCTCGGCGGGCAGGACGACTACGCCTTCTCGCCCGACGGGCAGGAGATTTGCTACACCTCGAACCACGACAAGGTCGAGGCCACCTCCACCAACAACGATCTCTGGATCGTCCCGGTTCACGCAGGGGCGGACGCCTCGTCCGCCCGGGTTCTAGCGCAAACCAAGAACATCACCGCCGACAATCCCGCCAGCGACTCGACTCCGCTCTATTCGCCCGATGGCAAGTACATCGCCTACCGCGCCCAGCAGCGTCCGGGATACGAGAGCGACCGCTTTCGGCTGATGCTGTACGACCGCAAGACGGGGGAGAAAAAGAATCTGACGGAAGACTTCGACAACTGGGTTGGAACGTTCGCGTGGATCGCGAGCACGTGAGATTTACTTCACTGCCGGAAACGCGGGCGAGTCGCCGATTTATTGGATTCTGCCGGAGATGTGTCTTGAGGGTTGCCATCCGATCAAGCTCGTCGACGGCTACAACGACGACATCGCTCTTGCCGTTGAGAGCGCGACCGTAACGGGAAACTTCCCTTCGAATACTGTTGCCTTCAGTCGAGTGTCCGTCCAAGCGCCGACAGAGCTCTTTATCGCCGAGCCTGGGCCTGGGTCTTGCGTACTTGGTCTTGAAAAGATCAAGGCGATGCTTCTCGGAGAGTCCAAAGCACCGCCGCCACAGTGTGCGGTAGCAAACGCACGTCAGCTCACTCACCTCAACGACGCCGTCCTCTCCCAAGTCGCCATGTCCCCGCTCGAACCCTTCTGGTTCACCGGCGCTCACGGCGACAAGGTCCAAGGCTTCCTCGTCAAGCCGCCGAACTTCGACGCCGCCAAGAAATATCCCGTGAAGTTCCTCCTCCACGGCGGCCCCGAGGGTGCCTGGGACGACGACTGGAGCTATCGCTGGAATCCCGAACTCTTTGCCGCCAACGGATACGTGGTCATCATGATCAACTTCCACGGCTCGACTGGATACGGGCAGAAGTTTATCGACGCCATCAACGGCGACTGGGGTGGCGCTCCGTTTGAAGACCTGATGAAGGGCCTCGACTACGCGGAGAAGACTTATCCGTTCATCGATAAAGACCGCGAGTGCGCGCTGGGCGCGAGCTACGGCGGATACATGGCCAACTGGGTGCTCGGCCACACCGACCGTTTCAAGTGCATCGTCTCGCACGACGGCATGTTCAATACCGTCTCCGCCTGGGGCACCACCGAAGAACTCTGGTTCAATAACTGGGAGTTCAAGGGCACTCCCTACACCAACCCGGAGATGTACGAGAAGTGGTCTCCGCGCAACGCGGCTAAGAATTTCAAGACGCCGACGCTCGTCATCCACGGACAACTCGACTACCGCCTCGACGTAAGCGAAGGCTTCCAGCTTTTCACCACGCTGCAAACGATGGGCGTGCCGTCCAAGATGCTCTACTTCCCCGACGAAGGCCACTGGGTCCTGAAGCCGCAGAATTCGCAGCTTTGGTACAAGACGGTCAACGACTGGGTTGATCTGTGGACTGGGAAACAGCAGCCAGTTGCTAGTAGCCAGTAAACAGGTTCGTTTCGGCTGAACCTGCTCGCTTGATCGACTTGGGATTTGGCGTCGCTTGACCGAGGACTCAGAGAATGGGTCCATCTCCGGCTAGCACCCTACAACTTCGTTTGTCGTCAGTAAGCGAACTGCTTGAAGCGGGGGCCGATGGCGTCTTCGGCGGACCGGGAGCATCTATCGGACCAGGAGCATCTGTCGAACGGGGAGCTATGGGGGCACTATCGCTCCCAACTGGCGGCGCCCGTTTCTTAGGAGTCGTGGCGTCGGCCGGCGGCAATGTTGCCGGTGGCGGAGAAGCAGATTTCTCGCTCCCTGCCGGGTCCGACGACGTCGGGTCGCCCCGATCGCCAGAAACATCGACCGTACATGGGTCCGGGCAATCGCTCCCGTGCGAATCCACTGCCGGGTCGTTGCTCGCAATGCCTGGCGGCACAGCGAACAGCCTCTCCGGCACGCTTTGTGGCGGGGACGTTTGCGACGACTCGGAGCAAAGTTCGGACCAGAGTAGATATCGGGCTGCGCGGTCGGAGCCTGGACCCGTCTGTTGTTCGGCTGGTCCGCAACTATCGCCGCCAGACTCTCCATTTGCAGCTGCGCGGTCGATTGCCCCGCGCTCACCGTGATAAACACATCGCACGGGCCCACGTTTCCGGCAGAGGGCACGATGGAAGCGAGGCCATCCTGATCGCGTCACGACCTGCGCCTGCGACGATCCGAGGAGAACGGGCATTCCGTTCTCCGAGACCCGAGCCAGCGTGGTCGCAAAGGTGACGTTCACTCCCATCACCGGATTCGCGGCAGCCGAGCCGTCGGTCACGCGCATCACAAGTGGCTGAAACGCCTGCCCTGTCGGCACAACCTGCGACGATCCGCTCACCGTCTCCAGCGTCCACAGCGAAGGCGGCCGTAGAGAACAAAGTAAAGGTCTGGCAGGGCGCATTGTTCGGAGCGACGCACGCGCTCACCTGCACATTGGCACTTAGATTCGTGAGATTTGCCGTGATGGTGGCGAATCCCGAGCCGTTGGTGGTCGCACTGCCCGCCGAAAGCGAAGCCGTGCCCCGGGTGATTGCGAAATTGACGGTCACATTCGCCATCGGCACGCCCAGGTTGAGCGCTTCGACCGTGAGCGGAACGGCGATGGTCGCGCCTTGGCCAACCCAGCGCGTCGGCGTCACTGCAGCCAGGTCGAGCGGGGTTGATGTTCCCACCACTGTGGCCTGTTGCGACTGCGGCGGAGAGTACGACGCCGGCGCCAGAGCGATCGTGATCGTGCTCGGTCCGGTCGCCGTGGGAGTCACCCAGCTGGAAGATTCTCCCGCTTCATCGCTCAGCACGGAACAGGAAGAGGCTCCGCTGCACGCCGAGAACTGCAAGCCGTTGGTCGCAGCTCCATGCGATCGTCGCCCCGCTCACCGGCGTGACTCCATCGGCGGCAACCGCGCGCACGCGGATGGCATTGGCAGCTTGCGACCCAACTGGAGTTGCCGGCTCCGCACCTTGCAGCAGAAGCAATAGATCGGTGGCCGAAGCGCCATAGGTCAGCGCGCCAATCATTTGGGAAAAAGCGCCGCTCACTGGATCCGTGACCTGGATCGTAGCGGTTCCGTCCGGCGTGCCGGAGGGCACAGCTACCTGGATCTGGCTTGCCGACGCGGAAAGCGTGCTGCCGTTGTTGCCGGCAACGCGTCACCTGCAGTCCCGGGATTGAATCCGATGCCATTGAGAGTGGTCACGCCGCCCGCAAGACTGAGGCGCGCCGGCGTCACCGTATCCGAATAAAGGAGGCTGGCCTGGTAGAAGTAGTCCGGACGACCATCGCCGCGGAAGTCGGCCACCCCCACGCGGAACGTCTCCGACACGCCGAACTGCGCATCCAGTCGCGTCATTGCAAAAGTCACCGAGTTAAATGCCGAGGGCGTTGAAGCCGGCGCTGGATCGCCGCTCTGGTCGCTCAACTCCCAAATCCCGATTACGGGCAACAGTTTGGTTTCGGTCGGCTGCCCCGTTTCGTCGAGGGCGGTCACCGCGACCGAGGCCGTCCGGTTCGCCTGCGCTCGGAACTCGAAAAAATCGGTGCTGCCGTAACCGGAGATCCACGACCCCCATGCGCCGCCCTGCGGCAGCGGCGCCGGATTCGCATAGGTCGACCCGCTGCCGGGATGCGTTTGCGCGATTTCATCCTGCAGCATCAGAATGTCCCGCTCGGCGTTTGACCCGTTGGATACCGTGACCACAACCGGAGCGAACGAACCCGAGGGCGTCACCTGTGTGGGAGCGTACGGTTCGACGCCCGTGGACCAGTTCGGGTCCAGCGCTTCCACGCTTAACTGATACTCGGCGATGGTTTGCCCGTTCGGAATCATCAGTTGGCCGAGATCGAAAAAGCCTTCGAGCGACGGATCATTGGAGCCCCACCGGTCATAGGGAAGGCCATTTCCGTCGACGTATCCATCGATAATGTTGCCGGCGTTGCCGCAAAACGAGAATCCAGAAACGGAAGTCACCACGTACTGCCGCGAGGGCTGGCCCGAGACCATCAACCGGGCGACCACGTTGACGCCCTGCATCGGCTGCACCGCATTTCCCGATGCATCGGTGAAGTACACGCTGCCGTAAACTCTGCCCGCCGGTTGCGGGGTACTGCCGGCGGGATAAAGCCGCGCGAGGGCGTCCATGTCGTCCATCGCAGGGACGCCGGGGTCGGGATAGCAGATCGTGATCGGCACGCAGTCAATCGGATCGGCAAAGTGCATTACCGGAAATCCCGCAAAATCGGCGCTGGTGGGAGGCGGGTTCCGCGTCAACACGTTCAGGTTGGCCTGCGACCACCCCAAGCCCACCGTGCGCCCCAGCACGCGCACCAAACGGTATTGAACATCCGGCAGCTGCGCACTGGTGGCGGCGCAGACTCCGTTGATCACCACCAGCGCGTGCACGATGTTCCCGCCGATGGAGAAGTTGTCGGGTCCGCCGTAAACGGCGTTGGTAAAGCAATCCTCCAAGTCCCCCGCGCCTTCGCCCAGAATTGCATTGGTGACCGTCCCGTCGTAGTCGTAGACAATTCCGACCGGAGTGCCCGTAGCTGAAGGTGTAATGTCGGCCGGGGCGGTAACAACTCCGTAGCCGTTGGTTTCGATATTGCTGCCGTTCACGTCTTCGGCAAGATGACCGCCCTGCGATGCGGTGAGGGCAACACCTGGAACGCTGGTCCAGGTGCTGAACGCAGTGGCAACGAGGGCATCGGCCTGTGCGCCGGTGAGGATCGGGCTCAAATTTCCCTGGTCGGTGAAGTACTGCACGGTTGAATCGAGCCGGTGCCATTCGCCCAGATCAGCGCGTGGCCTTCGACTCCGGCATTGTAGCCGGAGCCCGCTATGAAAGCCGGGCCTCCGGCGCGGCTGGCAATGGCACTGCAAATCAGAAAAACGGCAACCGCCAGAATTCGCGAGCGCATGGCTCACTCCCCTCGCGCGCCGCGGATGGCCCGCGCTAGTTGAACGACGCTGACGCTCCCGGTTTCGAGGGGTGCACCTGGGGGCGAAGGCGATTCCTTGCGCGGGGCTATGGCCATGGCCATCGCCGGCTTCGGCGCATCCCGATTCTGCGCATCCGGGCTCTGCGCATCCTGACGCATACATGGACGAAGACACGTTCTGCCCGCTCGAGTCGAGAGCAACCTGGCCCAGCGATCCGCCCACCGGGCTGGTAAGGCCCAAACGACTCGGCGGATACAAAAAGATCAGAAAGTGTTGGCCCTTGCTCATCGGGCGATGCATGGACCATGCGCCCGCCCACTCATGAATGGTGAGAACTTGTCCGCGCTCGACCCCGGCAATCGCCTCGTCGACGTGAAAACTCAGTTGCACTGCCGGAGTCGTCCCCGGATCAATCCGATCGGTCGCCGCAGTCTGGCGTATGCAACAGTCTGGGCCGCTGCGGTGAGCACCGTGCCAGCGAATATCATCCCGGCCCGGCGCGAAAGTTGTTTCCATTGCGGACCGAGGACGCGCTCGGCGATAACCTCATCCGATTGCTGCGCAGCTACAAAGCTCGACAGAAAGGCGAGAGCAACGACCAACCCGCGTCTTGACACACGCATAGCGATCTCTTTCTGGAGGGAACGGGACCGGGAGAGGTCCTGGGAGTGGAATCAGCGTAGCGCGTTATGGATCAGGGAGGATGTGCGGGCGGTCACTGTGGATTTGTGATGAATCAGCGGATCGTGTGCGCAGCCGTCGGAGATTTTTGCGATATTGACCATGGTCTCAACCATCGTACTATTCTAAAGAGATTCGACATGGAAGAAATTGCCATTTCCAAATTCAAAGCCACTTGCCTGGCCGTGCTTGAGAGCGTCCGCAAAACCGGCAAAACGGTTCTGGTGACGCGCTTCGGCGAGCCCGTGGCTCAGGTCGTCCCTCCTCATGCGTCCAAGAGGTCGAAGCGCCGGTTGGGCTCACGGGCGGGGACCGGCCAAATTATCGGCGACATCGTTTCTCCTGCCAGCGCAGAAGACGATTGGGACGCGCTGCGCGGATGAGACTCCTGCTCGATACTCATATCTGGTTGTGGAGCGCGCTCGATCAAGCGCGCCTTTCCAGGCGTGTGGCCGCCGCACTAGAGAATCCCGTCAACGAGTTGTGGCTTTCTCCGATCTCGTTGTGGGAGGTGCTGACTCTTTGCCAGAAGCGCAAGCTGATTCTGGATCCTAATCCCCAAGCGTGGATCGCAGATACGCTGGACACAACTCCGATGCGGGAGGCTCAAGTCACATACCAAGTCGCGCAAGAGACCGCTCGCGTGCAGCTTCCCCATCGCGACCCCGCCGACCGTTTTCTGGTGGCCACTGCCCGTGTGTTCGGTCTGACCCTGGTCACAGCCGATGAGACCCTGCTCAAAGCTCGGCAGGCGCCAGTTTTAGCAAACCGCTGAAATCGCAGGCGCAATACATAGCCTCCGCGGTCGTTGAGGCCACGCATTAACTGCAAAAGCCTTGCACCTTTTTATGCGAGAGGGCTCGCCGCACAGCTCAGCTACCATTAACGCGCTTGTCCCACAATCTTACCTTTCTCTGCAGACTGACGCCAGCTCACAGCTACGCCCCCTCGCACGCACACTCACCCCCCCCACACTCCCACCCTCTCTCCCACCATGCGGTCTCTGGGGAGCGCGGAGAGCGGGCGTCTGTCCGAGCCGAATTTGTCCCAGGTCTCGTCTATTCGCCAAATCCCCAGGGGCAGCCAGCCGCAGGTACCTCCAGAAGCGCAGCGTAGCTAGCGCCCACCCACCCCCCCTCGCCCGCCACCCACGCCCGCACCACCCCCCCCCCCCCTCCACACACCCACCACACCCCCCTCCCCCCCACCCCACACCCCCCACCCCCCCACCCCCCCCCGCAGGCGCCAATAACTTAGCCCAGCGACTTCAGCCGCCGGGAAGAGCGGACAATAGGCCTGCTCCTGTTTAGCCCCGCCCAGCGCTGCGGCAACGGACAATCACCCCCACACCCACTCCCCCACCCCCCCTCCCCTCCACCTCCCCTCCACCGCTCGCGCTGGGAAGCGCCCCCCCCCCCCCCACCCCCCCTCCCTCCCCCCTCCCTCCTCTCCCCTCTCTCTCCTCGAATAACCTTCCCGGAGGGTCCATCCTCACTTCCTACCCCCCTTCCACCCTCCCACCACCCACCCCACCCCCCCCTCCCCCTCCCCACCCCCCACTCTCCCCCCCCACACCCTCCTCCACACCCCCCCCCCCCCCACCCCCCCCACCCCCCTCCTCCCCTCCCCCCCCCTCCCCCCCCCCCCCCCCCCCCACCACCCCCACCCCCCACCCCCCCCCCCCCTCCTCCTCCACGACCACTTCTCGCACGCTCGATACCTTGCGCACTCCCTTTCCCCTCCATGGAAGCAACTGCATCAACTTCAGCGCTCGCATACTATAACTTACTTTCATCCTTTTCATGCCCACCTATGTCATGTTTAACTGCCGCAACCTCTTAACCGTGTCATGCGCACTCGGAGTCGCCGCGTACAAAGAGAATGCCAGGCCCACGTCATGCTCCACTAGAGCCGCGCGCAGACGCTCGGCTAAATGGATACCGTTGGTATAGAGGAACACGTTCTTGAACCCAAGCTGTCTAGCGAGTGCTATAAGTTCGACCAAGCGCGTAGACGGTGGGTTCGCCCCCAATGAAACGCACGTTTTGCAACCCAATGCTGCGGATTGCTGCAGCACCGCCTCCCAATCCTCGAAAGCCATGCCCTCATAGAGCGGTGCCTGCGGTGAAGAACCAGCGTAGCAATGTACACAACTGAGGTTGCACGTGTTGGTAAGCTCCAGCGAAATACTGGTGAGGCCAGCAGCAGTGCTTCCACGTCAGCAGAGTTGACGTTCAAGTGCGAGCGCACAACAGTCTGCATAAAATGCCTCCCAAATGCGTGTTTTGTTGGGGCCCCGAGAAGGATTGTATTATATATCCGGTTTTGGCTGCTTCGCGTTCGAAGCGCGGGCCGTCCACTACCGCACACCTAGATCTCCGAAGCGAGAGTATAGCGCACTTTGTTTTGGAATTGGCAGCACGGGAACGACCATCCGAAATCCACAAGCGAAAGGCTACTTCTTATGGCGACTATTCGCCTTCTTCATCTGCTTCCGTTGCTTCTTCGCGGCTTTCTTCATGGCTTTCGCCTGTTTCTTGTTTACCTTGTTTAACATCTTTTGCTGCTTCTTGATCGCCTTCTTGGATTGGCGCGCATTTTCTTGGGGACTGATGCGTTGCGCGTGAGCCGGTATTGACCATGCAGCACTCAAGGCAACCAGCAGCAGCATAAAAGTAACAATTCGTTTCATAACGTCTCCGAACGGAGTTCCTGCAGCGATCTTACACCGAAGCTGCGCCCATCCTGGCACACCAGGCGTTACTTCCGTAATGCGACTTGCTGGTGGAGAGCCGGGCGTCCCGCCCGGCTGGACCCTTCGACTTCCCCCTCGGCTTCGCTCGGGGCTTCGGCAAAACAGGGCAGGCTCGCGAGACGCCCGTCCCTCCACCGCATAACTCAGCACGCGGTTACGGTTCTAGCAGGCTGCGTAGAAACTCCGGTCTCGTATCAGGGCATCGCTTTAGCGATGCCGCAATTCGTTCGAAATCAACCACCCCTTTAGGGGCTGAGGGCCTAATACTGACTTTTTCCGCAGCCTCCTTATGAATCGTCTTCGTCTTCCGCGACATGTAATCCATCAACAAATACTGCCCGAGCGTATACGGCGTCGTGAAGTAGGCCTTGCCACGGCACATCTGAGTCACTCTCTGGACGAACTGCACCAGCCCATAATCCGACGCCAGCATGAAGGTATTGATCAGCACGCCCGCCCGTTTGCACTTCGAAACTTCTTCGAGCGTCTGGCTCACCACCAGCGGATCGAGCCCAAAGGCGTTCTTGTAAATGCGCCCGTCTTCGAGTGTAAGTGCGGAAGGCTTGCCGTCGGTGATCATGACGATCTGCTTCATGTCCTTGCGCTGGCGCTGCAGGATGCGCTGCGCCATGCGCAAGCCCTCGCGCGTGTTCGTGTAGTACGGACCAACCTTCACGCGCGCCAGTTGCGAAAGCGGAACTTCCTCCGCCGAATCGTGAAACAGCACCAGCGACAGCGAGTCTCCGGGATACTGCGTCCGAATCAGTTGCGACAAGGCCATCGCCACTTTCTTCGCCGGAGTGAAGCGGTCTTCCCCATACAGAATCATCGAATGCGAGCAGTCAAGCATCAGCACCGTCGCGCACGACGACTGGTACTCGCACTGATGCACCTGCAAGTCGTTGTATTCGAGGTTCAGCGGAAGCCCGAGCCCTTCGCGCTGAATGGCCGACGAGAGCGTCGCGGTGATGTCGAGATTGAACGTGTCGCCAAACTCATACTGCTTCGAAGCGCCGCTCGCTTCGATGCCGGTCGCCATGTCGCGCGTGTCATGACGTCCAAAACTCGATTTGCCCAGCGACCCCAGCAGATCGCGCAGCGCTTTGAATCCCAAAAAGTCGAGGCTCTTGTCGGTGATCTCGAACTTCGCCTGCTGCTGCGCCTCGCCTACCTGCCCCCCCACGCTCGGTCGCTTGGAAGGATCGTGAGGCTGATCGACCGAAATATAATCTTCCTGCTGCATGCGCTCGATCAGCTTCTCGATCAGCTCCTCAAGTTCGCCCTCCATCTGCATCTGCTGGAGCCGGTCGCGCATTTCTTCGTCAAACATCTCGCCATTGAGCAGGGCTTGTTCGAGAGCGCGTTTCAATTCGTCGAGCGTCTTCTCGCCCTCCGGCAGTTCATACCAGAAATTGTCGTTGAACCCGCTCTGCA
>CAVRYC010000037.1:0-89188 GCA_963725245.1 uncultured Acidobacteriaceae bacterium | reverse complement strand
GGAGCCGGATTTCCGGCTCCCTTTTTTTATCCTCTTTTTTATTCCTGCGAAGAGCGGCCGGGCTAGGAAGAACCGCGGATTGGGGTCCGGCACCGAAAAACGCATACATCGCCCCGTGAAAGTGCGCGCATCTAGTAAACTGTTCTATTCGATTTCAGTGGAAAATCATTGCATTGGAAAACCAGGATCCTTAGACGCGGAATCGCTTCCAGGTTCTACTTGAGGTTCTGCCCCCAGGAGAGTCACTTTGTTTGATTGGTCTGGATTGCAGGTTCGTCGTTCTCTGCCGATTAGCCGATTGCCCTTCGTTGTGGTTGCGCTCACGGTTTCCTGGTGGGCGCAGGACTTGTGGGCCCAGGAAACGACCGAAGAAAATCCGACATCCGGCACCATTCAAGGGACGGTGCGGGATGACGCCGGCAACCCCGTGGCAGGGGCGCGGGTTTTCTACCGCTCGCAGGCCACCGAGACCAGGGGAGTGACGCGCACCGGCAAGGACGGGAAGTATGTTTCCGAGGTGTTGCCGCCGGGCCCTTATGTGGTGCGGGTGGAAGGCCGGGACCTGGTGCCGGCCGAGAGCACTGTGAATGTGGTGTTGGGGGCGGCGGTCACGGCGGATTTCAGGCTGGAATGGATCAGTCCGGGGCCGGTGCGGCTGGAGAGCAAGTTCGCTGGCGATGCCAGCGACCGGCTCCCGATTGACGGGCGGAACTATCTGCATGCGGGAGCAGCTCGAGCCGGGCGTGCAGGCGGTGGATGGAGGGATTCTCGATCCGGGCAAGAGCGGGTTCCAATCGCTTTCGATCAACAGCCAGCTGGGACGAACCACGCACTACGACATGGATGAAGTCGAGGCTATGGATGAGACCAAGGGCGCGGCCACGATGAACCTGCCGGCGGAGGCGGTGCGGGAAGTGATCGTCTCGCGGGTCACGCCCGCGGTGTTTCAGTCGCTGAACGCCGCCGGCGCGGTGCGGGTTACAACGCGCTCGGGTGGAGACGAATGGCACGGCAATCTGTTTGGAGATTTGCAAGACAAGATACTCGGCTTGGCGGGATTTCCATCTGGCAGCCGACTATAGCCGCCAGCAGTATGGATTTGGCGGCGGCGGCGCGGTGATCAAGGACAAGGCATTTCTATTCATCGGCGGGGAACGCACCAAGCAGGATGGCGTTTTGCCAACCGTGCTCGGATTCCCAGCTCCTAACCAGATCAGCCTGCGGAACGCTTATTTTCGCGAGAACATGCTGACGGCGCGGCTGGATTATAACCTCAGCGACAACATGAAGTTTTTTGTGCGGCTCAGCTACGACAACGCGAACCAGATCGGGCCGCCGGACAGCCAGTCGAATTTTCGCAATCAGTTGAACGTTCCGGCGGCGGTTGTTGGGCTGGATTGGAACCGGGGACGGTTTGTGAACAGCGCGCGCTTCGGCTATCAGAAGATGGTGAACGCGATCACTCCCGACCTGATCGACTCGGCGCCGGCGCCTTTCCACATGCAGATTGGATCGTATGCCCTGGGGCCGAGCGTGGCGGGTCCGCGGCAGACGATTCAGCGCGACCTTTTCGGGCGCTACGACAGCAGCACGATTTATAAGGTTCACACCATACGCTTCGGGGGAGCGATTCACCGCATCGCGCAGGGAGATTTTTACGCGCCGGGGAATTACGGGCCGTCGGTGACCAGTTCGAACGGACTGGACGTGATCAATGCCATCAACAGCAACCCGAGCTTGGTGCCGATTATCCCGGGCGATCCGCGCGGAGCGGCGGATAATCCGCTGAACTATCCGGTGGGCACGGTCACGATTTTCAATGGCCTGGGAAATTTCAGTGAGAACTCGGCATTCAACCGCTCGACGGGCGGACACTTCGACACGCGCCTCGAGGGTTACCTGGGCGACACCTTCAACCTGATTCCGAACCTGAACATCAGGTTTGGCGTGAATTATGTGCGCGACAGCGGGCGCACGGACAGCGACTTGCCGGCGGTCCCATGTTCGGCGATCAACACAAAGATCGTGCAGACTCCGCCGTGCACGGCTGGTTTGATTCTCGATCAATTCGGTTTGCTTGCGAATCCTGTCGATGCCGGGCTTGCACCAGTTTCTCGGCCAGAGCGTGAACCAGCCGATCGCGAATTTTGCTCCGCAAGCCGGCGTGGCGTGGGATCCGGGACACAGTGGGCGGACGGTGGTGCGGGCGAGCGGCGGATTGTTCTATGACAATTTTCTGCTGCAGAATGCCTATCAGGATCGCATCAACCGCTTGTCGAACGGACAATATAACCGCAGCCTGACCCTGTGTCCGGCGGGATCGGTGCTATTTCCCAATGCGCCATCGGGCATAAACAATGGCGTCATAAGTGAGAGCAATGGCGTGGTAAGCGCGGTCGATGGACTCGATATTGCCACGCAGATTTGCGGGCAGCCGATCGGCGACGGTGTGTCGTCTAAGCAATCGAGGATCTGCAGAAGCAGTTTATGGCGGCGCAGTCGGCGGTGACGGGCGGGCCGAACGTGTATTCGCTGGCCAACAGCGTAGCGAATTTCGGGGGCATGCTGGCGCCCGGTTTCAGGACGCCCCGGGTGATCCACATCAGCGGTGGAATTCAGCATCAGATCGGGGAACGCGGCATGTTCTCCGTCGACTATGTGCGCGAGATCGGCACGCAGTTTCCGCTGGGGATTGACACCAATCACGTGGGCGACGCGGGCTACATGACGGACGGCGCACAGTCTAAACCCCTTACTCAATACCTATCAGGCGGAGCTGAATGCGATCAATGCGACGCTGGCAGCCAATCCGGCGTCGAGGGCGTCATGCCCGACGGCGACGTTCGCCGGCAGCAGTTCGCAGGCTGCCGTGAGTTGCTATCTGAACGCCGTGACGGGAGCGAGCATCACCGATTTCGCGCGCCAGGGTCTGGATTCGTCGAATGCCTTCTGCGGACCGTTTCCCTGCTCGGTCTTAGGCAAGCAGCAAGCGTCCTTCGGCGGGATCAATCCGGCGGTGGGATCGAACATCATGTACTTTCCGAGCGGGCGGTCGCGGTATACAGCTATACAGCTGGCGTACCACGCGGTCAGCGGAGACAACCCGATGAAGCGCGTGCGGCGGTTGGACATGGCGATTTCCTACACGCTCTCCCGCTATCGCACCAACCTGGCAGAGCCGAACGGCAGCGGAGGAGATTATTCGCTGATGAACGTGGCGGAAGACTACAACCGGCCGCATCGGGGACATTGGGGAGACTCGGGGCTGGACCGCACGCACCAGTTTACGCCTCACTCCCACGTGCGGATTTGCCGTACGGTCTGCGGCTTTCGATGATCACGCATCTGGCGTCGCCGCTTCCGCTAAGCGCGTATGTTCCGCAGCAAAACGGGGGCGGAGTGGCGGGGGAAATCTTCCGCAGCGACCTTTCCGGCGACGGCACGGTGGGCGATCTTTTGCCGAACACGATTATTGGCAGCACGGGAAAATACTCGAACGCCAATTTGACCCAGGTCATCACGTGTTACAACCAAACATATGCCGGGAAGTTGACGCCGGCGGGTCAGGCGCTGGCGACTGCCGGTCTGTTCAGCACGCCGCAACTGCTCGCGCTGGGAGCGTATGCGCCTCTGATTCAAGGGCTGCCCTCGCATGCCGCAGAAGCGACCTGGCTGAAGACGATGGATCTGCATTTGAGCCGGCCGTTCCAGGTTGGGGAGCGGGTGAAGCTGGAGCCGAACGTTTCCGTTTTCAACGTTTTCAACTGGGCCAACTTCGGAGGCCCGGGCAACCAGTTAAGCGGCGTGATGAACGGCGCGCCGGGCAGTTCGCTGAACAACGCGAGTTCGGGGGGATACTGCGGCAACTCAACCGCCTTCTGCACGGCGCGGCTGGACCGCGTTCTCCCTGGCTCGGGCACGTACGCGACCGGGGCTCCGCGGCAAATGGAGTTCGGAGTGCGCATCACGTTCTAACGTTGGGGCTGGCGAAAAATAGGCGCGCGCCGAGACTTTGGCGCCGGGCGAAATGGAGCGCGCCTAGCGGCAAGATTGCAGGGGCGTTTCGGGCGGAGACACTTCCGAAACGCCCCCCATGCGTCTGCGGCTTCGGTCTGCGGCTTCGCGCCGGGCGTGCGACCTGACTCCACGGCAACAGAACTATCTCCGCAGAGTAAACCCGCAGAACTATGCGCTCACACTCAGCGCATTGCTGGAGCTCTGAGTCGAGCTCGCCGCGCTGGAGTTGAGCAAGTTCAGAATGAGCTCGTAATTGCTCTGCTGGTTGAGGTTGATGGTGAGTTGCTCGGCGGGGCTGCTGTTCTGTCCCTGAGTTGCGTTGCGATCTAGACCAATTCCTGAACTGCCGCTGCCCAGATTGATCGTGACCTCTTCGGGAGAAGCCGACGAAGAACTGCTTTCCTGGCCGAGATTGACGACGATTTCCGGCGTGGTTGATCCACTCGCAGCGCTGGTGCTGGACGCGCCTCCCAGGTTGATGACGACCTCGGGACCGCTGGATGGACCAGACGAAGAACCGCCGCCCTGGCCGACGTTACGACACTTCCGGCGCGGTTGATCCACTCGATCCGCTCGCAGCGCTCGTGCTGGCCGCGCCTCCCAGGTTGATGACGACCTCGGGACCGCTGGACGGCCAGACGAGAACCGCCGCCCTGGCCGACGTTCACGACAACTTCCGGCGCGCTTGACCCGCTCGATCGCACTCGCAGCGCTCGTGCCGGCTGGGCTTCCCAGGTTGATGACGATCTCCGCACCACCCGAATTGGAATTGTAGGCTGAGATGGCCGACTGAGCCTGCTGGCTCTGCTGGCCGAAAGTTCCCTCAAGGGTTGCGAAGGCCGACTGAGCTCCAGCCAGATCGCCGTTTTGCGAGAGCTTGACCGATGGCCTGGAAATCCTGGGCGCGACCGGCTTGCTGAAATGTTTGCCCATTCTTATTGGGGCCGCTCTGGCCGAGTGCGGTCAGGGTGTTGAAGTCCTGCTGCGCTGCGTTCAAGTTGCCGGCTTGCAGGTCCGTTCCGAGTTGGGCGAGATCGGCTTTCCGCTCCTGCCGGTAGGATTGCAGTTGCTGGTAGATCGAAGACGTACTGGCGGCTGTGGTGGCCTGATGGGCTGCCCGCTGAGGCTGGCTGCGCGCCTGGCTGCAGGTTTACAACCGCGGACGAAGCGGCCTGCGATGTGCCTTGCCGAACTGTTTTTGCCGGTTAGCGTAGCGAATGCCGCTTGCGCTCCGGCCAAATCGCCGGATTGCAGCGCCTGTCCCACAGCCTCGAAAGCCTGGGCGCGGCTGGACTTGGAAAAAGGCTCGGAACTGGCAAAGGGTCCGCTTTGCCCGAGCGCGGCCAGGGCGTTGTAGGCTTGCTGAGCGCCGTTCAGATCCCCGCTTTGAAGAGCGCTGCCGAGTTGCTTAACATCGGCCTGACGATTCTGATAAAAGCTCTGGAGCTCCAGGAAAATCGATGAGCTGGAAACTGCCGCTATTGACATAAGTCTTCTCCCGATGGCGCGTCGCCATTACCCCACAACCGGGACTCAATTGCCGCCCTTCAACCTCAATCGGCTGAACCGGAAAATGACTTTAGAGGAACCGAAGGGTTACCGACGTGCAATCGCAACACATAGAGGCAGAGCGCGAGACAGGAATTATGAATGATTCGGTTCGCCGTTGCGCTGACCTGGCGGGCCAGTTTCCGGCGGCCGTAGAGGGGAATTTGGCGACTTCCTCCCGTGCAGATTCGACGAGCGTGTGGCGCGTTTGGGCAGTGGTACAGTTTGAACCTGCGCGGCAGGATAGTGGTGCCTGCTGCCGTGATCTCTGGAGGCAAGAATGAAAGCATCTATGTTTTATCGAATCGCTGCTGTTCTTCTGCTGCTTTTCGCGGTAGGACATACACTCGGCTTTCGCCAGTCTGATCCCAAATGGGGAGTTGATGCCCTTCTTGGCTCAATGCGGTCAATTCACTTTGACGTGCAGGGGTTCAACCGCACGTATTGGGACCTCTTTGTGGCGGCCGGATTCTCTGTCGGCGTGTTTTATCTATTCGCGGCGATATTGGCATGGCAGCTAGGTGGCCTTCCGGCAGCGACTTTGGCGCCCATGCGCGGCACTGCGTGGGCGTTCGCCCTTTGCTTTGCCGCCATCACGGTTGTGAGCTGGAGATACCTCTTTATCATACCCATCGCTTTCTCAATCGTGATTACATTATGTTTGACTGCGGCGGCATGGCTTTCAGCGAAGCAGGTTTCCATGCCTCCATTGCGATAGTAAGGCTGAGAGGATTCAAGCTGCACCATTACCCCGCCGCGTTTGGTCCCATTTTCCTTTTTTCCACGCGGCAATTATAATCACCAATCACCGTAATCTCGTGCCAGTGTTGACGGAAAACAAGCCCCGACTAGGAGGGCGTTCCGGCGACGCTGGCCCCGTCAGACCCGAGCGGCCAGTGCAATCTGTATTCGGTCGGTTGTGGGCATTTTTTGCATTCCCTGGAGGCACGTTAAGGAACATGAAGAAACTTGTCCACTTCGCTCTGGCAGCTCTCTTTCTTCTCGGCATCGCTTCCGCTCAGAACATTCCGGCAATGGATGTATTCGGCGGCTACTCCTACCTCAGCTTTCACATGCCGGCAAACGCGATTACGTCCTTTTCTTCCGCCGAGACCCTGACTCTGAACGGCTGGGACTTTTCCGCCTCGGTCGGCTTGTTTCATCATCTTGCTGTTGAGGGAGACATCAGCGGCCATCAGCTTAGCGATTGCGGCTTTACTATTTTGAACTGCAGCAATCTCTCCTACATGGGCGGGGCGCGCTTTAATGTTGGAAATCGCTCCAGAAAGCTCACCGGCTTTGTGCACGGCTTGGTTGGGCAAGACCGTATGGATCTTCCTGAAGCCTCCTCCGGGACTTCCGTGTCCGATACGTCGGTGGCGTTCGCCGGGGGCGGCGGCATCGATTATTGGATCTTTCGCCGCGTTGGACTCCGCTTGGGGCCGGCCGATTTCATATACACCCATCACCTGAACAACGACGGCGTTTCCAGCCAAAACAGCTTCCGCGTCGGTGGCGGAATCGTTTATCGATTTGGCCGTGGAGCTTATGGCGAGCCCTCGCCTAAGTCCACGCGTGCTCCTTCTGGCAGTCAACCCCCGCCCGTTGCTGTCCGCCAGCCTGCAGCCGTGAGTGTGCCGGGTCGCGGCATGTCGATCCCCGCGCTCGGCGTCTTGGTTGCGCCCCAGGAATTTGACGGAGCGAAAGTTCTGGAGATCGTGCCCGGAGGCGTCGCGGAAATGGCATCCATGAAGCCAGGCGATCTGATCAAGTCAGTGGATGGCAAAGCAGTACGTACGCCGATGGAGCTGGCCGCTGAGCTCACGGACAAATCCGGGAAAGTTCGCCTAGGCTTTCAGCGGGGTGACTTTGCAACGGAGACGGTAGTCCTACTGCACTGACCACCAAGAAAAATCGCCCGCCGGAAAAGCGCTTCAGGGGCTGCGGAAAAAGTCGGTTTTCGATGCTCAGCCCCTGCAGGGGCGGCTGAACGCCTAGTATCGCTGTAGCGATGCCCTGATACGAAACCCGAGTTTTTCCGCAGCCTGTGAAGTCGTGCCCTTCCCAAGACCCGCCGAATCCGAGGTTTTCCGCAAGTTGTTCAGGGGATATCTGAGAACTGATAGCTGAGAGCTGACAGCCGAGAGCTGCCCTACAACTCGTACTTCTTCATCAAGTGACGAAACGACCGGTAGGAGATGCCGAGCACGTCGGCGGCCCGGACCTGCACGCCGTTGGTTTGTCCCAGCGCGGATTGCAGCAGCGAGCGCTCGATCTGCGCAACGTAGTTTTCCATGTTCACGCCCTCGGGCAGAACCGAGCCCGCGGGCACGCTCATGGTCGTATTGATTACGCTTGCGCCTTCCGCGCCAGCCGCCACGGCGCGAGCCTTCGGACGCTCCGCCGGCAACTCGACGTGCAGCTCGCTCGTGGCTTCGAGCGCCACCGCCCGCTCGATCGTGTTCTCCAGTTGCCGCACGTTGCCCGGCCAGTCGTAACCGGTCAGAGCTTCGAGCGACGCCGCTCGGACGCCGTGAATGCTCTTCCCCGCCCCCGGCGCATATTTTTTCAGAAAGTGATTGGCCAGGAGCGGAACGTCCTCGCGGCGCTCGCGCAAGCCCGGCACGCGAATGGGAATGACGTTCAGGCGGTAGTAGAGATCTTCGCGAAACGTGCCCTCGGTGACCTGCCGGTCGAGATCGCGGTTGGTGGCGGCGATGACGCGGACGTCCACCGGAATCTCGGTCGTGCCGCCGACCGGACGCACCGTGCGCTCCTGCAGCACGCGCAGCAGTTTGACCTGCATGGGCATGGTCATCTCGCCGATCTCGTCGAGAAAAATCGTGCCCTGGTCGGCGACTTCGAACAGTCCGCGCCGGTTCTGGTTCGCTCCGGTGAAGGCGCCCTTGACGTAGCCGAAGAGTTCGCTTTCGAGCAGCGTCTCCGGGAAGGCGCCGCAGTTGACCGAGACAAACGCTTCGCCGGCTCGCGGCGAGCAGGTGTGCACGGCGCGGGCGACCAGTTCCTTGCCGGTTCCGCTTTCGCCGTAGACCAGAATCGTGCTGCTGGTGGTAGCAACCGTGCGGATGGTCTGCTTCAGCTTTTCGAGCGCCGGACTGGCGCCGATGATGTTGTCGAGCGAATTGCGCGTGGCCGCGTCGCGGCGCAGGGCAAAGTTCTGGCGGCTGAGTGAAACTTTCGTGAGCGAGCGGGCGATGGCCAGTTTGACCTCGTCCACCAGTCCCGGACTCTTGCGGATGTAATCGGTCGCGCCCCCCGCCTTGACCGCCTGCACCGCCGCTTCGTAGTCGTCGACGGCAGTCATCAAAATGACCGCGGATTCGGGCGAGATCTGGTGCGCGTGGCGCAGGACTTCGACCCCATCCACGCCCGGCATCTTGATGTCGGTAACAATCACGTCGAAGAGCGCGCTGTCGATCTTGCGCTTGGCCGCTTCGCCACCGGTGACGGTTTCCACCTTGTGGCCATCGCGGCGCAGGGCAATATCGAGCAGTTCGCAGATCGAGCGCTCGTCGTCGCAGACGAGAATGTTACCCACGCGGACCTCCTTCTGCTCCTGCTCCCGCTCGCCGCGGCCGCCAGCGCCGCTCCCGGCGGATTCCGATGCGGAGGAAGTTCCGCCAGTCGGCGGCCTCCGGCTCCAGTCCGGCGCAACCGCACCACGAAGCTGGTGCCCTTGCCGACTTCCGAACGCGCCCACACCTTGCCCTCGTGCGCCTGCACGATCTGGTACACGATGGCCAGGCCCAGCCCGGTTCCGCCTTCAAAGTTCGACTGGAAGGGCTCGAAGATTTTTTCCGTCTGCTGCGGGTTGATGCCCGGACCGGTGTCGGCAAAGCTCATCTCCCAGTCGGGGCCGCGCTCGGCCAGAGCCACGGTCAGCGTTCCACCTTTGCCGGTCGTTTTCATTGCGCGCACCGCGTTTTCCGAGAAGTTCCAGAACACCTGTTTGAGCTTGTCGCCATCGGCCAGCACCCAGGCTTCGGACTTCTGAAAGCTGCGCTTGAGCTCGATGCCGGCGTTCTCGGAGGTGAGGCGGTGTTCGAGCAATGTAAGCGTGTCCTCCAGCAACGGAACCAGATTCACGCGCTCGAAACGATACTGCTTGCCCCGTGAGTACGCCAGAAAATCGGTGATGATGTTGTTGAGGCGATCGGACTCGCGGATCACAATCTGCAAGAGGTGCCGCTCCTCGGGATTCAAGGCGGGCGCATCCGACAACATGCTGACCGAGCCGGCAATCGAGGTCAGGGGATTGCGGATTTCGTGAGCGATGGCGGCGGCCAGGCGGCCCACCGCAGCCAGGCGATCCTGCATGCGCACCTCGCGCTCCAGTCGCCGGATCTCGGTCAGGTCGTCAAAGGAATAGACAAAGCCCAGGTCGCCGCGCGCGCTCACGTTGAGCGCGGAAACCAGCACCCGAAAAGTCTTGCGGAAGCCGTTGACGGTAATGTAGCGGACTTCGGCATCGCCCCGGGCCACGCCGAAGTGGGGCAACGGATCCTGAAACAGATCGCCCACGGAGCGTCCGCGCAACTCGGCTTCGGAGATCTCGAGCAGTTGCTGGGCCGCTCGATTGACCAGCGTGATGCGCCCGTCGAGCCCGGTCGTGATCACACCGCCGCTCATGGACTGCACGATGTTCTCGTGAAGCGCCTGCAGATTTTCGAGCGCGCCGCTGGCATCCTTCAGTTGCACATCCACCTGGCGGAGCTTGCTCATCAGCAATCCCGCCAGGTAGGCGATGGCGAAGTAGGCAAACAGGTTGACGAAGATGACTACCTGCAGCGCCTTCAGCTTGGGATGCGAGTTCGCATACGAGGGAATGACCAGGTAATAATCGAGTTCGAGGATGGTTCCGAACAGGATGAAAGCCAGAGCCGCGCTCAGATATCCCCAGCCTCGCGGCAGCAGCATGCAAGCGACCACGATGACCAGGGGGTAAAGGAAATTAAGCGAGCTGTCGATGCCGCCGGTTAGATGGATGACCAGCGTGACCATGGCCAGATCGGCGAGCACCTGCAGAATGGCCTGCAGGCGGTGTTCCCTCCAGACCGAAACCAGAAAAAGGAAAAACAGCGAGAGCACGAACCACAGCACCATCCCGGTGAGAAAGGGCATGATGGGCAGAGGGCTGGGCGTGAGGCGCATGACGGCGAGTTCGATGGCGAGCAGGACCATCAGAATCAGGATGCGAACCTTCACCAGCCAGGTCAGCCAGTTTCGCTCATCGGAGATGGAGTGCATGAATTTCAGTCGTTAGTCGTTGGTCGTTAGTCGTTAGCCGTTCGCGGGCCAGTTCTGCGAGCTTCGAGCCGCTAGCTTCGAGCAACTCTTCGGGTCCTTGCCTGACGAGCTGAGAGCTCGAAGCGCGCGGCCTTTTTCTATCCCGCCAGTTTTGAGATCATCGCGAACAACGGCATGTACAGAGAAATCACGATGCCGCCGATGGTGACGCCGAGACAGCCGATGATGACCGGCTCCAGCATGGCCAGCATGTCTTTGGTGGCGGCGTCGACTTCGTCTTCGTAGAAGTCCGCGATCTTCTGCAGCATGGAGTCCATGGCGCCGGTGGCTTCGCCCACGCCGATCATCTGGGTCACCATGTTGGGGAAGACGCCGCATTCGCGCAGGGGATCGACGATGGTGCGGCCTTCTTCGATCGCCTTGCGCACCTTCATCAGCGCTTCTTCGAGCACGGCGTTGCCCGAGGTGCGGGCGGTAATGGCCAAGCCTTCGAGAATAGGAACGCCCGAGGTAATGAGCGTGCCCAGGGTTCGGGTGAAACGGGCGACCGCGATCTTGCGCAGCAGCATGCCGATGATGGGCATCTTGAGCAGCATGGCATCGAAGTAATAGCGGCCACGCGGGTGCTTGCGAATCTGCTTGATGCCGAAGACGGAGGCGACGCCACCCCCGATAATGATCCACCAGAAGGTACCCACAAAGCCGCTGAGGCCGATGACAATGCGGGTCGGCAGCGGCAGCGCAACTCCCAATCCGACAAAGAGGTTGGCGAAGATCGGCACCACCCACTTGAGCAGCGCGGCCACGATCAGCATCGCGAGGGAGACGACGGCCACCGGGTAGATCAACGCCGACTTGACGGCCGAGCGCAGCTTGACCGCCTTTTCCACGTAGATCGCCAGGCGCTGCAGGATGATGTCGAGAATACCGCCGGTCTCGCCCGCCTCGATCATGTTGGTCGTCAGATCGTCGAAGACGACCGGATACTGGCGCATGGCATTGGCCAGCGTGGCGCCGCCTTCGACCGTGGTCCGGACGCCGAGCAGCGTCTTCTGAAAGCTGGGGTTCTCCTGGTTGGCGCCCAGAATCTCCAGACACTGCACCAGCGGCAGGCCGGCGTCAATCATGACGGAGAACTGGCGGAAGAACACCGCCACGTCCTTGACCTTGACCTTGCCGCTGCCGAAAGTGGGCAGGGAGAATTCCTTGCCCTTCTCCCGGATGGAGCCTGGCGTGATGCGTTCCTTCCGGAGCTGTGAGGCCAGTCCGTCCTTGGTGGAGGCTACGCGCTCTCCCTGAACTTTCTCGCCTGAAGCGGTCTTTCCCGAAAACGTAAAAACCGGCATGGTTGCTTCTCCTTATTCGTGTTCCGCCAGCGTGGGATGGCCATCCTGACGACCGCTCCGCGCCTGCTTGTCTCTTCGTTAGTCTCTCTTCGTTAATCTCTCTTCTATGTCTTGCGGCCCAGTGTGCTACCGGGCATTTCTCGATGTCATCGCTTCGCCGGCGCAGCACCCTTGGCCATCGGAGCCGGAGTGCCGCCGCGGTTCATAAGGCCGGCGCCGCGCGCGATCATTTCCTGCAGTTCGTCCTGACTGCTGGAGCGCATCAGCGCCATTTCCAGGGTGATCTGCTTCTGGAAATACGCGGTGGCCAGCGACTGGTTGAACGTCTGCATGCCGAACTTCTCCTGGCCCGACTGCATGGCGGAGTAGATCTGGTGAATCTTGTCTTCGCGGATCAGGTTGCGCACCGCCGCATTGGGCACCAGGATCTCCATGCACATGGCGCGTCCCTTGCCGTCCGATGCGCGGCAGCAGGCTTTGACACATGATGCCTTCGAGCACCAGCGAAAGCTGGGCGCGGATCTGCGATTGCTGGTGCGACGGGAACACGTCGATGATGCGGTTGATGGTGGACGATGCGGAATTGGTATGCAACGTGCCGAAGGTGAGGTGGCCGGTTTCCGCGATACGCAGCGCCGACTCGATGGTCTCGAGGTCGCGCATTTCGCCGATCAGCACCACGTCCGGGTCTTCACGCAGCGCGGCGCGCAGGGCGTCGGTAAAACCCTTGGTGTCGGAGTGCACTTCGCGCTGGTTGACCATGCAGTTCTTGTTCATGTGCACGAACTCGATCGGGTCCTCGATGGTGAGGATGTGTTCGTGGCGCTCGGTATTGATCTTGTCGATCATGGCCGCCAGCGTGGTGGACTTGCCCGAGCCGGTTGGCCCGGTCACCAGCACCAGCCCACGCGGCTTGTCGCACATCTTGCTGACCACCGGAGGCAGGCCCAGCTGGTGAAACGACTTGATCTCGAACGGAATCAGACGGAAGACGCAAGCCGAAGCGCCGCGCTGGTTGAAGACGTTGGCGCGGAAGCGAGCCAGGCCCTTCAGGCCGAAGGAGAAATCCAGTTCGAGGGTTTCTTCGAAACGGTGTTTCTGCGAATCGGTCATCACGCTGTAGGCCAGTTGCTTGGTCTCGGAGGGCGTCAACTGGGGCAGGTCGAGCGGCACCAGATGGCCGTGCACCCGGATTTGGGGCGGAGAGTTGGTGGTGATGTGGAGGTCGCTGCCATTCATCTCCAGCATGCGGCGGAGCAGATCGCTTAACGAGAGTGCCATAGTTTTTTCCGTTTCCTTTGCAATTTTCTGCTGCTCGTCGTTCGCTTTTCGCCTTTCGCAACGCTAAGCGTGCTCGCGAAACGGCGAACGCGATCAGCGAACGACGTTCTTAGTGGATCGTTTCCCGAGCCACTTCTTCGAGTGTGGTCCAGCCTGCCGCGACCTTGATCAGCCCGCTGCGACGCAGGGTGATCATGCCGCGTTCAATCGCTTTCTTCTTCAGTTCCACCGCCGAGGCGCCGACCAGAACCAGTTCCCGGATCTCGTCGTCGACTTCCATCACTTCGTACAAACCGGTGCGGCCCTTGTAGCCGGTCTTGTTGCAGGTGGTGCAGCCTTTGCCCTTCATGATCTGCACCGTCTTGGCCTCTTCGGGCGTGTAGCCTTCATCGATCAGGGCCTGCACCGGCATTTCGACCGGCTCGGCACAGTCCTTGCAGATCCGCCGGATCAGGCGCTGGGCACAGATCAGATGAACCGAAGTCGCCACCAGGAAGGGCTCGATGCCCATGTTCATGAGACGCGTGATGGTTTCCGGCGCGCCATTGGTGTGCAGCGTGGACAACACGAGGTGGCCGGTAAGCGCCGCCTTGATGGCGATTTCCGCGGTTTCAAAGTCGCGAATTTCGCCCACCAGGATGATGTTGGGGTCCTGGCGCAGGAAGGCGCGCAGGGCCGCCGCAAAATTCAGGCCGATCTGCTCCTTCATCTGCACCTGGTTCACGCCTCCCAGTTGGAACTCAACCGGGTCTTCGGCGGTCATGATGTTGGTATCGGGCTGGTTCAGCCGCGAGATGGAAGAGTAGAGCGTGTTGGTCTTGCCCGATCCGGTCGGCCCCGTGACCAGCACCATGCCGTAGGGCTTCAGGATGGCCTTCTCGAACTTGACCAGCGACTCCTGCTCGAAGCCGAGCTTGGTCATGTCCAGGCGCAGGTTTTCCTTGTCCAGCAGCCGGAGCACGATCTTCTCGCCCCACAGCGTGGGCAGAGTGGAGACGCGGAAATCGAGCTGCTTTTTCTTGCCGCCGATCTGCATCTTCAGCATGATGCGGCCGTCTTGCGGCAGCCGCTTTTCGCTGATGTCGAGCTTGGCCATGATCTTGAGCCGCGAAGTGATGGCGTCCTTCAGTTTCAGCGGCGGATTCATGATCAACTGCAGAACTCCGTCAATGCGGAAGCGGACGCGGAATTCCTTTTCGTAGGGCTCCATGTGAATGTCGCTGGCGCCGCGCTTCACCGCATCGGTGAGCACCAGGTTCACCAGCTTGACGATGGGAGCTTCGTCGGCCGCTTTCTCCAGTTCCCGGAGTTCGAGTTCCTGCTCCTCGTTCTGCACCTCGATATCGGTGCCTTCGCCGACGTCGTTCATCGACTGCATGACCTGCTCGAGCTCTTCTTCTTTGGAAGTCCCGTAGGCCTTATCGATGCCCTCGATGATGGAGCTTTCCGAGGCCACGACCGGTTCGATGTTGAAGCCGGTCATGAACTTGATATCGTCCATGGCAAAGACGTTGGTGGGATCCACCATGGCGATGGTGAGCGAAGCGCCGACGCGGCTGAGCGGCAAAATCTGATAGCGTTTCGCGGTTTCGAAGGGAATCAGCTTGACCACGGCGGGGTCGATTTCAAAATAAGAAAGATTAATGGCGGGCACGCCGTACTGGCGCGAGAGAAAGTTGGTGACGTCCTCATCCGAGAGGAAACCCAACTTCACCAGCGCCGAGGCGAGCCGGGAGTGCGACTCCTTCTGGAGCTTGGTCGCCTGGTCCAACTGCTCTGGGGTTATGACCTTTTCTTTGACGAGCAGGTCACCCAGCCGCTGAGACATATCTCTCCTGTATTCCCACCAAGTCCGAGTCAGTGCGAAGCCGCTGATTTCCGGGGGGATCAGCGCCGATACTTTCGCACTGACACAAATTGTCAACCCAATGGGAATTCCGCAAAAGTAACTTCGGTACCTGTACTTCGCGGTACGTGCCGTTTGTGCCCGCTATTGGCGGCATTTGTGCCAGAATCTCGCCCTATGACGAGGATCACCGCGCGGCAGACCATGTTCTTCGGTGCTGGGCACTGCTCTCACCACAGGGAGCACAGGGGCACACAGGGCGAATCTGTTTATTTGATAGTTGGGTGGAATGGAATTTCCCTGTGCATCCCTGTGCCCCCTGTGGTTAAGGTTTCAGGCTCGCGGCTAGAATGAGTGACGCCCGTACTCCAACCTGCGCGCGCCATGAGCGAAACCAAACACGACGCGATCCGCGCCTACTACCACACCTTGTCTTCCGCCTGGGGACGTCAGCACTGGTGGCCGGCACAGTCGCGGTTTGAGGTAATTGTTGGCGCGTATCTAACCCAGAACACGGCGTGGGCGAACGTGGAGAAGGCGCTCGCCAACCTTCGCAAAGCGCGGCTTCTGACCATCCGCGGAATCCGCCGCACGCCTCAGCCTAAGCTTGAGCAGTTGATTCGCCCCTCGGGTTACTTCCGGCAGAAAGCGCAGCGCCTGAAAACGTTTGTGACCTTTCTCGACCAGCGTTATGGAGGATCGTTGGCGCGGATGTTCGCGCGGCCAACCGCCGAACTTCGCGACGAACTGCTCGCGCTCAATGGTGTCGGGCCGGAGACCGCGGACTCGATTCTGTTGTATGCCGGCAATCACCCGGTCTTTGTTGTGGACGCTTACACCAGGCGCATTCTGGAACGGCACCAGATTGTCTCCGGCGCGACCAGCTATGACGAAATTCGACAACTGTTCGAGCAGGCACTGGGCGAGGTACCCGCTGCCGAGAGTTTTTCACCGCAGAGACGCCGAGGACGCCGAGAAAATCCAAGGTCGAATTCGGAACCGAGTGGGCCTGGTTGTCTCACTGGACGTCCTGCTGATTTTTCTAAAACTCAAGAATTTTTCCTCGGCGATCTCGGCGTCTCGGCAGTGAGCAAGTATCCGTCCGGCCCGCGGGGCTCCTCTCATCGGCCTTCGCGCATGAGCACAGCCGAACGCACCGCGCGGGTCCAGGTGTTCAATGAAATGCACGGGCTGTTCGTCGGAGTCGGCAAGACTTACTGCCTAAAGTCACAACCGCGGTGTGAGCAATGTCCTTTGCAGAAGTTCCTTCCTGAGGCAAAGTGAGTCATTGTGGATGACGACAGGGAGTGACAACATGAAAGGGCAAGCGCTTATTTTTGCTTTGGCGGCTGCATACTTTGGTTTGGGATTGGGCGCTGGCAATCAAGAGCAATCGTTGCGTGAGGCCGCACAGGCTTCTGGATTGCTCATCGGCACGGCGGTGAGGCCAGCGGCACTTTCCGAACCGGCCTACGCGTCCACGCTCGCCCGCGAGTTCAATATGGTGGAACCGGAAGACGCGCTCAAGTGGGAGGTGGTGCATCCGGAGCGGGAGTCTTATGATTTTTCTCAAGCCGACCAGATTGTGGATTTCGCGGCCCGGCACGGCATGAAGGTTCGCGGTCACACGCTGGTCTGGCACCGGCAGAATCCAAAATGGCTGACGGAAGGAAAATACACTTCCGGCGAGCTCGCCGAGATTCTTGAGAAACACATTAAGACCGTGGTCGGACATTACCGGGGCAAGATATTTGCGTGGGACGTGGTCAATGAGGCCTTCGACGAGTTGCACCCGGGAGAACTGCGCAGCACGATCTGGCGAGATCAGCCCGGAATCGCGATAGCTTCGAGCATAGTTGCGAAAATAGTTGCGAAAGATGAGCCGCGAGCTTCGAGCAATCCGGCTCGCTCGGAGCCCGAAGCTCGAAGCTCGCAGCAGGCTTACTCCTATATTGAGCGTTGTTTCCGCTGGGCGCATGAAGCCGATCCGCAAGCACTGCTCTTTTACAACGAGGCCGAGGCGGAGACGCTGAATCCCAAGTCGGACGCGATCTATGCCATGGTTCGCGATTTCCGGCAGCGCGGCGTCCCCATCGATGGCGTGGGATTCCAGATGCACATCGCGCACCTGCACGCCGATGTCGCGTCCATTTCCGCCAATATCAAGCGCTTCACTGCTCTGGGAGTGCAGGTCCACATCACCGAGATGGATGTCGCCCTGCCAGTCGATGCCGAAGGCAATGCTCGCGCCGAGGACCTGCAACTCCAGGCCGACATCTATCGCCAGATTGCCACCGCTTGCGTGTCTCATCGTCTGTCGGATTCAGGATGCACGGCGATCCAGACATGGGGTTTCACGGACAAGTATTCCTGGATAGGATCGCACTCGAAGAAGACCGCAAGGCGCGGCGCTGCTGTTTGACCGGAACTATCGGTCCAAGCCTGCCTACCTGGCGCTGCGGAACACGCTCGCTGCGCGATGAGCCACCAAACCACTGCTCTGACGAGCCGCAAAGACTGGGATAGTATCGGGTTTGACGACCAACCGCCCAGTCACGAGCCGATTCTGGCATTGTGAGTGATATCGGGATTTTCAAATAGCTACAGGGTGCGGGAGCCGCGTTCGTCCGAGAACCATCTCTCGGCGAGCGCGAGTCCCGCTGATCGACCCTGTGCCCTGACGACAATTGCGGCTACAACTGCGGGAGGCTTCATGCTGCAGTTCCTTGCGCTGTTGCTCTTCCTGCTCGTTGCTGTCGAGATCATTTCCTCGAAGACTTTCTCTTTAACTCAACCAGTCGGCCACAAACCTAGCGATACTCCCATTCCAATCAGCATCAACCCGAAACCCAGCACTGGCGCGAATCGGTTGCCCCACGGCGAATTCTTCTCCACGGCCATCACCGTTCCCAGCACAAGCATCCATCCAATGCTTCCCGCTCCGATGGTGAACATCAGGAGCATCAAGCCCCAGCAACATCCCACGCAAAACAGGCCGTGATGCGCGCCGAGCCATAGCGCTTGTTTTTTCTCGTCGTGGCCGGTAGTGCTCGGCGATGAAGCTGAAAGGCGAGCGGCACTTCTCAAGGCAGCGGTACTTGAGCGGCGTGAATTGGTAACTGCCGGCAAGAATCACCGTGCCCGCTGCGAGCCAGCGCGCGTGCATGTGCATCCAGTGCTCGAGCCCGAAGATGCGCACAAGCGGATCCGTGGCAAAATATGCGGCGACCCCGAACAGCAGCCAGATCGCGACGTAGCCCGCGACCACCAGGCCAACCAGCGTCCAATGGTCCCGGCGTTCCCGTGTCAGGCGGGAGAACAGGGCGAGCAGCGGCAGGCTCGTCGGCTGCATCATGGCCACCAACATAAGCGTCCAGCCGGCGAGGAAGGCCAGGAGTAAACCGGCCTGAGTTTGTGCGGCGAAGTGAATGTGGGCGTGACTGTAACGCGCGGTCGGCGAAGATCCCCCGCGCCACAGCGCGAACCATGCGATGCCGCTGGTCACCAGGATAGTGCAGGCCAGGATGCGTCCGCGCATCCGGACGACAGACGCCTCCGCCGCCGGCAGAAATGGATTCAGGTTTGCCATGCGCCCTGCCAGAACAATCAGGCTTGGAAGCGGAATTTCCCCTGCACCGCGTTGTGGCCGTGAAGATCGATGTTGAACCCCAGGGCCGCGTTCTTGGCCTGGTAGTGCGTGGCCTTGCTGACATACGCGGGGGAACCGGGAATCGTGGAGAACACGGAGTCGACGAGCGTTGTCGTTTTCCCGGTGCCGCCGATATAGGGTTCCAGCTCAGCCGCAATCCCCTTACCAATCCTCAGCCGGCCTTTGCCTTCCTGCACATCAAAGGAGATCGGAGCGCGCTCGACGCCGGCCACTTCGCCCACCAGTTTCGCGAGATCTGCCACCGGGCCGCCCAGCTTTCCAGTGAACACATCGAGCAATGCGTTCTGCTGATCGGGCGTCGCTTCGTCGTCCACGAAGCGACGACTTTCCAGTTGCCTTTGAGAATGTTCGCGGGGATGTGGCACAAGAGAGCCACCGTCAGTCCGGAAACGTCCAAGCCGTTGACGCGGCCTTTATCTACGTGCCAGGAGACGACTGGAACGCAGGTTCCGTCGTGCGAATCGCTGTTTTCACCAATCCAACAAGGACACAGGACTTTGCAAGTGCAGACTTCAAGGAGTCTTCCTTCGAGTTCCTAAGCCATGATTCATCCTCCTGTGGATTACAAGATTCCTGATGAAAATGGTGGGAGCCCTTTCGGAAAGGCGGTCCCATCCTGCCGGAATTTGCACTTTGGAGCTTCTCTTTCGCCTAAAAACCCTAGCTCTGCTGCCCCATCGTTGTCAACAGCCGGTTGCCCTATCCTTTGCGCCATGGCGTTCGCTTGCGCCATGGTGTTCGCTGTCTAGTTGAGCGATGACCCTTGTTTCCTGCGTTTTACGGCCTTGCAAATGTAGCCAACAATATATTGCCGGTTTGTCTCTGCGATGATGGTTTGCGACAAGATCAGAAATCCCCTTCTCAATGGCTTCCATAGCGGAATTGCTCCCCAGGGTACATAGCGATATCCAAAATGCCGCGATTGCATAGCTGACGTTAACAGGCGCTCACGACCCGGACTGGCTGGGGTTCGGATTCCGGCCGGATCACGGGCTACTCAGAAGCGACTCGCTCGGTTGTGCAGACGGGGCATTCGCCACTGACCCGCCGCTGCGGCTCTATAATGGAGGCGATTCCGTCGCCGGCTCTGTGTTCCTGCCGGGACGCTTAGCCTTGGCCGCACCGAATCCAATTCGCGACGAACCCAAGACCTCCGGCCGCCGCAAGGCGGTGATCGCGCTGGCGATCGGCGCTTTTCTGCTGCTCACCATCCTGGTGTTGCAGGCCTCGTTCAATCTGAAGTTCATCAGCCCTGACAGCAATCAGGAGCTTCTCTTTTTCGCCGGATTGAGCGGCCTGATTTTCTTTGCCTTCGTGGCGCTGACCCTCGTTCTCGGACGCAACCTGCTGAAACTTTACGCCGAACGGCGGCAGGGCGTGGCCGGTTCAAAGTTTCGCACGCGCCTGGTGGTAGTCAGCCTGCTGCTGTCGTTTTTGCCCGTGATTGCCATGTTCTGGTTCTCCTACGGGCTGATGAACCGCTCCATCGACAAATGGTTTTCCCAACCGGTCGAGGAAGTGCGCGCGGACACCGCGGCCATGTCGGCGCTCCTCTATGATTACGCGGGCCAGCGTGCGTCCTCGGAAGCACAATCCATCGCGCAGACGGGCGAGTTTCTAACCGCCTTTGCCAGCAAGAATTTTTCTGCCACCACTGAAGAACTTCGGGAACACATCCCGGCGCTGCAGGGCGGATTTGTTCTGGCTCTGAAGAATGACAACGGCAACGCGGCAGCCAGTGTGAACACCCCGGCGCCCTGGACCGACATGAAGGATCGCTTCCCGGTGCAGTCCGCCTTGCGCGGAGAGCACCCCCATTTCCAGTGGCGCCAGACGGACTACATTGTCGGTGCAGCCCCGTTCCATGGCGGCGCTGTGCTCGTCGCCATGCCGCTTCCGCCAAAATTCGCCGAAACCGCCAGGCAGATTCAGGAGAGCCAGCAGCGCTACATCGAACTGGCCGCAAAAAGAAAGCTGTTTCGCCGGACTTACATCGGATTTCTGCTGCTGCTGACGGTCGTGGTGCTGTTCGCCTCGACCTGGCTCGCGCTCCTGCTTTCGAAGTTGGTCAACCGTCCCGTGGCGGCGCTGGCCGCGGGTACGGAGGCGATCTCCAAAGGGCAACTGGACTACCGCGTCGATATCCGCGCCACCGACGAACTGGCCGAACTGGTGCAGTCTTTCAACAGCATGGCGGAGCAGCTCGAATCCAGCCGGCGCCAGATCGAAGCTTCCAACCGCGATGTTAGCGCCGCGAACGAGGCGCTCGAAAGCCGACGCCGGTACATCGAAACCGTCCTCGAGAGCATCCCGACTGGAGTAATTTCGATTGACGCGGAGCGCCGGGTGACGCTGGCCAACGCCGCTTTCTCCCGCATGTTTTACATGGTTCTAGGCATGGACGAGCGCAGCGAGTACGTAAGCCCGGCGTCGCTGGTAAACCTGCCGCTGCGCGATGTGATTCCCGCCGAGGTGCTCGCCGACCTGGAACCGCTCCTCCGCCGTGCCGATCGCATGGGCATCACGGCCGCCAACATGGAACTCGCCCTGCCCCGAGCGCAGCTGAATGTGGCCGTAACCGTCTCCGCGCTGAGCCACGCCGCCGAGGGACTGGGATACGTGCTCGTGTTCGAAGACCTCTCGGACCTGTTGCGAGCGCAGAAACAGGCAGCCTGGCGCGAGGTGGCGCGGCGCGTGGCGCATGAGATCAAGAACCCTCTGACCCCGATCGCGCTTTCCGCCGAGCGCATTCATCGCCATTTGACGCGGGGCACCGCGCCTGACGCCGCCTCACTCGAGGTGATCCGCACGTGCGCGGAAACCATCGGGAATGCCGTCGAAACCGTGCGCACGCTGGTGGACGAATTCTCGGTGCTGGCGCGTTTTCCCGCCTCCCGCCCACAACCCGCCAGCTTGAATAACCTGGTGGAAAGTGCGCTCGTCATGTTCAATGGGCGGTTGGAGGGCATTCGCGTGCGTACGGAACTGGCGCACGATCTGCCGGCCGTGATGGCCGACCCGGAAGCGATCAAGCGCGCGGTCGCGAACCTGGTGGATAACGCCGCGGAGGCAATGCAGGACGCGATGCTGAAAGAGATCACGATTTCAACTTCGCTGGTGGCCAGCCGCGATGCCGTCGAACTGGCGGTCTCCGACACGGGACAGGGCGTTTCGCGCGATGTGAAGGAACGGCTGTTCCTGCCGTACTTTTCGACCAAGCGACGCGGCACGGGGCTGGGGTTGGCCATTGTCAGCAGAATTGTGGAAGACCATCGTGGTTCGATCCGCGTGGAAGAAAACAAGCCGTTCGGCAGCCGCTTCGTTATCGAGCTGCCGGTAGCGGTTGAAACGATCGGCGCTCCGGCGGCAAGCTAGAGTCTGTTGAGTCGGTCGTGCAGTCGAGTACGCTCGCAGGTTGTCATCGCATCACGCAGGAACTGCGTCGCCGACGAGCTAGCCGACCAACGACTTCGCTCGGACGACAAGACTGACCGACGACTACACGTTAAGCTAAACCATGGCCCACATCCTGATCGTCGATGACGAAGCCAGTATCCGCGAATCGCTGCGCGGCATCCTCGAAGACGAAGGCTACAAAACCAGCGTCAGCCCGAGCGGCGAAGACTGCCTCGAATTGCTGCGCAAGAGCGAGCTTCGACCTGATCCTGCTGGATGTGTGGCTGACCGGGATCGACGGCCTGGAAGTGCTGGAGAAGATTCGCGAGATGGATGATCCGCCGGAGGTCATCATGATCTCGGGCCACGGCACCATCGAGACCGCGGTGCGCGCCACCAAGCTGGGCGCCTACGATTTTGCCGAAAAGCCGCTATCGCTCGAAAAGACGCTCATCCTGGTTAAAAATGCGATCGAAGCCCGGCGGCTGCGCCACGAGAATCTCGACCTGCGGAAACAACTGCAAGCGAAGATCGTGATCGTGGGCGACAGCGTTCCCATGAAGGCGCTGCGCCAGCAGATTGCGCTGATGGCGCCCACCAACGGACGCGTGCTGATCTATGGCGAATCGGGCACCGGCAAAGAGCTGGTCGCGCATGCCATCCACATGCAGAGCCTGCGCAAGGATGAAAAGTTTGTCGAAGTGAACTGCGCCGCGATTCCCGAAGACCTGATCGACAGCGAACTGTTCGGGCACCGCAAATCGTCGTTTCCGGGAGCTGCCGCCGACAAGGAAGGCAAGTTTCAGAAGGCCGATCGCGGGACCTTGTTCCTGGATGAAGTCGGCGACATGAGTCTGAAGACGCAGTCCAAAGTCTTGCGCACCCTGGAACAGCAGCGCTTCATCCCGGTAGGAAGCGACGACCCCGTCACCGTGGACGTGCGCGTGATTGCCTCCACCAACAAAGATCTGGAAGAAGAAATCGCCAAGGGAAATTTCCGCGAAGATCTTTTCTATCGTCTGAACGTGATTCCGTTCGTGGTGCCGCCGCTGCGCGAACGCAAGGAAGACATCCCGTTGTTTGCGCGGTACTTTCTGAAAGAATTTGCGTCCGCCTACGGCCGGCGTCCAAGAGAGATCACCGACGATGCCATCGACGCCCTGATGCGCTATGCCTGGCCGGGGAATGTCCGCGAGTTGCGCAATGTGATCGAGCGCATCGTGATCATGAACCCCACCACCTCACGCTTCGAACGCAAGCATCTTCCGCCGCTGGTGCACCGCGACGCCAGCCGCCGGGTGGCGGGCAGCGAAGGGTCTACGCTGCACCAGGCGCGCGCGGCCTATGAACGCGACTACATTCTCAAAAAGCTGGACGAGAATCATGGCAACGTCAGCCGCACGGCGGAAGTGCTCGGCCTCGAGCGCAGCCACCTGTATCGCAAGATGAAGAGCTTGGGGATTGCGGCGAAAGAGTAGGGCAGGTGTCAGGTCGTAGGAGGCGAGGTCAGAGGTTAGAGGTCAGATTGCAGAGGTCAAAACCCGTCGCACAAACAGCGGCGGCGATCCCGGGATTTAACCTCTGCAATCTGACCTCTAACCTCTGACTTATTTTGTCGCGTCCTTTAGATCGGGAAAATCCTCTTCCCAATACTCCGCGGGACGGCGGTCCCGGCTCGGCTGCAATTCGATGCCGCGCAACTGCACGCGCCGAATCTTGCCGGAAATGGTCTTGGGCAGCTCGGAAAATTCGATCCGGCGGATGCGCTTGTAGGGACCAAGACGCGCGCGGATGAATTTGAAAATCTCGCGTGCCAATTCCGCCGACGGCTCAAAGCCGGGCTTCAACATGATGAATGCCTTGGGCACATGCCAGCGGATGGCGTCCGGACTGGGCACCACCGCAGCTTCGGCGACGCACTCATACTCGATCAGCGCGCTCTCCAGTTCGAACGGGCTGAGGCGATAATCGGAACTCTTGAAGACGTCGTCGGCGCGGCCGATGTAGGTGAAGTAACCATCGGCATCGCGGTGCGCCACGTCGCCGGTGCGGTAGTAACCTCCGGCAAAAGCATTGCGCGGTGCGCTCTTCGTCGTCCATGTAGCCGACCATCAGGCTGATGGGCTTGGGATCGGACTTGACCGCGATCTCGCCGTCATCGGACTCGTGGCCCTCGGCATCGAGCAGAACCACGCGGTGCCCGGGCGAGGGCTTGCCCACGGCGCCGGGCTTGACGGTCTGTCCGGGAAAATTGCCCAGGAGCAGGACGTTTTCGGTCTGGCCAAAACCGTCGCGGATGGTGATATTCCAAGCCGCTCGCACCCGCTCGATCACTTCCGGGTTGAGCGGTTCGC
Source organism: uncultured Acidobacteriaceae bacterium (assembly GCA_963725245.1). Lineage (GTDB taxonomy): Bacteria > Acidobacteriota > Terriglobia > Terriglobales > Acidobacteriaceae > Acidiflorens. Next base: position 64,462 of record CAVRYC010000037.1, on the reverse strand, counting down.
CGGCGCTGGCCAACTCTTTAAGCTTGACCGGGAACGACTTCAAATCTTCGAGGATGAACAGACGCCAAACCGTCGGCGGCGCACACATCGTGGTGACGCCGCAGCGGGCGACTACCTCGAGGGTCCGCTTGGCGCTGAAGCGATCGTAGTTGTGCACGAAGATGGTGGCGCCCGCGTTCCACGGCGCGAAGAAGCTGCTCCAGGCGTGCTTGGCCCATCCCGGAGTGCTGATGTTCAAGTGGATGTCGTCGGGCCGGATGCCAATCCAGTACATGGTGGCGAGGTGGCCGACGGGATAGCTTTGGTGAGTGTGCAGCACCAGCTTGGGCAGAGCGGTCGTGCCCGAAGTGAAATACAGCATGAACGGATCGGTCGCGTTGGTCTCGCCGTCCGGAGTGAAGTCGGAGCTTTGTTCGTAGGCTTGCGCGTAGGGTATCCAGCCTTCTTCCGCCGCCGCCGACGAGTATGCGAGTGTAATCGCCGCCCAGGCTGGCAAATTTTTCGGTCAGGCCAGAGAGTGGTGATTACGTGGCGGGCTTTGCCGCGATCGAGGCGGTCGCGCAAATCGGCGACGGTAAGCAGCGTGGCAGCGGGGATAACGATGGCGCCCAGCTTGAGAGCCGCGAGCATGATCTCCCAAATCGCGACCAGGTTGGGAAGCTGGACGATAAGGCGGTCACCGCGGCGGACCCCCTGCTGGCGCAAGAAGTTCGCAACCTGGTTGGAGCGCCGTGACATCTCGGCGAAGCTCAGCTTCACCTCGGGGCCGTTCTCGTCCACGATCCAAAGCGCCGGCTTATGGTTGCCACGCGCGAAGGTATCGAAGTAATCGAGCGCCCAGTTGAACTTATCGAGCTGAGGCCAGCGGAAATCGCGGTAGGCGGTCTCGTAGTCTTCGCGCTGCCTGAACAGGAACTCGCGCGCCGCCAGAAAAGCTTTCAGCCCCTCGCGCCGATGCACATCCGCTGTTTCAATATGGCTGACCGTCATAAGCAACCCTCATAAGTAACTGCTGGCCAGTAGAACAGGTGTCAGGTCTCAGGTCTAGGAAAACCTGGCGATCCAGCAAACAAAATTGAAGGTTTTCCTGAGACCCGACACCTGAGACCTTATCTCTTCAGCATGTGAATCTCAGCCCCGTTCTTGTGAAACTGGACTTCGTCCATCAACTGATTGATCAGGTAAATGCCGCGCCCGTGCTCCGAATGGATGTTCTCACCTTGGCAGGGATCGGGAAGCTTGGCGGGATCGAAACCGGAGCCGGGATCGCGCACTATGATCAAGAGGCCCCGCTCGTCGTCGCAGGCCACATCGCATTCGATAACTTTGGAGGGATCGCTTTTCGCTCCATGCACGACGGCATTGGCCAGGGCTTCGGTCAACGCGAGTTCGATGTCGTCCTCGCTTCCCGGAACACACTTCACTTCCCGCACCACCTTCATAATGCTTCGGACGACCTCGTCCACCGCATCGCGGTCGGCGGAAAGCGTCACGCTCAGCTTGAGATCAAGCTTCTTCGCATCGGGGTTACAAGATTGCGGCGGCTGCGGCGCGCGCTCCGAGGATGGGGTAGAATCGGCCATAAAATGGCTATGGGCGTTGCTTCCGGCCTTTCACTTAGCCTTTCCATTTAACTAGGATGCAGAAACTTGAATGCAGAAACTGGGATGCAGCAAAGACGCCGACCGATTCTAGGGACTTGCGGGCTGAGATGCAAACTTTATTTGGATCGCAGGCAACCCTTTAGCGTATTACGTCTAGCGGATTAGGTCAAAGGTTACACAGTCAGGTGGCTGCCTGGCGAACTGAAACCCACGGTCTCGAGCTAAGCCTCGTTCTCAGTCTCGAGCCCCGTTCACGACTCCGGGTCAGGCGGGCCTCCGATCTGCTGTAGTTGACGCCGCCAATCCAGCTCTTCCACAAAGCTGCGTGAATCGCGCCAGCCTGCCTTGATCTTGACGAAGAGCTCGAGAAAAACCTTGGTCCCTACCATCTTCTCGATGTCGAGGCGGGCCGCGGTTCCAATCTTCTTGAGCATCTGGCCGCCTTTGCCGAGCAGGATGGCCTTCTGCCCGTCGCGTTCGCAATAAATCACAGCGGCAATCCGCACCAGCCTCGGACTCTCCTCGAACTGCTCGATCAGCACCGAGACCGCGTGCGGCACCTCTTCATGCGTCTGCATCAGAACATGCTCGCGGATCAACTCCGCCGCCATGAAGCGCACCGGCTGATCGGTGATCTGATCTTCGGGAAAATAGCGCGGCCCGTTGGGCAGCGCCTTCACCACGCAGGACAGCAATTCGTCGAGCCCCTTCTTCTTGAGGGCGGAGATGGGGACGATCTCCTTGAAATCGTGCAGCGCTTGGAACTGCGCGATCAACGGCAGCAGCTTGCTCTTGTCGGCCAGCAGATCAATTTTGTTGAGCAGCAGGAAGACCGGAGTGCCAGCCTTTTTCGCCAAGTCGAGGACGAAGGCGTCGTCGGCTTCCCACTTCTTCTTGGCATCGACGATCATCAAAATCAAGTTCGCAGCCTTCGAGCGCCTCGCGTATCTCAGACATCATCTTGCGTCCGAGCGAGGAGCCGGAACGGTGGACTCCGGGCGTGTCGATCAGCACGATCTGCCCGGCTTCTCGTCCCTTTTGCTTGGCCTTCTGCTTGGGCACATTGACATTGATGATGCCAAGAATGCGATTGCGCGTGGTCTGAGGCTTCGGCGAAATGATGGCCAGCTTCTCGCCGACCAGCGCATTCAGCAGCGTGCTCTTGCCCGCATTGGGCCGCCCGAGAATGCAGACGAATCCGGAGTGGAAGGACATAAGGATAGGCTACTAGGTTCTGGCTGCTGGCCGCTACCTACGGGGCTGCCAGTAGACATCTCAACCTACCGAATGACATGAATTCGGACCCCAATTTTAAGGCTCTTCCAGGATTTGTCCGTTGTGTAGACCGGAGCATGGAGCGCAGTTCCAAGCGCCAGACAGGCACGGTCCCCCAAGGACAGACCGAGCAGCCGGGTTTGAGTCACGAGATCGCCTGCAATCCTCGCTTGCTCGGCGGTGAACGGCACAGCTTCATGGACCGCGCTGAGCGCATCCTCCCAGGCTTCATCGGGATGGCCCCCGCGACTCACCAGTTTCGTTTGGACTTCGGCCAAATTGACCGTGCTCCCGGCAGCGTTGCTCAGCATCTCCGGAGTCAGTTTCTCCGAACCTGGCTCATGATTGAGCACAGCGAGCATAGCCGACGCGTCCAGCACGATCTTATTCATACGATCTTACTCACGTTTTGCCGCCTCGCGCCGTTCCGCGATGAGTTCGTCTGCCAGAGACACGCCCGGCTTCACGTACTGCCGAATGCGCCGCTGGGCGCGCTCAATTCTGCGCTTCATCGTCGTAATCCGCAGTTCGTCGTCTTCCATGCGTAAAATCACTTCGTCTCCGGCCTTGATCCCCAGCGCTTTCCGATAGGAAGCGGGAATGACGACGCGTCCGTTTTCGTTGACCCGGGCGAAGGTTTCGGCATCCATGTGTCACACTCCAATATATATGACATATTGTACAAATATGTCAGCCAATATACAAGATGGGGCATGGAGTTACTTTTGGTTCGACAGCGGGCTCACTTCAACTGAGGTGTGGCCAGGAAAATCCCAGTTCAAGCTTAGAGGGGTTTTGGCCAGGATATAAACTGACTGATGATTTGATCGTCGCCACCGAAGTGTCTTTCGAGCATGAATATCAATCTGACTCCCGAGCAGGAACGGATCGTGAACGACGAACTGAAGTCAGGTCACTTTCGATCGGCCGAGGAAGTGATTGCGAAGGCCCCGTGGCTCACCGGGAAAAGGAAGGCTCGTCACTTGCCGGAGACAGCAATGGCCGCCACGATGACGCCGTGAGAGAAATGCTCAACTTTGCCCAGGGAAACCGCACCCCTCTGCAGGGCATTTCGGTTAAGCAACTGATCCGCGAAGGCCACCGTCAGTGAGTGATCTGGTGCTGGACGCGTCGTTGGCGCTCCAGTGGTTTCTAGAAGACGAAGCCGATCGGCAGTATGGCCTCAGCGTCCTTGCAAACCTTTCCACCAAACGTGCAGTGGTTCCCATGTTGTGGTTCTATGAAGTAGGCAACGGCCTTCTCATGGCTTACCGGCGGAAGCGGATCACATTCGATCAAGTCGACGGTTTTCCGACGCGGCTAAAATGCGCTGCCCATTGACGCTGCCCCGCAAGTTCCGAGCGAAATACTCGAACTGCCAGCCCTCGCACAAAAGCACAGTCTGACTAACTACGACGCGGCATACTTGGCGCTTGCGATGCGCCTCCGCGTGCCTCTGGCCACAACCGACGCCGATCTCCGGCGGGCCGCTGTCGCAGCGGGCGTTAGAGATTTCGCCATTTATCCGTCTTGCAGACGGGTGCCAAGCGTCTGGCGCTTTTCGAGATGTGGGATGCCGCGGGCGCCTTCACTTTCGCAATCTGACCCTGACTTTTTTTCATCACTTGAGTCGGTGTACGCCATACAGACATCAAACCCGCCTAATGCAAAATCTTGAGCGGGCCGAGGCTTGGTTTGACCGATGGCCGCGCCTCAGTTCTCACATATTTTGTTTCTCTTTTAACTATATTTGGCACAAGCGGCCCGTGACAAACCGCCGAAACTATGAATTCTAATAGAATTAGGCGAAGAATCGAGCTAACTCCTTATTTCGGAATATTTTGAAAATAAGTCCTTTAGGCTCTGGATTTTGGCGGCTCGACACCCCCTAACCCTATGATTCCTATACGAAGGGGGGAGGGGGGTAGTGGTAAACACCGGTTAATACCTTTTAAGTAAACATTCGCCGCTTCTAAATCAGCTTCATCTGCTTCGGCTCGGCGGTCGTGATGCGCACGCGCTCGACGCGGCGGTCGGTTGAGTCGAGGACTTCGAACTTCAGGCCTTCGTCTTCGATGACTTCGCCTTTCTTGGGAATGCGCCCCGCAAGCTCACTGACCAGGCCGGCGATGGTGGAGGATTCGTGGCCTTCGGGGCGCATGCCGAAGAGTTCATCGAGGCGGTCCACATCCATGTTGCCGGGAACGATGTAAGAGTGGTCGTTCTCCTGCACGACCTGCGCTTTCTCGTGCTCATCGCCGATTTCTCCTACGATTTCTTCTACCAGGTCTTCGATGGTCACCAGTCCGGCTACGCCTCCATATTCGTCCACTACTATCGCCATGCGGATGTTACTGCGCTGCATCTCGCGCAGCAGCTCACTTACTAACTTGCTTTCCGGGACAAAGTAAACGTCCGTTCGCATCAGGCTCGCGACCGTCCGCGTGTGCGCTTCGGAGTCGGGCACCTGCATCACATCCTGGGTGTGGAGAATGCCTTTGATGTGGTGAATCGTGCCCTCGTACACTGGGATGCGCGAGAAATGCTTGCCCCGGAGCAACTCGACCACCTGCTCGACGGTGTAATCGGACGGGACCGCGACCATCTCCGGGCGCGGCTTCATCGCCTCGCGAACCGTCTTGCCGCTGAACTCCACTACCGACTGGATCAACTCGCGATCGCCTTCCTGGATGATGCCTTCTTCCTGTCCCGCTTCAATCAAGGCGTCGACGGCTTCAGAGGAGGTTTCCGGGCGCGCGTCGATGTGCTCGCGGGTGAGCGCGGCCACCGACTGGCAGAATCCGAGCACCAGCGTCACCGGCAGAACCAGGTAGATCAGCAGGCGCAAGAGCAGCACCCAGCTCCGCCAGCCAGCGTCCACGGGTGCGCGAAAAAAAGACGAAGGGCAGCAGGCGATTAAAGAAAATGATGATCAGCACCAGGCTGAGCGTGGCTTCGAGGACTTCGTAGACGCTCCAGGCGCGGTCGCGAAACACGGTGAAGCCAACGATCATGGCGATGGCAGCCGTGACCAGTTGCGTGAGAATGGCCATGGAGAGCGAGGCGCGCGCGCGCGTTACTCGCAGGCGCGGCTCCACGATCTGCTCGAAGGCATCGATGTTGTCCTGGAAATCGCGCGAGAGGAACTTGCCAATCTCCTGGTAAAGACGGTCGACGTAGGAGACCAGCGTCAGCAGGCCGAAGAGGAGCGCGAGAGCTATGCCGACACCGATCATCGTTGGTGCTTTCTCCCGGCGCGCGGAGTCGTCGTTCTCTCAATCAGGCCCAGCGGAAGATGGAGTTTCGCGCGCAACTGTTTTTCGCGCCGCGCCATCCTTCCATTGTCGCACTCGTGATCGTAGCCGCGCAGATGCAGGACGCCGTGCAACACTAGAATCTTAACTTCCTCGGCGGGTGAGTGTCCGAGCGCCCGCGCATTTTGCGCTGCCATCTCCGCTGAAATGGCGATTTCGCCCGCGAATTGTTTTTGGGCGCCGGGCTCGGCGGGAAACGACAGCACGTCGGTGGGCCGGTCTTCTCCACGGAAACGCCGGTTCAGAGACTTCATCTCGGCGCTCGAAGTCACGAGCACGTTGACCCCGCCCCTCAATCCCGCGGCGCGCCGGGCGCGAGCCACGAAACGGCGGAGCGCCAACTCGGTCAGATCCGCGACGCGCTTTTGGAAGATGACCAAGTTCCGTTCTCTCCCATGCCCGACCCATGCGGAAAGGAGGGCAGCGGCCAGGCTCCCTCCTGTGTGGCGCGGACACTCTTTTCCGCGGCCTTTGAATTTACTCCGACTTTTCGCGGACAAGAGTGTCCGCGCCACACCTTCTCTTAATTGCGGAGGTGCGGCTCTTCCCTCGAGCCCGGTAAAGACGCTGGCCGCGGAGGAGCCCCAGCAATATCCGCCGGCGGCGCGCCAGACTTCGGCTCGGGTTTTGGCTCGAGCAGCGACAACTGCTGCTCCGCCAGCCGCGCTTTATGTTCGTCATACGCGCGAATGATCCGCTGCACCAGGTGATGACGCACCACGTCGCTTTCGTCGAAATGCACGAACGCGAGGCCGTTTACACTTTGCAGAATTTCCACCGCTTCGATCAGCCCGCTGCGGCGCGCGCTCGGCAAGTCGATTTGCGTGACGTCGCCGGTGATCACCGCCTTGGAATTAAATCCCAGGCGCGTGACGAACATCTTCATCTGCTCCGAGGTCGTGTTCTGCGCTTCGTCCAGGATGACGAACGAATCGTTCAGCGTGCGTCCGCGCATGAAGGCGATGGGCGCGATCTCGATGATATTTTTTTCCAGATAGCGCTCGACGCGCTCGGGCTCGAGCATGTCAAAGAGCGCGTCATACAAGGGCCGCAGATAGGGATCGATCTTCTCCTGCAAGGTGCCGGGCAGAAAGCCGAGACGCTCGCCGGCCTCGACCGCCGGCCGCGCCAGAATGATGCGGTTGACCTGCTTGTTGAGCAGCGCCGAGATCGCCATAGCCACGGCAAGGTAGGTTTTGCCCGTGCCGGCCGGACCGACGCCGAACACCATGTCATGCTGCTCAATGGCTTCGAGGTAGCGGCGCTGATTGGGGCTTTTTGGCTGCACGGTGCGGCGTCCAAAAGAACGCTGGCGCCCGGCCTCGGCCAATCCACGGAGAGTCACATTCGGGTCGCCGACCACCACGCGCAACATGCTGCCCAGGTCGCCGTTTACGAACTGGTAGCCGCTGCGCCGTAGATGCTCGTAATCGGCGAATAACTGTTCAGCGCGGGCCACGTCGCGCGGCGCGCCTTCCAGTTCAATGCGATCCGAGCGCAGATCGATATTGATGTTCAGGCCGTCTTCGAGCACATGGAGATTTTCATCGCGCGTGCCGAACAGGGTCTCGATGTCAGGGGTGAGTGCAATGCTTTTCTTCATTCAGGGTTATCGAACTGCCTCCTGCAGCCGAACGGGGCTCACTCTTCGATTGGCGTTACTGGGGGATGGGTTGCCGGGACGCCCCGTGCCCGGTTCGCGCGCACCCGTGCTCTCATTTTTTGCACGCAAATAGCTGGATGTGGGAGCGGAGCAAACCGGATTGCGCACCCCGGCGGGGCGGTTACCAACCATTTGAGTTCAGCGTAGCGCGGGCGGGCGGGGGAGTCAATGGCCGTGCAGCCCAAGGGCGGTCCAGACTGCCTGCTCCCTTCCTTGACACTCGGTTTTTGGCCCTTTATCCTTAGCTATTGCTCCCTAAGAGACTTTCGTCTCTGTGCGCACTTCCGCGGGCCTTTGCGGTAATTTGAGTGGGGGCGGCGGAGGTTCCAATGCTCATCGAAATTGCGGATCTGAAGATTCACCCGGTCGATTTCCGGGAGGAGTTGAGCCCGGGTGTGATCGACCTCGGCGAAGAGGTCCAGCAGCGGTCGCCGCTGCGCACCGAGGGCCGGGCCGATCTGGTCGAGGAGCATCACGGCAAACACAAGGTGGTGCAGGACATCCGGGTGAAGGGCAAGCTGGAGACGAGCCTGGAAGTGCCCTGTGCGCGCTGTCTCGATCCGGTCGTGCATGAGGTCGAGCGCAGCTTCGATCTTCTGTACCGGCCGCTCGGAACCGACTCCGGGCACGAAGAGCTTTCGGTCACCGATGCCGAGGCCGAAATCGGGTATTACGAGGGCGAAGGATTGCTGCTGGAAGACACGCTGCGCGAGCAGGTGCTGCTGGCGCTGCCCTTGAAGTCGCTTTGCCGCGAAGATTGCAAAGGCTTGTGTCCGCACTGCGGCAAGAACTTGAATGAAATTCAGTGCTCGTGCACAGACGAGGTCGAGGACCCGCGCTGGTCGGCGCTGAAGGAAATACGCGAGAAGTTGAATCAGTAAAAGGAGAGTTCTCAGTTCCCGGTTCTCAGTTCTCAGTAAAGACGTCTTTCTGAGAACTGGGAACTGGGAACTGAGAACTGAAAAAACATGCCCAATCCGAAACGCAGACATTCACAAAGGCGCACCGCCACGCGGCGGGCGCATGACTCGCTCTCCAAGCACTCGCTGTCGGAGTGTCCGAACTGCCATGAACAGAAGATGCCGCACCGCGCCTGCCCGAAGTGCGGAACCTACAAGGGCCGCGAAGTTCTAGAGGTCGAAGAGAAGTCCTAGTTTTCTTCCATGCCTAGCGTAATCGCACTCGATGCGATGGGGTCCGACAAGGCGCCGAAGCCGGAGATTGAAGGCGCCTTGCAGGCGGCGCGCCATCACGGCCTCCGCGTGCTGCTGGTCGGACCGGAACCGCGGTTGCGGGCCGAGTTGGCGCGCTATCCCGGGGCGCGGCGCTTGCCGATTGATGTGGTTCACGCCAGCGAAGTCATCACCATGGACGACAAAGTGGAGGCGATCCGCGCCAAGCGCGATTCGTCGATCCGCGTCGGACTGCGGCTGGTGCGCGAGGGGCGCGCCGCGGGCTTCGTGACCGCGGGCAACACCGGCGCCGCCATGGCCACGGCCAAAGTGGTGCTGGGTGCGCTGCCGGGCGTGGACCGTCCGGCACTGGCGGCGGCGTTTCCTACCGTCCTGAATACGGCGGCGGTTCTGCTCGACGTCGGCGCGAACGTGGATTGCACGCCCAATAATCTGGCGCAGTTCGCGGTGATGGGCGATATTTATTGCCGTTCGATTTTCGGCATGCAGCATCCGCGGGTGGGGCTGCTTTCGATTGGAGAGGAAGAAAGCAAAGGCAACGAGCTGACGCGCGAGGCGTTTCAACTGCTCAAGCGGCTTCCCATCAATTTTATCGGCAATGTGGAAGGCCGCGATTTATACAACGGCCACGTGGATGTGATCGTGGCCGACGGATTTGTCGGCAATGTTGCGCTGAAGACTTCCGAGGGCGTGGCCCGGCTGGTGCGCACCGTGCTGAAAGAAACCTTGAAGGCGACGATCACGCGCCAGGTGGGCGCGTATATTTCGCGCAATGCGTTTTCCGATTTCAAGAAGCGGCTGGATCACACCGAGTATGGCGGCGCGCCGCTCCTCGGCGTAAAAGGCGTGTGCGTCATCACCCACGGATCGTCGAATACCAATGCCATCAAGAACGCGGTGCGCGTGGCGGCGGAATTCGCCGAGGGCAAAGTAAACGAGACCATCGAACGGGAATTGGCCGCACTGAGCGCGGCGGTCACGACGTGATCATGAGGCGATAGCCAGGAATCACGTAGCCCCAGACGCCCTCGTCTGGGCAGGCGTGCGAAGCGCGCCAGGTCTTTCGCCGGCACGATAAGAAAGCTGCGGGGCTGGTAAACGAAGCCATCGAGCGTGAACTGGCAGAACTTAGGGTGGCGGTGACGACGTGATCCTTTCATAGTTATCGAGGGGCACCCCCCAGTGTTGGAGATGCCGAAGGCTGGGGGGCCCCCACGCGAGCCATCAGCAGAAGTAGCGGTTAAGCAGCCGCAGCGAATCTATGCCTTGCCTTGTTTCGGATTTCCTCTAACTCATTCTTCAACCTGTCGATCTCGGCGTCCAGTTCACGGAAGCCCAGGCATTCACAGCTAATCAGATCATCGTATTTCTGACCTGCGTACTCTTGGCCGCCGCTTCTTTGGACTTGAACAATAGCTATCGGGCGATCAGGATCGAAGTTGAGAAACAAAAGTCCCAGATTTAGAGTTGCCATAATGAGGGCAATTGTTGCACCATCCTCAGAATGAAGGCAAATTGGATTTGGCGGATGCCAGACAGGGCATCAGCACGAACAGCCGTCAAGATTGGCTCTGTGCTGTGTATTCTCATCGCCGCTGACATTGCGGCATTTGGAGTCTACGCCCTAATCAAGCACCGAGCGTATGAAGGGTACGACGCTTGGGTGTTGGTGGACGCGGTCCTGTTTGCAATCATCGCATGGCGTCTATGGAACAACTCACGAATATGGGCGGTAATTGGTCTGCTTTTAGAGGGCGTAGAGATCGTTGACAAGTTGCGAGAGCACGCGAACACCTTCGGCGTGATAACCGTTCTGCTGTTCCTCGGGATTCTCAATGCTACTCGCGGCACCTTTGTCCTTCACAGGTATGACCAACAGAAAAAGCCCACCGAATAGGTGGGCTTCTTCGTGATGCAAGCCCGTCTCAGAGAGCGCATAGGGCTGTCGGACTGAGGGCTTACGTACCGACAAGGTCTGCCCAGCTTCACGCGGGTCGGAAGTTGCCCCATACGGGTGCAGCCAGAAGGCCGGGGTGAGCTTATTTCGTCCCAGTTGCTTAGATGCTACGGGTATAGTTCCGGTCGCGATGAAAATTCAAACTGATACACTACCCTGCGATCAAAGTCATTGACTTAGAACCCCACGCGCGAGAAAATAGAAGATGGATTGGGGCAGTTTCGAGGTGCGTCAGCAGCGCAGACGTCCATCGAAGCTGCCCCAAACCCGTTTTCGGAGACCATCTGTGAGTTAAGTCATTACTCCTGAATACTTTGCAGGATATGACCCAGCTAACTGTATGATTCTAATAGACGGAGTTTTGCTAAGTCCTTATTATCGAATACTTTACTTGCAAGTCTTTATCTTTGAATACTTTGCCACCGTGCATCCGCTAGCTACCTGATTCTAATAGACTTGGCTATGGGGTGGGGGGGTAGGGGGGGTACCCCTGGAAACCGTCCTGACATTCTCTTGCTGGTTAAATGACAAATTCAACTTTTCCCATCGCTTTTCTCTTTCCCGGCCAGGGTTCGCAAGCCGTTGGCATGGGCAAAGAGCTTGGCCGACAACTACGAGTCGCGCGTCGAACCTTTGAGGAAGCCGACGAGGCGCTCGGCTACAAGCTGTCGCAGCTTTGTTTTGAAGGTCCGGAAGAAAAACTGAAGCTGACCGAGATCACGCAGCCGGCCATTCTGACGGCGTCGGTGGCGGCGTGGCGCGTGCTGCAGGAAAAAGGTCTGAAGCCGGATTTCGTTGCCGACTATGTTGCCGGCCACAGCCTGGGCGAGTATTCGGCGCACGTGGCCGCCGGCACGCTGACCTTTGCCGATGCGCGTGCGGACGGTTCGTAATCGCGGCCAGTATATGCAGGAAGCGGTGCCGGTGGGCGTGGGCGCGATGGCGGCCATTCTGGGCATGGCGCTCGACAAGGTCAGCCAAATTACGAAAGACGCGGCGCAGGGAGAAGTTTGCCAGCCGGCCAATATTAATTCGCCCGAGCAAATCGTGATCTCGGGACACGCCGGCGCCGTCGAGCGCGCCATCAAGCTCGCCCACGCACGCGGAGCGAAGAAGGCCGTGCACCTGCCGGTCAGCGCACCTTTCCATTGTTCGCTGATGCAACCGGCGCAGGATCGTCTGGCGGAGGATTTGCGCCAGCTGAGTTTTCAGAATCCATCGTGTGCCGTGGTCTCGAATGTCGATGCGGCCCTGGTCACGTCCGCGCAGGCTGCGCGCGAAGCCCTGATTCGCCAGGTCACCGGCACGGTGAGGTGGGCGCCGTCGCTGCGGCTGCTGATCGATAAAGGAGTCAGCCTGTTTATTGAAGTCGGCCCGGGAAAAGTTCTGTGGGGACTGATGCGTCAGATCGACCGCTCGAAGACTTGCCTCACGGTGGGCGATGAGGCGTCGCTGCAGAAGACGCTGGCGCAGGTTGCGGCTATGGCGGCGTAGCGCGGATTGACGGCTCGTCGACGCGACTTAGCCTGCTATGAACCGGCTGGGAACGCGGTAGGTGCACGGCTTTAGCTCGTACCATCAGAGGCCGCCATGGGTTCCGCATGGGACTGCTGAGGGAGCGCAATACACACCCTAGCGAGCGCCGCTTAGTACGGATACACGGTCAGCGTCTTATCTGACTTCTGCACGAACATGCGGGCGTGCTCGGAGCGCTCGTTGACGATGACCTCGACCACGACCCCTCCTCCGCTGCCCAAACCTTTTGTGTTGGCCGATCCGTAGATTCTGTGGGACTTGATGAGCCCCCACTCGCCGCCCGGTCCCCAGTCGCGATAGAAGTCGGCGTAAGTGTACTGCGAATACTTCTGCTGATGCTGGCGCCAGCCGGGATCGTTGAAGTAAATGCCGTAGGCGGTTTCGTAATCCTGATGCTGGAGGGCGGCGAAGAACTTGTCCACGGAGTGCTCTTCGGGCCAGTTGCGGTACATAAAGGCCAGCCCGGCCAGAACGATCACGACCACGACGGCGACCGCGATCTGGATCCTCCTCCGCCGAGCTTTCGCCGTGTCGTAGGGCTGCGCGTCGAGCAGGGTCATAAGTCTCCGCTAAGCATAACGGATTCCGGAGAGTATAGAGGTATTGAGGCATTGAATTCAATCACTCAATGATTCAATACCTCGATGACTCAATGTCTCCGACGCATCCAGCAAGCCTGGCCCATCGTGCGCGCCGCGGTGGATTGCGAGTCATCGCTTCCTTAAAGCACTGGGTCGAACTGCCGATATACATCACGTCAGGCAGAAATAGCGGCACGCGATTTCGTGGCCTGACCGTGTAAACCGCAGAGTGGTGGAAACCAGAGTGTGAAACTATGGATAAGATAACCGCGCTCATTGTGGATGACTCCTCGGTGATGCGCAAAATCGTCGAGCGTTCGCTGCGTCAGGCGGGCATCGAACTGGAAAAGGTTGTGGAAGCCTCGAACGGGGCGGAAGCGCTGGCCGCGTTGCAGAGTAACAAGGTCGACCTCATCCTGTGCGATATCAACATGCCGGTCATGGACGGGCTGGAATTTGTGCGCCAGGCCGCCACGATGGAAAGCGCCAAAGGGATTCCGATCGTGATGATTACCACCGAAGGCAGCGAATCGCACGTGGTGCAGGCGCTTACCGCCGGGGCTCGCGGATACATCCGCAAGCCGTTTACTCCCGATCAGGTGAAAGAGCACGTCTTGCCCGTGCTGGGGAAGAAACAATGACTACAGATACCTCGCTGGTCACGCGCTCTCACGAAGAGAACTGGCTCCCCATTATCGAGCTTGCGGTCGAAGAAGTTTTCGAGATGATGGTAGGCTGCCGAGTGAAGGTAGCAGCGCCATCCGAGCATAAGCCGAACGAGGAATTCACCGCCATGGTGGGTTTGGCCGGGGCGCTGTGCGGAATTCTGGCCGTCTGCTGCGACGCAAAAACCGCCGGGGAGATTGCCAAGCGCATGCTGGGGGACACCGCCGACTCCCAGGAACAAGTAGCGGACGCGCTCGGAGAGATCTGCAACATGATCGCGGGCAACTTCAAGAACAAGCTCTCCGGCACGGATGACCGATGCATGTTGAGCGTGCCCACCGTCATCAGCGGCGGAGAATACAGCTTCCATTCCCTCGCCGATGGGACTTGTCTGGAAACGGTCCTGCTATTCGAGGGCGCACCCATTGCCGTTCGTCTGCAACTTGAGAGCTGATCCCCGCCCTCTCATGTGCTGCGGAAGAGACCATGACTCCGGTCACCGCATTTGCCAAACCGTCTCGCGAGCAGAACTGGCTGCCTATTCTCGAACGGGCTACGCAGGAAGTCTTCGAGATCATGCTGGGCTGCCAGGTGACGCGGGCAGAGCCATCCGAGCACAAGGTGCCCGGTGGATTTACCGCCATCGTCGGGCTGGCTGGGGCGCTGTGCGGAGTGGTGACGGTGTGTTGCGGCACGAAGACCGCCGGCCAGATTGCCAAGGCAATGTTGGGGGACACGGCCGACTCCGCAGGTCAGGCAGTGGATGCGCTCGGAGAAATGTGCAACATGATCGCAGGCAACTTCAAGAACAAGCTCACCGGCACGGATGAACGATGCATGTTGAGCGTACCCAGCGTCATCAGCGGCGGAGAATACAGGTTCCATTCGCTGGCCGAGGGAAATTCCATGGAAACGGTCGTCCTCTTTGAGGACGCGCCGGTGATCATCCGTCTGCAGCTGCAAAACTGATCAAGGCAGGTCTCAGGTGTTAGGTGTCAGGTGTCAGGTGTAGGTCTCTGGCGCTAAGACCTGCGGCCTGACAGCTGCACCTCCAACCTCGGGAAAACCTTGCCGGTTTCCAGAATGAGCCCGGCAGAGTTTTCCCCGTCCGCAGATTCTAAGAAGCTTCCAATGTTTCTCTCGCCGCACGCCACTCCTAAGCGGTTCAGAACAAAGTCATTCGTGAAAACATTCCCATCTCCGTCATGGCTACTGGCTTGCTCCCTGTCTCACCACAAGGAGCCAACGTGGACAGCGGATTTTATGCAGCGTGCGCGGGGTTACGGGCGCAGAGCCAGGCGCTCGAAGTGGCGGGCCACAATCTTGCCAATCTGAACACCGCCGGGTTTCGAGGTCAGCAGACAACCTTCCAGTCGCTGATGGCGGTGTCCCGCCCAACCGTTCCGAATGTGCTGAATCTGGCGACGAACAATTTCGGGGTGCTCGAAGGGACGCACCTGGATATGACTGCGGGCAGCCTGCAACCGACCGGAAACCCGCTCGACGTGGGGATCGAGGGCAGCGGCTTTTTTGCCATTCGGACCGGCGCGCGGCACACGCTACACGCGCAACGGAAGCTTCCAGGTATCGAGCAGCGGACAGCTGGTGACGGCAGCGGGCGATCTTGTGCTCGGCGACCCTGCGCTCAAAGACAAAGGCGGGATCAACATTCCGGCGGGAGCCGTCGCGATTGCTTCGGATGGAACGCTCTCGGTGAACGGCGCGGTCGCGGGCAGTCTCCAGTTGGTCGAGTTCGCTGCCGGGACCAAGCTCACCTCTGAAGGCGGAACCTTGATCGCCGCCCCCGAAGGCAGCGCCAAGCCGGCGCAGCAGTCGGCGCTCAAGCAGGGCGCGCTCGAATCTTCGAACGTGAATTCCATCAGTTCGGTGGTGACGCTGATCGGAGTCGAGCGGCAGGCCGAAATGCTGCAGCGAGCCATGTCGCTGTTCGACACCGAATTCAACCATATAGCCGCGACCGACCTGGCAAAGGTTTAGAGGAATCGCTATTAGCTATTCGCTATTAGCCAAAGGCCAAAGCCCAAGAGCGAAGAGCCAAGAGCGAACAGCGAACAGCGAACAGCGAACAGCTACCAGCGATTAGGAGAGAATCATGTTTCGAGCACTCTACACCGCCGCCACCGGAATGCAGGCGCAGCAAACCAATCTCGATACCATTGCCAATAACCTGTCCAACTCGAGCACCGCCGGCTTCCAGAGCCGCCGCATGCAGTTCCAGGATCTGATCTACCAGAACATGGTGATGCCGGGCGCGGCTGCCTCGCAGCAGACCACGGTCGCCACGGGTCTGCAGGTGGGACTGGGTACGCGCTCTGCCGCGTCCGAAATTCTTCAGTTGCAGGGCGACCTGAGTCAGACCGGCAATCCGCTCGATCTGGCCATCGAAGGGCAGGGATTGTTCCAGGTGCTGCTTGCCGACGGGTCAAACCGCCTACACGCGCAGCGGCGAATTTCACCAGGACGCGCAAGGCAATGTGGTGACCGCCGACGGGAATCCGCTTCAGCCCTCAGTGGCCATACCGGCTGGCGCCACCTCGGTCACGATTGCGTCGGACGGCACCGTGTCGGTCACCCTCGCCGGGCAAACCGCGGCGCAGCAGGTCGGCACCATTCAATTGGCGCTGTTTCCGAATCCCGGAGGATTAAACAGTGTCGGCCAGAATCAGTATCTGGCCACCACCGCTTCGGGCGATCCCGTCATCGGCACGCCGGGCAGCAGCACTGGTTTGGGACAGATCGAGCAAGGGTACTTGGAGCAGTCGAACGTCAGCGTGGTCGATGAGTTCATCAACATGATCGTGGCGCAGCGTTCCTACGAAGCCAGTTCACGAGTGGTGCAGGCCGCCGATGAAATGTTCCAGTTGGTCAACCAGCTGGGAAAGTAGCGTGAGAAAGCAGCCTAAGAAAGCAGAGGACCAGAGTGATTGCCCGACCGATTCTCGCCGGCTTCCGATTCGTCTTCGTTTTTGTCCTTGTCTTCATCTTTGTCTTTGCGATAGCAGCGAGCTCGCTGCTTTCGGCCACGCTTTCGGCGGAAGAGCCGCGCACGCCGCCTGGCACCGCGGCCGACTCCGGTAACACGGCAGGAAGTGTGGCAGGCGGTGGTGGCTGAACTCCGCCAACGAGGACTCCCGGAACCACAGTTGCCGCGGATCGAGGACCTCGATCTGCCGTTCGCTCTGCCGGCGCTTGCCGGGCGGAAGTTGCGGGTCTCGTCGGCCTGCTGGGACGAGGGTCCCGGATCGCACCCAATTTCGCCTGGAATGCGGCGAGCCCGGTCAGTGTCTGCCCTTCCTGGCCTATGTTCATATCCAGAATCGCGACGCGGGCGCCCGGGCCGGATCGTGCCGGCAGGAAGCGCCGTCGCACCCGGCGCCGGAGGCTCCAGTGAAACCACTCGCGAAACCCACGGTGCGCGCCGGCGACCGGGCGACAGCGGTTTTCCTTTCTGCCCGTTTGCGAATCAGCGCGAGCGTGACTTGTCTGGAGCGTGGCCGCGAGGGCGAAGTCATTCGCGTGCGGAACGAGGATGGGCAGGTTTTCCGGGCGCGAATTTCCGGTCCCGCCCTGCTCGAAGCTGTGCCGCAGTAAGCGAGTAGAGACGGGGCTTGCCCCGCCTCGCTACGGGAGACGCGGCGAGCCCCGTCTCTACTTAAGTGCCAAGTCGACGTCAATTAGCAAGGAGAGCCTAAGTGAAAACGACACTCTGTTGTCCTGCTCGTGCTGGCGGCGGGTTGGCTGCATGCGTCGAAGCGGGATGCGAAGAACGACACTCTGGCCAAATACCTCGCCCGCATCCAGATGGCGCAACCGGCCGCGCCCGCGCTCTCCGTCGGCAGCATCTGGGTTGATTCGGGGAAGATGGCTTCTCTCAGCGCCGATTACAAGGCCATGGCGGTCGGCGACACGATCGAGATCGTCGTGGTCCAGGGATTGACCTCGTCGAACGCCAACTCCGTGAGTACAGCGCGCACCTTGAACAGCGGTTCGGGCATTAGCTCGCTGCCCGGCAAGATCAATGTCGGAGGGGTCACGAACCTGCTCGGGCTGAACTCGACCGAGGCCTTGTCCGGCAAAGGCGCGGCTTCTACGGCGACGAGCGTCACCACCACCCTGTCGGGCCGAGTGGTCGCCGTTCTCGCCAGCGGCAATCTGGTGGTCGAAGCCGAGCGCACCATCAACATGAACAACGAGAAGCAGACCATCTTTTTGCGCGGGGTTGTGCGCCGCGGCGATATCGGACCGAACAATACGGTCGCCTCCGACAGCGTCGGCGATCTGGAACTGGAGATCAAGGGCAAAGGCGTGATCTCGGACGGGGTGCGGCAGCCGAACCGGGTGATACGCACCATCATGCACTTTCTGGATTTTTAGGAGATCGGGTTCTAGGAAATTGATCTTTAGGAGTTCGAGTTTTAGGAGTTCTATTTTTAGGAGTTCTATGAAAGCCGCTAGGGCCGCCGGTTTCCTGCTGTTCGCGCTTTCCGGAGCGGTCTTTATCTTTATCTTTATCTTTACCAGCGAAGTCTTTGCCGGCGAACCGGTCGCGGTCAAAATCCGCGATCTGACGAGCGTCGAAGGGGTGCGGGAGAATCCCCTGATCGGCTACGGCATGGTGGTCGGGCTCACGCAAACCGGAGACAGCCAGCAGACCGTATTCACCACCCAGACCCTGGCCAACATTATGCAGCGCATGGGCGCGCAGATTCCGCCGGCGACGGCGATCGTCAAGAATGTCGCGGCGGTGTTTGTGACCGCCAGCCTGCCGGCATTCGCGCGGCCCGGCACCCAGGTGGACGTTACCGTCTCCTCGATCGGCGATGCCAAGAGCCTCGAAGGCGGCGTGCTCCTGCTGACTCCGCTCTATGGCGCCGACGGGCAGGTCTATGCCGCCGCCCAGGGCCCGATCGCCGTGGGCGGGTTTGCGGCTGGAGGCGCGGGTGCGACCAAGCAGATGAACCATCCCACGACCGGAAGAGTTCCGGCGGGGGGCCGGGTGGAACGCAGTCTGACCTTCGATTTCAACCGCCTGGCTCCGGTTTCGCTGCTCTTGCGCGAGTCGGATTTTTCGACGGCGGGCGAAATCTCCGACGCCATCAATCGCGAATTCGGACACGCGGTTGCGAGCGCCCGCGACGGCGGACGCGTAGAAGTCGATGCCGGCGGCAACCGGCGTGGCGAACCTGACGGCGGTCCTCGCTCGCATCGAGAATTTGACCGTACCCGTGCACCGGCGCGCCCGGGTCGTGCTCAGCGAACGTACGGGAACCATTGTGATGGGAAAAGACGTGCGTCTCGGAGCGGTGTCCATTCTGCACGGCGGATTCTCGGTGCAGATCTCAGACCGAGTATTCCGTTTCCCAGCCGGCGCCGCTCTCGAGCGGGAAAAACCGAAGTCGTGGCCAACACGGAAGTGCAGGCCAAGGACAGCCCCGCGAAACGCCTCGAAATCGGCGAAGGCGCCAGCATCGATGAGTTGGTCGGCGGATTGCACAACATGGGGGCGACGGCGCGCGACGTGATTTCGATTTTGCAAGCCATCAAAGCGGCCGGAGCGCTCGATGCCGATTTGGAAGTCATCTAATTTTGGCGGTTCAGTCGTTGGTCGCTAGTCGTTCGCTCGTTCGCTTTTCGCGATTGGCAAACGCCCGCATCACCGGCGATTAGCGAACGACGACGCCAACGACGCGAACGACGAACGACCAACGACTACTGGAGACAATTCTCATGAACATCACACTCGCTTCGAGTTCCATCCCAACGCCCGCAGCCAATCCTGCGGCCGTGAAATCGGTCTTGAAAAATGAAAAAGCCGCGCGGGACTTTGAAGCCATGCTGCTCACCCCGGTGCTCGACTCTTTGCAGAAGACGTTTGCGGGCGACTCCGAGGATTCGAAAACCCCGGGGGCAAGCGACTATCGCCAGATGGGAAGCCAGGCGCTGGCGCAGGCGATCGCAGCCCGGGGTGGGATTGGCATCGCGCAGCTCGTCTTGCGCCATTTGCAGCCACCAAAGGTATCGGGTGGGGGCTGAACGGGGGTTTCACTTCCAGCGCTAAAGTTTTTCGAACTCTGCCGATCTTAGATTTGAGCCGGTGATGCGTCTGCGGAAAGAGCCGCCGCCACATTAAGGATTGTTAAGAATCTGCCGATATAAAAGGCAGGATGGGAAAGGCAGAACACGAGATCGGAGAAATTCTATGAGAGTCGATTTCACAATCGCGTGGAGTGGAGCCGCCGGAAAATGGCAAGACCGGGCCGCGGCGGCCAGACTGGGGCCTCGGGGACCTCGGGGAGCAGTGCGTCGAGCAGCGTTGTCCGGCAGTCCGCTAGCAGCACTTCGGGCCTGGACCAAACCCGCTTCTCGTTCGATCACACGCGGGTGCAGTCGCTGAGGCCCAGGTTCTGGCGCAGCCTGAGTTCGCCAGGCCAAGGTTCAATCGCTGCAGCAGGCGATCGGCAACGGCGAATATTCGGTTCCTGCCAGCCAGGTTGCCGCTGCCATGGTCGAGCGACCTGGGCGGCGGAGCCCAGGGCTAGCTGGAGTGAGCCACGGAGTGAATTATGGATCCGTTGATCACGAACGGGATCGATCCGGCGCTGCTGCGGGTGCTGGAGAAGCGAGGCCAGGAGCGCGACCCGGCGCCCCGCCGCAAGCGTCCGGCAGTACCCGAGAAACCGGGCGCAGAAGAAGAACAAGATAGCAACAGGAGCCAGATCCCGACACTCCGAAGCACACACTGGATGACCTGGCATGATCGTGATGTCGCGATGTGCAAGCTGACAACCTGATCTGACCATCTGATCTCGAACTCCGAACAAAGAGCTGACCCGCTATGGATGATATCGGCACATCGCTTCCCGAACTTAGCAAACTGATCGAGCAGCGGCTCGCGCTCTTGCGCAGCTTGGCGGAGAGTCTCGAGTGGCAGCACCCTGGCGCTGGTGCGAAACGACGCGGAAGCGATTGCGCGCGGTGCGGCACACCAGGCCGAACTTTGCCGGCAATGGAGCCGACTCGAAGACCAGCTTCGTCGCGAGGCGGGCCGGCGTTCGGCGCCGCCCCCGGCTGGACGCATCCGGCAATTCGCCGGAAGCCGAGCACTCGGCGCGGCTGCAAGCCGAGTGGGAGACGCTCGGAGCCCGGATCCGTTATCTCACGCGCGTGCACTGGTCGCTGTTGCGGCACCTTGAAGCGCAGCTTGGCCGTCCTGAATCGCGTGGTCGACAGTTGCGCGGCCACCTACACGCCCGATCCCGGCTTGCTCAGGACGGAAGCTCCGGCTCGACATCCGGAGAACTGCAGCTGGAGAATAACTATGTCGGGTTTATTCGGATCTCTTTCGATTGCCCTGAGCGGGCTCTCGGTCAGCCAGCAGGAGATGGCAACCACCTCCAACAACGTGGCCAACGCGAATACTCCCGGATACTCGCGCGAGGTTTCGGATGTAACGGCAGGCGATCCGGTCGGAGATAGGATCGCTCAGTTTTGGCACCGGAGTGGTCCTCGAAAAAATCGAGAGCCTGCGCGACCCCATGCTCCAGATCCAAATCAATCAGGCAACGCAGCAGAACAGCGCGCTCAACGCCTCGCTGACGCAACTGCAACAGATTCAAACCCAGTTCGCGAGCGACAGTTCCGGCATCGGCGCCGACATCAGCAATTTTTTTAACAGTCTGCAGCAGCTCTCCCCCGATCCCTCGGATCTGACATTGCGGCAAGGCGTGCTGACCGCGGCCGACACTCTGGCCACCGACTTCAACAACGCCGCCCAGAACCTTCAGACCCAGCGCAGCAATGTTGACCAGAACGTCGCGCAGACGGTCACCCAGGTGAACAGCCTGACCTCGCAGATCGCCAGTGTCGACCAGCAAATCAGCAATCTGCAAGATGCAGCAACCAGGCCACCGACGACCCTGGTGGACACGCAGAACAACCTCATCCAGCAGCTTTCCGGGGTGATCGATGTGCAGGTCATTCCGACCGATCAGGGCATCACGCTGGCGACTTCGAATGGGACGACGCTGGTATCCGGATCGCAGAGTTTCGCGCTGACCACCCAGCCATCGTCGGCGCCGATGGCGTGCAGTGCAGCACATCATGGCCGGGACCGACGACATCACCAACTCGCTGACAGGTGGAAGTCTGGCCGGTTTGATCCAGATTCGCGACCAGGAGATTCCGAGCATTGAAACGAGTCTCGATCAGCTGGCAACCGGTCTCGCCACCAACCTCAACGCCGCCAACGCAAAGGGCCTCGATCTGGAGACCCCGCCGGCGGACAGGGTGCGCCCCATCTTTTCCGGCGTGGGCGCGGCGGCTACGTTGACCGTCAGTATGACCAACCCGGCGCTGATTGCCGCCAGTTCCGACGGCACTCCCGGCAGCAATGGAAATCTGGCCAATCTCTCCGCCGTCGCCAATCAGGACGTGGCCAATGGGCAGACGCCGATCGATGCCTATTCCACCCTGGTAGGTCAAGTCGGAAGTGCCACGGCCAACACTTCGGCCGATGCCGACTCCTCCGGTCTGATCCTGCAACAGTTGCAGGACCAGAACGGAAGCGTCTCCGGCGTATCGCTCAACGAAGAAGCGTCCAACCTCATCCAGTATCAGGCCGCTTATCAGGCCGCTGCCCGGGTCGTTTCTACGGTCAACCTCTTGCTGCTTGATGCCGTAAATCTGGGCATGGGCCAGGCGGAGGAATAAGGAATAACGACTAACGACGAACGACTAACGACGAACGCTTCATAAGGTGAACATCCATGCGCGTCAATCCGAATCCCATGCCCGATCTGCTGGCGGCGCTCAACCAGACACAACTGGAAGAGCAGCAGGCCGAGCTCCAGATTTCGACCGGCAAAAGCGTGAACGAGCCCTCCGACAATCCGACCGCCGCTGCCCTGCTGGTCGAGAACAACGATCAGGCTACTTTCAACAGCGGCTATCTGCAGAGTATCAGCGCAGTGCAAGGCCAGCTCTCGACCGCCAGTTCGACGCTGAGTTCGGTCACAACCGCGCTGCAACAAGCCCTCAGCCTCGGCGTCGAGGCCGGCGGCGGCACGCTCTCCGCGAGCGACCGAGCCGCAATTGCCAATCAACTGCAAGGCATCCAGAGCCAGCTTGTGTCCTTGGCTAACACTACGTACGAGGGCAACTACATATTCGCCGGCACCGTTACGAATACGGCGCCGTACGTGGTGGACGCTACCTCGCCTTCCGGTGTCGACTATGTTGGCAACAGCGATGTCAATGAGGTATCGATCGGCAATGGATACAAGCTCGCCGTCAACCAGCCCGGATCGCAACTGTTTTCCGCTCCCGGCAACGACGTTTTTCTTGCCATCAACAACCTCATCCAGGCCGTGCAGAACAATAGTGGCGTTGGTACCGCCGTTAACGCAGTAAGCGCAGCTTCCAGCTATCTTTCGGCGCAGACCGTGCTCTATGGCAACGCCACCGACCAGACGCAGTCCGAGACCACCTACCTCAATGCCGCCCAACTGCAAATTAGCCAGCAGCAGAACACGCTTGGCGGCGCGAACATGGCTGCGGCCGCCACCAATCTCTCCCAAGCCCAGACCGATAACCAAGCCGCGCTGGCCGCCATCAGCAAGCTCGCGTCGCAGAATAATCTCTTCAGTTACCTGACATAGAGGAGCGTTCTAGGCTCGTGTGGGGACGGGCGTCCCGCCCGCCAGCCCGAGCGCAGTCGCGGTCCCATGCCGAGCGCAGCTCGGCGGCTGCGAGCCCGCCCTCACAGGAACTCCACGAACGAGTCCGTGACTTCAGCGCCAGCGTTGTTGGCGATGCGGGTGGCCTGGCGTTCGACGTTCTTCATGAGGCCGTCCAGGTAATCGCGCGAGTGGGAGACACTGACGACGCCGATGGTCGCCTGATTCCAGAGCAGGCTAGGGTCAAGTTCGGCGACGGCGACGTTGAAAGAGGAGCGGAGACGATCTTTGAGGCTGCGCGTGACCTGACGTTTGTCTTTGAGCGAGTGTGCGGCTTCGATGCGAAGTTCGAGAGTAAGGAAAGCGATCATGAGCGATCCGAAGTTGCAGGCTGTTGGTACGGGAACCTTCTTTGTCCCCTACCACTGTAACGCGCGATTGAGAGCAAAGCTGTAGAGGTTGCACGGAATTCCGAAGGAGCGTCCGTTTGTGCCTTCGCGCTTCTGGCTTTAACATGAGCAACAGCCAATTCTTTTTCCGGGGCCATTGAACTCATGATCCAGTTCACGATTCAAAAAGTGCATGTGCGCGTTGCCTTGCTCGCCTTGCTCATCCTGTTTCCAGCCACGCTAACCTTCTCCCAGCAAAAAGAGCGGAATCGCAAGTGGGATGCCGCGCAGAAAGGCGCGCCCGCCGCGTCCGCGCCGTCGGCGAAAGACGACAAAGACGAAAAGAAAGAAGGCGACCCGCTGTTCAAGGGAATGAAGTACCGTTCGATCGGCCCTTTTCGCGGCGGCCGCTCGCTTACCGCGGCTGGAATTCCCGGCGACCCGACCACCTACTATTTCGGCGCGACCGGTGGCGGCGTCTGGAAATCCACCGACGGCGCGAACACCTGGTCCCCGATTTTTGACAAGGATGGATCTCCTTCGATCGGCAGTCATCGCGGTCGCCGTTCCGATCCAAACATCGTTTATGTGGGGACCGGCGAAGCTTGCATTCGCGGCAACATCGGCCAAGGTGACGGCGTCTGGAAGTCGGTGGACGCGGGAAAATCCTGGAAGAACGTTGGCCTCAAGGATTCGCGCGCGATTGGCAAAGTGATCGTGAACCCGCGCAATCCCGATATCGTTTTTGTCGCGGCGCTCGGTCATCCCTTTGGTCCGAACACGGAACGAGGCGTTTTCCGCACCACTGATGGCGGCAAGACCTGGGACAAGGTTCTCTACAAAGACGAGAACACCGGAGCGATCGATGTGGTTTTCGATCCGCAGAATCGCCAACATTTATTTGCCTCGCTGTGGGAGGCTCGACGCTCTCCATGGTCGCTCTCCAGCGGTGGGCCGGGCAGCGGCGTGTATCGTTCGACGGATGGAGGCGCCACCTGGAAACGATTGCGAGGAGCACGGGCTTCCGAAGGGGCCCTACGGCCGCATCGGGCTGGCGGTGGCGGCGAACTCCGAGCGCGTCTACGCGCTTATCGAGGCCAAAGAAGGCGGTGGACTTTACCGCTCCGACGACGGCGGAGACACTTGGGATCTGGTCAACGGCAGCCACGCGCTGTTTCAGCGCGCTTGGTACTACATGCACGTGATCGCCGATCCGCAGGATGCCGAATACGGTCTACGTGTTGGATGTGGAGTTCTTCAAGTCCACCGACGGCGGGCGCAACTTCAATAAAATTAAAGTTCCGCACGGCGACAATCACGGTCTGTGGATCGATCCGAAGAATACGAAGCGCATGATTGCCTCGGACGACGGCGGCGTCACCGTCAGCCTCGATGGCGGCAAGTCGTGGACCCGCCAAGACAATCAGCCGACCGCGCAGTTTTACCACGTCATCACCGACACGCGGACGCCTTACTACGTGTACGGCTCGCAGCAGGATAATTCCACCGTGGCCATTGCCAGCCGCAGCGATGACGGCGCGATTGGCCGCGACAATTGGTATGCGGTCGGAGGCGGAGAAGCGGGATATATTGCGCCCTATCCTGCCGACCCGAACATTGTGTATGCCGGCGACTATCAAGGCAACATCACGCGCTTCGACCGGCGCACCAACCAGGTAAGAACATTGCCGTCTGGCCCGAACTTACCGATGCGAGCGGCGCGGCCGCACTCGATCACCGTTTTCAGTGGACGGCGCCCATCGTGATCTCTCCGCACGACCCCAACACGATTTACTACGGAGGCGAGCGCATTTTCAAAACCACCGACGGCGGCACGCACTGGGAAGCGATCAGCGGCGACCTGACGCGCAATGACAAATCGAAACAGCAGCCTTCGGGCGGCCCGATCACGGTTGACGATACCGGCACCGAATATTACGACACCGTTTTTTCGATTGCTCCCTCGCCCCTGGCGAAAGGCCTGATCTGGGTGGGCACCGACGACGGCTTGATCCAGATCACGC
Source organism: uncultured Acidobacteriaceae bacterium (assembly GCA_963725245.1). GTDB lineage: Bacteria > Acidobacteriota > Terriglobia > Terriglobales > Acidobacteriaceae > Acidiflorens. The sequence continues at coordinate 38,565 of CAVRYC010000037.1, read as the reverse complement.
GCGATGAAGGGAAGAATTGGACCAACGTCACGCCGAAAGATCTTGCGGAATGGAGCCGCATCAGTTTGATTGAAGCGTCTCCGCATGATGCCGGCACAGCGTACGTCGCGGTCGACCGCCATCAGAATGACGATCTCGCGCCCTACATCTACAAGACCAGCGATTACGGAGCGACCTGGACCCGGATCACAACCGGCATTCCGGATGGAGTTTTTGTGCGCGCGGTCCGCGAAGACCCGAAGAAGAAAGGCCTGCTCTATGCCGGCACCGAGCGCGGCGTCTTTGTCTCGTTCGACGATGGCGCGCACTGGCGCTCGCTGCAAATCAACCTGCCGATTACGCCGATCCACGACCTGGTCGATTAAGAACGACGATCTGGTATTGGCGACGCACGGGCGCTCGTTCTGGATCCTTGATGATGTCTCGCCGCTGCGCCAGTTCGCCGATTCAGTTGCCGCGCGAAGACATGCATCTCTACCAGCCCGCGACCGCGTATCGCGTGCGCACCCATACCGACGATGCGGAGATACTCCGGCCGCACTTGTCCTTTGCCGGAAAGAATCCGCCCAACGGCGCGGTGATTTATTTCTATCTGAAGCAAGCGCCGAAGCCGGAAATGAAGCAGGAAGTGAAAATCGAAATCCTGGACGCGGCGGGCAGCGTAATCCGCAAGTATTCCAGCAATAAAACGAGCCGCTCGATGAACCGCTCGACCCCGACGACAAGAAGCCGGAGAAGCAGATCAAGCCGGAAGACGGTTTGAATCGTTTCGTGTGGGATCTGCATTACGAGGAGGCGAACCGCGTCCCCAGCTATTTTCTGTGGGAATACAACGACGGCGCGAAAGGGCCACTGGCGCTGCCCGGCAACTATCAAGTGCGCTTGACCGCTAATGGCAAAAGCGCAACCGCTCCATTCGAAGTGAAGATCGATCCGCGGGTCACCACTTCCGCAGAGCCGATCTGGAGAAGCAGTTCAAGCTCGAGATGGAGCTGCGCGAGCAGTTGAATCGCGTCTACGACGCGGTGAACCAAATCCAGGACGTCCGTGAGCAATTGGACGGGCTGAAGAAGCGCCTGGTGCCGGGCGATTCCACGAAAGCACTGTTCGATGGCGCGAGCGCGCTTGATGCCAAGCTGATTGCGGTTCGCGATCCGCTGATCAATTTCAAAATCAGCGCCAGCGAAGATTCTCTTGCCTATGCGCCGGGAATCGACGCGAAGCTGGCGTTTCTTTCCATGGCAGTGGCGGGCTTCGCCGACTCTGCTCCGACCGAATCCCAGTACCAGGAATTCGACAAGCTGAAAAAGCAGACCGATGAATTACTGGCGCCTGGGATCAGGTTCGGAATGCGGATATCGCGAGCTTTCAGAAGCTGGCCGCGGAACAAAACGTCCAGCCCGATCTATCGTGCCCGATGTAAGAAGCGAGCGGGTGCGCGGCGGCGGCGAAGAATAAACTGAGGCGAAAATAGATCGATTGCAGCAAAGAACAGCGTGGCTCGTATCAGGGTATCGCTTTAGCGATACCGCCAGTGCATCGAAACCAGATGCCCCTTTAGGGGCTGGACAGTCGACAGCCGGTCTAGATGAACATCTCGTCCTGCGGCACGCCCGCTCCGTTCTTCGGATGGCGCCTCTTCTGGCCGAGAAAGACTTCGACTCCGGTGCTGATCGCGGCCATCAGTCCGTTGACCTGGCGCAGCGGAGAGATCACGGTTTTGTGCACGATTTCGCTGGTCTCTTCCACTTTATCCATGGTCCGATTCAGCAGTTCATCGGCGCGGATGACTTGCAGCCGGGTGCGGTCAAGCGCATCGGTGAGCGTAGCATCGATGCGGCCCAGTTGATTGCGCACCAGGGTGCTCGACTCCGAGAAGTTGGCCGTCATGACGTTCGATCTTCGGCCGCAGTTCCACCAGCAGACTCTGCACCGTCTCGATCGTGGGCAGAGCCTTGCTCTTCACTTCGGTGGCGAGAGCTTCCATCTTCGCCGTGCTCTTGCGGACCGCGAGGTAAAGGCCCACCATAATTCCCGCCTGCACCACGACCGCGAAAGTCGTCACCGCAATAAAAATTCTTAGGAGATTGTCATCCATAGCTGCTCCATCACAGTAGCTTCAGGCATTAGTCGGTTCAACGACTCCTCCTGCTGCTGTTGCCGCTAGATATTCTTGGGCGGCTCGGCTGCGGTGCGTCTCGTTATATGCCTGGCGTCCCGCCTCGTAAGCGTTGCGGAACTGCTCTTTCTGCTGGTTGAGCACATCGCGTCCGCGATCCACCCAGTCCTCCGCCTGTTCGCGCGCCCGACGAGCCTGCTGACGCACTCGCTCGCTGCCTTCCTGCGCCTTGGAGCGAATTACGTCGCGCGTTTCATCGCCCGAGTGCGGCGCGTACAACACGCCGACTACTGCTCCAACACCGAGTCCCGCCAGAAACCACAAGAAGCCGCTGCCATCATGATCCGCCATAACTGCCTCCTCAATTTTTCTATGTAACGGATGGTAGCACCCTGATATGTGAAAAACAATTCGCCGCGCTGCGGCCAGATCGCCGAACTGCCAGCCCGCTTAGAGCGAGTCGACCTTTCCGTCGAGCTGGGGTTGCACCGGCTGCTCGCGCAAAGAAACTCTTGTGCCAAACGCGCCAAAGGCGGACAATGATGCGGTTTTCAGGAGGCACTTTTTGTCCGACCGCAAGTATCGGCAGCGCGGATACCAGGATTCCGGTGCGGGACCGAAAAAGGAGTTCGAGAAGCCAGCGGCCCCGAAAAAAGAAAATACCTTCGGGCCGCGCCCGATCAACATGCCGGGAACGCGGACCGTCTCGCGCTGTGCCGAATGCGGCGCGCTGCTGCAGAATCTCACCGACCCGGTCGGCCAATGCCCGAAGTGCGGCTTCGCTCTGCACGCCTGCAAACAGTGCGAACACTTTGATCCATCGAGCCGCTTCGAATGCAATCAGCCGATTCCCGCCAGAATCTCTCCCAAAGACAAACGCAACGACTGCTCACTCTATTCCATCCGCGTGATGGTCGAAAAAGAAACCTCGAGCAAAGGCAGTCAGCGTCCGAATGACGCGCGCGCGGCGTTTGACAATCTGTTCAAGGATTGAAGTTAGCTCTTAGCTCTCAGTTGTTAGCTCTCAGCTCTCAGCTGTCAGCTCTCAGCTAAAGCGGAAGTCCTCTGAATGTCCGAGGAATCCAGCCCCGGAGGGGCGAACGAACTTAGCCCAGCGCTTCAGCGCTGGGAAAAGTGGGAAAAATGAGCTAAGTCCCGGAGGGACGACCCAGTTCTCACGCAGACTTCTTCAGCGCTGGGAAAAGTGGAAGAAATTAATCAAGTCCCGGAGGGACGGCCGAGTCCTCAACCACACTTCACCGCTGCGATAATCATCGCCCGTAAGTGGTTGAATTTAACCAGGATGGTTGAAATCAGCCACCCCTCTTCTTGCAACTTTTCTTCCGCTTCTGTGTTCAAAGTAGGTAGAGACCTGGTTCATGGTTGGAGAGCAAATGGCCACCACGAAGACCACCGTCACTAGAAAGTTTCTGGATCCGGTCAAAGTTTCGGCGGACCTGGGAAAAGGAGGTCCATATGCGTTACCTGAGATATTTAGCGTTGCTGGCAGTCCTGATGGTGCCGCTTGCCTTCGCGCAGGCGCAAGTAGGAGTTGCCATAGGAGTCGGACCGGGCTACGAGGAAGGGCCGCCGGTGTGTGAGTACGGGTACTACGATTATTATCCGTATGCCTGCGCACCCTACGGCTACTACGGTCCGGAGTGGTTTAATGGCGGAGTGTTTATCGGTGCCGGCCCCTGGTACGGCCGGGGCTGGGGCGGCGGGCGGGCTGGGGCGGCGGGTACGGTGGGCGGTTACGGTAGAGGAGGCTGGGGCCACGGCGGATACGGCCGAGGAGGCTGGGGTCACGGCGGGCGCCTACGGACGCGGAGGTTATGGGCGCGGTGGCTACGGGCGCTGCCTATGGCGGCTTTGCCCGAGGAGGCGGAGGTGGCTTCCATGGCGGCGGTTCCCGCGGCGGCGGTTTCCACGGTGGCGCCGGTCACGCTGGCGGAGGTCACAGTGGCGGAGGCCACAGTGGCGGAGGTCACAGTGGCGGAGGCCATAGTGGCGGACACCGGTAAGAACTCCAGATAGAGAGAAGTTTCAACGGCTGGCAGCACTGCGCTGCCAGCCATTTTCTTTAGTCAACCTCCAGCCGCCGACGCGCCCGGACTTTCACTTCAGCGCGCGACCATGTGGCGGTCAATCCACTGCAGCACTTAGTCGGCCACTGGCCAGCGCGAGACATCCCGACACCTTGTGCGGCTGTTAGTTCTCAAGCGTCGTTTGCTCTTCCCATCTCATCGAGATTTTGGTGGGTAAGCCGCTTGCCTTAGCGGGACTACATCCTTATAATCCGCTCACCGGAATAATGTTAAGCCGCGGCATATCGACAGGCGGCCCATGATTTTCGGGACCAGTCAGTTGTGAGTGTGCAGAAGTGCCAGTGGCGTTCGAATGAAAGATTGGTTCATGGTGCAAGCCCGACGCCAGGCTTGGTTGGAATCGGGCAAGTTGTCAACTCCAGTTTTCCCGAAGAGTCAAGGAGCCACCGGAATGAAGAACTTTGTTCTCGCGATGTTGCTGGTAGCCGCGATTACCGCCGTCGCTCAAACCGCTGCCGCGCCCGCCCAACCTGCGCCGCAGCCGCGCGCCGCCAAGCTGCCGCAGCAGACCCCGCGCCGCAACCCGCGCAGTCTCCGGCGGCGCCCCAGAAACCTCCCCAGAAAAAAGAGATCAAAGACCCGGCGGAGTATAACGCCTACGTGGGCGCCGCGCAGCAAACCGACGCCGCGGCCAAGGTCAGCGGCTTGGAAGCGTTTGTGACCCAGTATCCCAACAGCGTGATGAAGGAAGACGCGCTGGAACTTTTGATGGGCGCCTATCAACAGATGCTCGGTCAGGCGAAGACGCCCGACGAGCAGAGGCTCGATCAGACCAAGATGCTGGACACGGCGCAGAAGGTTCTAGTGGTGAACCCATGCAATCTCCGGGCATTGGCGCTGCTGGCCTACACCAAGAACGCGCAACAGAATTTTGCGGAGGCGGGCCAATTCGGCGAAAAAGGCTTGCAGTGTTTGCCCACTGCGACCAAGCCGGAAGGCACGTCGGACGCGGATTTTCAGAAACTGAAGGATGGAACGGCGACCATCTTCAACGGCGCGGTTGGGGTCAGCGCTTTCCAGGCTACCCTCCAGGCCAAGGGGAACGACTACACCAAGGCGGAGAAATATCTGCGGGCTGCGGTGGAAGCGGATCCGGCTAACCTGCTCGACGTCTATGACCTGGGGCGCGCTTACCTGGAGCCGGGACCGGGTGAAAACGACGTGGACGGACTTTTCTTCATCGCGCGCGCTTCCAATCTGGCACAGGGTGCGGGCAAGGATCAGATCGCCAAGTTCGGCAAGAGCAGATACGTCAAGTACCACGGCAGCGAAGAGGGATGGAGCGATTTGTTGGCGATGACGGGCACCACAACTCTGCCGCCCGCCAATTTCGCCATCAAGCAGTACGTGCCGCCCACTCCCGCCGAGCAGGCGGCCGCCTTGGTCAAGAGCAAGAAAGTTGAGGAGATGAACTTCGCGGAGTGGCAAATGGTCCTTTCCGAGGGCACGCCCGAAGACGCCGAGAAGGTGTGGAGCGTACTGAAGGGGAAGCCGTTGCAGATGCAGGCCCACATTATCAGTATCGACACCTCCAACAAGACCGCAACCAAACTGATGCTGGCTGGCAGTTCGGACGATATCGACGCCAAGCGGGCGGACATCGATTTGACTATGTCGGCAGTGATCCCGGCGAAGCAGATGCCGAAGGAGGATACCGACTTCCAGTTCCAAGGAACGCCGGTCTCCTACGTGGCGAAGCCGTTTCTGATGACGATGAACGAGGGGGCCCTGCTGGTGAAAGCGGCGCCGAAGCCGCCCGCCCGCAAGAAGCCGGCTGCACACTGAAAGTAAGATCTCAGTATCAGGTCTAGGTCTCAGGAAAACCTTGGCTTGGGAAAACCTGTTGCAGAAAGAAGTAGGGCGGTCCCGATCGGGACCGCCCTCTTTTTTATGTGTTGTCGAGAAACGACCGGGCTCTTAGCTAAAGGCCAAAGACGCTAACAGCCTTGGATTAAATTCGAGTGCCGCTTTAGCGAACCTGTTTTCTTTCCAGCGTGAGGGGACGCGCGCTCCGCGGCGGACGCTTGGCGCCGGCGCGCAACGGACGAACATCAATCTTGAGGTCCTGCATGGTCCGGCTCAGCGTGTTCCGGTGCATGCCTAATTGCCGCGCGGCCTTGCACTGATTGCCCCGGTTTTCTTCGAGCACGGTCACGATAAAGCGCTTCTTAAACTCACGGACCGCTTCCGAATAGAGGATATTGCTTCTGCACATCTGAAGAATGAGTGCTTCCAATTGATCTTTCACCTACCGCCTCGTTTCCACACCTTCACAGCCTAGAAGTCGACCATTCACTAACTGACTAACGAACTACTTCGCCGGCGCGGAGGATTGCGGCTGACCCTTCTCCGTTGCCGAATGTACCTGCCGCATGTAATCCAAGCCCTGGTAGAAACGGTGGCGCAATTCCGACGGTGCGAGCCAGATCGCTGCCCTTCCGCCTACCAGGAAATACGGAGCCAACTCCGACCCATCCAGCCACTTCGCAGCAGGCGCAAAAGAGGCCATGGCGGTGAGCACTACCGCCACCACCAAGGCGCCCCGCAACAAACCGAGGAGCGCGCCCATTACCCGGTCAATCGAACTCAGTCCGGCTCTTCTCATTGCCCCGCGCGCTATCCGCCCGGCCATGCCGGCAATGATCAGCACCGCGAAAAAAATGATCAGGAAACCAGCAATCTCGCCCAACCACGGCGATTTCAAATGAGGCGCGAACCACTCCGCCAGGCGATGATACTGCCAGGCGGCCAGCAGGTATCCCACGACCAAGCCAGCCAGCTTGAAGGCTTCAAAGAAGAAGCCTTCAATGGCTGCCGCAGTCACGGAAAACACCAGAAAGCCGAGGATGATCCAGTCCGCAATGCTCATGGTTCAAAGATTCATGGCTCAAGGATTCGTCGTTCAAAGATTCGAGGTTCACAGGATCCGAATGCAATGGTCGAATTCAATGACACCAGTTCAATGCTCCAGCGCACGCAGCCTAAATCTCCAACTCGCGTCCCGTTAACTGACGGTATGCCTCGAGGTACTTTTCGCTTGTCCGCCGCGCCACTTCCTGGGGGAGGGCCGGCGCGGGCGGTTGTTTGTTCCAGCGAATTTCTTCGAGGTAATCCCGTACATACTGCTTATCGTAGGAATCCTGCGCCTTGCCCGGTTGGTAGCGTGTCGGCCGGCCAGAAGCGCGAGGAATCCGGTGTGAGTACTTCATCCGCCAGGGTGATGCCCTTGGCGGTCTGTCCAAATTCAAACTTGGTGTCGGCAATGATGATGCCGCGCTGCCGCGCATAATCCGCGGCTTTCTTGTAAATGCGCAACGTGATGTCGCGAAGCTGGCGGCTCAATTCGGGATCGACCAGCTTGCACATCTCTTCGAATGAAATGTTGATGTCGTGCCCGGTTGTTGCCTTGGTTGCCGGCGTGAACAGGGGCTCCGGCAGTTGGTCGGATTCCTTCAATCCGGGCGGAAGCTTGATGCCGCAGACCGAACCCGTTGCCTTGTACTCCTTCCACCCGGAGCCGGAAAGGTAGCCGCGCGCCACGCACTCGACCGGAAACATCTCGGCGCGCATCACCATCATGGAGCGGCCGCGGAGTTCGTCGGCGTGCTTGCGAATCGCGACCGGGTAGCGGTTCACGTCGGCAGTAACGAAATGGCTGGGGACGATGTCCTTGAGAAAGTCGAACCAGAACAGCGAGATCTGCGTCAGGACGCGGCCCTTGTGCGGAATGCCGGTGGCCAGAACGTAGTCGAAGGCTGAGATGCGGTCGGTGGCCACGAACAGCAGGTGGTCACTGTCGAGGCAGTAGACGTCGCGGACCTTGCCGCTGGCGTGCAACTGCAATTCGGGGTAGTCCGTTCGCAGCAGAACGGAATCTAAAATCTCGGGGCTCATCTCTAAATTCACCGGAGAAAAACTTTGCGTATTCTAGCTGTCACGGGAAATTTGTCAACGACTACAATCACACATGAGTGGGCTACGCCAAACGGCGTCGCGCCGAAAAGTGTTGACAGTTCCAGTGTAAGCTAGAAGCCTTGTCCAGTGCTGGTTTTCGAGGGACCGCGATGTGGAAAAACTGAGGAAGGCTCTGGAAAAAAAGGCAGCGGGTTTCGCAACGGAAAAAGCAGAATGCGCGCGGAGGTTGTCAACAAGTTTGAGTTTGTGGTTTGAGTCGTCACGCTCGACGCAGTGGTTCAAAACTGGCTGGGCCATTTGCGGGCGGCATGGAAGACACGGATCAACTGCACAACATCGCCGCGCACGCGATAAGGAACTATGTACGGCGTTCCCGAGACCACTAACTCGCGAGTGCCGGATATCCGACCGGGCCGGCCTGAAGCTGGGAAATCGTTCCAGATCTTCGACCGCTCTCACGATTGCGGCCACGGTTCTGGCAGCAGCATCGGGATTGTCCTGGGAGATGTACTCGGACACGGCAATCAGGTTCGCGCGCGCCGCTCGCAGCCAGTTAACGCGCACGTCGCGTCAAGCGCCTGATCGTCTGCTGCATTTCCTCGTCGCTGGCAAAGTCGCCTGCGTCGGCCTCGGCCAGGCCTTTCTTGATTTCGTTGATCTGCCATTCGTTGACGGAGACATATTCCTGGATCGCCTGGGCGGCGACGAACGAGCGGCTGCGGTTCATCGATTTCGACAAACGGTCGAGCTGGCTCTTGAGTTTGGCGTCCAGGCGGAGAGTGAGAACCGAAGATTCAGACATGATGTATACATTATACATCAGTTGTACACATTGGAAACTATTGAATTCGGCAGCGGCTGTAACCCGACGACAGTGCACGAGCCGCTAACATCAGCGACCGTCCACAACATCCGTTACGCGGCCCCGAAACCGCACCGACACCAGCTTCGACACGCCCGGCTCCTGCATGGTCACGCCGTAGAGCACGGGGGCAATGCTCATGGTGCGCTTGCTGTGCGTGATCAGGATGAACTGGGTCTGCACGCTCAACTCGCGCACCAGTTCGGTGAAGCGCGCGATGTTCGATTCGTCGAGCGGAGCATCGACTTCGTCAAGAATGCAGAACGGACTGGGCGTGTACTGGAAGATGCCGACCAGCAGCGCGAGTGCGGTGAGCGCCTTTTCGCCGCCGGAGAGCAGAAGCACGTTCTGCAGTTTCTTTCCGGGAGGCGATGCCACCACGTCAATGCCGCTCTCCGCGCTGTTTTCCAGGTCGGTCAGCCGCATGAAGCCGTGTCCGCCGCCGAACAGCTTGCGGAACGTGGCCTGGAAGTTCTCGTTAATCTTGTGGAACGCTTCTTCAAATTTCTGCCGCGAGACTTGATCGATTTCGCGAATGGTGGCCGCGGTGTTTTCGATGGCATCGATCAGGTCTTTCCTTTGCGTCGCGAGAAACTCGTGGCGCTCCGCCGTTTCCTTGTACTCTTCGAGCGCCATCATGTTGACCGGGCCCATGGCGTCGAGGCGGGCGCGCATTTCGCGGTGGGCCTGATCTTCGGCGGCAAGTTCATCTGCCGGCAATCAGCGGAATCGTGGTGCCGGACGTCGCTTCGGCCATCAGGACCTGCCGTTCCATGCCAAGTTCGTTCAGGCAGGTGTCGGCGAGGTGTTGCAGGTCGGATTGCAGCTTGGCTGCCGTGGCCGATAGCTCACCCCGGCGGTCGCGAGCGAGATCGAGTTGCTGACGCGTGGTGCGAAGAAGCTCGTCAATTTCGGCGAGGCGCGCCCGCACTTGCTCAGACTCGAGCTGCAGCAAGCCTTCGCGCGCTTCTCCAGCATTGCGCTCGGCTTCGAACTGCACGAATTGCTCGGCCAGTTGCACGTTCTCGTTTTGCCGTTGCGCGATTTCGGCGCTCGCCGATTCCATTTGGATTTGCAAAGCGCCCGCCCGCTCCCGCATCTCGGCGACAAGCGTCTCGATGCGCTGAAGCAGTGTGGTCGCCGAGCGGTGGCGCTCTTCGAGCGTGGCCACGCGAGCGGCCCGCTGCGATGTGGTTTCAGCGGCAGCGTCCCGCTGGCTGCGCAGAGCGGCGAGGCGGTCTTGCCCGGCGGCGAGCTGCATTTCGAATTGGGCGCGTGCTTCCTCGATCGTGGCCAGCTCAGCTTGCCGCGATGCGATCAGGCTTTCCTGCTCCTGCCGTTCGGCCGCGAGCCTTTGCAGTTCGCGTTCGCTGATCGCAATCCGTTCGCGCACGCGCGACATTTCGCTTTCCAATTGCTTGAGCAAATGTCCGGAGGTCATCGCCTGCTTCTCGGCTTCGCGCTTTTCTTCTTCCAGGCGATCGAGCAGGGCAGTGTGCTCCTTGATTTCGCGCCCCAAGGTGAGCGCGAGTATTTCCTTCTCGCGCAGAGCTCGCTCCAGCTCTTCGAGCAGGCGCAGCACATCGCGCAACTCGCGCTTCATCGAGAGCGGTCCCTCGCTGCGTTGCTTGCCTCCGGTGACGGTCACATTGTGGAAGCATTCGCCGGTCTGGGAGAGGAAGAACGCGTCGGGGCTGGAGAGCGCGAGCTCGCGCGCTACCGCGGGATCGGGCACGATGTAGCCGTTTCCCAGCTTCGGCAGGATCACTTCGAGCGACTTGCCGAATCCGTTCAGCACGCGAATCGAGTTCTTCAGCGGGAGCACCGTGTCGTTGAGCGGAGAGTAGTGCTGGCTTTCATCCGCGACAAACGAGAACTTGGCCTGCGAGTCCTCCGGATGCACAAGGAATGTCGCGCGCCCGTTGACGTCGGAGCGCAGCAGGCGCAGGCCTTCGTCGGCGGCGTCCCACGACTTGACCACGACGAAGTTCAGTTCGTCGCGCAGGAAGTCTTCGACCACGCGCTCATAGCGGGGTTCGACTTCGAGGAAATCGGCGAGCACGCCGGCGGGAGTGTTTCCTCCCTGCATGGCGCCCGATTGAAAAAGGCGCCGCACCGATTCGGTCGAATAACCGTGCTCGGCGATGACGGCTTCGAGCGAGCCCTTCTTGCCGAGCGCGGTGGCGTATTCGGAGCGGATGGAGTCGAGGTGCTTCTTGGTGTCGTTCTCGGCAGAGCGCTTCGTCTCGAGGGTCTCGCGCAGGCTCGCGATCTCCGCGGCCAGGCCGCTGGCTCGTTGCGAAACGCTTTCGAATTCCAGAGCAATCTGGCCGCGTTGTCCGCCGAAGGTTTCCGATTGCGACGAGGCGGTTGCGATCTCGGACCGCAGACGCTGCTCCTCGCGGCCTATGCCCGCCAGCCGTTCCTGGGACTGCGTGAGCTGATTGCGGAGATTGGAGGCTCCGCCGACCGCCTCCAGAATCGCCGCGCGATGCGATTCCTGCTCCTGTTCGAGCATCGCGAGGTTGGTGGCTGCGCAGGCCGTTTCCTGCTGGCTGAGCGCGAGCTCCTGCTGCGCCGCCGCGAGATCGGCAGCTGCCGAGTCGAGCAACTGCTGGTGACCATCGCGTTCTTCTTCAAGCGCCGTCAAGCGAGTCTGAGCCTGCGCCAGCTCCGCTTCCGCGGAGGCCGTGCGCACGATCAGTTCCGCGCAGCGCTCTTCGTTGGTTCGGATGCGCGCCTTGCCGCGATCGCCTTCGATTGCGATCTGGTTGAGGCGCTCGCGATTTTGCCGCGTCTCGGTTTCGATCGCGTATCCGCGCTGCGTACGCTCGGACTGCTCCGCTTCCGATTGCTGCACGCTCTCGGTCTGGAGGCGAATCTCCTCGCCCAGTTGATGGATCTGGGTATCGAGGGTCGCGCTTTCCTGATCCATCTGGGTGAACTTGCTGGCGAGCACCACCCGCAGCTTGGCGCGCATCTCGTCGCGCAGCTTGGCATAGCGCTCGGCTTTGCTGGCCTGGCGCTTGAGCGAGTTCATCTGCCGCGTGACCTCTTCGAAAATGTCGTTCACGCGGTTCAGATTCGTCTTGGCGTCTTCGAGACGCGCCTCCGCGAGACGCTTCCTCGTCTTGAACTTCGTAATCCCAGCCGCCTCTTCAATGATGGCGCGGCGGTCCGTCGGACGGCTGCTCAGAATCTGGCCGATGCGTCCCTGCTCGATGAGCGCGTACGACTCCGGCCCCAGGCCCGTTCCCATGAACAGTTCCTGGATGTCGCGCAAGCGGCACAGTTTTCCATTGAGCAGGTATTCGCTGTCGCCGCTGCGGAACAACCGGCGCGTCACCGAAATTTCTCCGGCGTGGTGTTGCTGCTGGTTGAATTTGCGGCGGCGGATTTTCAGAACTACCTGCGGCTCCAGCACTGTCACTGCCACTGCGCTAGTCGTGGCGCTTCGCTAGCGGCAATTCGTTGCTGTCTGCGGCAGCGGCGCTACGGCCGCGACCTCGCCTTCAACTTCTTCGGTTTTGCCGGGTTGTGCTTCCTCGACGGCTCGTTCGGTTTCCGCCGCGGCCTGGGCGCGAATCTCCGCTTCATCCCAGTTTTCTTCCGTTGGCAGGTCGTCCTGAATTTCGATCTCGGTGGGCGCGTTCGTATCCGGCCCACCATAAATTTCGGGGTCGATCAAAGTCAGGGACACTTCCGCCATGCCGGTGGGGTTGCGGTCGCGCGTGCCGGCGAAAATCACGTCTTCCATGCGCGAGCCGCGCAGCGACTTGGCCGACTGCTCACCGAGCACCCAGGAGATCGCGTCGGCGATGTTCGACTTTCCGCAGCCGTTGGGCCCGATGATGGCGGCGATGCCTTCGCCATGAAATTTCAGTTCGGTGCGATCGCAGAACGACTTGAATCCCAGAATTTGCAGCTTCTTAAGTTTGAGCAAAGTGACTCCTTCGTGGGCGGACACTGCGGTCCGCGGACTCGGTTTGCGCTGGCTGGAGTGCGCTGCAAATTGCGAGGATCCGGGCGGCTAACATCCGCTGTTAACTCACAAGGTTCCTCGCTGGTCGCATCGTGCGATGCGTCCCCCTGAATCAGGAACGTCACCACTACTTTTGACCAACTCTAACGGCGAATACAGGGACGGGTCAAGTAATAAAACACCACATATTGGGGTGCTCGTCCAAAGACCGCCTTTAGTTGCACAGACACTGCAGCAATTACGCGCAAGTTGCTGGTGAGGAATAAGAAGGCGGGAGACCGCGAGAGCATAGACACTGTACCGCTGGACGGAGGGAGATTCAAGGGGCGGCAGGGCCTGGGTTGAACTAATTTTCTGTAGAGACGCGGCTTGCCGCGTCTTAGGCAGCGGCGCTGCCCAGACCTCCTTGAACCGAATATTCTCCGCTGTCAGAGACGGCGCGAGCCCCGTCTCTACAGGGCATTTGTTTTGGCGCGCTAGGCGGCGGTGGCAGGATTGTCGGGATCCGGAAGCCAGTTCTGGGGGTTGTGATCGATGTAGTCTCGAACCGCATTCAGGGAGGCGTTTGATCGTACTATGTGGTCATGGAAGCGCGCTTGCCACGCGAAAGCTGGAAGCCCTTTCGCATGACAAGTCCGGCTGACTCCCGCTTTATAGCTCCCCACATTGGTGGAGAGCGATCGCCCCTGTGCGCTAGCGGGAGACGGGGCAAGCCCCGTCTCTACGAGAGACTATTTCTTGCGCTCTACCAGGTAGTGAGCCAGGTCTTTCAGTGTCGCCGCGGCCTCACCGTATTCGTTGAGTTCCGCGCACGCTTGATCGACCAGGGCGTCGGCCTTGCGGATCGATTCCTCGATTCCGAATAGCGCCGGATATGTTGTCTTCTCCGCCGCCGCGTCCTTGCCCGCGGTTTTCCCCAGTTGCTCGGAGGTCTGGGTCAGGTCGAGCACGTCGTCCACGATCTGGAACGCCAGGCCGATCGACTGGCCATAGGTGCGGAGGCGGGCGATATCCGCGGCATGTTGCCCCGGCGTACATTCCTCCGCTGACCACGCTGGCCGTGATTAGCGCGGCGGTCTTTGAGCGGTGGATGTATTCGAGGGTGGCGAGGTCGGGCTTCTTGTGCTCGGCTTCGAGGTCAACGACCTGGCCGCCGATCATGCCGTCGATGGTGCCGGTGGCGTGGGCGATTTCCCGGATGATGGCGACGCGCGCCTCGGCTGGACAAGCGATCTGCGCCAGCACTTCGTAGGCCTGCGTCTGCAGGGCGTCTCCGGCGAGGATGGCGATGGCTTCGCCGAAGGCCTTGTGGCAGGTGGGACGCCCGCGGCGCAGGTCGTCGTTATCGAGCGCGGGCAGATCGTCGTGGATCAGGGAATAGGTGTGGAGCATTTCGAGCGCCGCGCCGACCTGCTCGATGCCGGCGGGCAGCGATCCGATTGGCGACCCGGCAGCCAGCATCGCCGCCGCGATCATGCGCCCCGCTTCCATGCAGAGGATGGGCCGCAGGCGCTTTCCGCCGGCAAACACGCTGTGCCGCATGGCTTGATGGATGGAAGTTGGATGCTGGGTAGCCGGCGGCAAGAGCTGGTCGAGCGCAGCGTCGGCGGCTTCGCGTCCCTGCTCCAGAACTTGTTTCAGCATGGCACCGCAGTATAACAAGCGGGCCTCGCGGAAATGAAAAGGGACGCCCGCGGGCGTCCCTTCTCAACCTACCGTCTCAGGATCCGTAGACGCGGCTTGCCGCGTCTCCTGCCGCCAGTGAGACGGGGCAAGCCCCGTCTCTACAATGCCAAGGATCAGGCGGCCGCATGGCGCGTGCGCCGGTGCAACAACGAGCGCACCACGTCATCGTTGCGCGGCTCACATATATCGGACGCGCCCAGACTCATTGCCTCGGCCCACAATTTGTCGTCCGCTAGCCTGTGGGTACCGACGATGCAAAGGCTCGGGAACTCATGATGCAAACGCTTGACCTCGTCCGGCCCCGAAGTCTCCAGATCCAGCACCAGCGCTGTCGCGCGATGCCGGGCAACCGCGGGACCCACCTCTTCGTAGGTGCGGGCCAAATAAACAGAATCAAAGTGTTGGGACAGACTGACCGCCAGAGTTTGTGCAGTTCCGGGGTCATTCTGATAAAGGACTACACTGAGTGGTTCCATAATTTCCCCCTGACGTCACCGCGATTCGCGGCGGCCTTGGCTGGGACAGCTAAATGCTGCGCAGGCGTTATCGACTCCGAGCGCGACAGCGTTACTTGCGCAACGCTTTCTCGGCCGGGGGCTCGAACGGTTCAGTTTGCAGCTTTCCGTTCTGTTTTAACAGAATCTCTACTTTGCCTTCCGCTTCCTCCAATTGTTTACGGCAGGTTGCGGAAAGTTGCATGCCTTCTTCAAACAGCGTCAGAGACTTCTCTAGAGGAACCTCCCCTTTTTCCAGTTCCTGAACGATCTTCTCGAGACGCTCGAGGCATTCTTCAAACTTCACCAATCCCTTTGCTCCTACACTCTATTGTAATGCCGCTTCCGGGGCGAAATGTCCAGTGAAATCTTCGTAATTTGTGCAATCTTTTTTAGACGTGGTGTTTCAAAACGACACAGTGGGTATTGAATGACTACACAGACGCTGGGCCGCTTCGAGCCGAGAGCCTCCAGAACATCGACCGCGGCGGCATATCGACCCTGGGGAGCGCTGATCTGCGCGCCCTGGACCCGGTCGCGGACGGCCCTCAGCATTTCGCGGGCGATGGCCACGCCTTCGGCGCGAGCCGCTTCCGGACTTGCCACCCTGGTCATCCGGTTCAGGATTTCATCGGGTACGGAAACCCGCAGTTCGTTCTTCATGAACTCGGCGTTACGGGCGCTTACCAGCGGCCAGATTCCGGCAATGACGGGAATTCGGCAGTGCGCGATCCGCTTCAAAAAATTCTCCAGCAGGCTGATATCGAATACCGGCTGGGTGACCACGTATTCCGCACCCGCCTGCACCTTGTATTCGAAGCGCTTGATCTCTTCGTCCAGGTTGGGCAGCCCCGGATTTGCACCCACTCCAATGACGAAACTGGTCCCGGCGCCGATCGGGTTCCCGCCCAAGTCCAATCCCCGGTTCAGGTTGTGGACGATATTCACCAGTCCGATCGAATCCACGTCAAACACCGCTGTGGCATCGGGATAGTTCCCCATCTTCGGAGGGTCCCCGGTGATGCAGATCAGGTTGCGAATTCCGGTGGCCGCCGCGCCCAGCAGGTCGGATTGAATGCCCAGCACGTTTCTATCGCGACAGGTGTAGTGCAGGATGGCTTCAATCTCAACCGCCTGCTGCATCAGCAGCGACAGCGCCTGGTTGCTCATGCGCGCCGAGGCCCGCGGGCTGTCGGGGATGTTGATCGCATCCACGCCGACCGATTTGACGAACTTCGCGCCCTCGATCTCTTTGCGGATGTCGATTCCCTTGGGCGGCACGATCTCGACCATGGTCACAAATTCCCCAGCCGCAATCTTTGCGCCCAGCCGGGAGCGCTCCGCCATGGGAATGTTCGCCGGGGCCGAAGGCTTCGGCGCTGGAATGAATCGCCCCTGAAATCGCGGTCTTGCCGCGCGCCTGGTCCACACGCAGAGCCGATTTCATGGCGCGGATATGATCCGGCGTGGTGCCGCAGCAGCCGCCAATCAGCTGCACTCCGGCCGCCACGAATCTGGGGGTGTAGGTCGCCATGTATTCCGGCGAGCAGAGATAGATATTGCGTCCTTCGACCGAGCGCGGCATGCCGGCGTTCGGCTGCGCGGCCAGGGGCAGGGAGGTGACCGCGCGCACGCGCTCGATCGCGTCCAGCATCGCGACCGGTCCCACGCTGCAGTTGATGCCGAGTACGTCGACCTTCCATTCCGTCAGCCGGGCGGCGAAAGCCTCGGGGTCGGAGCCATCGAGGCAGTTGCCGTCTTCGTCAATCGTGACCTGGGCCGATGGACGATGGGAATCTTCGCATTCACCTCCCGGCAGGCCAGCACCGCCTGGTGCAATTCTTCGACGTAGCCGAAGGTTTCAAGCATCAGCAAATCCACGCCGCCCTCGACCAGGGCTGCGGCCTGTTCGCGAAACGCCGCGCGGGCTTCTTCAAACGAAGTCTTGCCCAGCGGTTCGATGCGAACGCCCAGCGGGCCCATCGATCCAGCGACCCAAACATCGAAACTCTTGGCCGCTTCGCGAGCCACGTGAACGCCCGCCACGTTGATGTCGCGCACGCGATCGGCCAGGGTGTGCCGCGCCAGGCGAAAGCTGTTCGCGCCGAAAGTATTGGTTTCGATAATCTCGGCGCCGGCCTGCAGATAATCGTGGTGGACGGCGTGGATCAACTCCGGCTGCGACAAGTTCAGCTCGTCATAGCAGCGGTTGATGAAGATGCCCTTGGCATAGAGAAGCGTCCCCATGGCTCCGTCACAGAGCACGGGCGATTGCTTCAGACGTTCAATAAAGTTCTGCGCCATCTTCTTGAGAATACAAGAAGCGGCGAGATAATTGAATCATTGAGCGATTGTGGGTAGTGGCTCAATTTGAACTAACTCTGCCACGACAATACTGTCATCTTGAGCGGAATCCGGTCTTCGGCAAGCCGGAGATCGATAGTCGAAACCCTCTCGGTCGCTTCAGCGACGCCGTGTCCGGGATCTCCCGTAACCCAGTGTGTCCCGCGCCTGCAGACACAACCCGTCGCCTCCACCATCCAAAAGGGAGAAGCGAAAACCCGCGAGCGCCGCAAATTCGAAATCAAATTGAGCCACTACGCGATTGTGGCATTGAGTCAGTGAATCATTGAATCATTGAAGGTCAAAGGCTCCTTGCAATGCCTCATGTCAAATGCCTCAATGATTCAATGCCGCAAGAGGGTCGCAGGGGCATTGCAATTCGAGGGATTAGAGTATATTTGTAGCATCTAATAAGGTGCTTTAAACAGGAGCGGTCCATCATGCTTGATCTCACCAAGGATATTCAATCGCTGACCACTTTCCGCCGGCAGTCCGGCGACTTCATGAAGCAGCTCAAAAAGAGCAAACGCCCCGTGGTGCTCACCGTGAACGGGAAGGCAGCGGCCATCGTGCAGGACGCGGGAGCCTATCAGCGGTTGCTCGACATCGCAGCCAGCGCGGATGAGGAGGAGGCTATCCGTCAGGGTCTGGAGGATGTGAAGGCCACGGAAGGACACGGCCAGCGAGGGAGTTTTTCGCCGAGTTTGAAGCAAAGCATGGCATACGTCGTTAACACCACTCCCCGCTGAGCGCGACCTTGCCCGCCTGTACGAGGAAATCAACGCCGAGTATTCGGATGCGGCCATGGAATGGTACTGGGATGAAGGCGGATTCTCAGCCTGGTATCCCCAGCTGAACCGCTGCCCGCTGACGCGCAAGGCGGAGCGAAAGCTGAGGCACTTGCTTTACGGCCAGAAGCCCATGTGTATCGTGTGATCTACCGCGTTCTGGAGAAACAGAAGCAAGTGGAGGTGCTCCACATCCGCCACGGCGCAAGGCGAAAGCTCAAGCCCTCCGATCTCGTGTAGGTCAAAGAAGGTGCGATCATTGAGGTCAGAGCCTCTCGGCATGTCTCAACAATGCAATGCCATTTCCGCCTTTGCTATAATCCTTATTCCTGCATCCAAGCGATTATCCCGCATGAGGTTGGAGTCCCAGGTTTGAAAAGAGTCCTGATCCTTATCCTTGTGGTATTCCTGCTGCCCGCCAGTTTGATGTGGCTGAGTTGCGGCGGCAGCTCCTCCGGCAGCAGCTCAAGAACCAGCGGTCTCGCATACCGCGCCTTTATCTCGAATAGCGTCACCGCCAGCTACCTCGGCTGGTGTGTATGTCGTCAATGCTTTAAACGATACGCCTGGGCCCCTCTCCCCGATTTCCGCCGGCAACACTCCGGGAATGATGGTGGTCACGCCCAACCTGGCCCAGACCCTGGTCTTCAGCGCCAACGGTACGCAATTCTCCGACAACCAGTTGACCATCATCGACAACGCCAGCGAATCCGCCGCCGGTCACGTGATCTTGCCCGGCATGACCGAGAGCATCGTCGTTTCGCCCGACAGCTCCACCGCCTACGTCGCCGTGCCCAATTTCCCGGTGACCGGGCAATCTCCCGGAGCCATTGGAGTCATTGACCTGAAAACGGGCGCCGTCACCGCCGCCATTAGCTGCCCGCCTGTGAACCCCACCAACCCCGTCTGCGTGTGGCCCGGCACCGTGCCTCAAGGATTCAACCAGCCTTATCAGTTTCTCACCATGGGAAATACCGGCACTCGAATCCTGGCTTTCAGCCAGGGCGCGGATTCCGTCGCGAATACGATTGCGGTGATCACGCCCTCGAGTGTGGGAACGCAGTATCCGGTTATCACTTTCGTGCCCGGCTTTGACCATCCAGTGGCGGCATTCTTCAACAGTGACGACACCGCCGCCTACGTACTGAACTGCGGCGCCGAGTGCGGCGGGCAACAAGCCAGCATTCAAACTCTCGATCTAACGACGAATACGGCAGGCCCGGCTGGCGTCGTCTGCACTCCCGGCGGTAATCCATCGTGTATCGGTACTCTCGACCTAACCGCCGGCAGTGTAGCTCTGGTCAATGGTTCGACCATGTATATTGCGGGCACGCCGCCATTCATAGGCGGAGTTCCGCAGCAGCCCTGCACAGGGGAGACGACTGCGGCACAATCCTGCGGGCTGCTCACCATCGTTGACCTGTCCAACATGACGGTCACCAATTCCGGGATCATCATCACCGACGGATATCACAATCGAATCGCGCTCGGCCCCAACGGACAGCTCTTCATCGGTGCGCGCACTTGCACCGAGATCGTCCCGCCCATTCCGCCGCCAGCCGGGGCCGAGGTCCGCGGTTGCCTTTCCATTTACAACACGCTGACGGCCACCCGGTGGGCAGCGTTCCGCCTGGCGGTGTCGCAATTCCTACCGAGAACGGAGACGTGACCGGCATCCAGCCCATCGCCCGTCGCCAAGTGGTCTATGTGGTCCAGGGCGGATCACTCTATATCTACGACGCCACGATCGATGCCCTGGAGTACAACCCGAACGATCCGTTTAACCCGGGTGAGGTCAACGGCCTCGTCGGCTATTTCATCGACGTCAAGACCGTCGATTTTTGAGGGTCGTCGTTCGCTATTCGTCGTTCGCTGTTGGCCTCGGTTCTGGCGAACAGCGAATAGCGAACGGCCGACGACCGACGACCAACGACCAACGACTCCCTACCGCGGCTCCAGCGTCATCTCATGCGCCCGATGTTGCTCGATCGCGGTCTGCGAGAAGGGAAAGGCGAAGGTCGAGCCTCCGTACCAGGCCGCCCACTGGTCCATGTAATACGGACTGAGGAAGATTCCACTCTCTCCCGTCACCAGGTTCAGCGTGCTTTCGTCAAAGTTCGCAAAGTTCCACGTCAGCCGTTCGGAAGCCCCAAACCCGCGGCTCCCCGCCTTCACCGTGTACGTGCTCCCGCTCAAAGGATGCATCCCCGGCCCCGTGAAGCGCCCAATCACCGGAAGCCGGCTGAGCACCCGATGATCGATTTCAACCGGATAATTCCTTCCCCACTTCCATTGATTGAGATCGGAAGGAGCGCCTGACGCAATTCTAGCGACGTCTCCCGCAGGTGTTCCGGACTGCGCTGACCGCACTCTCAACCGCGGCCGTCAGCAGGCTTCCGTAGTCGGAGTATCCCGGCGGCAGCCAGCGCGCGGGCTGCTTGGTAAGCACATTCTCCAGCCAGACCGACGACATCATCCAGCGATAGCTCTTCCAACTCAGCGCGCCGGAAGCCGCGCTTGCATTCGGGCTTGAAGCCGAAATATCCGCCGCCGCGCCCAGCTTCGGCTCCAGCAGCAACCGCGCCAGTTCCTGGCGCGCCTTCGTCTCAATCGTCGGCGCCGCTGAATCCGCCGACATCCGCCCATCCCAGTCGCGCAGAATATCCGCCGCCCGCTTTGCGCGGTCTGAAGCGCTCGCGGCGTGATCGACCGCGTACACGAACTTGTCGGCGCAGAAGCGGTCGTAGGTCGACGACACATCCATCTGCAACGCCAGCATATCCGCGGGCGCAAACTTCTTGCCCGATTCGAGCACCCGATAGATGCGATCCGTCCGCCAGGGCGCTTCCCATTCCGTGCTGATCGAATATTTGTAGCCCTCCGGAGTGATGCGGCCGTTGGCGGTCGCCAGAATTCCCGACGGCGGATCATAAACATGCGGCATCTCGTCGAAAGGAATCCAGCCTTTCCACTCGTGCGCATCGTCGCTGCCGCTCACCGGCAGGCTGCCATCGCCCGCCGCGCGGACCGGCACGCGCCCCGTCGCCTGATATCCGATGTGGCCATCGACATCGCCGTACATCACGTTTTGTCCGGGCGCGCCGAAACCCGAGAACGCCTTCCGAAACTCCTCCCAGTTCTCGGCGGAGTCCGCGTCGAAGAACATCAATCCCATGCCGTCCTGCAACGTCCAGCGCAAGGCGATCTTGCGCGTCTCGCCCGGAAGCAGTTCAGTCGGAAGTAAGTCATTAATGATCGGTCCGTGCCGCGTGGTCACCACGTCGAGCGTCACATCCGGCTTTCCTTTGACGTGAATCGTTTCCTGCCGGTGCTGCGCATCAACCCATCCTGCCGGAGTCTTGTACTGCCCCTGCGCATTGAACTCCTCGATGAAGTCGTCCTCCACCGTCGGCCCAACGTTGGTGAATCCCCAGCCGATGCGCTGGTTGTGGCCGACAATAACGAACGGAACTCCCGGCAGCGTAACTCCGGCAACGTCGAAGTTGCCGGGCTCTTCACTGTTGTTGTTGCTGCTGTTGTTGCTGCTGCTGTTGTTGTTCCTGCTGTTGTTGCCGTCGTTGTTTTCAGGTGCGCCGCAAACCACAAGTTCGGCATCTGGTGGTCCAGGTGCATATCGTTCGACAGCAGCGGCTTCCCCGAAACCGTATGCTGACCGGAAACCACCCAGTTATTCGACCCCGGCCGGAACGATTCAGCGGAGTATCCAGCCCCGGAGGAATATTCAGTGCCGGAGGAGAATCCAGCCCCGGAGGAGTATTCGGTCCCGGAGGAGATTCAGCCCCGGAGGGGCGACCGAGCTTAGCCCAGCGCTTCAGCGCTGGGAAAAGCGGAACAAACGATTCAGAGTCCCGGAGGGACGACCGAGTTCGCCCGCACACTCTTTAGCTCTTGGGGATGCGGCTTGCGCGCTGGAGGTCGTCTACGAAACCATCCCCGGAGCCAGCGCGGAAATCAGCCGACTGTTCCCACCCTCCGGATCGACCTCTTCGTCGTCATCGTCATCTTCATCGCCGCTGTTGGCCGCGGGTTCCCCTTCCATCCGCCGCACTTCAGTTGGCGGACGGTCCCGCCAGGAAGAATTCACGTACAGGTCCGCCGTCAGTTCCGGTCCCAGCTTCGCCAGAATTTTTTCGCGCTCGAGCGCACGCGCGTAGGGGTAGTGGTTCAGATACTCCACCAAGAGCGCGCCCACCAGCAGGGAATCGGTCACCGTCCACGGCCGCGGCGTGTACTTCAGCAGGCGGAATTCGAGCGAAAGCCGGTCGCGATGCGATTCGAGAAACGCATTCACTCCCCGAGCGTAAGCGTCAAAATAGACCCGGTCGCGCGCGGTAGCGATATGCTCTTCTCCGCCGCTTCCGCCGCGATCCGCAGCCCCAGAATCCGCTGTTCGCGGTCCATTTTCACCGTGCTTTCGCCGATCACTTCCGAAAGTTCTCCGGCAGCGGCGCGCCGCATCATCTCCATCTGCCACAGCCGGTCCTGCGCGGTCACGTACCCCTGCGCGAAAAACAAATCGTCGAGCGTAGCCGCCTCAATCGTCGGCACACCGTGCTCATCGCGCACGACGCGCACCTTGGACGAAATTCCAGGAACGGAGACGCTGCCATCCAGTTGCGGCAGCGGACGGCGCGCGATCCAGTAGAGCCACCAGACGCCAGCGATGAGCGCCACCAGCAGCAGGCAAACAGCGTAGTAAAGCATCCGGAGCGCAGGATGATGCGCCGGCGGACTTCAGACGGTGAAATCTCAGGCAGGGAAGCGGTAGAAGACATTACTGAAAGATTGTAGGGGTGCGTGGTGTCGGTGACAACCGCGCACTCGAATGGTCATGATAAAGCCCAAATTGTCATCCTGAGCGGAGCAGGGACTTCACGAAGTGAAGCCCCTGCGGAGTCGAAGGACCCCTACTCTCTTCGCGCTCAGCAAGGAAGCAGGAGGGAGCTCTCGCGGAGCCCCGTGTGGAGCGGACACTCCTGTCCGCTGCCTTTGCCTTTGCTTTTTTCGGAAAAACCCGTGCAGACGGGTGCCCCATCCTTGCGCGTTCTGTGCGCAAGGGTGGGATTGTGGCGCCGTTGCCTTTGGGATTCCCCCGTGGCCCGTGTGGTCGCGGGCTCCCGCGAATGCGCTAGAACGGCTCTCAATCTCGTCCGGCCCAAAGCCACTGCTCTTCCGGCCTGCGTGAGCTATCGAAGGTGCATAGCGCCGCGATCAAGCTTCGGCCGAAGAAATCGGCAATCGTATCTGAACTCGTTTCTCGCATCTAGGAAAGCCTGCGCCATCCAACGAGCATCGGTCAGCACAGACTAGTGAGGTCAAGCAAAAGCACCTTGAAACTGAATCCGCTACATAGTCTACGCTGGCTCAAGTCCGATTGGCAATCTTTGCCAATCGTGTTATAATGGAACCCGATTCACATCCCTGGAAAGGGCCGCCGCCATGCCTACCCGCAATGTCAATTTGACCGACGATCTTGACCGCTTCGTGGCCAAGAAAGGTCAAGAGCGGGCGTTACGAAAATGCCAGTGAGGTTGTGCGCGCCGGGTTGCGGACTTTGGAGCGCGAAGAACAGCAGTACGAAGCGAAGCTTGCCGCGCTCCGGGCAGCGATTGACGAAGGCGACGCCAGCGGTATCGCCAAGGGCAACGTCTTCGGGCGTGTCCGTAAGGCCCTCAAGCTTCCCGGTCGCGGCTAGCCGTGGCTGCGTTTCGCTTTTCGCGTCGCGCCGAGGCCGACCTGCTGAGCATCGGCGATTACACCCTTCGCACATGGGGCAAAGCCCAAGCCGACCGCTACATCGGCGAGCTTGAGGTCTGTTGCCAGATGCTTGCCGACAATCCGGCGTTAGGCCGACTCTGTGATGACGTTCGCCCTGGCTTGCGCCGTCTGGAGCATGGCAGGCACGTTGTGTTCTACCGCCAGGAGCGCCGCATGGAGGCGTATTCGAGTGTGAGTTTCTCGCACTCGCCTGCGTCAACGCATTCGCGACTGCCGCGTATAGACATGCTCATTGCGGACGATCAAGACAACGAACCGGATAAGGAATTGCGCGAGTTCGCGCAGCACTTGCGCATGTGCTGCGTGAGCTCGCACTTTCCTTCATCACACCCCAGCCGGTGAGCATCATCACAGACATCCAACCCGCCCATGCGCGAAAATAGCGATTGAATTGGGGTAGCTAGAAGTGTGCCGTGCAACCAGGACGGCCCTCGAAGCTGCCCCAAAGCCATTTCAGTGCTCTTTGACAAGCTAACCTCCTTATTCCGGAATACTTTCACAGTCTAAGTCTTTATTCATTGAATACTTTGCGAAAATGAGTACCTTACCGGAATAATCTGAAAATAATAGGCTCTAGAGTGATGGGAAGCCGGGGTCCGTAGGCAGGGGGTAGGGGGGGTGGTTAAAACCAGTAATACCTTAGAGTAAACAGTCAGGGGACAAAATGAATCACGAGCGAAGTCGATTCACCCTGAGGAGAAGCGGGAGAAGTCGATTGGCGCAACCCGCGCTCCGCCCAGTATCATGTTGGAACCCTTGGCGTGCATTATCATCTTGAGTGTCCGCGCCGTCCAACATGCTGCAGAAACGAATCGACGATCAGCCGACCATCTCGCGGGAGAACATCCGCGAGGCCGAAGGAATTTTCCTGCAGCATCTCAAACGCGTCGGGCTCAAGCAGACCGAACAGCGCAACGCAATTCTGCGGACCTTCCTCGAAACTCGCGAACATCTTTCGATCGACGAATTGCACCGGCTGGTCAAGAAAACCGATCCGCGCATCGGTTTCACCACCGTCTACCGGACGCTGAAGCTTCTGGCGGGTTGCGGCCTGGCCAGCGAAGTCGCCTTTCACGACGGCATCGCGCGTTACGAACACCAGTACAACCGCCGCAGTCATCACCACATGGTGTGTACCGAGTGCGGCGCCTCGGTTGAATTTTTCTCGGAGAAAGTCGGAGAAATCGAGCGGGAGATCGGACGCAAGCACCGTTACGTTACCACCCGCCACACTTTCCAGATTTATGGTGTTTGCGAAGAATGCCGAAAGAAAACGAATGGACGCCGAATTGTCTAGTCCAGAAAATAGTGACGAGAATATTGCCGGGCAAAGTGCCGGGAAAAGTGCCGGCAAACTTGCCGAGAAAAGCCCCGCGAATCCGGCGCAAACTTCCGTGAAGTGTCCGCATTGCGGAACGGTGATGCCCGCGAACTCGGAATTCTGTCCCGGTTGCGGATGGTCGATGACACCGCTTCCTCCCGCGGAACGGGCGGCCGCGGCGGTCGCTTATCTCACTTTGGCCCCGGCCGCGGTGATCTTGTTTCTGCCGGCATTTCGCAACAACCGCTTCGTTCGCTTTCATGCCTGGCAAAGCGTTTTGCTCTGGGGAGTCTTTTTCGTCTTGACCATCGCCGCACTCTTCCTTTCGAATGTCGCTGCCGCCATGGCTTTTCTTCTGTTCGGAATTCTGGCTTCGCTGGCCATGTTGTTCTTGTGGATTGTGCTTTCGATCAAGGCATGGGAGGGCGAGCGCTTCGAGTTGCCGCTGTTCGGCATGTTGGCGGAGCGACTGAAATAGCAGGTCTCAGGTCTCAGGTACCAGGAAAAACAAATCGAATTCCATTGCACCTCACGGTTTGTCCTGATGACGCTGACACCTGAGACCTTGTTTTCTGCGGTTAGACATTCGCGGGCTCATCGTTCAAAATAATCAATTCACTTCGTATCGCACTTTATACTTCACTCTGCATCTCGAGGAGACCTCATTGAGCCAGCTTCAGCGCGTTAAGATCAGCGCTCTCGGCACCTACGTTCCGCCCCGCCTGCTCACCAACGCCGACCTGGAAAAACTTGTCGACACCAACGACCAGTGGATCATGGAGCGCGTCGGTATCCGCGAGCGTCACATTGTGGACAAGGGTGTTGCCTCCAGCGACCTGGCGGTTGAGGCGGCGAAGAAAGCGCTCGCCGAGCGCGGCATCGAGCCTTCCGATCTCGACGCGATTATCGTGGGGACGGTTACGCCCGACATGTTCTTTCCCTCGACCGCTTGTCTCGTGCAACACAAGCTCGGCGCGAAAAATGTCTGGGGATTCGATGTCTCGGCTGCCTGTTCGGCATTTGTTTACGCGTTGCAAGCCGGAGCGCAGTTCGTCGCTACCGGTTCGCACAAGAAAGTGCTGGTGATTGGCGCTGACGTGATGTCGTCGATCATCGACTACACCGACCGCGCGACCTGCGTCATTTTCGGCGATGGAGCGGGCGCGGTCCTGCTCGAACCCGCGGAAGACGAGTCCATCGGGCTGATTGACTTTCTGCACGAAGTGGATGGATCGGGCGGGTGCTCGCTGTACATGCCTGGTGGCGGAAGCCTGAATCCTTCGACTCACGAAACCGTCGATAAGAAGATGCACTTCGTTCATCAGGACGGAGCCGCGGTCTTCAAGTTCGCGGTGCGCAAGATGGCGGCGCTCTGCGAAGAGATTCTCGAACGCAACAACATCAAGGGCAGCGAGATCGACGCCTTCATTCCGCATCAGGCGAACAAGCGCATCATCACCGCGACTGCCGATCGTCTGAAGATGCGTCCCGAAGCCGTGATCATCAACATCGAGCAGTATGGAAACACCACCGCGGCCACGATTCCGCTGGCGATGGAAAGCGCGCGCCAGGAAGGCAAACTCAAGAAAGGAAGTCTGGTGCTGCTGGCGTCGGTGGGCGCGGGATTTACGGTCGGTGCGACGCTTCTACGCTGGGCTTACTGAGAGCGGGTCTCAGGTTTTTCCATAACTGGAACTTTGTTCTCATCCCTTCGCCGCTATGTATGCCAAGTTCAAGGGCAAAGCCCATGACAGCCCGACGGGAGAGCGCGACAAGCGCCTGCACACGCTGCTCCATGAGTAGAAGCGCCGGTCCGCATACTCGTATCCGGCTAAAAGCTGCTCTGGGCTCATCTGTTTGGGCCGGAAGACCACGTCTGCACGGCCGTTGTACTTGCTCCAGTCGCGCGTCAGAATCCGGCCCTCCGCTTCCAGACGTTGGTACAGCCGAGTTCCTGGAAAGGGAGTAAGGATGTTGAACGTCGCATTCTGTACTCCTGCCGCCTCGAGGAAGTCCACCGTTTCGCCGAAGATCGTTGGCGCGTCGTTATCGAAACCGAAGACGATACCCGCCTGCACCGCTATGCCATGAGAATGGATCCGCTCGATCGCGCGACCGTATTCCGACACGCGGTTGAAGCCCTTCTGCACTTCATTCACGCTGCTTTGCGAGATTGACTCCAGCCCGACGAACAGTTGTTTGCAGCCGCTGCTCGCGGCCAACTCCAGGAACTCGTCGTCCTGGGCAGCATGGATGCTGGCTTGGCTGCTCCACCACTTGCGATGGGGAGCGAGAGCCCGGAACAGCGTCTTGGCGTACTCCATGTCGCTCGCGATGTTGTCATCCCACAGGATGATCACCTTGCCGGGGAAAGAACCGTACTCTTCTGCGACCGCGTCCACGCGTCGCTGGCGCACGCGGCCCCGATACATGACGGCGACCGTGCAGAAATCGCAACGGTGTGGGCAGCCGCGCGTGGCAAACAGAACTCCACCTGTATGATCGCGCCGGTGAAACAGGTCCTTCCGCGACATCGGGGCATGTTCCAGAGTCGGGGGTTCCGTGGAACAGTACTTGTGGCTATGCCGCCCCGCGTCAAAGTCGCGCAAGAATTGCGGCCAATGCGATTCAGCCTCACCGACGAAGATTACGTCCGCGTGCGCCTGTGCCTCCTCTGGCATCAGCGTCACATGCGGCCCGCCCAACACGACCGGAATTCCTCGCTGCCGGAACCGGTCTGCCATGGCATAAACGTGAGGCGCACTCGGGGTGTGGAAGGTAATCGCCACCAGGTCCGCTTGCACACCGAAATCGACCGGCCTCACCACCTCATCGATATGGAGCACAGTCCAGTGCGATGGTGCAAAGGCCGCAAGATACGGCATGGTGATCTGCTGAAAGTTCAGGACACGGGAACGCCGTACCTTCTGAATTTCGGGTGAGGACGCGGTGATCAGAAGCAAGGTTGGCACAATAGGTTGGATGTGAGGTCTACTTGATCGCCAGCGCTCCGACGAGCGACTCGAAAATCTTGCATCCATCGGTGCCGCCCAGTTCGGGTTCGGCGGCGCGTTCGGGATGGGGCATCATGCCCAGCACATTGCGTCCCGGGCTGCAGATTCCGGCGATATTTTCGAGCGATCCGTTGGGATTTGCTTCTGGTGTGATTTCGCCTTGCGGGTTCGAGTAGCGGAAGACGATGCGATTGTCGCGCTTCAGTTCCGCGAGTGTAGTCTCATCGCAAAAATAATTGCCTTCCATGTGGCCGATGGGGATGGTCAGCACTTCGCCTTTGCGGCATGTGTTGGTAAACGGCGTGTCGTTGTTTTCGACTCTCACCTGCACCGGCTTGCAGACATATTTCAGGCCGATGTTGCGCATCAGCGCTCCGGGCAGCAACCCCGACTCACACAAAATCTGGAAGCCGTTACAGATGCCGAGAACCAGTCCGCCCCCGGCGGCGAACTTGCGGACGGATTCCATCACTGGAGAGAACTTCGCAATCGCCCCGGTGCGCAGATAGTCGCCGTAGGCGAACCCTCCCGGCACAATGACCACATCACAATTTTGCAGGTCGTCGGAGTCGTGCCAGAGGAAAGTTGCCTTCTGCTTCGCCACATGTTCAGCCGTCCAGAAAGCATCGTGATCGCAGTTCGATCCAGGGAAAATTATGACGCCGAATTTCATCGAAATCCTCGTTGACTATACGGTAGAGGCGAGTTGGATGGTCCTTTTTATGACCTTTGGATGGTCTATGGTGACAAGCTCCTATTCTTAGGTCAAGAAAATAGTGGGAGCGGAACCATGCGATTTGAACCCATGCGATTTGAACAGATGAGCGATCGCATGGGCAAGTTCCCGCGCGCCTCCTCGCGAACTCCTCGCGCACCTCATCTCGAACCACGTCAATCCGCTGCTTTGACGGCATGAATGGTCTTTCTGGCTACTTCTCGCCATGCAAGTGCTGCGAGAGGTAGTTGGCAATGCCCATTTCCTTGATGGAATGAAGCTGCGCCTCCAAATAGTCCACGTGACGCTCTTCGTCCTTAATCATGCGCTCGAACTGAGCCCTGGTGCCGTCGTCCTTGACCTCGACGCAGACCTTCACGGCTTGGTTATATTGGCGCACCGCATCCAGCTCGTCCTTTAGGTTTATTTCCATTTGCTGCTGCACATTGCTGCCGAGTTGAGGCTTCAGTCCGACATCGACCGTGGGTATGCTGTCCAAGAAGATAATGCGCTCAATGAGGCCTTCCGCGTGGTGCATCTCCTCCATGGCCCGCCCCTTCGTGCGCTCGCCAAGCCGTTTGTAGCCCCAGTTCTGGCACATCTCCGACTGCGTCATGTACTGCACAATCGCCGTCAATTCAGCGCTTAGAGCCGCGTTCAATTCCTTAATGACTTTCTCATCGCCGTGCATTTTCTGCCCTCCGCAGTTCAACGTTCGTTCATCACTCTAGTTCATCACTTAAGTTCACCATTTTGCAATTCTGGACGACAGTCATGCTGTGATCCAGAGCACAAGGGCGTGGTAGGTGCGCGCGAGGGCGCCACCCATCGCGCCTGAACCTCCAGCGACCGCTGCCACCTGGCCGCGAATGTCAGCCGACTGGGTCATTCTATCCCTGTCGTCATTATGGGTGACCTGGCGAACTGCGGCGCGCGTTTTTCGAGGAAGGCGCGGATGCCTTCGACGGCGTCCGGAGTGGCCATAAGGTCATTCAGATATAGCGATTCTATTTGCGGAAGATCCTCATCCAAGGCGCGGCGCAAGGGCCGGCGAGCAGCTTGGCAGGCGTACTTCAGCGCCGATGGAGAACGGGGAAGAAAATCGGATTCCAGCCAGGCCTCGAGTGCGGCGTCGAGATCGTCGGCGAATCTGGCGACCAGCCCGCAGCGAGCCGCCTCTTCGGCAGACAGCGCGGCGCCGGTCAGCAGCAACCGGGAGGCGATGGCTAGCCCGACCCGAACCGGCAGCAAGGCGGAAGCCGCGGGAGCGAACACCGCCAACTTGATTTCAGGGGAGGCAAATTGGGCGGTCTTATCGGCAAGAATCAGGTCGCAGGCGAGTACGAGTTCGAATCCTCCGCCCAGGCACTGGCCGCGGACGGCGGCGATCACGGGCGCGGGAGCCTCCGCGATCCGCCGCAGAAGGTTGTTCAGCGCGCGCAAGGTTCCGGCAATTTGATCGGGCAGGTGCTCCTCGATGCTGGCGCCAAAGCTGAAGTGGGGACCGTCGGCGGCAATCACCAGGGCGTTCAGCTCGCGCCCCGCACACAGGGAGAGTGCGGAATCGAGTTCGCGGATCATGGAATGATCCAGGATGTTCGCCTTCGGCGACGCTAAGGTGATTTGCGCGACCCGCTCTTGATGTGTGAACTGGAATCGGATCTTCTCGAAATTCATTTCGGGGCTCCTTCGGCGTTAACGCACAGCTCTATGAAGTGCGTCAGAAGTCGGTCGGCCCTCTCCGGGACTTGATTCGCTTTTTTTCACTGGACCCAACTGCTCAACAACTTCGGGAAAAACTCAGGTTTCGTATCAGGATATCGCTTTAGCGATACGTAAGTCTTTCGAAATCACACGCCCCTTTAGGGGCTGGGTATGGAGACTCGACTTGTTCTGCAAGCTGTGAAGCACTGGGCCAAGTTCGGACGCCCCTCTCACACGGCGTAGTGACGTGTATCACCGCATCGGAACTGGAAATGAGTATAATTTGTGGCGAGCGAGCAGCGAGAAGACACTGTCCGCCTGAACCCTGCAGCGGCGAAAAGAAACTCCTGCATTTGGCCGCGATGTTCTGTGGCCCCCCATCAGCCTATTCGTGAGTTCCACCTCGAAGGGAGAGGTATGGCGCTCAAGGTCCCCAACCGTTTGCCCGTCGTCCACCGTCAGAATGGAAGCGCATGCCCGTGCTGCTCTAGGCAGCAGTGCAGGCCGCTGACCGCTCTGATGGTGGTGAAGGGCGTCACATTCTTGGAGGAGGTATTTTATGGCTGATCTATATACCTGCAGCTGTGGCAACCAAACCTGGGAGATCCGCGACACGGGCGTACGCTGCACAGCGTGCGAGACGGAGTATGTCACGCTCCACACCCCAGTGTCGGAATTCAATTCCGCGGTCACGCAGGAAATGGAAGAGGAACTGGCAGAGTGACTCTCCGCAGTCATTCCGAGGTGCCACACGATGTTTCTTCCCGCCCTCAGGCAGAAGGAGTAACAACACTCCGGATGCTTGCAGGCAACATCGAAGCTGGAGACTAGCGGCGTCTGACAGAATTATTGCCGGCACTGCGCCTCCGGCTTCAGAAGGAGGTTGTTATGCCAACTGTAACTGCTCCAACCCGCGTTAAACTGCAAAACATCCTGTTCGCCACGGACTTCACTCCATCCGCGCAATTGGCGCTGTCCTATACCCTCAATTTGGCTCACCGCTACGATGCTGAGGTGTACGTGGTGAACGTGCTGCCGCACCTGACGTTTGTCGAAGCGCCGCAGCCCGATCCGGAGCAAATCAGGCTGTTGGCCGAAAAACAAATGGCTGCCTTAGTGGGCTCCCAGTCGTTCAAGGGCATTCGGCACAAGGAACTGATCAAGGAGGGCGAAGTTGCAAAAGCGCTCGACACGTTGGTCTCGGAGTATGAGATTGACCTCATCGTCATTGGCACCTGCGGCCACAAGGGACTTGGGAAAGTGCTGATGGGCTCGGTGGCGGAAGAGGTCTTTCGCAATGCCCAGTGCCCCGTGCTCACGGTGGGTCCGCATGCTACCCACTGGGAGATCGATGGCAAACTGCGGCACATTCTGTATGCCACCGACTTCGGGCCAGAGTCGGTGCACGGTCTGCCCTATGCCATATCCTTGGCAGAGGAAAATCGGGCTCGGCTGACCCTCATGCATGTGGCGCCCGAACCTGGCGTCGTTCTGCCAGAGCCAGAACCCGGATCTATGCCCGTAGTTGACCCGGAAGAGATGGTTGCTTCGACCGAGAAGCAACTCCGCGACCTGGTTCCCTACGGAACAACGCTTTGGCATGAGCCTGAGTATATGGTGCAATTTGGTCCGCCGGCTGAGATGATTGTGAAAATCGCTGAGCAGTCGGTCGACCTGATAGTGCTGGGCGTGAAACGGTCGGCGGCTTTGACCAAACACCTAGGCGCAGGCGTCGCTTATAAGGTGGCCTGCGAGGCGACGTGCCCTGTCCTTACGGTCGGCGCACGTTTCCGCGGCTAGCGAGAAGGCGGACGGCCGGGCCTTCGCGTCCCTCCTAACTGCCCCTCCTAACCGTCGTTACGAACTGTGAAGGGTGCCCATGCCAGCAGAGTTGGGCACCCTCAGAGTTCAAATGACTGCGCGAGGCCGGGGTCAGAATGCCCCGCTACCTTTGTGCCAACTGCGCAAGCCTCCCCTCCTTTTTTGGGCCCTCCAATTGCGAACTGCACGTTAGGCGCTGATCGGTTTTGTTAAACAAAGCCAATCTAAGTGACGCTGCGAAGCTATGCCCGTTGCGGCCCAGCAACCTAGTGGAGCACGTAACTCGCTGCCTGAGGATCGGTAAGAACGAGGATCGGTAAGACCGAGGATCGGTAAGAGCAATGAATCAGTTCAAGTGGTACGCCGTCTACACTTACCCGCGCCACGAGAAAAAGGTTTTCGAGCAGCTTGTGCTTCGCGAGATCGAGAGCTTTCTGCCGTACTATCGCGCGCTTCACAAGTGGCGCAATGGCTGCAGGGTTGAAGTGCAGGTGCCGCTCTTTCCCGGATACCTATTCGTCCGCATCCGGCTGCATGAGCAGTTGCGCGTTCTGCAGGTGCCTCACCTGGTGAACCTGATCGGCTTCGGGGGCTCTCCCGTGGCGTTACCCACGGAAGATATCGAGGCGCTGAGAGCAGTTTTGTCGACCCGGAAAGCCGAGCCTCATCCCTTTTTGAAAATCGGCGACCGGGTTCGAATCAAATCGGGATGTCTGGCTGGAATCGAAGGGATTCTTCTGCGCAAGGCAACGGGCTTTCGTTTCGTCCTTAATGTCGATCTGATCATGCAGGCAGCGTCGGTAGAAATGAGTGCCGAAGACGTCGAGCCGATTGCTTTCGTTTCCCATCCCCGCGCCCCATCGCAAGCCGTGGGCATGGTTAGGGTTTCTTAATTCCACAACTACTTTTGGAGAGGTCCATGAACAAGGTATGTCTTCACATCAGTCTCGCAGTTGCAGTGTTGCTGGCGTCGAGCCGGTTGGGTTTCGCCGGGCCTGCAGAACGGCCTCGAAACGAACGGCCGGGCAACGAACGGCCTGGCAACGGGCGCCGAAGCAGAATCGCCGCCCGCCCCGGCAGCCTCAAGTTATCCGGATGCTCCGAGCGCGGTAAAACCGCCGGGCGCACCGGGCGTTCCGGAGATGGGCGCCGAGCAGGCTGGTTTCCGGGCGCCCGCACCCGCCGCGACCGGCGGCTTGAGTCGTGCGATTGACGGCAAGTACATGGTTGCTATGAGCGCGATGTTTGCCTCGTCGATTGTGAATGTGGAAGAAACCAATAGCTGTCTTGAACAGCATACTTGTTCGTTCGTTCCGGTGGCATTTCGCAGTCGCGGGGCACTCTACGGCGCCGGCATTCCAGCGGAACTCGGCTTCGCATATCTTAGCTACAAGCTAAAAGAGCATCGCCATCGCTGGTGGTTCGTTCCCGCCATGGTTGTGACTGGAGGCAATTCATTCGTCGCCTACCATTCTGCAACCGAGAACAGCTCCCCCAGGACAAGTAAATGAGCGACCGGCAGGCAGTCGTCTTGAGCAAAGGGAATGAAATGGAGCGCCTCGGTTTACCCGGGGCTCTTGCCATGACGATCGATTCCCCAAACGATCAGATTTCCATCATGCAGTTCTGGCGCGTCCTCCAGAAGCGGCGCTGGCTCGTCCTCGGGAGTCTCGCTTTCGTGGTGCTGCTGGCGATGGCATTCTCGCTGATTCTCCCCAAACGCTATGACGCTTCCGCTCGTCTCCTTCTCGACTTGGACGGAAACGACGACCTCAGTTTGGAGCGGGTTGTCATGCCCATGGGATTGGACCTTAACACCAAACTCGAAACCCAAATCCGCATTGTCGAGAGCAACACGATCGCGATCAGCGTCATCAAGCAGTTGGGGTTGCACCATAAGAAGGATTTCGCTGGACGCAGGACCGTTCCGCCCGATCGGGACTTCGACAATGTGGACTTGAAGACGCGGGCTAAATTGACGGAGGCGTTCCACAAAGCGCTCGGCGTAAAGCTGATTCCGAAAACTCAGATTGTCGAGGTTCATTTCCGCAGCAAAGATCCGGGGCTGGCCGCGCAGGTTTCGAATGCCGTGGCCGCTACCTATATCGAGTACAACTTCCAGACGAAATATCGGGCGACCCTGCAAACTTCCGACTGGCTGACCAAGCAGCTCGACGACCTCAAAAGGCATGCCGCGGATTCGCAGGAAAAACTGACCGACTACCAAAAGAAGACCGGGATCCTCGGTACCGACGAAACCCACAACATCATCCTCGACAAGCTGGAAGAGCTCAATAAACAACTCTCCGCCGCCGAGGGCGATCGCATTGTCAAGGAAGCCAAGTACCGCATCGGCCTGACCGAGAATCCCGAACTCATCGCCAACATCGCGCCCGAGAGCATCCTGGCCGCGCTCTACAAACAGCGCGCTCTATTCCGCGGAGACTATGCCCAACTCACGGCGAAGTATGGGCCTTCGTATCCCCGCGTGCTGCAGTTGCAGTCCGAGCTCAGAGAACTGGACCAGGCCATTCCGCCGGAAATCAAGAAAGTCGGCGCGGCCATTCGCGCCGACTACCAGGCCTCCCTGAAATCGGAACAGATGCTGCAGGCTTCATTCGACCAGCAGAAAGGCGAGGCTTACAAGCTCAACGAGGAGGCCATTCAGTATGCCATCCTGCGCCGCGATGTCGAATCCAGCCGCGATCTCTACGACGGCCTGCTCAAGAAACTGAAAGAAGCCGGCATCATGGCGGGGTTGAAGTCCAGCAGCATAAGTATCGTCGACCAGGCCAGCCAGCCGATCGAGCCGGTCGAACCGAATATTCCGCTGAACCTTGCGCTCGGCCTGATGGGTGGGTTGCTCGGCGGGGCGGCTCTCGCGTTCGTGGTCGAGAACATCGACACCTCGCTCCGCACCCCGCAGGACATCGAAACCTACTGCCAGTTGCCCTCGCTCGGCGTGATTCCGACACTGGCCGCGAACGGCAGAACTGGAGGCAGGCAGCGGGTTCGCGGGGAACGCCAGTTTGCCCCGCCCGTCACCCTGCAACAGCGCAACTCGGGCAGCGCCGAGGCGTTCCGCGCCTTGCGTACGTCCCTGCTGCTCTCGTCGCCCGGAACTCCGCCTCAGGTCATTCTGGTCACCAGCGCCATGATGCAGGAGGGCAAAACCTTCAGCGCTCTCAACCTCGCCGTGGTTCTCGCGCAGACCGGACAGAAAACCCTGCTCATCGACTGCGATATGCGCCGTCCCGCCGTTCATCGTTGTCTCGGAATTCCCATGGACAACGGTCTCAGCGCCTGCCTTGCGGGAACCGGGCTCCCGGACAAGGCGCCGGTGGCCATCGAGCAAATTCCCGGCTTGCACGTGGTCACGGCCGGTCACATGCCACCGTATCCATCGGAGATGCTGGCCTCGGAAGCAATGCCGCAACTGGTCGAGCGCTGGCGGGAACAGTTCCGCTACATCGTGATCGATACGCCACCCGTGCTGGCGGTTACCGACGCTGTGGTCTGCGCGCGCGTCGCCGACGTGGTTGTCCTCATCGTCCGTTCCGGACAATCCCGGCGCCAGTCTCTGATCCGCACCCGCGACGTGCTGCGCCGGGTCCGCGCCAACATTGTCGGAGTCATCGTCAACGATCTTTCCTTCGATTCCGTCGAGTACAGCCAATACTACGGTCACTACGGGTCCGAGTATTCCCACTACTATCGCGACGACGTCTCCGGCAACGGAAATGGAAATGGAAACGGAAATGGAAATGACAGGCAGCAACGGGAACGGCCATCACCACCTCGATGGGCATCGCGTCTAAGGAACTGGCCATGAAAAGTTATTTGTGGATGGTCATGATCTTCGCGCTGATCTTAGTGCTGACCTTGCCCGTGGGATGCGCCCTGGCGCAGCAGCATTCGACGATGTCGATGTCGACCTCCGCTTCCGTTCCGTCCAGCACTCTCGGCGGCAGCGGCTTCGGCAGCGGCGCCGCGGGAGCAATCGGCAATGGCGACCTGGTCGAGATGTCGGTCTTCGACACGCCGGAACTTAGCGGGAAGCTGCGCGTCTCGAATACCGGCGAGGTGGCGCTGCCCCTGGTCGGCAGGTTGCAGGTGGCGGGAATGAAAGCGGAAGAAGCCGCCGCTCTCATCCGTCAGAAATTCGTAGACGGCGGATACCTTCGGGACCCCCAGGTCACCGTCTTCATCGCCGAATATGCCACCCAGAATGTGTCCATCGTCGGCGAGGTCAAGAACCCGGGCATTTATCCGGCCTTCGGCGCGCACCATCTGCTCGACTATTTATCGGCCGCGCAAGGGCTCACTCCGCTGGCGGGTACACCATCACCATCACCCATGCGGGCAAGTCCGGCGAACCCGAACGCGTGAAGGTGACTGCAGGCGCAACCCCGAAACCAGAAAACAACCCAGAGATTCTACCGGGCGATACCATTTTCGTGGAAAGAACCGGGATCATATATGTAGTCGGGGACGTGGCCCATCCCGGCGGATTCCCCATGGATCACGATGGCGAGCTAAGCATTCTGCAAGCCATCGCGCTGGCCCAAGGCACGAACTCGACGGCGGCGAGGGGAGCGGCCAGGCTCATCCGCACCACTCCTCAGGGCCGCCAGGAAATACCGGTTAACCTGAAGAAGATCCTCAGTGCCAAGGCAACGGATCTGGCCATGCGGGACAACGACATTCTCTTCGTCCCCAACAGCGCGGCCAAGAACGCCTGGAAGAACTTCGAGGCCGCCCTGCCGGCGGCGGCGGGCGCGAGCGTCTATCGGATCCCGTAGAGCGACCGCCGAATCCCGTAAACCAAACCGCATGGAGACTCTCTTGATAGGAAAGGTGACGGCATTCCTCAATTGCCGGAAAGGTGAAGCAGGCGCCTGATGGCAGCAGCCATGGGGACGACCATTCCCCGCGATCTCCCGGCCGTTCTTGCGCCTCCGCTGCGCGTCTCATTCAGTTGGACGCTCGGGGGCAACGTGATCTATGCCCTCTGCCAATTCGGAATGCTTTTGGCCTTGGCCAAGCTTGGGAATGCCTCCATCGTGGGCCAATATGCACTGGCGCTGGCCATCGCCGCGCCCGTTTCATGCTGACGAATCTTCAACTGCGCGCGGTCGAAGCAACCGATGCCCGGCATGAGTACCGATTCGCCGACTATTTCACGCTTCGCGCCATTTCTACCCTGCTCGGCATCATGGCGATCGCCGGCATTGCCGGGGTCCTCCGCTGCGATCGTGGAACCAAAGCCCTCATCGTACTCGTGGCCTGCGCCAAGGCGGTCGAGAGCATCAGCGACGTCATCGCCGGTCATCTGCAAAAATTCGAGCGCCTGGACCAGGTTGCTCGCGCCCTCATGCTTCGGGGCCTGGCCGCGCTCGGGACATTCGCCTTTGCATTCTGGTACACGCGTAACCTGGTGGTCGCGGTGGCGGCGCAAGCCATTACATGGACGGGCACGGTCGCGCTCTATGACTTTCGGATCGTCACCCCGATACTGGGGACGCAGCCAAAATTCTTTCATTTCTGCCGGAAGACGCTGCAGGCGATGATCTTGATCAGCTGGCCACTCGGTCTGGTCATGACCCTGGGCTCGCTGAATACCAACCTTCCCCGCTACATCCTGGAGAGAAAGCTGGGCACCGCCGAGCCCGGCATCTTCGCTTCCTTAGCGTACCTGCTTACGGCGATCGGGCTGATCGTAGTCGCGCTCGGACAATCCGTCTCGGCACGCATGTCAAGACAGTTTGCGGAGGGAGACGTCTGCGGCTTCCGGTTGGTACTGAGCAGGTTGGTCGGGTTTGCGACCGTGCTGGGAGTCTCCGGGCTGGGATTCGCGCTGCTGGCCGGGCGGCGGGTTCTGGCCACAGTTTACC
>CAVRYC010000036.1:0-20224 GCA_963725245.1 uncultured Acidobacteriaceae bacterium | reverse complement strand
CACAGAGCATCCTGGTCACGGTTACCGATGAGAACAGCGTGCGCTACCGTCCGCGTTCGTGTATTTTGCAAGCATCTCCCCATGCGGTTGCGCTTCGCTGCGTCACCGATTTTGCCGGCCACTGCGAGTTCTCCAACCTCTCCGCCACTACTTACCAGCTCCGGGTTGAGAAGGAAGGCTTCTATTCACTGATACTGCCTGCGATCCAGACGAGCCTTGCGGCCAATATCGATGTCACTCTCTCCCGCCAGCAAGAGGTTCGCGAGGTAGTCGATGTGGTCGAGTCTCCGCCAGCCATCGATCCCGCCCAGATCTCCGCGCAACAGACCCTCAGCGGACTCGATGTACTCAACATTCCTTTTCCTGCCACGCACGACTATCGCAATGTGCTCAACTTCATCCCCGGCGTCGTGCAGGATTTGAACGGACAGCCTCACATCGCCGGCGCGGAAACCTATCAGACCGTGACCCTGCTCGATGGCTTCAACATTACGCAACCCGCCAACGGCCAGCTGCTGGCCCGTGTCAGCACCGACGCTTTTCGCTCCATCCAAGTCGAACCGGCACGAGAGCCCGCTGAATTCGGCAAAGGTTCGGGCGGTCTGCTGATGCTGAATACCGGAATCGGCAACGATCACTTCCACTTCTACTGCCACCGATTTCGTGCCGTCTTTTCAAGACAAGGGAGGATGGAAATTCGACCAGTTCCTGCCGCGCCTCACTTTTTCCGGCCCGCTGCAGAAAGGAAAAGCGTGGTTCTACGATGCCCTCGACGGCGAATTTGACAATGTTGTCTATACCGAACTGCCTGCCGATGCCGACAACGATCACATCTGGCGGATTGGCAATCTGGCCAAAATCCAGGCCAATGTCACCAGCCGTCACATCGTCACCGCCAGCTTTCTGGTGAATCACCTTCGTGATGATTATTCGGGCCTCTCGCCGCAAAATCCTCAATTGTCGTCCCCGAAGGACGTCGAATCCGCCTACCTGGCCAGCGTGAAAGATCAGTACTATTTCAAAGGCGGCGAGTTGCTCGAAGCCGGATTGGCATTCGATCAGTACAACCTGCAGTAGACGCCCTACGGCATCGTCGCCCTATTTCATTACTCCCGAGACGCTCGGTGATACTGCCAGCGGAAGTTACTATCTTTCCGCCGCAACGCGTGCCCGTCGCTGGCAGGCTCTTGCCAATCTATTTCTCGCCCCGCATCACTGGCATGGCCGTCATGATTTCAAATTCGGGGCGGACGTTCGACCGTCTTGCCTACGACGCCCAGTTCGCCCGGCAGCCCATATCTTTTCTCCGCGAAGGCCAAACTCCGCCCACCGCTCCGAATACCTGCCTCACGCATTGCGCCTCCCATGAACCCCTGTTCGCTCTACTCCACTTTTTCCGGAGGTCTGCCCTCCGCGACTTACAACTTCGAGTCCAGTGCCTACGCCCAAGACCGCTGGTTGATCAACAATCGTCTGCTTGTCGAATCCGGCCTTCGCCTTGATTGGGATGAAATCATCCGCACTCCGCTCCTCTCTCCACGCCTCGCTGGAACCTACGTCCTCGACAACTCGGGCAATACCAAGTTTTCCGCAGGCATCGGTTTGATCTACGATCCTACGTTCCTGTTCCTCATCGCCCGCCCTTTCGCCGGTCAACGCACCGACTATTTTTTCAACACTGTCCGGCGCCGCAGACCGGGACCGTGCTCGACTACATTTTCCGTTGACCGCAACGCTCTCGAGGCTCCGCGTTTCATTAATTGGAGCCTCGGACTGGAGCGCAAGCTCCCCGCCGCCATCTATCTGAAAGCGGAATTCCTCGAAAAACGCGGATCTCGCGGCTTTGTCTACAACACGCCTAGCGGCTCGAGTCGGCAACTTCATTCTCGAAAATACGCGCGACGATCGCTACGACGCCTTCGAAGTGAGCCTCCGCCACAACTTCCGGGAAAGCTACATGTTGATGGGCTCCTATACCCGTTCCCGCCTCCACTCCAATCAGGCTCTCGACTTCAGCGTCGACAACCCTCTACTCAGTCCGCAAGAGCCCGGCCCTTATACGTGGGATACCCCCAATCGCTTCCTGTCCTGGGGATACGTGCCGTTCTTCAAATTACCCATCATTCACCAAACCGAGATCGCCTATTCGATGGAGACGCGCACTGGATTCCCGTTCAACGTAACCAACGATCAGCAGCAACTGGTTGGCCCGCCCGGATCGCATCGCTTCCCCGATTATTTTTCGCTGAACCTTTTCCTCGAGAAGCGCTTCCATCTCTTCGGATATTTCTGGGAACTGCGCGGCGGCTTCGACAACATCACCGGCCACGCCAACCCTATTGTCGTCAACAGCGACATCGACTCGCCGCATTTTCTTACCTTCAGCGCCTTTGAGGGCCGCGCCTTCACTTCACGCATTCGCCTACTGGGCAGGAAATGATTCTGTAATTGTTGTGCTAGGATGTGCACTCCGCAAAGAAGGCCAAGACCATGAGCAACAGCGACCGGAATGACCGTCGCGAATACGGACGCATAAAAGTTAGTGTGCCGGTCGAAATACAGGCTGACGCGGGCGCGGCAATTGGAGCGGGCGGCAGGCGGATTCGTGGCGATACTGCGGATCTGAGCCTGGGCGGCTGCTACATCGAGACAATTTTCCCATTCCCAATCGGGACTAATTTGGATCTGCAGCTTTCCATCGAAACCACCGTCTTGATCGCCGCCACCGTGGATACGTGCGATCCGCAGGTGGGAAATGGAATAAGGTTTATCAGGATGCTCCCCGAGGATCGGGAGGCGCTTAAAGCCTTCCTGGAAGCCGCTCAGCAAGCTGAGGACGCAGGCTCCCAGGCAGCCGGCGCGAGTTAGGCCGTTCCGCTCACAATTCCGACTCCCCAGATGCCTTAGGAGTTTTGTTCCTGCCGAGACAAAAATCTTTGAACCTATTTTGTGCCCTCTTTCTAATGGTCATCAAGAGGGCGATCTAGTCTGGGCGACTGGAGACCGGCAGTTCTTCGCGAAGTTGGCAGCCGCTCGTGTTAGTTTTCATCATCGCGGACGCGAGATTTAGAATCCGCTGGGCGGCTTGCTCTGTGCTCACACCACGAGCGTGAATGTTTGAGATGAGGTTCCGATTGGCGTCGGTATCCGGCGCTTTCGGTCGGTACGCCATGTAAGCGGACAGGCTTTCGGCCGTTGCCAACCCGGGCCGTTCGCCGATCAGGAGAACGGCAACTTTGGGACGCAGCAACTCGCCAATCTCGTTGAGAATGCCTACCCGGCAGTAACGAATCACAAACGTCTGACCGACACTCCAGCCTCGAGTCTTTGCTCCTTCACACAGAAGCGGCAATAGTCGAGGAGTTTGCAGGGCAACGGCGGTTACCGAGAGGCCGTCGCCGATCACAACTTGCAAATCGTGTCCCGTGGTGCAGCGCCGGTTCACCTCTGCGCGGGACGCGTCATTCAGGTGACGGCCCAGGTCAGGGCGCAAAAGATACTCATCTTTGCTCGCCGCCTGGGAGCAGACTTCAAACAGATTCCACTTCCGCACGAAGCTGTTGCCGGGACCGTTCTCAGGATCGTCCCCACGACCTGTGAAGAGATTCAACTCCGCGCGCACGGCGTCACGGGCGGCGGCATGCGCCTCGCGCAATTCAAGTTGAGTACGGGTTCGATACGCGGCCCCGCTTCGGCCTGCGAGCAGGCGCGCCGGAGTTTGTGCCCTCACCTTCTTTACGATTTCGGACAGGTCGATCTCGGACGCGTCGCGCTTGCGCAAATCACATGGCTGGGCGAGTCTGTCCTCTTCTGCAGCCATTCAAACCGTCCTCTCCAGAGATGATTCCAAACCCTGCATCAGTTGCCGCCGCGCGGACGAGTCGAGGGACGCCGGTTCGGTACCACGATAGATCCCCATTCTTTGCAGCCATGCGAGGAACTCCGGTGCTGGACGCAACTGGAAGAGGCGGCGTGCGGCCAGCGCGTCGTGATAGCTGGTGGATTGGTAATTCAGCATCACGTCGTCGGAACAGGGAACGCCCATGAAGTAGTTGCAGCCCGCAGCCGTCAATAGAAGCAGCAGGTTGTCGGCTGAGTTTTGGTCGGCAGCAGCGTGATTCGTGTAGCAGACGTCGCAACCCATCGGCAAGCCGAGCAGCTTACCCATGAAATGGTCTTCGAGTCCAGCGCGAATGATCTGCCGCTCGTCGTACAAATACTCAGGGCCGATGAAGCCAACGACACTGTTGACCAGAAAAGGCTGGAAAGTCCGTGCGACCCCGTAAGCTCGCGCTTCGAGCGTCAGTTGATCGACTCCGTGATGCGCCTCGGCGGAAAGAGCGCTGCCCTGGCCGGTTTCGAAGTACATCACGTTGTCGCCTGCCCAACGGACTTCGTGGTTCCGTTGGCGATGATGCTCGAGAATCTGTTCGCGGCCCTCACGCAGCATGTTTAGAGTGATTCCGAAGCTGCGGTTGGCCGCTTCCGTGCCCGCGACGGACTGGAAAAGAAGGTCTACTGGCGCCCCGCGATTTAACGCCGCTAGCTGAGTAGTGATATGTGCCAGGCAACAGACCTGGGTTGGGATTTCGTACGCCTCGACCAGGCGATTCAAAGCCACCAGAATCGAACTGACCGTCTCCACCGAGTCGGTAGCCGGATTCACACCGATGACTGCGTCTCCGCAACCGTAAAGCAATCCTTCGAACGCTGCCAGAAGGATTCCGCCGATGTCGTCAGCCGGGTGATTGGGCTGCACGCGGATTCCCAGCACCCCACGCTCTCCCATCGTATTGCGGCAGCGAGTGACGTTGCGAATCTTGGCGGCCGCGAGCACCAGATCCTTGTTGCTCATCAGTTTGGTGACCGCAGCGGCGACTTCAGGAATGATGGCTCGCTGAAGCGCTTGTAGCTCGGTGCCGGTAGTTCCGTCGTCGAGGATAAACTCGCGAAACTCCCCGACAGTCATACTTCCGAGGCTTCCCATGGAGCGGAAAGCTTCCTGGTCGAAAGTGTCCAGAATGAGGCGGGAGACATCGTCCTCAGAAGGGTCGATCAGGGGCCGACTGACAATTTCCTGCAGCGTCAAGTCTGCAAGTTTGCGTTTCGCCGCGACCCGCTCTCGTTCCGATCGCGCGGCGATGCCAGCCAACTGGTCGCCAGACTTTTCCTCGTTAGCCTTGGCAAAAAGTTCGCGGAGATCGGAAAAGTCGAATCGCTCGATCATAGCGCCCGTTTGCGGCCCGTGGAGCCCGAGGTCACGAACCATTCCAGGGGTCAAGGACATTAAGACCACAGTTCTCGAAGTCTGCCACATTGCGCGTCGCGAGCTTGGCCCCTCGCAGTTGCGCAATGGCCGCTATCTGCGCATCCGCGTGGCTGATAGGTGTGCCGAGCGCACGCCGGTGAGCGGCAATCTTCGAAAAGACTCGCGCTGCGTCACTCTCGAACCCGAGGATGCGGCCCGCCAGATCCTCGGCAAACATAGCCTCCGCCGCGGCTAGCAGCCGCTCACGACGCTTGCCCTTGGTGAGCAGCTCAATTCCATAAAAGATTTCTGCCTCCGTCATGGACGTGGTAAAGAGTTCTGTCGCTGGTTGCTTCGCAACCCATGCCACCACCTCCGGAGAGGGCCGGGGCCTCATGAACTCTGACAGCACATTCGTGTCGAGGATGATCATTCGGCAAATTCCGGGGCCTGGCGCATCGTGTCGCGTCGCGGCAACTTCAATTCGACCCCGCCAAACGCTGCAAAACGTCTATGGATCGTCTCCGCCAGATTTCCCGTCACCGGTGAGGAAGAGGTTAAAGCTGAGCGCAAGATCTCACGGGCCTCCGCCTCCATCGAATGCCCGTGATGGGCAGCACGGACCCTCAGCCGGGCCTTGGTTTTCTCGTCAAGTCGTCTAATCGTCAGTGTGGCCATGCCATCAATGCTATCATTGCTAGCTGCCTCTGCAAAGCGGCTTATCTAAGCGAGGACTGTCGTTTCGCGCACAGACTGCAGGTGAGAAGAGTGCGATGTGAACCTTCGACATCGGTGGAGCGCTGGGCTGCGTTCACGATGTCGAAGGGTTGAAGACGGAAACTCCCGCAAGAGCCATGTCCCCGGGGGTTGTGAGTGACCAAAGTAAGGTTGTGCTGCAGGGCGGTAGCGGCAAGAAGGCCGTCAATTACGGGGAGCGGGGACTTCGCGGCGAGTGCCTTCGCCGTAATCTCGCCCCAGCGGTCGGCGATCGCTTGATCACTATCTGCTTTCACGGTTTTTCTCACCAAATGGTGTGAAGAGCCCGTGACCGTCGGATCGCGCGGTCCGCAGTAAGCAGAGGCAGTCCCTCGACCAGCGCGGTGGCTCCTATGATGCGATCCGCTGGATCCTTAGGATATGCTGCTGGAAGTCCGAGAGCGCGCACGCAGGCGC
Organism: uncultured Acidobacteriaceae bacterium; assembly: GCA_963725245.1. GTDB lineage: Bacteria > Acidobacteriota > Terriglobia > Terriglobales > Acidobacteriaceae > Acidiflorens. Next base: position 13,803 of record CAVRYC010000036.1, on the reverse strand, counting down.
GGCCGCTGATCGGCAGGATGATGAAGCGCGCCTCGACCTCACGCAGGAAAGATTCGAGGCTGATGTCGAGCCGGATGCGTCCTTTGCTCGAGAGCGTGGCCAACTCCAGAAGGGTAATGTCGGAGATGGCTAATCCGTCCCCGTTCCGACGCGCGTCGTCGATGGCTGCTCTTGCGTTCTTGGAGAGGTGAGTTTGGTCTAGCGCCAACCAGACGACAACATGCGTATCGACCAGAATCACCTGAGCTCCCCCCAGTCTTCACGCGAAATCGCAGGGGAAACGACATCGCCTGTAATCGCACCCTTGCCCGCGAGAAAATTGTAGATGTCGTCTAAGTCTTTCTCGGCAGGGATGAGCTTCACTACTGGTTTGCCACGTTTTGTGATCACAACGGTCTGGCGCTTAGCCTGAACTTCATCCATGACCGCAAGACAATGGATCTTAAAAGAACCTGCCGCCATTTTCTTCATTCGGAAGCTCCTTAATCATGGTCATTATACCATGGTCGTAATTATTACCTAGGCCGCGCCAGTCGTGCATCGGGGCGGTCAGGATCACTCGCCTGCCCATTGAAGCCTCCCGAGTGACTTTCGTAATTCGGCTTTCCTCGCTCGTGTGTGGGATAACTGAAATTGCGGGTCCTTGTAAAACCCGCAGATCGAAAGGACGAAGCGCTGCCGCACCGAGGAGCCTATGCATAGTGCCGCTACCCTCCGTCCTCAGCCACCTCGCGGATGCGGCGCTTGCGGCGTAATCAAGCTCGGCAATCCCGTTCTCTCGTTGCTCCAAAACTCGACCTTCGAGGTCCGCCGCTCATGAAGCTTTCTGACTATATCGTCGAGCGGCTCGCGGATTGGGGCGTGCGCCACATCTTCCTGGTCACGGGCGGAGGCGCTATGCACCTCAACGACTCCATTGGCAAGGAGCCACGCATTCAATACGTGTGCAATCACCACGAACAAGCTTCCGCGATGGCCGCCGAAGCCTACGCCCGCATCAGCGGCCTAGCCCGGCGTGGTCAACGTCACCACCGGGCCCGGCGGCATCAACGCCCTCAACGGAGTCTTTGGGGCCTGGACCGACTCCATTCCGATGCTCATCGTCTCCGGCCAGGTCAAGCGCGAGACCTGCATGCGCGCCCAGGGCATCACGGGCCTGCGCCAGCTCGGGGATCAGGAAGCCGACATCATCGCCATGGTCGCGAACATCACCAAGTACGCGGTGATGATCGACGATCCCTCTCTCCGTCCGATATCACCTAGAGCGCGCCTGGCACCTTGCACAGAGTGGACGCCCTGGTCCTTGCTGGCTAGACATTCCAGTCGACGTTCAGGCCGCACCGATCGATCCCGCCAGTCTTCGCGGCTATGATCCCGCGGAGGATGAGACCGCAAAAGTTGAAACCGCAAAGGACAAGTTCGCGGGCGATCCGTCCTGGCTCGAAATCCTATTGCCGCGAAGTCCTCCACCGAATCCGCAGCGCCAAGCGCCCCGTGATCCTCGCTGGCACCGGCGTCCGCGCCGCCCATGCAGTTGCCGAATTTGACGAACTCTTCCACCGGCTGGGCGTACCCGTAACCACCGCCTGGACCCATGACCTCATCGCATCCGATGACCCGCTCTTTTGCGGACGCCAGGGCACCATCGGCGACCGCGCCGGAAACTTCACGGTACAAAATGCCGACGTTCTGTTGATCCTCGGATCGCGTCTCAACATTCGCCAAACCAGCTATAACTGGCAATCGTTCGCGCCGCGCGCCTTCAAGATTCAGGTCGATATCGACGCCGCCGAGTTTCACAAACCCACGGTCCAGCCGGACTTGGCCATCCACTGCGACCTCAAGCGATTTCTGCAAGAACTCCTGAGCCAGTGTGACGCGGAAAACTACCGCCCTGGAGCCCACGCCCCGTGGCTCGCCTGGTGCCGCGAACGTGTCCAACGCTATCCCGTCGTGCAGGATACGCCAGCGCCAGCCCGGCCCGCCCTTGAATCCTTACTACTTCGTCGAGCAACTCTCGGCCAAACTCGCGGACGACGACGTCATCGTCTGCGGCAATGCAACCTCCTGCATCGTGCCTTTCCAGACCATGCGTCTGCGCAAGAACCAGCGCCTTATCTCCAATTCCGGATCCGCCTCCATGGGTTACGACCTGCCCGCCGCCATCGGAGCCGCTTTCGCCCGCCCGGGAAGCGTGTCATCTGTCTCGCCGGAGATGGCAGCATCCAAATGAACATCCAGGAGTTACAAACTGTCGTTCATCATCACTTGCCGCTCAAGATCTTTGTCCTGAATAACTCGGGCTATCTTTCGATGCGCATGACGCAATCCGGCTTTTTCGGTCGTCTAACCGGAGAAAGCGCATCGAGCGGCGTTTCGCTCCCGGACATGGTCAAGGTGGCCTGCGCTTATGGCATTCCGTCGATTCGTATTGACCGACAGTCGCAACTGGCGCAAGTCGATCGCGCACTCGCGGCCGACGGGCCGGCATTAATCGATGTCGCTACTTGACCCGAACCAGGAATTTGAACCGCGATCACGGGCCAGGCAGTTACCCGATGGCCGGATCGTCTCGCCTAATCTAGAGGACATGTACCCATTCCTGGATGAGACTGAACTAATGGACAATGTCATCAAGGAATAAGGACATTACCATACTAATAAGCCGTTTTACGCCAACCGGGACGGCAGGACGAACTGGACGGGCAGATAACATCATGACTGGCAATGATATATTCAACGAGTTATTCGTGCTGGAGATGGCCAACAACCACTTGGGCGACCTGCAGCGTGGTCGGAAGATCATCAGTAACTATGCGCAGGTCGTACGCTTCAATAACGTGCGCGCCGCCATCAAGCTGCAGTTGCGCGATGTCGACAGTTTCATCCACCAAGAGTTTCGCCAGCGGGACGATATCCGCTACATCAAGAAAACGCTCGACACGCGCCTAAAGCCGGAGGACTTCGCCAAATTGGTACAAGCCATTCGCGAAGCGAGCTGCATCCCGATGGCAACTCCGTTTGACGAGAGTTCGGTCGACTTCTGCTGCGAGCTCGGCATCTCCATCCTCAAGATCGCCAGTTCGGACTGCAACGACTGGGTCCTTATCGAGAGGATCGCGAAAACGAAAAAGCCGGTCATTGTCTCTACCGGCGGCTCGTCGCTCAAAGACATCGACGACCTGGTCACGTTTTTCGACAATCGTCATATCCCTCTGGCCATTAACCACTGCGTCTCGCTCTATCCCTCTGAGGATAGCGACCTCGAACTCAACCAGATCGACTTTCTCCGCGGTCGCTATCCCAATCACACCATCGGATTTTCTACGCACGAGTACCACGACTGGACTTCGTCCATGCTTATGGCTTATGCCAAAGGCGCGCGGACCTTCGAGCGGCACGTCGACATCCAGACAGAGGGTATGACAGTTTCTCCGTACTGCTCGGTGCCGGAGCAGGTTGACACCTGGTTCAAAGCCTTTCATCGCGCCAAGAGAATGTGCGGGGCTCCGGGCACGCAGAAACGTCTGCCTCCGCAAGAGGAAATGGCCTATCTCGACTCACTCGTCCGCGGAGTCTACGCCAAGCGCGATCTTCCTGTAGGCCACGTTCTCCAGGACGCCGACGTCTATCTCGCCATTCCGCTCCAGCAGGGGCAGATCTCCTGCCGCGAACTGATGCGTGGCGAGGTCATCCGGAAAGCTGTACCCAAAGATCAGCCGATCATGGTCGACGCCATTGACAGTCCTTATGCCAACATCCCGTCACTCACCGAACTGATCTATCACCGGGGTCTCCAACCCCAAGCTGCTGCTCTCGCGGCAAAAGCGGGGCGGCAAGTGAGCGCTCTTCACGAACGGAAACCATCAGCGTAGTCACACCCTGCTCTAAATAAAAGAAGGTAATGTCCCCGAAGTCTTTAATTGCATCTGAACCCTTCTCACTGGCGGTCAGGGTCGGGGTCTTAGGTTTGGGTTACAGCCTTCTCGTCGAACCTTAGGGATTCGAGATCGATCTCTTCGTTCCGCTCATACCAAGCATAGAGGTCTCTGATCGAGTCCTCCAAATCCCAAAACCGATATCCCTCCATCTCCGTCAGCATGCGCGAATTGTCCGCCGAGTACTCGGGTCCTATACCTTCCATCAGGACTGACACGTCGGGCTTGCGCCCCGAGACCTGGGCTGAGACCCGGGCTATCACTCGGGCTAATTCGGATAACGCCACGGGCCGTCCGGTGCATGCGTTGTATGCCTTGTGGCGCGCGTCGTGTTCGATAAACCACATCGTGAGCTTGACCAGGTCTTTGACGTAGAGGTAGTCAAACACGATATCCTGCCGGAGCACAATCGGCAATCCTTTCAGCGCCCGGCAGCAGGCGTTCGAAATGAAGCGCACAGTGTAGTCCTCGTAGGCGCCGAAAACCCCGAACAAGCGCAAATTAACGATTCGGTCGGACCGCTCGATATGTTTGGCGCAAATGTACTTGGAAAACCCGAGCGCGTCCCTGGGCACGCGGGTATCAAAATAGTCTTCTTTCACCCTCGCCGGCAGCCCGGTCTTGTCATACTCGGCGCCGGAGCCAAAGTGAATCATTTTTCCGAATCGTTCCTGGTTGCGGACGAGGTTGCGCGCGAGATTGAAAAACATGCGGCAATTGCGGTCGAGCAGGTCTGGAGGGGCAGTAAGGCGCCGATTCGACCGCGCGATGGCGGAGTGCACGATCACATCGAAACGGCGCGCGCTGAGATAGTCCCGCACAGCCTGCTCATTCAGCAGATCCAGTTCGGCCGAGGAAGGCGCCGACACCTCATACGTGCCGGCAAGTTGCTCCGCCAGATGTCGTCCAATGAACCCCGACCCGCCGGTGATGAGTATGCGCATTATTGCAGGCGTCCAGAACAAAAACTTGTGCCGCAGAAAGCTGTACAATCACGTCCGCCGCGGGAGCGAACGATTCCAGTTCCGCGATCGTGCGCGTCAATTCGGCGGATCGTTTACCGCCTTCACCGTGGTTGTCCATTGTTAATTCTTCCCAAACAATGTTTCCTCGATCAGTTCGCAAAGAATGTGTCCAGTCAAGATGTGTGCTTCCTGAATACGAGGTGTTTGATCGCTGGGAATGCAGATGCAATGATCGACAGCGCTCGCCAACTTCCCGCCGGTTCTTCCGGTCAGACCCACGGTGACGAGTCTCTTCTCGCGGGCCGCGTCCACGGCTCGCAGCACGTTGGGGGAGTTCCCGCTGGTGCTGATGGCAAAGGCGACGTCATCGGGACTGCCCATCCCCTGGACTTGGCGCGCGAACACGTCATCAAAGGAATAATCGTTGCCGATGGCGGTCAGGACGGACGAGTTGGTGGTCAGAGCCCATCCCGAGAGGCTTGCCCGTTCCTTCAAGAACCGTCCGCTCAGTTCCGCGGCCAGATGCTGGGCGTCCGCGGCACTGCCGCCGTTTCCGAAGAACAGGATCTTGTTTCCGGAGCGGAGGCACTTCGTCATGGCGTTCGCTACCTTGACCACTGCACTCAAGTACGCCGAAGACTCCAGCAGACTCTGCATCACCGACGCACAGTCGCGAATTCTGGCGACCGCCAGAGATTGCGCCGCATCCGCGTTCATAGAACATCTCCGGTCCAGCGCTGACGTTCACGAGGTCGCACTGGAATGAGCCTCGTTGTCCGGCAAAATGTCCGGCAATATGTCCCGCAAAGGGTCCCGCAAGGGTTCGCCCGGGCCATATTCGAAATTGATCCTTTCCTGCTCAACCACCAGCGGCCGCTTCTGCACCAGAGTATGGATGGTGCCGATGTATTCCCCAATGATGCCCATAAATAGCATTTGGACCGACATGAAGAAAAACACGCCGATGACCAGCGGGGCGATGCCAACAGAGAAGCGGCTCCAAAAGATCAGTTTGTAAATGAGATATGCCAGCGACACCAAAACGGAAACCAGCGCGCCCACAAAACCGAAAAAGGTCACCAGCCGCAGCGGCACCTTGGACAGGTTGGTGATCCCCAGCATCGCCATGTCGTAGAGCGAATAGAAATTGTTCTTGGTGATTCCGCGTTTGCGCACGGGCTGATGGTACGGAATATCGAAATGGCGAAACCCAGCCTCCGCGATCATGCCTCGGAAGTAGGGGTAGGGATCGTCGAAGCTCTTGATGACTTCCACTACCTTGCGGTCGTACAGGCCGAAGCCGGTAAAGTTCTCGTAGGTTTCCACTCCCGAAAGTCGGTTCACCAGCCTGTAGTACCGCTTCCGGATCCAGAACATCAGGCCGCTTTCGTCGCTCGCCGCCTTGACGCCGATCACAACCGGGTATCCCTCCTCCCACTTGCGGACCATGTCCACGATCATCTCGGGCGGATCCTGCAGGTCGGCCACGATGCCGATCACAGCGTCTCCGCTGGCCTGGTACAACGCGTGCATGGGGCGACCGGATATGGCCGAAGTTGCGGGTATTGCGGATTACCTTGACGTTCCTGTCCTGAGCGGCGATGGCCTTGAGTTCGCCAAGCGTATTGTCGGTCGACGCGTTGTCGATAAAGATGTGTTCGTACTGGTAGTTGCCGGCGGCAGCGACGGCAGCGCGCACTCGGAGGTACACCTCGCGCACGTTGGCCTCTTCGTTATAACAGGGCGTGAGGATGGTCAGGGTCTTTGGCATGGGATGGACTGGGTTGCAGCTAGGCACGTTTCAGTCTGTGTTCGGGAATGGCATAGCAAACCCCTTCCCAACATTCCTCGGCGTAACGCCGCAAGAACAAATGGTACTCGGGTGCAATGGAGCGGATGAGATTCGGTATCTGCCAAAGGTGCTCGCTTCGGTGATAGGTGCAGATCGCGAGCACAGGTTGATGGCGTCGTAACAATTCGCTTCCCCCGGCCAGCGCTTCTGGCTCCGCGCTCTTCGATGTCCATTTTGATGTAGGTCGGGATCAGAGGCCACTCGATGTCATCCAAGCGGCGACACTCGAGTCGTCGATCCCGCATCCTGGGTTGTCACGTGCGAGGAAGCAGAACTATTGCAGGCAAACGAGACCTGGCCATTGATATTTCCGACCGCATAGGGCATTACCGTAACACGATCGCCGATTCCCATCGCCTCCATGTTGGTGGCCAACGCGCCCCGGTTTGCGGGATCGGGCTCGAAAGCGAAGGCATGACGGAACTCGCCGCCCCAGTGACGATTGAAACTCCCGATACTGTCCCCGTCGAAACTCCCACAATCGACGAATACTTCGTCGGGGACCGGCGACAGCTAAGTCCTTGGGGAAGTAAGTATCGCTCGCGTCCAGCGGCGGCGACAGCGTCGAAAAATCCAGCCAATATCGCCAGAGCAACTGTTCGCGCAGGACACGCTTCGAGAGTTCGTCCTCCAGCGTGGCATAACATTGCCGGATGCTAGCGCACTGTTCTCGAAACATGTGGGGCAGTTCGAGTCCACATTGCGGAATGAAAATGTCGGCGTACTTCCAGAGGAGTGGGGCACAAGCCACCACCCGCTGACAGCCCAGCGATGCCAACTGGCGACGAACCGAGGAGCCTTGATAGATGGTGACGACAAAGCACGCGGTCTTGCCATACCGTTCCACTGCTTCCGGAGGCAGAGAGCACGTCGAGTCCCATAACCTGATGATGCCAAAGATCACGATTGTTGTCGGCAAAGGCCAGCGGCTCAATTCCTGCTTTTCGCAGTCCGGCGAGGACGCTTCTGCCCAGCGGGCCGGCTCCAAATAACACCAACCTTTCGTTAAGTGGGCTAGCGAGTTTGTCAAATGCGCTGCGCTCACGCGCCCGCACAGCGTCTGGCGGTTCGGCTTCGATGCGCCGCAAGATGTTTTCAATTTGTTCCACGTCGTGGCTCGCGGGTACCTGGGTTAAGGTCACTTGCTCACTCCGATTTTGCTTTTTTCGTCGAACCTTAGCGACTCGACGTCGATCTCTCTCGTTCCGCTCATACCAAGCATAAAGGTCCCTGATCGAGTCCTCGTAAGTCCCAAATCTGATACCCCTTCATTTCCGCCAGCATACGCGAATTGTTCGCCGAGTACTCGGGCCCCACGCCTTCGGTTATGACCGAGATACTCGGGATTGCGAGATTTCGCCCGAGACTCGGGCAATCAGCTCGAGCTAATTCGGTTAGCGCCACGGGCCGCCCGCTGCAGATGTTGTATGCCTTGTGCCGGGTGTCATTCTCGATGAACCACATCGTGATTTTGACCAGGTCTTTGATGTACAGGTAGTCAAACACGACATCCTGCCGCAACACAATCGGCAATCCTTTCAGCATCCGGCAGCAGGCGTTGGAAATAAAACGCACAGTGTAGTCTTCGTAGGCGCCGAAAACTCCAAACAGGCGCAAATTAACGATTCGGTCGGAGCCCTCAATATACTTGGCGCAGATGTACTTGGAAAACCCATACGCGTCGCTCGGCAAGCGGGTATCGAAATAGTCTTCCCGCACTCGCGCAGGCAGTTGCACGCGATCGTACTCCGCGCCTGAGCCGAAGTGAATCATCTTTCCGAATCGTTCCTGTTTGCTCGCGAGATTGAAAAACATGCGGCAATTACGATCGAGCAGGTCAGGAGGTGCAGCCACGCGCCGATTCGATCGCGTGGTGGCGGCATGTACGACCACGTCAAAGCGGTGCGCGTCGAGGTATTCCCGCACCGCCTGCTCATTCAACAGATCCAGTTCAGCCGAGCAGGGCGCCCACACTTCATACGTGCCGGCCAATTGCTCCGCCAGATTTCTACCAATGAATCCCGCCCCGCCGGTGACGAGTATGCGCATTATGCAGGCCTTCGGAAGGAAAACTTCTTGTGCCCCAGAAAGCTGTACAAAACCATAAATGCCGTCAGGAAAGCGCCGGCTATGTACGGCGCTTGGGTGACAAACCGCGTATTCCGCCGAATCGCCAGGACCACCACGGGTAACGTGATCACTCCAAAGAGAATGCCTCCGCTGTACACCCCCACGCAACGGCTCCATTCCCGCAGGTAGTTGCCCTTGGTTTTGAATACGAACCATTTATAGCCGAGGTATGAGACCGAGATGTTCAGCAGATTCGAAATTACCGAGGCGACGATATAACCGTGCGCAATCATCGGGTTGAGAATCGCCGTCAGCAGTGCGTAGGAGGCGTAACCGAACAACGTATTCCACACTCCAACCAAAAGGTATCGCCCCAACTGGCCGGGCGGGATGTGCCGCGTCAGTTCCGTGCTCCATTTGTTCGCCAAGCCTGAGAAGCTCATCTCGTTGCTCGTACAAAACGCTCCATGCATAGTTCGGGCACGCTTAGCCACGCTCCGACCGTAGCCGGTTCGCCGGAACCGCATAACATACCAGCTGCCATCCATCGACGTCATGCGGGCGCAAGAACAAGCGATAGTCTTTCACCAGTGTGTCTATGAAGAGCGGGATGCGCCAGAGATCGTCTTGCTTGTGGTAAACGCATATGGAAAGAATCGGGCGGTATGTTTGAATCGAACTGCGGGCGCCCTCTAACGCGTCGAGTTCGGCCCCCTCGATGTCCATCTTGATGAAGGTTGGCCCGGCTGCTAGGCCTAGGTCATCAATCGGAATGCACTCCACCGTGACGTTGCCGTCGGCGGCAAGTCGGGCACCCTCATCACCGCTCGCCTGAAACTGCAGTTTGCCGCGTTTAGCGCCCACGGCGACGTTCAGCGCGCTAATTCTGGAGGCGACTCTCGCATCGAGGGTGCCAATCCACTTGGTAAGACGGTCGTAATTCTGCGGGTCTGCTTCGATCGCGACAATTCTGGAGACAGTAGGATTTCTGCGGATCACTTGTTCAGCCGTGTCTCCAGTGTAGGCGCCGCAATCCACAAAGACTTCGCGGTCATTGATCCGATAAAGACTGTCAAGGAAATACGATTCCTCTTTGACTGGCAATCCGATGGCGTTTTGATCGCCGAGCGCGCGCCATCGCACGTGTCTCAAGTATTCCCGACGCGAAAAGTCGTCGGCCCACAGAGACGCTGCCTTCCGCACCTCTGCTGCCTGTTGGAACAGCTTGTGGGGTAGATCCTGGCAGAAGTCGGGCAACAACTGGTCGGCGAACTTCCAGCGTAACGATGTCGTGGACTCGATGCGGGTACATCCTAGACTTTCAAGCTGTGCCCGGCTGTCCCGATAACAATGCCCCAGCGACCATATAGTAACCAGGAACAAAGCAGACGCTCCATATTGCGCGGCCGCATCTTTCGGTGACAAAACTGGAAGGCGATCAACGACCGATCCCCACTTGGACTGGCTGTTGTCGGCAAATGCCAAAGGCTCCACGCCGATACTGCGCATGCATTGCAGCACCTTGCGTCCGAGATTCCCTGCGCCGAATAGCACCACACGGTTGCTGCAGTCGGCCAACTGCCGGTCAAAGGTGGAATTCTCCCGATCACGCACACTCGTCAGAGGCTCGTCGAGCAAGCCTTCAAGTTCTCGCAACGCTTCGACCTGTTGTTCGTTTGTCGCTATCATTGTTTCACCGCCTCCACGATCATGTTCTGGGCGAACTCGTCGCGATCCAGGAAGGGCCACAGATCCTCCAGGGGCTTGGAAACGAATGATCCATCGGCACGCTGAATCGAGGTTACGCGCGGAGCCCTGATTTCGTCCGGGATGATGTGTACGTCGCAAACCACCGGTCCGCGGCTGCGCAAAACTCGACGGACGGCCGGCGCCGCAAGTCCGATTGATCCGCGATGATCGCGGTCTTCAGGCCGTAGGCACGAGCGACCTTCCGATAGTCCGGGATCGACACGCCAGTTTCCGGACTGCATCCGATGTTGGGCCCGCCGAAGTAGTTGGTTTGACTGGCTCGAATCGACGCGTATCCCTGGTTGTTGAGAACGAAAAGCTTAATCGGCAGTTGCAGGTGCGCGATGGTGGCCAACTCCTGGATGTTGAGCTGAAGGCCGCCGTCGCCGTCAACGCAAATCGTCTTCTTCTTGCCGCTACCGAGACACACGCCAATACTTGCGGGAATACCGTATCCCATCGCTCCCAGGCCGGCCGTGTGAAACACGCGGCGACCTTTTCGCGCCCGATAGGCCAGCAGCAACACTTCTATGGCGCTTCCCGAGCTTCCGGAGACGATGCGGTCGTTAGGTCCGACTTCCTGCCCGATGATCTCCGCCAGATGGTACACGCTGACGAGTCCCGGGGCGCGGTGTTCGGGCAAAACGATGGGATAACGGGCCTTCCAGTCCTGGCACGCTGGATCCAGGGGCCGCGATCTTTCTTCTTCGTGCCGGTGCAGAGTCGGATTGCTGCAGCATGTGGTCAATAAAGGTTCGAGCATCGGCGCAGATCGGATTGTCGATAGCGCCTTCCAGCTTACGCAACTCCGCCGGATCGATATCGACGACAGTTTTGTAGGCTCCGCGCGCGAACTGATGAGGGTCCCAACCCATCAGCGGCGGGTCGAGACGAGTTCCGATCACGAGCACGAAATCGGCATTCTGCAGGGCGAAGTTTGCGCCACGAGAGGCAACTGTGCCGGGCCGGCCGACGAATAGCGGATCGTCGTCGTCCAACAGATCCATGGCCATCCAAGTCAGACCGACGGGGACATTCAAGCGACGCACAAGTTTCTCGAATGCCGCAGCCGCGCCGGAAACTCGAACCCCGTTTCCCGCGAAGATGAATGGCCGCTCAGCCCGGTTCAGCCGATCGATCACATCTCGTACGCTTGCGCTAGTCCGCTAAGTCGTCCGGAGGGCGCCTGCGACGATTCTGCAGGATCAAAGCCGCGCATGGAAGCGTCCGGCTCAACCGGCGCAGCCTGGACGTCGATCGGAATATCGATCCAAACCGGACCAGGCCTTCCGGTGCGAGCCAGGTGTGCCGCCTTTTCGAGATGGTAACGAATGCTTTGCGGATCCTCGATGGTCACCGCATACTTCGTAATCGGCTTGACCAGGGAGACAATATCGACCTCTTGACTGCCGCGCTGTCGCACTCCGAGAGGAGTGCCGTCGGGACGGTACATGCGGTCGGCGCGTTTCACCTGCCCCGAGATAACGAGCATGGGAGTCGAGTCAAGCCATGCGCCGACCACGCCGGTGATCGCGTTCGTTCCGCCCGGGCCGGTCGTTACCAGGGCGACGCCCAAATTGTTCGTAGCCTTCGAATAGCTTCTCCGCGGCGATCGCGCTTGCCTGTTCGTGGTGGTTGCAGACGAAGTTCAAATCGGCTGCAGTCGGGCGAGAGCATCGTTCAAATGCATGGCCCCGCCGCCGGTGACCAGGAAAACGTGCTTCACGCCCTGCTGGGCGACGAAGCTCATGACATAGTCAGCGAGTCTCATGCTCTCCTAGCGAACCGACTTCGCCGCCATTTTGGCGGATCGCGAGCAACATATCCACGACCTCGCGCACGGCGCCGTTACCGCCGGTGAGCTTGGTGACCAGCTTGGCAATGCTCCCGGATCGAAGGGCGCGCGTCCGCGGGACAGGCGCTGAGACCAGCGATGCTGAGCGCGGGTAAATCGTTCACATCGTCGCCAATGAAACAAATCTCCTGCAGGCGCAACCCGTGCCGTTCCGAGAACGTGCGCAGCGCGCTGGCTTTGTCTTTGCAGCCCTTGTGAACGTCGCTGATGCCGATCTTACTGGCAAGCCGATCGACCAGCGGGCTGTTCTCGCCCGACATCAGAGCGATCAGTCATTCCCGATTTTCGCGCCAGCGACAGGCCCATGATGTCGGCAAAGTGAAAGCGCTTCCATTCTTCGCCGTTTGGCCCCCACCAAACGCCGCCGTCGGTGAGCACGCCATCGACATCCATGGCGATGGCCTTGATCTTCGTCACGCTCCGGCAAGTTCTCCGGCACCTAGGATGCTCCCACGCGTCGCAGCTTCTTGATGATCGGTTGCTCGCGCTCAAGCACTCGCTTGACGCCATCGCCCATCGACTTCTCAATCAAACGGATGTCCCGAACCAAGCGCGTGATGCCGTTGGGCTCGAGCGACGCGGCGTGATCCGATCCCCACATGGAGCGATCCAAGCGTGATATGCCGCTCGATGATGCAGGCGCCCAGCACCGCGGCCGCGACGCTCGAGGGCAATCCAGTCTCGTGGCCGGAATAGCCGACCGGCACGCCATAGCGGTCGCGCAGCATATCGATAACCCGCAGATTCAATTCTTCGTAGTAAGCAGGATACGTGCTGCAAGCATGCAACAGGACGAGATCCTGCTTGCCCAGAACTTCCACTGCGTGATCGACCTCTTGGATCGTGCTCATTCCAGTCGACAGAATGATCGGCTTGCCGATGGCGCGAGTATGGCGCAACAGGTTGTCATCGGTGAGGGATGCGGAAGCGATTTTAAAGCAGGGAACATTAAACTGCGCTATGAAATCGACGGACGCTTCATCCCAGCAAGACGCGAACCAGTCAATCTTGACCTCACGGCAATAGCGGTCAATTTCCTTGTACTCCTCTGTCTCGAATTCCAGGCCGCGTTTCAGATCGCCATTGGTTGTTCCAAAGGGACTTTCGCTCGGCTTCGCCAACTCCTCCTGCCGAGTAGACGACATCGATCGTTCGCTTCTGGAACTTGACGGCGTCACAGCCGGCGCCCAAGGCAACGTTGATCAGCTTCTTCGCAATATCGATATCTCCGTTGTGGTTGATTCCGATTTCAGCGATCACGTAGCAAGGTCTGTCAGGTCCGACCACCTTGGACCCCAATCGAACTTCCGGAAGCTGGCCGGAGGAACGGTTATTATTTTCGCGCTGCATCGGAAAGCACCCCCTTTGAAGCAA
>CAVRYC010000035.1:0-9777 GCA_963725245.1 uncultured Acidobacteriaceae bacterium | reverse complement strand
CAGCCTGTGGCGTAAGTCGGGTCCGTAGCGGCGCACGAAACATTTATGAATTGTCGTCTGTAGCGGCGCGAGAAAGTTTTATGAATTGTCATCCCGAGCGAAGCGAGGGATCTGTATTTTGTGGCGAGACTGCAGATCCCTCGTTTCGAGCCGACAAGATCTGACGAATCGGCGTTAAAGAGCGGGAGCCCGCTTTCACCCCAGTTCTAGATACCATCCCAGCGCCTTCATAGAAAAGGGCTGGCGAAGACGAAATTAATAAGATGAATAAGGCGTCATTATGAAAACTCAAACCCAAGAACTCAGGAAGGCCGAGCCTGTGGTGGCTTTGGTCCGCGACGATATTTTGCAGCAGTTCCCCGGCCTCTTCGGAACCAAGAAGGTGAAGGGGCGAGAAATCAATATCCAGGAGACGATCGCCACGCTCACGCGAGAGCTGGGTCCGGATATCGCTGCCGCGCTGACCGCGCGCCGGGTGCTCCTGCAGTCCGCCGCGCCGGTGCGGGAGAAGTATGCCTGGCCGAAGTGGGACGAAACATTTGCGGACCCTGCAACGGGAAAGCCCTGGACATTTCGCCAGATCGTCCAAGGCATGATCGACAACTTTCTCGGCAAGGAAAGCGAATGGCGCTGGCGGCTCAACGATGAAGTGCCTATCCCGAAGGACGCGCACCCATTAACCAATCCCGGCCTGGAGCTCACCGGGCCTTGGCATCCGCTCGACATGGCCTTCAATGCGTTGAATAGTCCGGCGCCCATGAACATGCCGGACTTTGAAGATGCCTCTCCGCCGCATTTTCATCCTGATGGCACGCCCTCCACTCAGTCCGGTGGGAATTTTCGCCGCCCTGCAGAACGCCAAAGAAATTCTCGAAGGCGCTTGGACCGACCGTCCCTACGAGGTGGTGAAGAAAGGCAAACGCCGTGCATACAAGATCAATGCGCCCGCAGCGAAGTGGCCGACCCGGTTTGCCCGCCCCGCCGGCCTGCACGTGCGCTATGACCACATTACTGTCGATGGCCAACCGGCCCCCGGTTTGATCGCCATCACGGTCCTCTGGCTTTTGAACAACTACGAGTCTCTCACCCATGCGGGCACCGGGGTGTACTTCTACATTCCGAAGATTCAGACCCCTCAGGAAGCTCTCATCGTGGAGAAGCTCCTGGCACGGCTGGAAGGCATGATTGGCGTCCCGACGGGCACGATCAAGATCAAAGTCCTTTACGAGGAGGGAAATGCGGGCCGGTTCTTGCCGGCGATCGCCTGGGTCTTGCGGCGTCGGCTGCTGGGTACGAACGTGGGCCGCTGGGACTATCTGGGCAGCCTGATCGAGATGTGGAAGGACGACCCGCACGGCGTCTTTCCCGATCCGCAGTCGATCGGCATGGCCTTTCCGAACATGATCGCCTATCAGCGCTACAACGCGCTGATGATGCTCATGGCCGGCATGAAGAACGGCGAGCTCAGCCAAGGCGCGCCCATCGGCGGCATGGCGGCGGTGATGATCTACCAAGCCAGCGATCCTTATGGACGTTCAAGGTATAACCCTCTGGCCCTGCGCGCGATGGTTACCGACAAGCTGCGAGAACGCATGCTGGGGCTCATGTTCATACCAGAGAAGCCCTACCCGCAGGCCAACAACCTACCCTGGAAGACATCCTCGCCGGCGGAGTAAGAGCAAGTGAAGGGCAAACTCTACGACGCCTATCGGCAAAGCTGGGTGGCCAGCCCGGAGCCGGCCTACGTGGCTGCCGGCAATACGCCTCTGCAGGTTCCTGTGACCGAACTCCAGGCGATCATCGATGCGCCACAAGAAACTGTGGACGTGAATGGTAAACCGGTGGCAACCGTGGCCAGCGGTCTGCTCGACGCGGAGCGGCAGTTGCTGCAATCCCGAGGCCTGTTGAATCCGCAGGGCAAGATCATGCCGCGGGTCATTGACAAGGGCACGCTGGACACGCCCGAGAAGATCTTCACAACAGAACTTTGGCAAGCCATCAACGGCGTGCCCAAGGGTGACGTCACTATCGAGCACATTCAGCATGCGTTCTACATGGCAGCGAACTACGGCTTCCAGATCCTCAACGGCAATTTCGCTGCAGCCATCGACGACTACGAACTCAAGCTGCGATTCATGAATGACCTCGCCACCTACCGGATTGATGTTTCGTGGTTGTGGAGCGCTCGCCCATCACCAAGCCGTTATCACCAAGGACGGCTACCTCAAGCGGCCCGCCCTCACCGAGGATGGCGTTGTACCGGCGACGAATGCAACTGAGGTCAAGGCCGGCGCCCGCTTTACCCCGGAGCTGTTCGAGAAGGTGTGGGATCATCACAACGAATGGACGGCAGAGTTTTTCGCCGAACTGGACCGCCACGGCGATCCCGGCCGCTTCGACCGCTCGAAAGCGGCCATCATCATGGATCTTTTAAAACGCCAGCTACTTTCACCGCGCTACATCCAGCACAGTGCCCGTGTGCTCTTCGTGGTGGCGCAGGCCAACCAGCAGCAACGCGCGCAGATTCTGGAGGCGATCTTCGATCTCTCCCGCGAGGAAATCGTCAAGCGCGTTCAAGCCGGCACCATGAGCAAGATCGCATTGAACGCCCACGACTACATCTATGACATCTTCCCGGGAGTGGAACCAGGGCTTTAGCCGCTGAGGGCGACTGCGGCGCGCGCCACGAGTTTTTCTGCAATCTGTTCAGCCGCTGGTTCTTGGCGCTGGAGTTTCGCCACAAGGCTGCCTGGCGGTTCGTTGAACACGCTGGACGTCGACCCACTTCCTAGACTGTGACCTTACCCTCTGCGCATTAAGCCCTTTGCACTAGCCCAACCGGGCCGCGCCATAACGACTAAGAAATCTGCTATCTTTAAGCTACAGTGCCCTGCGGCAACCCCAGCCGCATACAAGGGTCCGATTCTGGGTGATACGCGTGTTTCTGGATAGGCTCCAATCCGGCTTCTTGCTGTTTGAAACACAGCAGGGATTGGTGCGCGTTGAACTTTCTCTCAAGCAACGAATTTATCTGCTCTGGACGTTTCGCAACTTTCACCAGCTCTCCATTCCACTCCTGAACTCGCGCCAGCGCGCACTGGTCAACGCCCTCTTCCGCAATAACGCGGGCGTCGTGTCGCATTTGCACAGTCGAACGCTAGCGATCGGTGTGGTTGAAAATTTTGTACCGCCCCCGGTGCCGATCGACGCTACGCCGGCCCGGAAACCGATTCGGACACCGGTCCAGATACCAGTCCAGATACCAGCCCAGATACCAGCCAGATAAAAGCACGGCAAGAAAAAGTGGTGGCGCAGCAAGCGGAAATCGCGCCCAAGCCTAACCCGGTTCCCTCCTCTTCGCCCAGATTCGCCTGGTCTAAGACGTCAGCGACGTCTAAGTTAGCGACGTTCAAACTAGCGATGTCTAAACTTGCAACGTTCAAGCTGGCGACGCCCAAGCTGGCAGTGCCAAAGCTGGCGACGGCCAAACTCGCAACGTCCAGGCTCGCAACGTCCAGCCGTGCAATATCCAGGATTGCAATGTCCAGGCTTGCGACGACAGGCGGCGCGCTATGCCTCTGCATCATTTCCGTGGTCGCATGGCATCGCATCGAGGGAATACCAAGCTCCCAAGCCCACAATCAGCCGCGGCTTCAGCCGATCAACATGACCGTCCCGCCGGATTCTCCCCACGTCGCAAAGCCAGCAGCGGCCATTGCCGAGAGCCCCGCCGCCATAGCCCCGCCGGCAGCAGCCCAGCCTCTCGCTGCCCCGAAGGCTGCCGTCATGCCGGCATCGATCAACACCGTAATCCCAACTTCCATCCCAACTCCGAAGCGGGCGATTCGCGTCCACGATGCGGCTTCGACTCCGAACCTCCCACTCTCCGGCCAAGACAGCGGTATCCAAGCCTCGAGAGCGCCATTGCATTTCGCATATCCGGACTATCCGGATGTCCGCGCTCGAGGGGTAGTCGCTTTGACAGCGCGGGTGGATTCTGCTGGCACCGTGCGCACCGTGAGAGTCGTCTCTGGCAACCGTGCGCTCGCCGCGGCCGCAGTCCGCGCCGTTCGCCAATGGCGCTACCGTCCCTACGTCAAAGATGGCCAGCCCGTCGCGACGGAAACCAACATCGTCATTTCATTTATCTCAGACGACGCGATTTCCATGAGCTTCCCTCCCAGCATCCCGGCCACCCGCTAGTCTGCATTATTCATGTGCGGAGCCAATTTCGGAGCCAAGTTTACCGAAGAGATCGAGAATACAGCCCCGGAGGGGCGACCCAGCTTAGCCCACCGCTTTAGCGGGGAAAATTTGCAAATAACGATCTAAGTCCCGGACGGGCGGCCCAGATCCCGCGCACATTCTTTCAGGGGCTGGGCGTCGCAAAACCGGCTCATTCCGCTAACGGCTATTCAAGCCCTTGAGTTTCAACGTAGTCCTGCGCCTGGCGCAGCACCTTGCGCTCGTTGCTGTAAGCAAGTTGTTTGGCTGCGTCGGCGAGCGGCACCCAGAGAGCTTGCTTGACTTCGATCCGCATGTCGGACGCGAGGTTGTCGATTTCTCCGGAAACATAGCGCATCAGGTAGAAGCTCACGATTTTGAAAACGCGCGCGCCATCGCCCCAGGTGCGGACGTAGACATACTTGTTATCGCAGAGTTTGGTGACGGGTTCGGCCACGATGCCGGTTTCTTCCTGCACTTCGCGAACCGCGGCAGCCTGCGGTTTTTCGCCCGCATCCACCAGGCCTTTGGGGAGGGTTAACACGAGCACGGCTGCGCTTGCGCGGCGTCTTTGCTGGTTTCGGGCTTTTTGGGGGCGGCTCACTTTTCTGTGGTTCAATCAGTGCGACATGCCAGACTCCCGAAATCTGCCGCAGCACGACGCCGCCTGCTGAAATTTCCCGTGGCATAACCTACACCTTATCGCGAGATCTGTACGCGATGACCGCCCTCGACAGTCGACCGGCGCAGACTGCCGAGCTGCGGCTCGGCTGGGATGGACGAGCGCGGCAGCCCGCCACCGAGCTACTGTAACGGTATCAGGAATTCCCCGAGCTTCCCAGTCTCTTGCTGGATTCGCTGCCAGGCGCGTTCCACATGGCGGGCCTGAGTGTTGGTTTGGCCGACGCAAAACCGAAGCGTGAGTTTGCCGTCGAGCTTGGTGTGAGTGAGGTAGAGGTCGCCGCTGCCATTCAGCCGGTCCATCAGCAGTTGATTGGCCTGATCTTGATTGGCCTGATCTTGATTAGCTCCTGATCTCCCGCGCGCAACCGGAAGCAGACAAGGTTGAGCTGGGCGGGCGCGGCGAGTTCGAAGCGCGAATCGTCGCGCACCCAGCCGGCGAATTGCTGAGCCAGGCGTACGTGCTCGCGAATGTGGTGCTGCAGGCCTTCGATGCCGTAATGCCGGATCACAAACCAAAGCTTGAGCGAGCGAAAACGGCGCCCGAGCTGGATGTGCCAGTCGCGATAATCAATGACGGCGCCGGATTCCGTTGCCTGGTTGCGCAGGTACTCCGGCAGCACGGAGAGCGTTTGGATCAAGTGCTTCCGGTCGGCGACGTAGAAGACGTTGCAATCGAAGTTGGTGAACATCCATTTGTGCGGGTTGAAGGTGTAGCTGTCGGCGAACTCCACGCCATCGTTGATGAAGCGAAATTCCGGGCAGAGCGCGGCCGTGCCGCTCATGGCGGAATCCACGTGCAGCCAGAGATTGTGGTCGCGGCAGATGCGCCCAATTTCGCGGACGGGATCGATCGCGTTAGAAGATGTCGTCCCCACGGTGGCGCAGACGAAGCAGGGAATCAGGCCGGCCTTGATATCGCGCTCGATCTGGCGTGCCAGTGCTTCTGAGCGCATGGCAAAGTTCTTGTCCACTTCGATCTGGCGCAAATTGTCCGAGCCCATGCCCGCGATCTTGATTGCCTTTTCAACAGAAGAATGCGTTTGCGTGGAGCAATAGGCGACCAGGCGTCCATCGCAGCCTTTGCGATTGCTGGCGAACTTTGTAGCACGCTCGCGCGCGGCCAGCAGGGCGCAGAGCGAGGCGCTCGACGCAGTGTCCTGAATCACCCCGCCTCGCCTGCGCTGCTGGTCGAAAGAAATTTCTCCGGCAGGCCCAGCATCGGCACCAGCCAATCGAGCACGTGCGTTTCAAGTTCGGTGCACGCCGGACTGGTGGACCAGAGCATGCCCTGCACGCCCAGCCCGGAGGAGAGCAGATCGCCGAGAATGGCCGGCCCGGAGGCGTTCGCCGGAAAGTAGGCGAAGAAGTTGGGCGACTGCCAGTGCGTGATGCCGGGAAGGATGACGCGCTCGATGTCGCCAAGAATCTGGTCGAAGGCTTCGCCTTGCGCAGGCGCGTTTGGTGGCAGCTTCGAGCGAATTTCTCCCGGCTGCACGCGCGACAGAACCGGGAAGCTTTCAACGCGGGAATGGTAATCGGCGATCCAGTCGACGACAGCGTGGCCCTGGCGGCGAAACTCCTCGGGAGACATGTGGAAAGATTTGGATTCGGACATAGGAACAGCAATTTGTAATTTGTGATTTGTAATTTGGTAATTTGAAAACCTGACGTTCTTAAATTACAAATTACAAATTACAAATTACAAATTCTCACTGCTTCACCCAACTGCCGTAATACACTCGCGTGTTGTATTCGAATTCGACCATGTTATCGCTAGCATGGGCGCGAAATATCCGCTGCAGTTCCTGCATCATCGGCGCGTGGCTGGGATGACCCTCGAGCGGCGCGTACGAAGAAGACAAGAGTCGTCCGGCAGTGCCTTCGTAGTCAAACTGCTGGCGCAGGTCGAAGACGCGCTCGTCGGCCAGCGCGGGCGCAAAAAATTCATGGATGATAGCCGTCGTGCGTTCGTGGCGCACTTCCTTATAGTCGGTGCCGTAGGTCAGCAGAAGTTGCTCGTAGTCACGCAGGAAAGGCGTGGTTTCGGTGCGGCGCTCATTCCATATCAACACGCACCATCCCTCCGGCCTCAGAATGCGGGCAAATTCCGCGCGGGCGCGAGGCAGGTCGAACCAGTGCGCCGCCTGGGCGGCGGTGACGAAGTCGACGGAAGCGGAGCCGAGCGTCGTTTCCTCGGCTGTTCCGGCAACGGAGACCAGCCGGGTATAGGATTCGAGCTGGCGAACACCCATTTCGCGCATTTCCGTGTTAGGTTCGACCGCAAAGACGGAATTCCCGTTTTCCAAAAGAAGGCGGGTAAACATTCCTGTCCCGGACGCGATGTCGGCGACGATGTGACTCGGCTGCAGTCCGCATTCGGCGCGAAGAAGGTCCAGAACTTCAGGCGGATACCCCGGGCGATAGCGGACGTAATCCTCCACCCGATCGGAAAAACGAGCCGTTGGCGACTTAGGCATCGCTCCCTAGTGTAACGCGCTCCAAAGTGTAACGCGTTCCAAAGTGTAACGCGTTCACACTGGCAGCTTCCTCCGCACGGTACAATCCTTGTCACTACACTTGCCGAACTGCTGTGCGCGTGTATCGTGCCAGGCCTTGTGCCGGCTGACTCGCCAATTTCTACAAGGAACTCCATGAAGCTTCTCTCGGGTGCAGTTCTGTTTTTGGTGCTGATTGGTTCGAACCTGCAGGCGTTTGATCAGGCCGGCAAAAATAAAGACAAAGACAAAGATAAGCATAAAGACCAGCCCGAGAGCTGTGCCATCAGCGGCTTTCGCGATGTTGCCGGCGAGCGGGAAATCGAAAAGAAGTTTATGGCTGTGCCCGATCCCAAGCTGGCCGAAGAGCACCTGCGCATTCTGACGCAAGCGCCGCACATCGCCGGATCTCCCGAGGACAAAGCGACGGCCGAGTACGTGGCCAAGAAGTTCCGCGAGGCCGGACTGGACACCGAAATTGTCGAATACAAAGTGTGGTTTAACTATCCGGCGGAGATCCGGGTGGACATGACCGAGCCGCCCGGAGTAGAGATGCATGGGCCCCGCCGCGAGCACGTCGACGGCGATCCCTATCAGGACGATCCGCGCGTCGTGACTCCTTACAACGGCATGTCGCCCTCGGGCGACGCCGAGGCGGAAGTTGTCTATGCGAACTACGGCTCGCCGGCTGACTTTGACAAGCTGAAGCAGATGAACGTCGATGTGCGCGGCAAGATCGTCATCGTCCGCTACGGTGAGAATTTTCGCGGCGTGAAAGAGTTCGTGGCGCAGGAACGCGGCGCGGCCGGAGTCATCATTTATTCCGACCCGAAAGATGACGGCTACTACCGCGGCGACGCCTATCCGAAAGGGCCGTGGCGCCCGGCAAGCGGCGTGCAGCGCGGATCGGTCGGATTCATGTTCCAGTTTCCCGGCGACCCGACCACGCCGGGAGTGGCATCCACTCCCACTCTGCCGGATGCGAAGCGCGTCTCTCCCGCTGAAGTCCGAGCAGTTGCCGAAGATTCCCGTGACCCCGCTTTCTTACGCCGATGCCTCGCCGATTCTCGAGCACCTCGGCGGTCCGCTCTCGCCGCGCGAGTGGCAGGGAGCGCTGCCATTTACTTACCACGTTGGTCCCGGCCCCGCGAAAGTGAAGATGCACCTTAAGCAGGACTACCAGTTCCGCACCATTTGGGATGTCATTGGCAAAGTTCGCGGAGCGTCTTCGCCCGATGAGTGGGTGGTGGCGGGCAATCATCGCGATGCCTGGGTGTATGGAGCGGTGGATCCGAACAGCGGCACGGCGGCGATGCTGGAGGCGGTGCACGGGTTGGGTGAGCTTCTGAAGTCGGGCTGGAAGCCGAAGCGCACGATTGTGATCGGAAGCTGGGACGCGGAAGAAGAAGGACTGATCGGTTCCACCGAGTGGGGCGAAGATCACTGCGCAGGAACTGGGAAACGCTGCCGCCTATTTCAACATGGACGTGGCCGTATCCGGCAAGAAGTTCGGAGCTTCCGGAGTGCCCAGTCTGAAAGAGTTTATCCGCGAGATCGCGAAGGCGGTGCCTTCGCCGCAAGGCGGAACCGTGTACGACGCATGGAAAAAAGCGAGCCAGCCGAATCCGCGAAGACAACTCCATCCGCAGGAAACCAGCACCTTCCGCCCGCCGCCGGCGGCAATGCAAAACGATGTGCCGGTCGGCGATCTCGGCAGCGGCTCCGACTACTCCGTGTTCCTGCAGCATCTGGGCGTGCCTTCCACCGATATCAGTTCGACCGGCGATTATGGCGTGTATCACTCGGTGTTCGATAACTTCGCCTGGTTCAAGAAATTCGGCGATCCCGACTTTCTCTACGAGCAGCAGATGGCCCGCATTTACGGATTGGAAATTTTGCGCATGTCGAGCGCCGACGTGCTTCCCTACGATTACGAGAACTACGGGAAAGAAATTCTGGTCTACCTCGAAAGCGCCAGGTACAAAAGTAAAGACCGCTTCGGAGACAAGGCGCCCGGACTTTTCGGCAGCCCTGGAAGGCGCGCGCCGGCTGCAGGAAGCGGGCGCAAAAATGCTGCAAAAACAACGGAAAATGCCGGAGCGCCGGAGCGCATGAATGCTAAACTTCGCGATGCAGAGCGGGCGCTGTTGATCCCAGAGGGACTTGCCCAACCGTCCGTGGTTTCACCATGCCATTTACGCTCCGGGACAATACACCGGATATGCAGCGGTGGTGATTCCTGGAGTGAACGAGGCGATTGATCGTGGCGATCTTCGCCGCACCGAACAACAAATCGCAGCGCTGGCAGCGGCCCTGAATCGAGCCGTTCAGGTGCTGGAGTAATACCGAGAATCGCGGCTCAGGGCCCGCATTG
>CAVRYC010000034.1:0-51246 GCA_963725245.1 uncultured Acidobacteriaceae bacterium | reverse complement strand
GCCGCGGAGCGGATCGGTTTGTTCGCTTTTCGTAACGGGAAATGGATACCACAACCAGTAGAGCAGGATGCATATACCATCCCTGTCTCGGAACAATTGGATATGTATCGTAAACTGGTTGACGCTCTCAGGCGCGCTCTGGGGATCGAGCAACGGGTAATAACCGCTGAAGAACTACGCCAGCTTGCAGAGGCGATCGTTGATTACGGGCGAATGATGGCGCAGGAGGAGTTGCCCGCGGACAAGCCCCCATACGTAATCGTCGAGGTTCCAGAATTGGCACGCCGATTCAGAGAGACGACGCAGACCATTAAAGACGCGCTCCTGCTGCTAAACGAGATGGGCCGTGCTGAGCCGGTCTATACTGGCGGACATTGGAGAGTGAAACTGGAAGGCACTTTCCGCCGGAGATCGCGAGGAGGCGCTGCTTAACGTCGTTCGGGAGACAGTCATCATGACGACACTTCTAGTAGTTGAAGACAGCAGGTTCATGCGGACCACAATGAAGCGAATTCTCGCTGGCGCAGGCTTCGACGTTTCCGATGTCAGCGATGGAGAGGAAGCCTTGCAGTTGGCCCATCATAGCAAGCCGGACCTCATTATCTTGGACATGCTGTTACCGAAAATGGGGGGCGAGCTTGTACTGCGATCCCTCAAGCTTGACCCAACCACGGCCAGCATCCCGGTCATTGTTGCCAGCAGCCTTCCCCAGAAAAACGCGGAGAAGTTGAAGAATGAAGGCGCGATTGTGTATATCGAGAAATCGAAGCTCGACCTGGCGACAGGCGGTGAGCAGTTCCTCAGGCTTGTGAATGCTGTGCTGCGCAAATCAAAGAGTCAAAACCCACGGCCTGAAGCCTGAGCGCGACCTGAACATCGTTACACCACTAAACCACTAAAGAAAATTTATCTTCGCATATTTCCGTGATAGGCCAGTAGCAGCCCAGAGCTGTTACAATTCACGCCGAGTCAGCCGAACCAACGGAAAGTCAAAATGAAAGCTCTGGTAAAAAGTAAGCCGAGTTGTGGCCTTTGGCTCGAAGAGGTTCCCGAACCGGAGTTTGGCATCAATGACGTCAAAGTCCGCGTTCTTCGGACCGGAATTTGCGGCACCGACCTTCATATTTACGAGTGGGATGCCTGGGCCCAATCCACCATCAAAGTCCCTCTGGTCATCGGCCACGAATTTGTAGGCGAGATCGTCGCGGTGGGCTCGAATGTAGCCGACTTCCGGGTCGGAGAACTAGTCAGCGGCGAGGGTCATGTGGTGTGCGGGCGCTGCCGCAACTGCCTCGCGGGACGCCGCCACCTGTGTGCGCACACCCAGGGCATCGGCGTAAACCGCTCCGGAGCGTTTGCGGAATACATCGTGCTCCCGATGTCGAACATCTGGAAGCACAGCGAGGGAATCGATCTTGACATCGCCGCCATTTTCGATCCCTTCGGCAATGCCGTTCATACCGCTCTTACCTTTCCCGTGCTTGGGGAAGATGTTCTCGTCACTGGCGCGGGGCCCATAGGAATCATGGGAGCTGCGGTGGCCAAACACGCGGGAGCGCGCTACGTGGTAATTACCGACGTGAATCCGTACCGGCTGGAATTGGCCGCGAAGGTTGGCGTCACCATGGCCATCGACCCACGAAAGACAAGCCTTCAGGAAGTCCAACAGAAACTCGGGATGCGCGAGGGATTCGATGTAGGTCTCGAAATGTCAGGCAACGCATCCGCCTTCCGAGACATGCTCGCGAACATGAGCCATGGCGGCAAAATCGCGCTGCTCGGCATACCTGCGGGAGAGATGTCGATCGACTGGCATCACATCATCTTCAACATGCTGACCGTCAAAGGCATCTATGGCCGCGAGATGTACGAAACCTGGTACAAGATGACCGTAATGTTGCAGAGCGGCCTCAATATCGCGCCCGTCATTACGCATCACTTCTCCTGGCGGGAACATGAGCAGGCATTCGCCGTTATGCGCACGGGCAACGCCGGTAAGGTCATTCTGGATTGGCGGGACGCGGGCGCACACAATCCACAATAGAGCCGGTCGTTAATAGGCCGGTCGTTAATAGAGCCGATCTTTACGGTACCGCCCCGGCATCGCCGTCGATCTCAGGCATGGTGCGCGCCTTGCCCTGACGCCGCCGACCTGCGTATTGTTACGGAGTGAAATTTCCGCGATGTAGTGGAATCCTGCTGCACTTCACTTCTTTGCCCGGCCGCTTCGGCATTGGCGATCTCGGGCCCTGTCGCCTACGAATTCGCTGACTTCCTCTCCGCCGCCGGACAGAAGTTGTGGCAGGTGCTGCCGCTGAATCCCACGGGATACGGCGATTCTCCCTATCAGTGCTTCTCCGCTTTTGCCGGCAACCCGATGTTGCTCAGTCTTGAGCGCTTGCGGGATCAGGGCCTGCTCCAAGCGTCAGATCGGACCTGGCTCAGGCGCCGCCGTTTCCCGAAGACTCCGTCGACTATGGGCCGGTGATCGAGTTCAAGATGGCGGCTTTGCGCCGGGCGGCGCAGGTTTTCTTTGCCGACGGTTCCCGCGCCGATCGCGCCGCCTTCGACCGTTTTTGCGAAAGCGCCAGTCCGTGGCTCGACGACTACGCGCTTTTCATGGCCTGCAAAGATGCGCACCAGGGAACGATGTGGACCTCATGGGACCCACAGATTCGCAGGCGAGACCGCGCAGGCCGTGAGCGAGTGGTCGCGAAGACTTGCGCCCGAACTGAAAGCCTACAAGTATTGGCAATTCGAATTCTTCCAGCAGTGGGAACATCTCAAGACCTATTGCCAGCAGCGCGGCATCCGCTTCATGGGCGACATCCCGATCTATGTTGCGCACGACAGCGCGGACGTCTGGGCTCATCCCGATCTTTTCTATCTCGACGATCAGGGCCGCCCCACTGTGGTCTCCGGCGTGCCGCCGGATTATTTCAGCGCCACCGGACAGCTTTGGGGGAATCCGATTTATCGCTGGGACTTGCTGGCCGCCAACGGATACCAGTGGTGGATCGAGCGCTTCCGCGCCTCGCTCGCGCTTTTCGATATGGTGCGCCTCGATCATTTCCGCGGCTTTGAATCCTATTGGGAGGTTCCCGCCAGTGAGACGACCGCCATGCACGGGCGCTGGGTGAAAGGGCCGGGAGAAGATCTTCTGTCGGCGCTGCAGAACGCATTTGGCGAACTGCCGATCGTGGCGGAGAACCTGGGCGTGATCACTCCGCCGGTGGAGAAATTGCGAAAGCAGTTCGGCCTGCCGGGCATGAGCCTTTTGCAATTCGCGTTCGGCACGGATCCGCAGGGGCCATCGTTTCGTCCGCATAATTACAGTCGCGACCTGGTCGCCTACACCGGCGGACACGACAACGACACGACGGTGGGCTGGTGGTCGAGTTCGGGCGCGGGCGACAGCACGCGCACTCCGGAGGATGTTCGCAAAGAGCACGAATTCGCGCGCGCCTATCTCAACTTCCATAACGATGACGATTCGAGATCAACTGGATCATGATCCGGGCGGTGCTGGCGTCGGTCGCCGACGTGGCGATTGTTCCGTTGCAGGATGTGCTGGGACTGGGCAGCGCGGCGCGCATGAATCTTCCCGGCAAGGTCAGCGGAAACTGGAAATGGCGTTATCGTCCGGGCGCATTGAGCGGCGAGTTGAGCGCGAGACTTCGATCTTTGGTCACGCTTTACGATCGATGATCGTTATGATCATGACGGTGGCAGATCCCCGAACCGGTCCTGCTGGTGGATGGCGATGATGCCGTTTCCGCGCGATGAACACGATGAATAGGACACTCGAATGCCACTAAACCGGGATGTGCTTTGGTACAAGGACGCGATCATTTACCAAGTCCACGTCCGCACTTTCCACGACAGCAATGGGGATGGCATCGGTGATTTTCAAGGGCTGGAAGGGAAGCTCGACTACCTTCAGAAACTGGGGATCAACGCGATCTGGCTCATGCCCTTCTTCCCCTCGCCTCTGCGCGACGATGGCTACGATATCTCGGACTACAACGCAGTCCATTCCAGCTACGGAACATTGGAGGATTTCCAGAAGTTTCTGGGGTCGGCCCACGACCGGGGAATCCGGGTCATCATCGAATTAGTGTTGAATCACACCTCGGATCAGCACCCGTGGTTTCAAGAGTCGCGAAGTTCGCAAGACAATCCACGCCGCGATTGGTATGTCTGGAGCGACACCGACAGCCGGTACAAGGGCGCCCGCATCATCTTTCTTGATACAGAAACGTCCAACTGGGCGTGGGACCCGACTTCAAAATCCTTCTATTGGCATCGCTTCTTCAGTCACCAGCCCGATCTCAACTACGACAATCCTGCGGTTCGCGAGCAGATGTGGAATGTGATGAAGTTCTGGCTGGAGATGGGGGTTGACGCCTTCCGGGTCGACGCGGTGCCGTACCTGGTGGAACGGGAGGGCACTAATTGTGAGAACCTGCCGGAGACTCACGCCGTCCTGAAGGAGTTGCGGCGAAAACTCGATGAAAATTTTCCCGGCCGAATGCTTCTGGCGGAGGCCAATCAGTGGCCCGTGGATCTTCGCCCCTATTTCGGTGACGGAGATGAACTCCACATGGCGTTTCATTTTCCGTTGATGCCCAGGATGTTCATGGGGCTGAAGTTGGAAGATCGCAAGCCCATCACGGAAATCCTGCAGCAAACCCCGGAAATCCCGCCCTCATGCCAGTGGTCCCTGTTCCTGCGCAACCATGACGAGTTGACGCTGGAAATGGTCACCGACCTGGAACGCGACTACATGTATGACTCGTACGCGGCCAGCAAGATGATGCGGCTGAACCTCGGAATTCGGAGGCGGCTCGCTCCTTTGCTGGACAATGATCGCAGGCGGATGGAGTTGATGAATGGAATGCTGATGTCATTACCCGGCACTCCCATCATCTATTACGGCGATGAAATTGGCATGGGCGACAACATCAATTTAGGCGACCGCAATGGCGTACGGACTCCCATGCAGTGGACCGGGGAGACGAACGCCGGCTTTTCTACTGCGCCCCCGGAGCGCCTCTATGCCCCCCTGATTCAGGATCCCGTGTATGGTTATCCGGCGGTCAACGTCTTGCGCCAAAAAGGGAGCGAACATTCGCTCCTCAATTGGATGCAACTCATCATAACGGTCCGCACATCGACCGCGGTGTTCGGCAGGGGATCGATTGAGTTTCTCTATCCTGCCAATCACAGAATCCTGGCCTATGTGCGGCGACTGGGCAACGAGTCGGTGCTGGTGGTCAACAATCTTTCCAGCAGCGCGCAAGCTGTCGAACTGGATTTGCGGCGGTACAAGGGGAGCATTCCGATTGAGATGTTTGGCAGGAATATGTTTCCGCGTGTCGGCGACCTTCCCTATTTGCTAACGCTGGGGCCCTATCAGTTCTACTGGTTTCGGCTGCGACGAATCTAATCGGATGCAGGCAGGGAAGACCTTCCCATGGCGGGCCTAGATCAGGGGCGTGGGAGTTACTTCGAACGGAGATAACATTGGCAGAGGAGAGCTTTCTTACAGATGATTTTCTTCGCCAACTGATGAACGTCGGCGAAGTAGACATCCTCGTGGGCTTGCCCACTTACAATAACGCCAAAACCGTCGGGCCGATCGTCCATGCCATTCAGAGTGGCATCCTGCACGGCTTTCCTCGCGAGCGAGCCGCGATCATTAATGTCGATGGGGGGTCGCGTGATGGCACTCCCGAACTGGTTAGGGGCGTCTCTATCGATGACGCACGCCCAGCCTCCAATCTGTCCGCGCTCCGCACGCTGCACTCAATAAGCACGAAGTATGCCAGCAGCCCGGCGAGCGCAGTGGCGTTCCGCACGATTCTGGCTGCCGCCGAACTGCTCCGCGCCAAGGCCTGCGTGGTCATGTCCCCCGAGTCCGCAAACATTCAACCCGACTGGCTCTCCAAGTTTCTGCGCCCGATTTATCAGGACAGTTTCGATCTTGTGACTCCCACGTATGGCAGACATAAGTTTGAAGGGCTGCTCATCACGAATTTGCTCTACCCCATGACCCGCGCACTTTACGGGCTAAGAATCCGTGAGGCGTATTCGCCGGAGTTCGGATTCTCCGGCCATCTCGGAACTCAATTCCTTGGACAAAACGTCTGGACTGATGGGACCGACGGGGCCGGCGTTGAACTCCGCTTCACCCTGGCTGCGATCACGGGAAATTGCCGTATCTGCCAGTCCTTCCTGGGCGAAAAAATTCACATCGAGCGACACTCGGCTGACCTGGTGCCGGCGCTGCGGCAAACCGTCGGGGCTCTGTTCTCAGCCTTGGAGCCGGACTTTCCTGTCTGGAGTATCGTCGCCGGGTCCGAGCCGGTCCCTACTACCGGAGCCGACCAGGAAGTGCTTGTCGAACCACTGCGAGTAAATCGGAAACGATTGCGAGAGATGTTCTCGACCGGAGTTGCCGAATTGGAGTCCGTCTTTCAGTCGATTCTTTCCCCCTCCACTCTAGCGGAACTCCAGCGCATCGCCCACCTGGGGGAAGAGGACTTTCATTACCCCGCAGAATTGTGGGTGAAGACGGTTTACGAGTTTGCCGCCTCGTATCGGAAATCTGTGATCAGCCGGGATCACATCATCCAGGCGCTGGCGCCGCTGTTCCGTGGAAGAGCGTTCACCTTCGTGATCGAGAATCGCAACGCTTCCGCGGAGGACGTCGAGAAAAATATCGAAGCTTTATGCCTTGAGTTTGAGCGCCTGAAACCTTATCTGCTGGAACTGTGGAAATCGAGAGAGTGAGGCCAAATATGCGGGAAATGATTATTAGCGAACTAAGTCAGGCACTGCACGAGATGGTCAGAGATTTCGCACACTTCCTTCCTCGTGTCATCGTGATGTTGATCCTGGCGCTGGTGGGCTGGGTGATCGCGTACGCGGTAAAAGTGGTTCTGCGCAGCTTTCTCAGACTGGTCAAGTTCGACAAACTTTCAGAAAACGCCGGCGCCTCCCAACTGCTCAGCAAGGCCGCGCTGCCTTCAGCGACGGAAATGGTGAGCCGGTTTGTCTTCTGGGTGGCCTGGCTGGGCTTCATTCTGCTCGGTGTGAGCGTGCTTGGGATCCTGGGCCTGCAGGAGCAAGTCGCGAGATTTTTTCTTTTCTTGCCGCGTCTATTCGCGGCGCTGTTAATCCTGTTTTTCGGACTGCTGGCAGCCAGCTTCTTTTCCCGCGCTGCTCTGCTGGCTGCGGTGAATGCGAATATGCCTTCACCCCGGGTTTTGAGTCTCTCTGTCCGCAGCATCATTATTGTTTTCGTATTGTCTGTCGTTTTTGAAGAGCTGGGTTTGGCGGAACAGACCATGCTGGTCGCCTTCGGACTTGCCTTCGGAGCCCTGATGCTGGGCTTGGCAATCGCTTTCGGCATCGGAGGCAGAGATTTGGCCCGACGTTTCCTGGAGAAGAAAGTCTTCCGGGGGAAGAAGCAGGAGAACGAAGACGAACTGTCGCCGCTGTAGTGCAGCAAATTAGCGAATGAGTGTAATCGCTGATTCCGTCAACTATCGGTAAACAGTAAGCGCCGCGGTATGTCTCTTGCAGCGACCGCAGCTTTACTTACTCGGCTTTGGTTTCCTTTCGGATAGGCGAGCGATGAAACGGCGCGAAGGAACAATCTACGGCTTGGATTCTTGTAAAAGTACGACGTCGGAGTCGGTGTGGCCGCGCAAGATGCCGAGATTCTTGCCATCCGGCGACCAGTGAAACGAAAAGATTTGCTCGGAATTGAAGTGTGTAATCTGCCGTCCCGGGCCGCCATCGATGGGCTGAAGCCAGACGTTATCCACACCATTCTCGGCGACAGGGTAGGCGACGGCCTTTCCATCCGCGGTGAATTGCACGCCCTTGGAAATTCGCGGATTGGCTTCCAGGAAACGCGGAGAACTGAGAGTTGCGGCATCCAACAAGGCAATTTTGTGAGTGCCCGTCACGTCGCCTGGATTTACAATTTCGATTCCGTACACCAGGGTTTTTCCATCGGGCGAAATACCCATCCCCCGCCCCGTCAGAAATCCACCGGCAACACTGCTGCCTGGAATCGGTTCCGGTTTACCAGAACCATCCAGGGGAACTCGCCAGAGCTGTTTGGCTTCGGCCCAGTAGTAAACCCAGTTCTGATTGGCCGCGCACACCGGAAACGTATCAAACTTGGCGTCCGCCAGCTTCATAGGATGGGAACCGTCCGCATTGACACGCCAGATGCTAAACGTATTGTTGTCGTGAAATGCCCAGGGAAAAACTATGTAGCCGCCGCACTGCCACATACTCAGAATGTTCGCCGCCGGGTCGTTAAGCAGTTGGGTGGGATTGTTTCCATTGGCGTCGGTCCGGACAAGTTGCGATGGGTCGGATAGGAGCAAGCTACCATCGGCCGCCCAATTGAAAAACTGGATGTGTTCTCCGCCGGAAGCTAACGGGCTGATGTCGGCAGACGCGCTTCCTTCGCCGGGCAAGACATAAAAGTTGCCTACCACTTTTTGCTGAACCGTGGCCAAAGACTTGCCATCGGCGGAGAGGCTTAAAGTCGCATAGCTATTGGTATCGCGCGAAATGGGACGCAACCGACCGTCCGCCAGGGAGACGTAGCCGATCTGCCGGCGGTTGAAATTAGGCCCTTTTTGCTGATAGTTGGCAAATAGGCCATCCCCGCCGGATGACCAGCTCATTTCAAGAATCACTTTATCAGCCAAGGCGAGGGTTTGTATTTTTCCTGTCTGCAAATCAAGCAGATTGATCCCACCGAGAGCGTTGCCTGGCTGGAACGCGGGAAAGGCGATCTTCTTGCCGTCGGGAGACCACGTCAGCGAACGTGCCAGCGCACTCTGCAGAGGCTCAATGAGCAGCACCTTTTGATCGCCGCCGTCCAGGTTGGCACTGAGCAGGCGATATTTGCCGGTCTCCGGATCGTTGGCGCGGATGTAGGCCATTCGTTGGCCATCGGGTGAAAAGGTGAATCCACTATCCGAGTCGCGGACCACAGCCTTTGGCGTGCCGCCTAAGACCGGGGTGCGATAGATGTTGAAATCGCTAGCGATGGCATTCTCGGCCTTGCGGAAATAAATGTAGTTTCCATCGGGTGAGAATGCGACGTTGGGAATGTTGGCCGAAGGAGGGACCACTTGGGTGTCGCTTCCCGTCGCTACGTTGCGAAGCCAGAGGCTGTTCAGCCCTTTGTCGTTCATCACCGTGAGCACGTATTTTGCATCGGGAGATATGGCGGCAACGACGGCCCGGCTGGAATTCGTAACCTGGGTGATGGCGAAGTTCTGGTAAGGCGCGGCAAGGCCGCGGTGAAGGATGGAATAAACACCAAATCCAGCCGCACCCAGAACCACCAGCGCAACCATCATGCCCGCGGCAACTGCCAATTTATGTTTTCTGGCGGCGGCGATGGCCGAACTACTAGTCGTTTGTCCGGAGGTGGGTGGAGCTTGCATCGGCATCGCTGCCATAGACCCGGACGATGATGGCCCCGAGGCAGACGGTTGCGCGGTGGGTGGGGAGCCGCTCTCCGGTGCGACCGCGACCGATCCCGAACCCGCCGCCCGGTAGCGTGATTCTGTTTCTCGTTTCAGCCGCTTCAAGTCAGCTCGCATCTCGGCCGAACTCTGATAGCGCAGCTCCCGGTCTTTCTCCAAGGCCTTACCAATGATGCGCTCCAGCTCGGCAGGCACGTCGGGATTCAGCCGCACGGCCGAGGTCGGTTCGGCATCCAGAATGGCTTTGAAGATGACTCCCGAGGTTTCCCCACGAAAGGGCAGCATGCCTGTAGCCGCCTCGTAGAGCACGACGCCAAAAGAAAACAAGTCCGTGCGGGCGTCCAGTTGCTTGGCCCGCACTTGCTCCGGCGACATGTAGGCGACTGTGCCCAGCGCGCTGCCGGGACTGGTCAGATGATTTTCGGACTCCAGGGTGGGCGCGCTCAGGGCGACGCTCTCCGGCTTCAGAGTGACCTTGGCCAGCCCGAAATCCAGAATCTTGGCGCGCCCGCGCTCGGTAACAAAAATATTCGCAGGCTTGATGTCGCGATGAACAATTCCTTTGGCGTGGGCAGCGTCCAGGGCATCGGCGATCTCAATCGCCAAGCCGAGTAAAACATCGGTCTCGACAGGCTTTCCGGCGATGCGGTGCTTCAGCGTCACTCCGTCCAGAAACTCCATGGCGATGAAGGTTTGTCCGCTCTCGTCGTCAATCTCGTAAATGGTGCAGATGTTCGGATGGTTCAGGGCGGACGCAGCCTGCGCTTCGCGTTGGAAGCGAGCTAGAGCTTGCGCATCTTTAGCAATCTGGTCAGGCAGGAATTTCAAAGCGACAAAGCGGTGCAGCTTTACGTCCTCGGCCTTATACACCACACCCATTCCGCCACCGCCCAGCTTTTCGATGATCCGGTAGTGCGAGATGTTCTGTCCAATCACGTGCCAACATGCTATGGCGGAAGGGTAGGCAAGTCAATGAAAGGTTTGGAGTTGTCAGCGGCTCAAAAGTTGTTGACGCAAAATCAATAACCCTCACAACCCCGGCGCGAGATTGACCTCGGCTGCCGGAGCCGCCCGGCCCGTGCATCCAGAGAATCAGCGTCAAGCGGACTTCTTTTGTGGCAAGCTGAACGGGATCACCTTCCCATATTCTTCCCGCGGTATCCACTTCGTTGCCTTTTTTCTGAAGCTGCCAGGTACGAAGAATTCAATGATCTTCGCCATAAATCACCCCACTTATAGGAACAAGACTGAGGCGAAAAAGTTCTCGTTTTGACAAATCTCTACAGATGCCTTCAGGCTGGATCCACCTGAAGATATTAGGATTCTGAGCCGTAATTCCTGTCAGTGACGGTGATCGTCAGCAGCGTGATGGCGTAAACTCGTAATGGTTCAGCGCGTGCACCGAAAGAAATAATGAACTGGAAATCTCTTGGCAGAGCGCTCAGATGGCTCGGGCCGATCTCAGTGTTGTTGGCAGGTCTGTGGGTGCTGGCGCCGCTTCGAGCCCAGTCCGGTTCCGCAGCGCCGTCGGCACAACGCAAGACCAGCACCCCTTACACTGGCGATCTCTCCATTTTCGATGCCCCGGGGCGCGATGAGCGCCTGCAGATCAACCGCGTCATGGATATGCTGGGCATTGAACCCGGCAAAAACGTTGCCGACATCGGTGCCGGATCGGGCTGGTTCACGGTGCGCGCCGCTCGCCGCGTCACCGGCTCGGGCACGGTTTATGCGGTGGACATCAACCCGGAGGCAATCCAATACATTGCCCAGCGCGAGAAAAAAGAGCAACTCCAGAACATAAAGACGATCCTCAGCAAGCCCGACGATCCACAACTCCCGGCCGACAGCATCGACGCCGTGCTGCTGCTCAAGACCTACCACGAGGTCGCCCATCCGGTTGTGCTACTCCGGAACCTCCGCCCATCGCTTAAACCAGGAGCCAAGATTGGCATCATTGATCGCAATGGCAATGGAGCAGATCATGGCGTGAGTAAAGACGTGGTCGTTCGCGAAGCCGCCCAAGCCGGATATGAACTACGCGACTCAAAGGATTTCGTGAAAGCCGACGGCATGGATTATTTTCTGATCTTCACTCGGAAGCCGGACTAGGTTCGCCGTTGCCCGTTCGTTTTGCGGGATCAGATCCTTTCCATCGGTCGCATCGGTGGTGTTTTTTGAGTGGTATACCAGCAGTCGGGACAGGACGTTTGTGTCGCACACCACCACCTGTAGAGGGAGTTCACCATGCCTGGAGACGTATCGTTGTTGCGTCTGTACGTAATGAGATTCGTTTACCTGCTTAACTTCGCGCTGCTCGGATTGGACGTATGGCCGGAGGTTCTCAGGCACCATGGAGCATGGGACCCCGTGAAAGGCGTTGCCTTCAGCTTCTGGGCTGCATTGTCGGTTTTGTCGGGGTTGGGGCTTCGCTATCCGCTAAAGATGGTTCCTTTGCTCCTGCTGCAACTGGTCTACAAGACGGTATGGTTAGCAGCAGTTGCGCTCCCGATGTGGCCCGCCGTCCGGTCGACAGATCTCACGCGTGCCATGGTCATCGGGGTTGTTGTGGATGTTCTGGGTATTCCTTGGTCCTACGTTCTGGCAAGTTACATGAAGCAGCGTGGGGATCGATGGAGGAGAGCAGGCTAGAGCAGGGGTGCGCCCCTGAAAGCCGCGCACTGCGTTCGCCTAGGGCACCGCCGTTCGTGCCGACTCAGCGCGCAACGGATGAAATATCCGGGTTACACTCCCCGGTTACACACAATGACCGCAACCGTCAAAACATGCAATCTGATTTCAACAATTAGAATCCCTGCGCCCGCCCTTGAGACTCTTCAACATTCGCTATGATCGCAATGATTGTGTTCCAATTCCGAGTTGTAGCTGGCACGCCGTAAAGTTTGTCGATCTGGCCAAGATAGCCGATTGTCTTCATGTGACGACGGTACTCTCCGAACACGAACTGCCCTTCGGACGCAATCACCCGCACCAACCACTCCCCGTCTGAGGGAAACGTGACTGGAAGCGATGCCCGGACACCCCCGGCTTTCGACAGGATACTCACGAACCGGACAACATCCGGGGGTGATGGCGGAGTTCCAAACGGGTTCTCCGTCTCCAGTCGCATAAGATCGCGGCCTTCGCACAGCACAATTTCCGCTTCGAACGGCAGCTTGCGAAGCAATGCAGTACGGAATTTTGCACGGGATCCGGGTGTGCGAAAACAGGTTTACGAACAACAAAGGTGCCCGCAGCACCCACGTTCAGGACATCATAGCCGCTCAGTTCTCGTGCAAGGACGCTTGGGCGAAACGTTCTGTGTCCGCCAACATTGACACCCCGGAGAAAGACAACAAGGGCCATACCCTGGATTATGAAGAAAAAAGCTAAGGTGTGCTATAGCAGCTTACGTTTGCAACTACCAAATATTTGAGCGCATCGTGTCTGTAGTTGGCCGGGTCAATGAGCCCTATCGCCTGGTTGCAACAGTTATTGTGAGGCTCATGCAGACTAAACCGGTTTCAGCCGGGATTTCAACTTTCACATCCCAGCTTTATCCTTGATGGGGTTTTTGCCCTGCTGCGTTCGGCGCGATCAAGATCTCAATGTGTGGTTGGGGCGGTGCCTCCTGGCGCTTCGGAGAAGACGTAGATCGGAAATGTTTCCTTCCACGGCGACTTCCAGAAAACATCATGGCCCGCCCGTTGGCACTTACCTCCAGGCTTGGATGCGTTCCTCATTCCTGCCTTTACTAGGCGAGTTGAGGTTGGGAAGGAAGGGCGGAGAGGTCGCGATAGTCCTGCCCGTAGCGGATCCCACAACCGGAATCGCTGTTCCAGAGTTTCGTTCCAAGGATCCGAACGCGCCGCACGCAGGGTCTCCTTAGGGATGTAACCGAGGATCACGTTGCCGTCGCTTGAAGCTCCGACGAAGCGGCGCGCTCCGACCTGGAGTCGCCAAACTCCCGGATGAGCTTCCCGTTGCTGGCATCCCAGAGTTTTATTTTAGGATGAGGGAAAAACGGCTCAGGCACAACCGTGTCATCAGTCGCGACTTGGGTTTCTCCGGCAAAGATGATCCGGCCCGGCAAGTGTCCTGTCTTCACCTGGAGGGTCAACTTCCCGCTATTCACATCGAACAACTCAAGGTTTGGTACGCCCTTCGCTCGTCTCCAGGTATTGGTAGAAACTCGGGAAACGGCGATCTCGTTGCCGCTCGGGGAAATAGCGACGTCTCCGAAGTAGTAGGGGTGTTTGGTCATATTCCACTCCTGGAGGAGCATCCCGGAAGTGAGGTCGTAAACTCTTACCAGCCCGTTGCCATAACGCCCGTTGCCAAAAGTCCCGCCGTAGACCGCAAACACCGCGCGCGGGCTATTCGCCGCACAGAAGACCCGCTCTGAAGTCAAAAGCGGATCGGTTCGGGTTCCACCCATACTCACGTTCGTCGCCGTGGCATGCAATACTTCGAGCGTCTGCGGATTCAAGTAGTAGAGAGTCCCGTGCGGGTCGGAAACCATAATGCCTGACCCATGATCGCAGTACTGAACAAAGCCTTCGGGACGGGCGAAGTGTCTTCCAGAGGCGAGATCGCTTTCGGCTTCCTGGCTCGCGGGGATTTGCTTTAGGGCTATAGGTTCTTGAGTGCCGACTTTCCAAGTTCGCAGGTTAAGCACGACACTCGCTGGGCGTCTTTTGCTCACTTGGGTAAAATATGCCGCCGCGATTTGTTCTCCGTCGGGTGATAGAGCCGCACCTACAAACAAAAGAAATTCTCCCGGAAAAGCCTCGGGTGGAAGTTGAGTCTGAAACATGCTCAGCTGCGCTGATAAATCGGGTTTCACCTGAGCGCCCACCGCGCCCGAAAGCGAGCACAGATAGACGAGCAGGACAGCCCAGAATTGAGTTTTTTTTCTTCGACGGTTGTTCACTGGTGAATAGTCTGGAATTTCAATCCCCTTCGACACAACGTGAGCCCGCGCGGTTCGCGTAATGGTAGGCGTGATGCGAGGACAAGTCAATGAAAGCCGTGGAGTTGGCGGCATCTCAAGAGGGTCGTTGGTGAAACATCCCGATATCACGCATTGACGGGTCCGTCCTCTTCTTCCACCCACTGCCTTGATTGACTTGAACGTTGCACCCACGTAAGATTTGCCCCAGATGATCGGCCAAACCATCTCGCACTACCGCATCGTCGAGAAGCTCGGCGGCGGCGGGATGGGTGTTGTCTACAAGGCCGAAGACACACGGCTGCATCGCTTTGTCGCCCTCAAGTTCCTGCCCGACGATGTTGCCCAAGATCCGCAGGCGCTGGCGCGCTTCCAGCGCGAAGCGCAGGCCGCCTCCGCTCTGAACCATCCCAACATCTGCACCATCTACGAAATCGGCGAGCAGGACGGCCAGGCCTTCATCGCCATGGAGTTTCTGGACGGGCATGACGCTGAAGCACCGCATCGCCGGGCGTCCGCTGGAAACGGACGTTGCTGCTCTCGCTCGCCATCGAGATCGCCGACGCGCTCGACGCCGCTCACGCCGAGGGCATCGTCCACCGCGACATCAAGCCCGCCAACATCTTCGTGACCAAGCGCGGACACGCCAAGATTCTGGATTTCGGCCTGGCGAAAGTCACGCCCGCAGCCAGTGCGTCGAGCAAGATGCGGCAGCCACCTGCACACACAGACGGCATGATCGAGGCAGCACCTCACCAGCCCAGGCACCGCGCTCGGCACGGTGGCCTACATGTCGCCGGAGCAGGCGCGGGCGAAAGAACTGGATGCCCGCACCGATCTGTTCTCCTTCGGCGCTGTGCTGTACGAGATGGCGACCGGCGCATTGCCGTTCCGCGGCGAAAGCTCGGCGAGTCATCTTCAACGCGATTCTGGAACGCGACCCAGTTCCCGCGGTGCGGCTGAATCCCGACCTGCCGCCGAAGCTGGAAGACATCATCAACAAGGCGCTGGAGAAAGACCGCGAGCTGCGCTATCAGCACGCGGCGGATATGCGGGCCGACCTGAAGCGGCTGAAACGGGAAACGGAATCGCGGCACGGCGTACCAGCGAGTTCGGGGTCAGTGGCGGTCGCACAGGAAAGCGGCTCTCCGGTCGCGCCAACCGCCATCGCCAGCATCCGGTTCCTCCCCTGCGCTTGCTCCATCTCCGTCATCGAGCGCGCGTGAAAGTCGCCGAAGTTCCTGTCAGCGGGCAGGAAACTCTGGAAGGTTCTGGTTCCCGCCGCCGTGATACTTGTTGCTGCCGCAATCGCGGGGAGCGTTCTACTTGCGCTCGCGCTCAGCAGCGCCAGCGACAAAGCTACGCCGCTCACCGAGAAAGACACTGTCGTCCTCGCCGACTTCATCAACACCACCGGCGACCCGGTCTTCGACGGCACCCTGAAGCAGGCGCTGGCCGTCGATCTCGAACAGTCCCCCTTCCTCAACATTCTTTCCGACCGCAAAGTCGGCGAGACGCTGAAGCTGATGGGCCGCGCACCCACCGAGCACGTCACCGCCGGACGTGGCCAGGGAACTCTGCCTCCGCACCGGCAGCAAAGCCGTTCTCGGCGGATCGATCTCCAACCTCGGCAGCCAGTACGTCGTCGGCCTCGATGCCGTCGCCTGCAATACCGGCGACAATCTGGCCAAAGAGCAGGCGGAAGCCCCCAGCAAAGAAGGCGTGCTCAAGGCGCTCGAGCACCGCGGCCACCGCCATGCGCGCCAAGCTGGGCGAATCGCTTGCTTCGGTACAGAAATTCGATGTGCCCGTGGAAGCGACCACGCCCTCGCTCGAAGCCCTGAAGGCTTACAGCATGGGCATCACGACCGGCCGCACCAAGGGCGACGCCGAAGCCATTCCGTTCATGAAGCGGGCCATCGAACTCGACCCCAACTTCGCCATGGCCTATGTCGGTCTGGCCGTCGAGTATTCCAATCTCGGACAGGCGAGTCTCGCGGCGGACAATGCCAAGAAGGCCTACGACTTGCGCGACCGGGTCAGCGAACGCGAGAAGTACCGCATCTCCGCCTTCTACTTTCAATATGTCACCGGTGAAGTGGAGAAGGCCACGGAAGCCTACGAACTCTGGGCGAAAAGCTACCCGCGGGACCTGGTGCCGCACGGGAATCTCGGTGTTATCTATGCCGCTCTGGGCCAATACGACAAAGCGATCGCGGAAACCGAAGCGGCGCAGCGGCTGGAACCCACGATCGCCGGCTATGGGAACCTGGCAGGCAACTACATCAACGTCAATCGGCTCAAGGACGCCCGGCAGACGCTCCAGGAAGCACAGCAGAAAAACTTCGATGGCTTGCTCATTCGGGCCGATCTGTATTCCTTGGCATTTCTGTCCGGGGACACGGCCGAAATGGAGCGCCAGGTCGCATGGGCGGCGGGCCGCCCCGGCGAAGAAGACCAGATGCTCAACACCCACGCCGATACCCAGGCCTACTACGGCCGCCTGGAAAAAGCGCGCGACCTCGCCCGGCGCGCCGTCGACTCCGCCGTGCGGGCGGATGCCAAAGAAACCGGCGCCCAGTGGCTCGCCTTTCAGGCGCTCCGCGAGGCTGAACTGGGCAACGTCAGCTGCTGCCCGGCAAGCCGTCGCCCGCGCGTTAGCGCTCGCTCCCGGGCGTGATGTCAAAGTCCTGGCCGCTTTGGCGCTGGCGCGCACCGGCGAAACCTGCTCAATCCAGAACCATCCTCGAAGCGCTGCAAAAGTCCGAACCCACCAACACTTATCTCAAGGTGTACTGGTTCCCGGTGATCGAGGCATCCATTGCGATGGCGCAACAGGCGCCCGACCGGGCGATCGTCGCGCTCGAACCCTCCCTTCCCTACGAACTCGGAGGGCCTCCTCCCGGAACCAGCAATGTATCCCGCGTACATTCGCGGCCTGGCTTATCTCGCTCAGAAGAACGGCCCCGCTGCGGCCGCCGAATTCCAGAAGTTCCTTGATCATCCCGGAATCGTGCAGAACTTCCTGCTCGGCTCGCTCGCCCATCTCCAACTCGCCCGCGCGTATGCCATCTCCGGCGACACCGCCAAAGCGAAGAGCTGCCTACCAGGATTTCCTCACCCTCTGGAAAGACGCCGACCCCGACATCCCCATCCTGAAAGAAGCCAAGGCGGAGTACGCGAAGCTGCAATAACTTCTTCATGCACTTGCGGCTGCGGCCCCTGTTTCCACCACGAACTGGCTCGCGCTCGGCATTCCAAAAAGCAGACGCGACCTTCCATAATTCATAGCCGACATTCCGAATCCTCTCTATAATTATGGAACTCGCTCTAAGTAAGCGACTTATAGGACTGGGAAAGATTAGAGGGTGGCAGTGAAGTTGCTTATATCAGATGGGCGTCGAATGCTCTGGCAGCGGCGCCGTCACGGTCGTCCCAGTCCATGAATCGCGAACTCCAAATATGAACCGCGAATTTGAGGCCCGGTTTACCGCCATCCTGTTGACTCTGCTCACAGCAGCCGCAGTACTGTTCGCTGGTTTCAACTACAAGATCGAGCACCAGTTTGCGGTTCCCGACGATGGCGCGTGGTGGATGGAGAAGAACGGGCGCCTAGTGGCCGACCGACTGGAGCCGAACGGTCCGGCAGAGCGGGCCGGAATCCGGCGTGGGGACAATGTAGTCAGCGTCAACGGGCACGCGGTTGACACGATCCGCGGCGGTGACGCGGCAAATCTACTATTCCGGCGTCTGGTCGAAGGCAACCTACTCGCTGATCCGCGGCTCGGTTCCGCTGGATGTGGTAGTGGTGCTGGTTCCATCCGAGCGCTCGATGAACGATTGGCTGCGGCTGATCGCGCTCATTTACCTGGGCATTGGGCTTTATGTACTGCTGCGGCGCTGGACGGCGGTCGGTTCCACGCATTTTTATATTTTCTGCCTGGTATCGTTCGTTTTCTACGCGCTGCACTACACCGGCAAATTCAACGCTTTTGACTGGATCGTCCTGTGGGCCAATGAAGTCGCGTGGCTGCTGCAGCCGGCGCTGTTTCTGCACTTCACGTTGACCTTCCCGGAACGGCGAGAGATCGTCAGCAAGCATCGCTGGTCGATTCCGCTGCTCTACCTGCCGGGAGCGGTACTGCTCGGAATCCAGTTGCTTGTTTTCGAGTATTTGAAAGCTAGCAACTCGCTGCTCTTTGATCTGAACCGGGTGCACTGGGCCTATCTGACGATTTTCTTCTTCTCAGCGGCGGGGATTCTGTTCAAAAACTACCGCCAGGCCACCACTCCGATCCTGCGGCAGCAACTCAAGTGGATCACGCGCGGCACCATCCTCGCCATCACGCCGTTTACGCTTTTCTATGTTCTGCCGTATCTGCTCGGAGTCATGCCTTCACCCCTTATGAAGGTGTCGGTGCTGTCGCTGGGATTGCTGCCGCTGACTTTTGGCTACGCCATTTTCCGCTACCGGTTGATGGACGTGGATCTGATCTTCAAGCGCGGCATGGCGTATACGCTGGCGGCGGCGGCCATCGTGGGAGTTTATTTCGCCGGCGTGGCGGCGGTGGCAGAGCTGGTGCATACGCGCGTGCCCAGTTCCGGACCTTACGGGTTGATATTGGCCGTCGTAGTCACCGCGTTGCTGTTTGATCCGGTGCGGAAGTGGATTCAGGAAAAGCTTGACCAGTTTTTCTTCCGGACAGGCTACGACTACCGGCGCACGCTGATCGAATTTGGACGCGAGTTGAGTTCGGAGACCGACCTCGACAAAATGCTGTCCTCGCTGGTCGACCGGCTAGCGCGCACACTGCTGGTGGACCGCATCGCTATCTTCCTCGGCAACAGCGACTCTACGCGCTTTGAACTGTCGAAGTCGTTTGGCATCGCACACGTCACCGGCCTCGACTTGTCGTTCCTCGCGAAGCCGCGAATGGAGGACGCTGCCGGACATATTTTCTTCGAAAATACGCACCAGTTGCCGCGTGAAAATGCCGCCGCGCAAGAAGCCATCGGACGCCTGGATCTGAACTACTACATTCCCTGCCACGCGCGGCAAAAAACCATCGCCTTCCTCGGACTGGGCAAGACTATGCAAGGCGACTTCCTCTCCAGCGAAGATGTGGAGTTGCTCGAAGTTCTGGCGGGATACATCGGCATCGCCATCCAGAACGGGCGGCTGTACGCGTCACTTGAACAGAAGGTGAGCGAGTACGAGCGGCTCAAGGATTTCAACGAGAATATTGTTGAATCCATCAACGTCGGCGTGATGGCCGTGGACTTGCAAGATCGCATCGAGTCCTGGAACTCGCAGATGGAAGTCATGTATGCCCAGCCGCGTTGGCAGGTGGTGGGGCGTTCGTTGAGCGAGGTTTTTCCGGCGGCCTTCGTCGAGGAGTTCTACCGCGTTCGGCAGAATCCGGGCATCCACAATCTTTATAAGTTCCGGCTGGCGACTCCCACCGGCGAGGCGCGCATCGTGAATGTTGCGATGGCGCCGCTGGTAACCCGCAAGTTCAGCGTGGTGGGACGGCTGGTGATCATGGACGACATCACCGAGAGGATCGAACTCGAAGTCCAGCTCACCCAAGCCGACAAGCTTTCTTCGATCGGACTGCTGGCCGCCGGCGTGGCGCACGAAGTGAATACGCCGTTAGCGGTCATCTCCTCCTACACCCAGATGCTGGCGAAGCAGTTGAAGTCGGATCCGCAGAAAGCGGGGCTGCTCGAGAAGATCACGAAGCAGACGTTCCGCGCTTCGGAGATTGTCAATAATCTGCTGAACTTTTCCCGCACCTCGGGTACGGAATTGACGGAAATCAGTCTGAACAAAGTGATCGCGGATACGCTGGCATTGCTCGACCACCAACTCAAGGTGGCTCACATCCAGGTGCAGGCCGAGCTCAATGAAAACCTTCCTTTGATTCAGGGCAACGCCGGGCGCCTGCAACAAGTGTTTCTGAATTTGTTCTTGAATGCCAAGGACGCGATGGCTGGGGGCGGAGTCCTGAACGTATCCACGCTGAACGGCGAATTCGTGAGCGTGCGCGTCTCGGATACCGGTTCGGGCATTGCGCAGGAACACATTCACCGCATCTACGATCCATTTTTCACCACCAAGACGTCGCCCGCGGAGGGCCAGAATCGCGGCACCGGTCTTGGACTTTCTATTACCTACGGCATCATCCAGGAACACGCAGGCAATATCCGCGTGGAGAGCCGCCCGGGCGAAGGCACCACCTTCACCCTGGATTTTCCGTTGATATCGACCAGGAAGGCAATCCATGTCTGAAGTAACAACGCTGAAGTAACAACGTCTGAAGTAACAACGCCTGAAGTTGCCATGTCTGAAGCGCGGCTGTCTCGCGCCAGAACACACCGGAAAGCACACCGCCCAGCGCGGGCAGAATCCTCATCATTGACGACGAAGCGGAAATTCGGGAGTCGCTGGAGACGCTGCTT
This sequence comes from uncultured Acidobacteriaceae bacterium, assembly GCA_963725245.1. Taxonomy (GTDB): domain Bacteria; phylum Acidobacteriota; class Terriglobia; order Terriglobales; family Acidobacteriaceae; genus Acidiflorens. The sequence goes on along the minus strand of CAVRYC010000034.1, from coordinate 30,306 downwards.
CAGCTCGAGGGCTACACCGTCGTGGTTGCGGGAAGCGGACGGGGAAGGTCTGGCGCAGATTGGCCAGCGCGCTTTTGACGTGGTTTTGCTCGACCTGGCGCTGCCCGACAAGAACGGGATGGATGTGCTCTCGGAGATTCGCCTGCTCCATCCGCAGCAGGCCGTGATCATGATCACCGCCTACGGAACGGTGGAGAACGCGGTCCGCGCCATGCAATCCGGCGCCACCAACTTCATCCAGAAACCGTGGGACAACGAGAAACTGCTGGCCGACGTGCGCGCCGCCGTCGCCCGCCAGAAGGCGGAAGAAGAAAACATTCAACTGAAGCGCGCGCTCAAGCAGCGCTACAACTTTGAAAACATCGTGGGCAAGAGCGAGCCCATGCTGAAGATTTTCGATCTGGTCGCGCAGGTGGCGCCCAGCCGCTCGACGGTGCTGCTGCAAGGCGAAAGCGGGACGGGCAAGGAACTGATCGCCAAGGCGATTCATCTGAATTCCACGCGGCGCGACCGGCCCTTCGTGCCCGTCAACTCCGGCTCAACGCCGCCCGACCTGCTGGAATCCACGCTGTTCGGGCACGTCAAAGGCGCTTTCACCAGCGCGGTTGCGTCGAAGAAGGGGCTGTTCGAAGTCGCCGACCGGGGCACGCTCTTCCTCGACGAGATCGGCACCATGAGCATGGACACGCAGAGCAAGATTCTGCGCGTGTTGCAGGACCGCAAGTTCATGCATCTGGGCGGCGTGCAGGAAATTCAAGTGGACGTGCGCATCATCGCCGCCACCAACGTGGATCTTCGCCAGATGGTGCGCGAAGGCCGCTTCCGCGAAGACCTTTTCTACCGCCTCAACGTAATCAGCATTGATCTGCCGCCGCTGCGGCAGCGCCGCGAAGATATTCCGCTGCTGGTGCAGCACTTCCTCCAGAAGTATTCCGAGGAAAATGAGCGGCCCCGGCGCCGCATCACCACCGAGGCGTTGCGCCCGCTGGTGAGCTACTCCTGGCCAGGCAACGTCCGCGAACTGGAGAACGCGATCGAACGCGCCGTGGTGCTATCTTCCGACAGCGACATTGGCATCGATCTCCTCCCCGACCATATCGTGGGCCGGGGCAGCTCAATTCCGGCTTTGGACGCCAACTCCGGGGCCACGCTGTTCAGCATCATGGAAGACTGCGAACGGCGGATCATCGTTGACATGCTGGAGAAGTGCGGCTGGAACCAGACCGAAGCGGCGGAACGCTTCCACGTCCCGCTCTCCACGCTGAATCAGAAAATCAAACGGCTGGCCATCGAGATCAAGAAGAAGAACCGGGAGTGAGATCGGGTGATCGGGCCATCGGGTGATCGGGTCATCTGAAGCCCGTAAGGTCCCTAAGGTTCTAGATCGCCCGATGACCCGATCACCCGATCACCCGATGATTTCTCTCTCTGCTATAGTTCCCTGAGCAGTTCCCCGACCACATGGCGTTCGAACTCGAACTGATTTCGCCCGTTGAAGTCGCCAAAGGATATTGTGCTGGCGGTTCAGGAATACACCCTGCTCTCGGCGCAATCGCTCGCGAACTTCTTCCGCCGTCCTCTGTACATGGGCGACATGCTGCAGCAGGCCGACCTGATCGGCGTCGGCTCCCTGCCCATCGTGGTTCTCACCGGACTCTCCGTCGGTGCGCTGTTGGCGCTGAACTCAGCCAGCACCTTGCAGCGATTCGGCGGCGGTCACGCTCATCGGCCAACTGGTGTCGCTCGGCATGGTCACCGAACTGGGACCGCTCATCACCGGGCTGATGGTGGCCGGGCGCAACGCCTCCGGCATGGCCAGCGAACTGGGCTCGATGGTCGTGACCGAGCAGATTGACGCCATGCGTGCCCTGGGCACCGACCCCACCAAGAAGCTGGTTACGCCGCGCGTGGGGGCCACCGCCTTCATGCTGTTTTTCCTGACCATCATCGCCGACCTGCTCGGGCTGATCGGCGGCTATGGCGTCGCGCACCTGCTGTTCGGGGTGGACACGAACCAGTATTGGACTTCGGTGTGGCAGACCCTTGTCTTCCGCGACGTCTTCACCGGCCTCATCAAGCCCGTGCTGTTTGGGTTCATCATCGCCACCGTAGGCTGCTATTACGGCATGTCCACGCGGGGCGGCACGCAGGGAGTGGGCCGTTCGACCACTCAGGCCGTGGTCGCTGCTTCGGTGCTGATTCTGATCATGGATTTCTTTGTTACCAAGTTGATCTTCGCAATTTTCGGTTACAGGTAAGCCATGCCGGCTCCCACTCTGCCCAGCGAAAATCCGGCGGCCGCGGTGGTGAGTCCCTCCGGCTACGCCATCGAGTTCGACAAGGTTGCCATCGCGTTCGATGAAAACGTCGTCCTCGACGGCGTTTCGTTCCAGCTTCCGCACGGCGAAACCAAGGCGCTGTTTGGCGTCGCCGGTTCGGGCAAGAGCACCCTGCTCAAGCTGGCCATGGGGCTGCTGCGGCCCGATAGCGGCCGCATCTTCGTGCTGGGAGAAGAAGTCACGCGCATGTCGGAACAGGAACTGTTCCAGCTGCGCCGGCGCGTGGGCATCGTGTTCCAGGAAAGCGCGCTCTTCGACTCGCTCAAAGTATACGAAAACGTCGCTTTCCGCCTGATGGAGGAGCGGATCTCCGCGGAGGAAGTCGAGCGGCGGGTGCGCGAGGTGCTGCGCTTCGTGGAGTTGGAACAAACCTACGACATGCGTCCGTCCGAACTTTCGGGTGGCATGAGGCGGCGCGTGGCCATCGCGCGCGCCATCATCACCGAGCCCGAGGTGCTGCTCTACGACTCGCCTACCGGCGGACTCGATCCGGTAACCTCGAACACCATCGTCGAACTCATCGTGAAACAACGTGACGTCTACAAAACCAGCGCCCTCATGGCGACCCACCGCCTGCAGGATGCCTTCACCATGGCAACTCACCAGTTCGATAAGGCCACCAACCAGATGGTCGTTCTGCCCAAAGGCCAGCATTGCGAAGTGCCCATGAGCTTCCTGATTCTGCGCGACGGCAAGGTCATCTTCGATGGCGACGCTCACGAACTCGCCACTTCGCGCGACGAATATATTCGCGAATATATTTCGTAGAGTCGGAACGCTAGAGCTTCGATCAGGGCATCGCTTTAGCGGATGCCGCCATCGGGCGAGATTGGATCCCCTTCTAGCGAGCTGCACCTCTGACTTTTGCAATCCCAACGCGCTCCATCAACTTTCACGCTTCTTCTTGCGGTCGCTTGCCCGGCAACGCCGCCGGATTTTCGTGGATGCGCTCGCGGAATCCGCCTTTCATCCCTCTGGCCAGTCCGATCGACGCTTCGCCAAATTTGTCGCGCAGATGATCCGCAGCCGCCAACGCCTTCTGCCAACGCTCGTTCTGCGAAGGCTCCAGCAGATCGAGCTGAGTTGAACCCGATTCGAAATTTGACGCTTGCACTCCCAGCAATCGCACCGGCGCGCCCGGCTTCCAGTTGGCGAAAAACAGACGCCGCGCATGATCGAAAATCTGGTTATCCATCTGCGTCGGCTGCTCCAGCGATTGCGCTCGCGTGATGGTCGAGAAATCTTTGTAGCGCAATTTCAACTGGAGGGTGCGCGCAAAATATCCGCCCTCGCGCAGCCGCCGTCCCACCATCTCGCTGAGCCGCATCAGCGTGGACTGCAAGCGCTCGGCGTCGCCCGTATCCTCGTCGAACGTGTGCTCGTGGCTGATCGATTTGGGATCGACGTGTTCTCCGACCTCGTTGTCGAACCATCCACCCGCATCCTCGCCCGCGCGACTTCCCGGCCAGCGCGAGCCCCCATTTTCCGAAGCGGTGTTCCAGATCGCGGTCGTCGAGGCGCGCCAGATCGCCGACTTTCTGAATGCCGATGGCGTGCAGTTTCTGCTCCATCACCTTGCCCACGCCGGGGATGTCGCCGACGGCGAGCGGCGCCAGAAACTTTGCCTCCTCGTCCGGGCAGAATCCAGAGCACGCCGTTCGGTTTGGCTTTGGCGGAGGAAACCTTCGCGATGAGCCGCGAGGTGCCGATCCCGATCGAGCAGTTCAATTGTGTAGCCGACTTCATCGCGTCATGCAGCCGGTGCGCCGAATGCAACGGCCGGCCATGCAGGCGCTCAGTTCCCGTCATGTCGAGATAAGCCTCGTCCACCGAAGCCATCTCGACCAGCGGAGAAAAGTGGCCGAGCACTTCGTGCACCTTCGCGGAATATTCGCGATAGCGCTCCGGATGCCCATTCACAAAAATCGCCTGCGGACAAAGTTTCGCCGCCGTCCGCAGCGGCATGGCCGAGTGCACGCCAAACTTCCGCGCCGCGTACGATGCGGCCGAAACCACTCCCCGTTCGTCGCGCTGCCCGCCCACCACCACCGGCTTGCCTTTCAGCGACGGGTCAAACAATTCCTCGACGGAGACGAAGAAGGCGTCCATGTCGACGTGAAAGATGGTGCGCGGGGAGGAGGTGCTCATCGGAGTCCGGGAGTGCTCCGAAGTGTACCGCCAGAGCTCTTTCTGCCGAGAAGATCCGGTTCGCCACCTATTCACTACACTTACTATCCGGCACATGTGCCGTCCTCACCGATCATGTCAGCTGCGGGAAACGCCCTACTCCTCCGACCTTGATCCGTTGAAATTTACGCAGTACGAATCGGCGCTGGCGGTACGACGATTTCAACAAGCCCGGTCGCCACGTCATAGACGAGGCCGGAGATAAGCCAGTCGCCCGGCAATGCCGGAACCGCCCGGAGCGCAGCAACGTCGACGGCAACCGCAGTGCGAGGATCGGAGACCGATTTGGCCTTGAGTTCCCGTTCCTGGATTTGAAAATAGCGCGTCAGCAGTGCCGGGTCGCCAGCGAGGCGCGTGATGCCGCAATCGGTGTGCTGAAGTACGATGAGGTGAAACTCCCCGCCGCCTCCAGGAATCTCTCCGGCAACCTGACCGATTCGTCCGAGTAGACCCAACTGCTCCAACAACCCTGGGGTGATTCGCCCGCCGATGTTCCGCATGATGACGGCCTCGCCCGGTTTAATTCCAAGGACATGAGCAGGATCGACGCGCATATCCGCGCAACCGATGATGACTGCCTTTACATTGGGCAACGACCGCGGAAGCGAGGGCATAAGTGTGCCCGCAGCAGACTGCCGAGCAGCAAAGTCTTTGTTACGTTCTAACATTGAGTCCAGATTGTTCATGTTGATTCTCCTTGCGAAATGTTGCGTGACACTTGGTGCTTTTGCCTTCAAGTGCGCCCGCCCATTCTCATCTCCTTTTTTGACCGTCTCTAGTCCGCGTTAAATACGGAACACTCGTTACAGACGTGGAGGAGGGCGCATCGGATTCACGATCTTGGGCTCTAACGCAGTCGGCAAACTTTACACGGTAAAACTTACCGGCGTGTGCCTCTTTTGCCACACAGCCCCCTGAGCGTTATCAAAGACTTGGGATGGCGTCTCAGTCAAATTATCTGACCAGTAGTCACCAAAAACACCGGACCGAACCCATATCTTCGCGTTTTGTACGCCCAAGCCAACTCTAAATAAGCGCACGGTTATACGTACAAATCTGTCATGTTCCACGTGGAACATTGTACATACAATCCCGGGCACCCACTACCCCAGCACCGGCTCCTTCTTCAAGTCCGCGATGACTGGGACCGCATTCGCGGCGGCCCGCACTTGTCGCGCGCGATCGTAGATCTTGCCGTACTCGCGCGCCGACGCTCCCCAGGAAAAATCACGAGTCATTCCGTTACGCATCAACGTCTGCCACGACGACGCATCGCGATAGGAGAGCAATGCTTGCTTGATGGTCGCGAGCAAGGCCTCGCCCGTGTAGTCGGAGAACTTGAAGCCCGTGCCCTTGCCGGTGCGCGCGTCCCAAGGCTCGATGGTGTCGTCAAGACCGCCGGTCGCCCGCACGATGGGAACCGTGCCGTACCTCAGGCTGTAAATCTGGTTCAAGCCGCAGGGTTCGTAGCGGGAAGGCATGAGGAACATGTCCGCGCCCGCTTCAATTTTGTGGGCGATGGCGTTGTCGTACGCTACCTTGACCGCAATCTTGTTCGGGAACTGCTTGTTGAGCCGCTGGAACATATCTTCGAACAGCTTGTCGCCCGCACCCAGTGCGACCACGATCATCTCTTCGCGCGCCAGCCGGTCCATGATCTGGGAGATCAAATCGAAGCCCTTCTGGGCGGCGAATCGCGAAACGATGCCGATCACCGGCACTTTGGAATCGGCGCTGCGTCACTCCGAAGGTGTGCAGCAAGTCGTGTTTGCATTGCAGCTTGCCGCTCAGATCCTGTGGCGAATACTTCGCGGCGATGAATCTGTCGGTCTGCGGGCTCCACTGCTCGTAGTCCACGCCGTTCAGGATGCCGGTCACGGTCGCCGCGCGATCGCGCAGCACCCCTTCCAGGCCAAACCCGTATTCGGTGGTTTGGATCTCCTGGCTGTATTTCTTGCTGACGGTGGTGACGAAGTCCGCGTAAGCGAGTGCCCCTTTCAGAAAATTCACCTGGCCGAAAAACTCCATCTTCGAGATGGTGAGCATGTCCCACGGCAGCATCAGCAGCGGCAAGGTATCGGGCGGGAACAAGCCCTGGTATCCCATGTTGTGGATGGTGAACACGGTGGCGACTTCGCGAAACGCGGGATCTTCGGCGTAGAGCGTGCGCAGCATCACCGGCACCAGCGCGGACTGCCAGTCGTGGCAGTGGAACACATGCGGCACGCCCAGCACCTTGGAGGCTTCGAGCACCGCCCGCGAAAACAGAGCGAAGCGCTCGGCGTTGTCGGGATAGTCGCCGGCCGGACTTCCGTAGAGCGCCTCCCGGTCGAAGTAGGGCGGATAATCCACGAAATAAAACTTAACCCCGGCGGGCGTATTCGTGCCCGCCGTGACCACCGAGCAGAAGCGATACTTGTCGTCGAAAGGGACGGTGATGCTGCGCACCACAGTTTGGGGATCGGCCAACTTGGTTTGGCGATAGCGCGGAAGATACACGCTCACCTGATGTCCCAGAGCGGCCAGTGCCCGCGGCAAGGCGCCGACCACGTCCGCCAGTCCGCCGGTTTTCGAAAAGGGAACGCACTCGGATGCTGCGAAAGCGATATGCATTGCGAAAGAGCCTCCTGAGCGAGAACTCGATAAGCCTCGCTCACGTTATGATTAAGTTTCCGTAGAGACGCCCCTGGACATTTGTAATTGTAATTTGCAATTCGTAATTTTGCAATTGAAAATCCCCGTTGAATTATTTCGTTCAATGGCAAATTACAAATCGCCAATTGCCGATTCGCTTCAGTCTAAGGCCGGAAAGAGAGAGGGTCAACGTGACGAAGGGCGCTAGCGTACAAACGAGTTCACGCAAGCCCAAACTGGGACAGCATTTCCTGGCCAGCGAAGCGGCGGCTCTGCGCATTGTCGAGGCCCTGGGCGATGTTTCAGAGGCCACGGTGCTGGAGATCGGCCCCGGCCGCGGCGCCATCACCGAGGTGCTGGCACGGAAGGCGCGGCGGCTGATCGCGGTGGAATTGGACCGTGTCCTTTCGGCGCAGCTGCGGATGAAATTCTCCCTGCAACCCAATGTTGAAATCATCGAAGGCGATATTCTGACCATCGAACTGGACACCGTCTTCGGGGCGAAACCTGGCAGCCTTCGCACCGGCCTGAACTTCGCGCCCGAACCGGCCCGCGTCGTCGGCAACCTGCCGTATTACATTACCTCCGATATTCTGCTGCGGCTGCTGGAATATCACCGATACTTTTCGACGATTGTGATCATGGTGCAGAAGGAAGTTGCCGATCGCCTGGCGGCTTCGGCGGGAGGCCGTGACTATGGCCTGCTTTCGGCGACGGCGCAACTGTACGGCCGGATCGAGCAGCTCTTCACCCTTCCGCCAGCGGCGTTTGCTCCGCCGCCCAAGGTTCATTCGAGCGTGGTTCGCATTACCATCAAACCGCGGCTGGAGGCGCTGCGGGTTCCCGAGGCCGAGTTCATTCGCGTTCCTCAAATTTTGTTTTGGGCAAAAACGCAAAACTCTCTGGAATAATCTGAAGACGCGGTACGATGAAGATGCGCTGCGCGCGGCTTTGGTGAAAAGCGGCGTGAAACCTACGATTCGGGCCGAAGCTCTGCCGCTCGAAAGAAGCGCCGCTTTGTTCCGCGCGCTCGGCGACGGCAGTTCGTAATTTTCGCGGGATGAATTTTCCGCGAGCCGACTTTTCGCGGGCAAATGCCCGCGACCACACGTCTCCGCTAGGAGGCTGCTGATGACTTCCGCTTTACGAACTCCCGCTGTCGCCGGCAGATTTTATCCGGGCCGGGCTGAAGAATTGCTCCGCGAAATTCGGGAATATACTTCTCCGGTCGGGATTCCGGTGGGGGCCGGCCGCATCGCCGCCATCGGATGCGTCGCTCCCCATGCGGGATATATTTACTCCGGGGGCGTTGCGGGCGCGGTGTATGCGCGCCTGGAAATCCCTGAGCGCTGCGTGATTCTGTGCCCCAATCACACCGGCAAGGGACGTCCGCTATCGATTATGGCCAACACCACGTGGCAGACTCCGCTGGGCGAGGTTGCGGCCGACGCGGAAATGGGCGCTCAGTTGCTGCGGCGCTTTCCTGCGCTCGAGGAGAACAGCGCCGCGCACCGCGCCGAACACGCCATCGAGGTTCAGCTTCCTTTCCTGCAGGCGCGGCAGCCAGAGTTGAATATAGTTCCGATCGCCGTCGGTACCAGCGACTTTGATGTGCTCCGCGGATTGGGCGAAGCACTGGCGGATGTGATTGCCGGTCTTTGTCAAGAAAATCGTCAGCATCAAGAAAATCGTCAGCAGCAAGAAGATCGTCAACAAGAAGATCGTCAGCAAGAAGAAGATCGCCAAGAGAAAGTCCTGATCGTCGCCTCCAGCGACATGAACCACTACGAATCTGACGCGGTCACTCGGGTCAAAGACCGCAAGGCAATCGAACGCGTCTTGGCCATGGATGCGCGCGGACTCTGGGAGGTGGTGACGCGTGAAGACATCAGCATGTGCGGGTTCGGGCCGACGATTGTCATGCTCACGGCAGCTAAGCTTCTGGGAGCGACTTCAGCCACGCTGATCAAGTATGCAACTTCGGGCGAGGTCTCTGGCGATTACGAGTCAGTGGTGGGTTACGCGGGAATCATTGTGGAGTAGGAAAAGGTGGAGAGCCGGGCGTCCCGCCCGGCAGGACGGGCGAGGACGCCCGTCGCTCCACCATGTGAACAATTCTTGTTGTTAGTGATGCGACGAAGCGGTCGCGGTGTGCGTCGCGCGGACGTAGCCGTCCCGCTTCTCGTTGGACCTGGACCTGGACCTGGACCTGAGCTTGGTCTCGCACCGAAGCCGGGCGCCGGTTGCATGGCCGAAACTGGCTGAACCGTCGAGGCTACGACGGGACGAGAAGTCCGATTCATTGTTTTCGCGAGGCGATCGAGGTGATCGATCGATCCGCGCGGCACCCCAAAGCCGGCGGAGCCGGGATTGATGGTCAGGCGACGCGGCGCTTCACCGGCCGGGTATGCCGCCAGCCCGAGTCCTACCATCACCGTCTGATGTCCGCTCGCGGGCGCTGTCGGCACGATCATTTTGGCCGGCGCATTCACCACCAGCGGAAGCGCATTCCACGTATTCCAATTCCCCGGTTGCCAAACGTATCCATAGCCGGGAGCGAAGGCCCAGTTGCCGTAATTGTAGGGCATCCATCCCCAGGGATAGCCCGACACCCAGGTGTAGCCGGCGCCGGGGTAGAAGGCCCAGCCGCCATCCTGGAACGGGCTCCAGCTGGCGTCGATGAAATAGGGCTGCCAGACGAAACCGAAGCCGGGTAAGATCGTGAAGCTGCCGTAGTAATTCAAGTCGCTCATGCCGTAACCATACGGCGACGAGAGGCTGGGGCCGGCGGCAGGAGCATAGCGATCGTGATAGCCGGTCTGCTGGCGATCCCAGTCGTCGGAGGGATCGTCTTTGTAATTCTTGGCGATCACGAAAGTGTTTTTCTGGGCGGGATCGCTGGCAAGGTCGTTCTTCGCAGATCGCTCTTCGTAAGGTCGTTCTTCGTAAGCTCGATGGTTGCGCTGTGCTTCTCGGCGACGTCAATTTGTCCGGCGGGCGAAGTCGCGCTCAATTTGCCTTTGAACACGGCCAGAGTCGCTGCGGCATCGGCGAGTTGCACGCGGAAGTGCGCGGCCTGGAGTACGGTGACGGACTCGCGGGCGAAATTCAGCAGGAACTGGTCGCCCGTTTTCTGGCCAGCTTTTTTCGGGTGAAGATTCGCGTAGACGGTGCCGGAGACAAGTTGCACGGTGCTGAGCTTCTGGCCATCGTCGCCGAGCGCCAGACGAATGAAGTCCACTTCACTGTTGGGCGCGAGGCGCAGGGCGCTGCCGTCTTCGAATTCCACTTCCGCGCGGCCATCTTTGCCCGTCTTCAGCCGGGAGCTTTCGATCACGGGCAAGTTGATAAACGCTTTATCGAAACCGTTTCCGGCGGTGCGGTCGAACTGCACCGTGCCCTGAACCTCGCTCAAGCGGACAATGCGCGCCATCGACCCAGCCGACGCCGAGACCACCAGAAATGCCGCCGCGAGCACGGCCCACATTGCCGCCATCTTTCCGAGTTTTGTGATCGACATATGCTTCTCCTGGGATGACTCCCGTGATGTCCAGCCCCTAGAGGGGCTTTTGACGTCGAAGAACCTAATGGTATCGCTAAAGCGACACCCTGATACGAATCTTTGCGCAACTAGCGGGTAGTGGCTCAATTTGAACTGACTCTGCCACAACAAATACTTGTCATCTTGAGCGGAATCCGGTCTTCGGCGAAGCCGGAGATCGGATGAAGTCGAAAGACCCCTACTCGGTCGCGTCGCGCGACGCCGTGTCCGGGAATCCTCCCGTAACCCCGGTGTGTCCCGCGCTTAGCAAACACCACCCGTCGCCTCCACCATCCGAGAGAGAAGTAAAAACCCGAGAGCGCCGCAATTTCGAAATCAAATTGAGCCACTACCCAGCGCGACGCCTTGGCTTGTCTTATGCTGCGTTGAGTTTGCGAGCGTGAGGGATTTAAGTCAAGCTGAGTTGCGCCAGCACGCGTCATACCCCGATAGGAATGTCCCCGTCTGTCCAACAACAAATCCGCGAAGTCGAATGCGTCTCCTCCTGCCGGGGACGCCCGGCTCTCCCACCGCAAGCAACCCGCGCCTGCCGCCCTGCAACTAAACAATTAGTTACCTTTCGCCGCGTGGGGCGTCTAAGGTGCAGGAGGGCGTCCGGTGCCGCCGAGAACATCAGGGACTTTGACCGAAGCCGAGTTGCGGATCATGGACGTCCTCTGGCGGAAGGGTTCGGGCACGGTTCAGCAAGTGCTTGATTCTATTACTCAAAAACCTGCCCTCGCCTATAACTCCGTTTTGACCACCATCCGCATTCTGGAGAGAAAGGGCTATTTGAAACACCTAAAGGATGGACGGGCGCACGTGTATACGCCGCTGGTCGGGCAGAAAGAGGCAACGCGCTCGGAAATCCGCCACCTGGTGAGCCGCTTTTTCAAGAACTCTCACGAGCAACTGGTTTTGAACCTCCTCGAGGACCAGGGCATCGGGTCGGAGGAAATCGGTCGTCTGCGGGAGATGCTACACGATACGGTTCAAAGCAATACGGTTCAGAAGGACACGATTCAGAAGGGCGCGAAATGAACTGGCTTCTCCTGCAGACAATGGCGCAGATCTCGGTCGAGCGTATTCTCAACGCGCTTCCCGAAGGATTCCTGATCGCACTCTTTGTATGGGCGTTGCTGCGCGTATTGCGAAGGCAAAATTCTGGAACGCGGTTTGCCGTCTGGTTCCTGGCATTGCTGACCGTCGCCGCGCTGCCTGTGCTCGGCGGTTTCGGCGCAGGACTTGGCGCAGAACAAGGACCAGGCCAACAACAGGCGATGATGTTGATGGCGTCGAGAATGTCAGCGCCGGTGTCAGGAGGCCTGCCGCCTGCGATCGCCATTCCCGGTCGCTGGGCGCTTTTCGTTTTCCTGGCTTGGGCTGTGGGGGCGGGCGTGGCGATGGCACGTCTGGCGACTGGGCTTTGGCACCTGCGACAGTTGCGCCGGAGTTGCACTCCGGTGGTCGCGGCGGATCTTGATCCGGCCGTGCAAAAAACCGTCGAGGCAATCGGCGCGTCCGGTTCAGTCGAACCGAGGTTAGTGGAGCGACGGGCGTCCTCGCCCGTCCCGCCGCACCCGCAGCCTGCGGACGGGCGAGCACGCCAGTCGCTCCACTGGTCAAAGCCGGTGACTGTGGCTACTTCAGAATGCGTGCGCGTGCCTGCCGCCATCGGTTTCTGGAAGCGGACAATCGTCTTGCCCGCTTGGGCGTTGCGCGAACTGCCACCCGAAGATCTCAACGTCATCCTGCTGCACGAATTCGCACACCTGCGGCGCGGGGATGACTGGACAAATCTCATTCAGAAGATCGTGCGCGCTCTGTTCTTCTTTCATCCCGCGGTGTGGTGGATTGAGAACCGGCTTTCGGTGGAACGCGAGATGGCGTGTGACGATGCGGTACTGGCCGAAACCGCCAACCCGCACGGATACGCCACTTGTCTGGTCTCGCTGCTGGAAAAGAGTCTGGCGCATCGTCGTGTGCAGCGCTTCGTGGACAAACGATGGTCATCCTCGCTGGCCCATGCCGCGGTCGACCGAGCGCGCGAGGCTGCGCTGCGGCTTGCGCAGATTCTCGACACAAAACGGCCAGTGGCCACGCGAGTCTGGAAACCGGCGCTGGGTATGGTCGCCGCTTTTTCCGTGGTCTGCCTCGCGCTGCTGCCGCACGCGCCGCAGTTCGTCGCGTTTGATCGGGGTTTGATCGCGGTATGACCGCGAGCAATTCCGATCATGCGTACTCGGCCGCCGTCATTCCCGCCGCGTTGAGAACAAGAGCGGATTCATCGCTCGGCCCCGCTCGTGTGGGGGCGGGCGCCCTCCCCCGTCCAAGCCGAGCGCAGCTCGGCAGTTGCCCGCAGCCACAGCAACTCTGGATTCGCCATGGCGAACCGTCGTCGGTTGCGGCGACTGCCAGAATGACGACTGCCAAAGCTGTCCCAGCGCGCGCGGCTGCTGGACGCGAGCTTGCTTCGGCTCAGGCAGTCTCGTGCGCGATCGAACGCGGAGCCGGCGAGCAGCGGACTAGTCGCGATCAGCGCAAACGCCGAGCGCGAAATCGTGCCGCAATTCCGAACGCTGGTCTTTATTGAAGCCACCCAGTACAGAACCGCCGATTCCTCGGGGTGGAGCGTCCAGGTGTGGCGAGTGACGTGGGTGAGCACAGTTCCGGACCGGTTGGCGAGGGTGCCTGTAGCCGATTCGATTTAGGAGCCCGTCGTGAAGGTGAGAGCTCGCTGTTTAGCTTTCAATTCGCCAGATTTTGTCATCCCGAGCGAAGCGAGGATCTGTATTTTGCGGCGGACTGCAGATCCCTCGCTTCGCTCGGGATGACAACTCATGAGCGGCGCCGGTCATGCAGAGATGCGGACCCGATTTTCACCATGGGCTGCCAGGGGATTTTTTTTGCCAGCAAACAACTAGATAATTAGTTGCAGATAGTTAGTTGCACATAGTTAGTTGGACAAGGAGAAACGAAAATGAAGTGGCTAGAAAGTTGTAAAGCAAGTTGCAAGGCAGTGGTGACAAGGCGTCTGGCAGTGGCTCTGATTGCCATAGTGGCAGTTGGGTCGGTGGCGACCTTCAACTTTACGAAGACGGCAAAGGCAGCGGTGGCGGCTCCGGCCGCGGCCGCGCTTGACGACAATAGTGTCGGAGCGTTGCTCACGCTCGACCGCGCAATGGAAACGCTGGCGGCACGAGTTACACCGGCGGTGGTCAACGTTACGGTGGTATCGAAGTCCAACGCGCAGCAGAGCGGTCCCGAAGGCATGCCCGACATGCAACAGTTTTTTGGTCCGGACAGTCCTTTCGGCCATCAGTTCGGCCGTCAATTCAATGTCCCGTCGCAGCCTCAGAACAGGATGGAACACGGCCTGGGCAGCGGCGTGATCATCTCTCCCGACGGATATATCGTCACTAACAACCATGTTATCGACGGAGCCGTCGATATTCGCGTCACCATGAGTAACCGGGAAGTTATGCCGGCGAAGTTAGTGGGCGCCGACCCGCTGACGGACCTCGCGGTCATCAAGGTAAATGGGACTAACTTACCGAGCGTGCCCTGGGGTAACTCGGCTGACGCTGCATCCTGGGCAAACGGTGCTGGCGTTCGGGAACCCGTACGGGTTCCGCTTCACGGTGACGCGCGGCATCATCAGCGCGCTGAACCGTCCCAATCCCGACCCGAGCGATCGACGCAAGCCGGGCGAGTTCATTCAGACCGACGCCGCCATCAATCCCGGAAATTCCGGCGGAGCGCTGGTGGACGCGCGCGGCGAACTTATCGGAATCAATACCTTCCTGATTTCATCCTCGGGATCATTCTCAGGAATGGGTTTTGCGATTCCATCCCAGATTGTGCAGCCCACGGTGGAGACATTGATTCGGGACGGCAAAGTAACTCATGGGTTCATCGGAATTCAGATCTCCGACGTTACTCCCGACAACGCAAAGTTTTTCCAAATGAACCAAGCCGTGGGAGCTATAGTCAGCGAGGTTGGGCCGGACACACCGGCAGCGAAGGCTGGTCTGCGCACCGGAGACGTGATCACCGAACTCGACGGAAAGCCCGTGACCGACGCCGGACAACTGCAAATGACAGTGGGACAAAAGCGGCCGGGTGACACCATCCATCTGCTGGTGGTGCGTGACAGCAAACCGACGAACATTGCGGTAACGCTGGCCGCGCTGGGCAACGGCAAAGGCACTGAGACCGCCGGCGGCGACCATGGGAAGGCTCGCTGGGGGCTGAGTCTCGCCGACTTGACCCCGGAGATCCGCAATGAACTGCAAACGCGAAAATCGGTTCAAGGCGCCATTGTCGAGGACGTCCAGCCCGGCAGCCCGGCCGATAACGCCGGCTTGCAGCGTGGGGACGTCATCATGGAAGTGAACCGGCACGCGGTGAAATCCTCGGCCGAGGTGGCAGAGGCGTTGTCCAGCGTGCCGAGCGGTCAGGATGCGCTGGTGCTGGTATGGTCGAACGGGGGCAGCACCTTCCGCGTGTTACATCCGGCGCAAGGCTAGGCCAAGGCTAGCGCGTCCCGAGTTAGCGCGAATGGCTGCGCGCTGCGTTCGGCCCGGCGTTGAGCTGGGTTGGACGCAGCGCGTATTTTCCGCAACGCTTGGCAATCAACATGCCAATTAACATGTAATTATCGAGCACTTACTAATATAGTGCCATCGTACCGTTTCTGTGCTAGGCTCCCTGTGCCAAAAGTCAGGGAGGAGTGCGATGAAGACAGCCGTAAAGGTCACTCGGTCAGCATCGGCTGATGCCGAAAAGCAGCTCAAAAGCTTCGTCGACAAATTCGAGCCGAAGAACCGGGCTTTGATTCGCGCGGTGCGCAAGGCGATGCAAAAGCGACTGCCCACTGCAAACGAACTGGTTTACGATAACTACAACTTCTTCGTTATAGGTTACTGTTCGACGGAACGCCCGTCCGATTGCATTGTTTCGGTCGCAGCCGCAGCAAACGGAGTGGGTCTGTCCTTCTACCGCGGTGCCAGCCTTCCCGATCCACACAAGATACTGCTCGGCTCGGGTAATCAAAATCGTTTCATCCGTTTGGGATCGGTTGAGATATTGAGCCGTCCCGAGGTCGAGGCGCTCATAGAGGCTGCCGTTGCTCAGGCCAAGACGCCTCTGCCGGCGAGCGGCGGCGGAAAGCTCATCATCCGCTCAATTTCAGCGAAGCAGAAGCCCCGCCGATAGTCAGCGGAGTAACCCTGCCCTGACGTGGTGAAAGTCCGGAGCATTACACGAGTGACGCCTTTGAAGAATTGTCATCCCGAACGAAGTGAGGGATCTGCATCTTGTCGGCGAACTGCAGATCCCTCACTTCGTTCGGGATGACAATATCTGGGAAAATGAAGAGCGAGGCCGGACTTTGACCGCAAAATCGAGTTGAGCACTCAACGTTGAGCACTAAAAACGAGCGCCAGGCGTTCAAGCGGGTCGTCGTTCTGGAAAGTGCCGCCGGCACACACGAACTCATAGGCTTGCAGCGGAAACAAGGGTTTGGGCCCGGCTCAATCTCACCTGGCGGTTACGAAAGCGCCGGTGGTCGCGTTAATCACACCGATGCCCTTCTTGTCCTTCTCGCTCGTGCCGTAAATGACATACCAGACGGGCACGTTCACCTTCCGATCCTTGAGCAACACGTACATGATGGACTGCTTCGGATCCTTCTTGAGGATGGCGTCGCCTCCATGTTGCTGCGCCGTGGCGAAGGCCTTATCCGTATCGGTTTTCAGCAAGTACTGTGAAAAGATGAGACTGGCGGATGCGGCGTTATAGGCGCTGTCGGCCCCCTCGGTTGAAACTCCGAAGGGCGGCGCATCCGGCCGACGGCTTCCCGAGCAAACGATGGTCTTGACGGACTGGCGAGCGGGCGAGGCAAAGTAGCCTCGCCAGATGGTTGATTTCCCGTCCTGGCCGGTGGTTTCCGTGGTGACAACCGATTCCAAACGAGCCGGCTGAACATCTGGCGACCACTTCATGGCCAGACCCATCATTCGATTGAATGCCGCCTGACCGGTGTAAAGCACGGGGTCCTTAGTCTCCGGCGGTGCGGCGGTGGCCGGCTTTTCGGGCGTGCTCTCCTTCGCCTTGTTCTCGGTGGAGCTACACCCTGCTGTCAGGATCGCAACGCTGATTACACTAAGGGCGAATGCCAGACGATAAAATTTCATATTCTGTTCCTCCAGGAATGTCTTGAGCCCATATCCTCTCTTACCACAAGGCAGATCACGTCCGCCGTGATCCGGCCCCGTTTAAATAGGGATCTCCTTTTTCGTTTCTGAATTTGCCCGAATTGTACTGCTTGTAAGTGCTTTTGCAAGGCGAAAGAGCTTGGGACGCGGGGGCCCCCTCCCGAATTCAAGTGGCTCCTGCCACGCCGAACCCGCCGCCGCGTCACGCTGATGCGTGACCTCGGTTACAGCAAGCTGTAACCAGCAAAGAGGAAAATAATTGCAGCATCCGAGCTGAGGTGGAGGTTTGAAATGCTCGGCAAGTGCACCAACCCTTCGTGCTCCGCTTCCTTTCGCTATCTGCAAGAGGGGCTACTGTTTCGACTAGAAGCGGACCCAGTTCTCCGATTACCGAATCCCAAACAGCCGGAATATTACTGGCTGTGCCAGAACTGCGCATCAGTCCTGACGTTGGGCCTCAGCACAGAGGGTAAAGTGATACCGGTTCCCCTACCAGCGCCGGTCGATAGTGGACGCAAGGGTCGCCACCCGGGCCGTAGTTTCATCCCCTCAAAGCCGCAGAATGGGCTATGGCTTAGGGGCGTTCGCTTCGCCACAGAAAGACGTCGCAGAAGTAAGCGACCGTCGGATCGTGAAGAAAACACCATGCCGGACGACGGGGACGACCACGCTGGCGTAGTTGCAGCCGGGTCGAGTTGTCCCGCACTCGAATGCAGCGAATCAGCGGTTGCCGATGGTCCTCCAGACCGAAGCGAACGCGATGCCGAACTGCGGGAGTTTACCTGCCCCTGCTGCGTCCCTGAATTTACCGTCCCTAATCAAGATGAGCTGATTTTTCAGGCCGCCCCCAGAAACTGGCTGTTGCCGAAGGTTCAAGCCGCGTAGCCGCATCCACGGAACCCCTGCTCCCCACAACCGGCAAAAGCCTCATAAACCTCGCACCGCCGTAACCCCGAGCGCCCGTTTGCATCCAAGTTAAAGAGGCGCTTTCGCATGTTATACTGGCGTCAGATGGGGTGGCTGGGGCCCTCCACGTCCCTGCCCGAGGATGTCGAAACATGGCTGGTAGTTCTCGTCGTTCACTCTTCCTGATAGTTTTTGTCCTTGCTCTGTTCGGTTTGCTGGGAATGCTGTTCGCGCAGAAAGTCAGCCCCGCAACCACGCCCAGCAGCGACTCCGACGTCCGCGAAAGCTTGAAGCAGTTCACCGAGGTCTATAAAACGATCGAGGACAACTATGCCGACCCGGTGAATCCCGACAAGGTAATTTATGACGGCGCCATCCCGAGCATGCTGCACCAGCTCGATCCCCACTCGAATTTTTTCGATCCCAAGTCTTATTCCGCTCTAAGGGAAGAGCAGCGCGGCAAGTATTACGGCGTGGGCATGACGGTTGGCCCGCGCAACAATAAAGTTATTGTCATCGCTCCCTTCGTCGGCACCCCGGCCTATCGCGCCGGCATCCGGCCGGGCGACATTATCGCCGCCATCGACGGCAAGCCCACCGACAACATGAGCACCTCCGACGTCGCCGATCTGCTCAAGGGACCGAAAGGCACCACCGTCCGCATCACCATGTTGCGCGAGGGCTCCGACCATCCGCTCGAATTCGCCGTCGTCCGCGATGAGATTCCGCGCTACAGCGTGGACCTGCACTTCATGATCAAGCCCGGCATCGGCTACATGCACGTCTCCGGGTTCCAGGAAACCACCGAGCATGAAGTGGCCGAAGCTCTCGATCAGATGGGCGATCTGAAAGGCCTCGTCCTCGATCTGCGCCAGAATCCCGGAGGACTGCTGAGTGAAGGCGTAGGCGTGGCCGACAAGTTTCTCAAGAAGGGACAGTTGATCGTCTCGCACCACGGCCGGTCGTCGCCGGAAAAGCGGTACGTAGCGGCCCGCGGCAACGGCGGCAAGGATTATCCGCTGGTCGTGCTGGTAAATCGCGGCACCGCATCCGCCGCCGAAATTGTCGCCGGAGCCATTCAAGATCACGATCGCGGCCTGATCGTCGGCGAAGTCACGTTCGGCAAGGGCTTGGTGCAAACCGTGTATCCGCTGGCGGAAAATACCGGCCTGGCCCTCACCACCGCCAAGTACTACACCCCCAGCGGACGCCTGATCCAGCGCGATTACTCCAATCTCTCGCTCTACGATTATTACTACAATCGCGAGGGGGAGGAGAATAACGCCAACCACGAAGTCAAGCTCACGGATGGCGGACGCCCGGTGTATGGCGGCGGCGGCATCACTCCTGACGTGAAACTTACGCCCTACAAGTCCACCAAATTCCAGGACTCGTTGCTGCAGCACTACGCGCTGTTTAATTTTGCCAAGCGCTACTCGAGCACTCACAAGATCACGCAGAACTTCGAAGTGGACGAAGCGCTGCTGCAGGAGTTCCGCAAATTCCTCGACGAGGAAAAAATCCCCTATACCGAAGCCGAGATGATCGAGAGCAATGACTGGCTGCGCTCCAACCTCAAGAGCGAACTCTTCGTCGATGCCTTCGGCCAGGAAGAAGGCTTGAAGGTGCGGGCGGAGACCGATCCGGACGTAATGAAGGCTCTGGAGCTTATGCCGCAAGCGCGGGCTCTGGCGGACAATGCCAAGAAAGTGATTGCGGAACGAAACTCGGCTCCGGTTACGCGCTAGGCTAGCCATTTTCGATTCCAATTTCAGGCCCGGGCATACCCGGGCCTTTAGTTTGCCTCAAAGGTGGCAGTTGCCAGTTGCCAGTCCCCAGTTTTCAGTGACTCAGTGATTCACGACTGAGAACTGAGAACTGGGAACTGAGAACTTCGCTCTTGAGTGTCTTGCCCGGAAAGCCCTAAAGTACAAGAAGAGCAATGACTCTCGCCCCTTGGATTCCGGCGGTGCTGGTGGCGATTGGCGCGGGAGTTCTCGACTGGCGCTACCGGCGGATTCCGAACTGGCTCACGGTCTCGGGCCTGGCGGCCGGCGTCGCCGTCAACACGATTCTTTTTCGCTGGCCGGGACTGAAAGCCGCGTTGCTCGGCACGGCGTTGGGCCTTGGACTGCTGCTGCCTTTCGTGCTGGTCCGCAGCCTGGGCGCCGGAGACTGGAAACTGGCCGGCGCTTTGGGAGCTTGTCTCGGCCCGCGGCAACTGTTCTCCGTGCTCATGGGCACGATTCTGGTGGCGGGAGTGATGGCGCTGGCCGTGGTCGTCTGGAAGGGACGATTGAAACGGACGCTCCTGAACATGGCGCATTTGCTGGCGGCGCTGTTCAGTTGGCGGATGCCCGGTCCTGAGGTATCGCTCGACGATCCGCAGGCAACGAAGATTCCCTTCGGCGTGGCCATGGCGCTTACGGTTTTGTTCTACGGGATAGCCCGAGCGCTGGGGAATTTATAATTGGTGATTATTGGTGATATTGTAATTTGTAATTTGTGAGTTCTCAATTCGATTGATGCTTTGTCATCCTCGTATGTTTAGAATTTGTCCGCATATGTTTAGAATTTATCATCGTCATTATTCGTTTTTGTCATCCCGAGCGAAGCGAGGGATCTGCAGTTTGCCGAACATCAAACTGAACATCAAACCTATCGCACGTCAACTCGCAAGCACTGACGGGGCGGAGATCGCCGAGGCCGCGCTGGTGCTGCCCCTGGTGGCCATGCTCCTGTTCGGCATCATCTGGTTTGGACGCGCCTTCAACATCTACTCCACCATCCAGCAGGCGGCGCAGCAGGGAGCGATCACGGCGGCGCGTGCAACATGCGCCACCTGCGGGAATACCCCTGCCACTGATGCCACGGTAACAGGCGCGGTTGAAGCCGTGATGAAATCTTCCAATATCGATACGACTCAGATTATCGCTAACGCTCCTTCTTCCCCGCTCTTCTGCGCGAATCCTCCCTATCCTACGGGGGCATGCAACACCGCGGCCGACAAGGTCACCATCTGTCGCAGTGTTCAACTGAATCCTCCCGCTTCCACCCAGCCCCCACAATGCGGAACCATTGTGAGCTTTCAATACCCGTTCCAGTTCAACTTCCCGGGCACTCCCCTCAACATGCAGACGATTAAATTGTCGGCGCAAGCCCAGAGCAGGATGGAGAACTAGATGCTTAGCCTCCGAATTCCGCATCAGCGCACGAGTCAGTCGGCTGAAGGATGCGCAGGGCGCGGCGATTCTGGAGTTTGCCATCTCACTGCCGCTTCTGGTGGTGTTCATCGTGGGCATCTACGATTTTAGCGGCGCCTTCAACCAGAAGCAGAAGATCGAGCAGGCGGCGCAGGAAGGCGCCATCGTTGCCGGCGCTCAGCCGACGAGCGATATTGAGACGACCACCACAGCCCGGACTCGCTGCAACCGGTGGTGACCGCGGTCTTCAATTCGCTGGCTGGCAGTGGAGTGCTGCCGAACGCGAACCAGGGAACTTGCAAAATTGCGACGCCGCCGGGATGGGTCCCGGCGCCGCCCGCTGGCCTGACGTGGACTTACACGATGTCCGGGTGTACCGGTGCTTATCCTGGTGACAACCTGATCATCACCATCAATCGCGGGACGGTAGTCACCTCGGTTTCGCCGGCAGTCGTCGGCACCAGCATTCAGGTTCAATATCCATATCACTGGCGTTTCAATAGTGTGATTCAATTGCTGATTCCGGGCGCGAGCTATGCGGCTACAACGCAGGTGACGGAGAGCGCCACGGTCCATAATCAGATGTGAGGGTGTGTGCGTCGAAAGCGGAAGATCTCGGGGCAAAAGATCTCGGGGCGGAAAAACCAGCAAGGGGTCATCATCACGCTGGTTGCGGTGTTCATGCTGTTTGTGATCGGAGCGATGGCCGCACTGTCGATCGACGTGGTGACGCTCTACACCGCGCGCAGCGAAGCGCAATTGGCGGCCGATGCAGCGGCGCTGGCGGGCGCGCGCGTGCTTGCCAACTCGGGAACGACCTCGGATACGACTGGCGCGTCGATGCTAAGCGCACAGACCCTCGCCCAAACAGTCGCCATTCAGGTCGCGAAGCAAAACCAAGTTGGGGGACAGAACCTGACCGCCGCTAATGTTATTTGTTGTGTCTTTGCTGGACCCGATACCAACCCGACTGTCACCGTAAAGGTGCAAAGGACCGATCTTCCGACGTTCTTCGCACGCATCTGGGGTGTCAAGCAGGTCACTGTGGCTGCGTCGGCCACGGCGGAGGTTTACAATCCTTCGGGCGCAAGTGCTGTCGGTGGGACGACGCCGCCGGTCGCACCCCTTTGCGTGAAACCGTGGCTGTTGCCAAACTTAGACCCCAGCGGTGGCACTTCTATTTTTAATCCAGACGGATCCATCGCGACCACGACTCTTTTGGGGTGGACTTCGAGCCTGCCCGCTACTCGCCTGAGTGTCGCCTGCACTGGTGGCAATTGCACTACTACGCCACTCCCGCCAGCGCCGTGGAAGTATTATCCCGGTGACTCAACAACGTCTGGTCTTACTCCGCCCTTGACATCATTCGCGCCGCCATCCTCTGCGCTGCCCGCCTGTGCCGCCGGGTTTACCCCGTATCAGGAAGACATTGCCGGATGTTTCCAGACCCCCATCGCATGTGGTAGCAACCCCCAATCGAACTACAGCGTGAATCTAGACATGTCCGACTACGCCAATCGAGATTTAGATACGGTGGACGCGGTGAATTGTCTGGCGCACTCAAACACCAATCAGGGCGATACCGTCAATCCAGCAGCCATCGCGGGAGGACAGATCTCACCACCTTTTGAATTCGTAGCGGGCGGTAGTAATCCGATTCCGGGGCTAGCAACAAACGATGAGATGGTCAGCGATTCGCTGGTCACGGTGCCAGTGTTTAATAGCAGCGCCACCGCACCGGCCAGCCCGGTGCAGATCATAGGCTTCGTGCAACTATTTCTGAATCCGGAGGGATTCAGAGCGCCGCCTCCCGGCTCACCAAGTCCGAATGCGGGCACTGTAAAGACCACCGTCATCAACATCGCAGGTTGTGCAACAACAGGCTGGACCGCAACCCCAATTCTTGGCAATGGCGCGTCTCCCGTGGCAGTGCGGCTGATCTCGCCGCCGTAATTGGAAGTCGCCCTACCCACCCTAGACCCTGGGTGTCTTTGACTTTTTTCATCACACCCAAGCTGTGAGCGTTGTCACAGACCTCCAACCCACTTTGCACGACAATGGAAATCTGATTGGAGAAGGGTGCAGTGTGTCTATCTCCCAAGACGCCCCCGCGCGTTGCCAAAGCTCTCCAACGTGCGCGCGAGAACTGGTTTTTTGGGCAATCCGGTGAAACGAGGAACTCAGAATCCAGCCCCGGAGGGGCGAACCAACTTAGCCCAGCGCTTCAGCGCTGGGAAAAGTGGGGAGAATGAGCTAAGTCCCGGAGGGACGACCCAGTTCTCACGCACACTCTTCAGCGCTCAGTTTGGCAACCGTAATTTGAGGCGATGGAGGCGTCGGTCCACAGCCAAGATCCCGAGAAGCATAGGATGTAGAGCTAAGTCCTTATTCCGGAATATTTTACCTATAAGTCATTTAAACTCAAAGATCTAGCGAAAATTTCCTCCTAACCCTATGATTCCATTAGATAGGGGGGAGGGGGGGTGGTAGTAAACACGGGTTAATACCTTCGGAGTTAACAGGCAGGAATAGGAAGAATACAGAATGCTCCCTTCCTCGTGTTTCTTGCCATGAGCGGGCTCAACCCCGCAGGAAATTCGCCACCAGTTTCTTCCCCTCGTCCGTCAGCACGCTCTCGGGATGAAACTGCACTCCCTCAACCGGGAACTTCCGGTGTCGCAGGCCCATGAGGACGCGCGTCCCATCTGGATCGCGAGTCCACGCGCTGACTTCGAGATCGGCGGGCAGGCCGTTTTCGGCGACGATCAGCGAGTGATAGCGGGTCGCGGTCATCGGCGAAGACAAGCCGCGAAAAATGGTCTTGCCGTCATGCTCAACCTGACTGGTTTTGCCGTGCATCAAGTTCTTCGCGCGAACCACCTCGCCGCCGAATGCGGCGCCGATCGCCTGGTGCCCGAGGCAGACGCCCAGCACCGGCACTCTGTATTGAGATCGGCCCGCGAAATGGCGGATCAGTTCGATGCTGATGCCGGCTTCCTGCGGCGTGCAGGGTCCGGGAGAAACCACGATGCGCTCAGGTTGCATTGCCTCGATCTCGCTGACGGTCACTTCGTCGTTGCGGCGAACCTCGACTTCAGCGCCCAGTTCGCCCAGGTACTGGACGAGGTTGTAAGTGAACGAATCGTAGTTATCGAGGACGAAGACCACGGGTTAATTGTAGTGGATGAGGTCAGAGGTGAGAGGTCAGATTGCAGAGGTCACGCACCTCAGTGCTTAACTTCTGCAATCTGACCTCTGACCTCTGACCACTCTGCTTGACAGGCTTGCCGCAAATTGCCATGCTTACAAGCGATTTACGACGAATCTTTGAAACCTGAAACCTTGAAACCTTGCCCCTGAGGAGTTTCGATGGCCCAGACGCAGAACGAGCAGGACAATGACAAGCGGTCCACGCGGCGATTCGCGCTTCGTCTGCCAGTCAGCGTACGTTACGGCGAAAATGCGGAGGAGCACGAGGCGCAGACCCGCGACGTCAGCGCCCGCGGAATTTGCTTCTATGTCGATTCCGCCATCCAGGCCGGCTCCGCGATTGATTTCACGCTCACCCTGCCGCCCGAGATCACGCTCACGGAAAGCATACGGGTGCGCTGCAAAGGCCGCGTGGTACGAGTCGAAGGGGGCAACCCCGCCGGCAAGATGGCGGTAGCAGCCGTCATCGATGAATACGAGTTCCTGGCCGACTCGTAACACCTCGCGAGATAAGCGCGCGTTTTTTTCGTTTTTCCTCCTCACGCTCTGTTTTTCATGCTGTTCCGCCGACCCGAGCAAATATGCCGCGCGGGCAGGCAAATTTTTCTGCCGCTCCTGCATCTATTATCGCTAAGTATTTTCCTTCGGACCGCACGCATTGCTAAACCTTTCAAAACCGTATGCTTCAACGCACACAAAAGGAGAAAAAATGCGAAGAGTGTGGAATCTTGTTTTGTTATTGACGATGCTGTCGAGCGCTGCGTGGGCGCAGATTCCAACGAGGGGAAACGTATTCTTTGGCTACTCCTATGACCGCACTCCGATCGTCTCGAACGACACCACAAATACGAATGGATGGGAGGCAACGCTGGAGGGGAAGTTCCTGCCGTGGATTGGCGTGGTGGCCGATGTCGATAGCCATTATGGCAGCCACAATTACGGCGGCACCAACGCCGACATCGCTGCGCACAACGTTCTGTTCGGCCCGAGAGTATCGGTGCAGGTCAAGCGCTTCCGCCCGTTCGGCGAGTTCCTGGTTGGTGCGGGGCACATCAGCCGGAGCAACGGAATTTCCGACTCGAATACTTCATTCGTCAATGCGGTCGGCGGCGGGCTGGATTATCGAATCGCCGGACCGATAACGTTCCGGGGGCAGCTCGATTGGATCAACACGCGCTTTTATGGCGAGGGCCAGAATGGCGTGCGGTTCTCAACCGGCATCGCGTTTCATTTCTAGGGGAGCGTGGCGAAATTCGCGATTCAAAATTATTGTCATCCCGAGCGAAGCGAGAGATCTGCATTTTGCGGCGAACTGCAGATCCTTCGCTTCGCTCAGGATGACAATCATTAAAGATGACAACGATGGAATGGACCCCTCGAGTCAAACGGCAGCCTGCGATTGCATCGCCGCCGTGTGCTCCAGCGCATTGTTCCAGAATTACGGGCACTTCAAACAGGGCTCGATTCGAGTACTCGCCGGCCTTCCGACGGAATTCATCGAAAGTCGCGCGGCCGAGTAAGCGTTGAACGGCGGGCGCAATTCTTTTGAAGCTCGGCACGACGATACCGTAGCCGTTCTCCGTCACCCATTCCGCGTTGTAGCGCTCTTGCGGCAGCGTCTTGGAATTGCATTCCACGATGACGGGCAGGTGGAACTGCAGCGCCTCGCTGATCGAGCCCGGGCCTGGTTTCCCAATGAAGAAGTCGGCCAAGGCCATGTAGTACTCGACATTCTGAGCAAATCCGACGACGGCGATGGGCTTGCTGGTCGGCAGCTTCCTGAGCTCAGCGGCGAGCTTCTGGTTGTGTCCGCACATCAGGATTAACTGGACGCCGCTGCCGGCTTCGTTGAGTTTCCTGGTGATGTCGACCATCACCTGGGAGCCATGGCCTCCGAACAAGCACAATGCCCGTCGGACAATCGGGTTCCAGGCCGAGCCGCTTCCTTTCCGCGACGCGGTCGACGGTGGTCTTTTCGTAGAACCTGGGCTTCAGGATCATTCCCGATGTCTGGAAGATATGGTCGGCGGGGTGGCCCATGGTTAAGGCTTGCTGCCGGGCGCGTTCCGTGCCCGCTATGATGTATTCCGACTCCCGCTCAATCCAGAAGTGTGGCGGGTAATCCGCCAAATCGGTTATTAGAGTGACAAAAGGCCGGGTGCCCCACACATTCGCGTTCTGTGCGAATGTGTGGGTGTCCACCGTTCTTGGGTCTCCCGGGCGCAGGCTGTCGGCGATGGCGCGATTGAAGTGCGGAATCACCGAGAGCACCAAGTCCGCCGGATGCTGCGCCCAGTAAGCTCGGAGCGCTTTCACGATTGGAGAATGGTAGGCGCGGATCGTCCCCTGCAGAACGACCAGGAGTTGCGGCGTGAAGCGCGTCCAGCCTTTGCGCAGGATCAGGTTGTAGGTGTCCTGAATGCGCAGGCCGGTGGCGCGACGAAGCAGGTCGAGGGGATCGAGCAATTCCTGAATGTCGAGGAGACTGACGTCCCAAGGATCTTCTTGGCTGGAGAGAGTGGCTTTGAGAGCGTCAGCCGCGCTGCGATGTCCTCCGCCGGCGTGGTGGAAAACGATGGTCAGTTTGCGCAAGATTTACCGTGCCTCGTTTGTGGCAAACGACTTTTTTCAAATTTCAAAAGACCATCCGGTCGCTGGAATCCGCGTCAGGTAGCTACACCCTCGTATTCGCCATCTTCGACGAATCCCACCTCGTCGCCGAAATCGGCAGGTTCGGAATCAGCCGGGCTTCGTTCTTCGCTTCGTTCTTGGCCGGGATGGAGATCGTCGGGTCGCTCAACGTATTCATGGATCTGAACTCCCTCTTCGCCAACGGTGATATAGGCAGGATGCGCGTCAATCCAGCTTCCGCAATTGAAATAGTCGATGCCGTGCTCATGCTGGTGCATGGCGGCATGGGTGTGGCCGCAGAAAATGCGCGCCGCGTGATGGTGGCGGGCATGGGCCAGGGCGCCTTCGGCGACCTTTGGCGATAAGCGCAGCCAGCGCGTGTTGAGCCGGTCGAGGAAACGGGTCAGGGTTTTGTTTTTCGAATCCCACTTCTGCAGTTGCAGGTAGAGCAGCGTCCCGATGTAATAGCTGACGTGGACATTGCTCACCACGAAGCCGTCGAACTGGTGGCCATGGACAGCGATGTGGCGCAGGCCCTGATATTCCCATTGATATTCCT
Organism: uncultured Acidobacteriaceae bacterium; assembly: GCA_963725245.1. GTDB lineage: Bacteria > Acidobacteriota > Terriglobia > Terriglobales > Acidobacteriaceae > Acidiflorens. Next base: position 2,878 of record CAVRYC010000034.1, on the reverse strand, counting down.
GGTACACGCGGACCCCCACCAAATGGGACATGATTTCGGCCAGGCCGTGGTCGTGATTGCCTTCGACCCAGACCACTTCCACGTTGCGCTTGGGATTGGAGAGCTTGCGGATGAAGCCGAGAAATTTCCAGTGCTCTTTTTTCAGGCGTCCGAAATTGAGGTCGGCAAAAATATCGCCCAGCAGAATGAGGCGGCGATATTGATTTTCCTGGAGCACGCGCAACGCCTCGCGGGCGCGGCTCATGTCCGCGCCGAGGTGCAGATCCGAGAGGATCAGCGTGTCATATACCTGCGGCGCCACGTCTTCGATTGTCGCCGAGGAGTGTTACGGGGTGATGAATTGGGCACTGGCTGAGTGGTTAGAGGTAACCTGTCAGTTACCAGCCTGCAGCATGTTTGCAGAACCGTCGGACGGCGGCAGATGGCTTGCCCCGCGCCGGTCTTCGTTTCGGTGGGCGCACTGCGCTCAGTGCGTTGGAGGAACGTATTCGGCTGGACGCGCGGCTCCCTCACCGAAGAAAAACTGCTCCATCTGCTGCACGATGACTTCCTGATCCTGCTTGCGCGCCGGGTTCAGGCGATATTCGTTCAGCAACATTTTGCAGTGCTCCACCCACTGGCCCCACGCCTGTTGCGAGATCTGCTCGTAGATCTTTTTCCCCAACTCGCTGTCGAAGGGAGGCTCGGGCAGCCCAGGCAATTCCTGTTTCAGTTTTGCGCAGAAGACTTTGTGATCTGACATAAATTTCTTCTGAAATTATCGCACAGGCAGCGCGCCTTCACCGATTGCAGACGGGAAGGTTCTGCCGGATGGTGAAATTTTCGTGAGTGCCGCCGCGCAAACCAGACGCGTGTTTCACCAAAATCGCTCAGGGAAGTGAAATTTATGTTGACAAATTACATATGAATGGCAATATCTTGTGGTAGGACAGCTGCTCATACCACAAGTTGAGTAGCCCGGGCATCAAGGTGCCCTGTCGAACCTTGGGAGAACAAATCGTTCAAACGGAGGAAAAAACTTCATGGCAACCAAGAAGAAAGCCGCCAAGAAAAAGAAACACTAAGCGGACGGATGCTCGTTCAGAAATTCCGCAAGCCTCTCAGGAGAAGCACCTCTTGAGGGGCTTTTCCATCTGTGGCTGCGCCGCCCATCCGTACTTTTGGGGGTTGTCCCGCGGCGCGGCTCGTGCTAGAAACGCGTATACGGGAGTGGGGAAACGGTCTTCATGAGCCTTCACAAGAAAGTGTCGAAGAAAGTGGGCCGCAACGCCGAAGTCATTATTCCGGACAAGCTCTATTTCCGCATCGGCGAAGTCGCCGGCTTATGCCGTCTGCCCGCCTACGTACTTCGGTTCTGGGAAACTGAATTTCCCCAGCTCAAGCCCGTAAAAAGCAGCACCGGCCAGCGCATGTACCGCAAGCGCGATGTGGAGTCGGTGGTGCGGATCAAGAGACTGCTTTACGAAGACGGCTTCACGATCGCGGGTGCGCGGGTGCAATTGCGCGAAGAGAACAAGCCCGATCGGAATCAGACCGCGCTTCCGTTTCCGGGGGTCCTTCCGTGAATGTCGCGCATTTGCGGCATGAACTGCAGCAGATCCTGCACATTCTTTCCGCACGCCACTAGTGTGGGGACGGGGCTCGCCCCGTCCAGGTGGGGCAGAGCCCTCCCGCCTCCACACAATCTATCCATCTGTGTTTACGCCGATTCCCGCATCGGCTCGGCTTCGACCAGTGGCGCCTCTACCAGGTGCTCGCTGAGGAACCAGACCTGCAGTTCGTTAGCGCGAAGCACATCGCTCACTACCAGGTCGTTGCTGCCCGCGTCGCCCAGCTTGTCGGAGCGCTCGGCCAGCTCGCGGCACGCACTGATGATGACCTCGTGCGCGTCCAGCAGGCGCGACAGTTGCACGGGAACCTCTTCGCGGCCCTTGGGCGGGCGTGGAATACGCGTCGTTTCGGCTACGTCCGCTGCCATGGCGATACTGATTCCGCCTAGAAGCTGGATTCGTTCCGCGATCGTGTCGACGATCTCGTTCTGCTCTCCGTAGTGCTTATCGAACAGAAGATGAAGCTGATAGAAAGTGGCTCCGGACACCTGCCAATGGGACTTCTTGTAGAGATCCCGAAGAGTCATGGTGTCGGCCAACAGTAGATTGAGTTGCTCGGTCATTTCCAGCCGGACGGGTTCGATCAGTTGCAACGGCATCTCATTGGTCACGGTGCCAAAGGGCTGGAGTTCGCGGGCGGTCTGGTGGAAGCGCGGCTGAGCTGAAGCTTTGTGCGGATTGTTGGAGCTTGGTTTCTTTGGCATGAAATTCTCCTTAAGCTGCAAATTTGGGGGCAAGCCAGAAGAGGAGGAAATTGCGAGAACGGAGGTATCTACTTCCGGTCCTGGTTGCCGGCTCAACTTCTTTTGGATGCGAATCGCCGGAAATGGATGCCGAGCCTCTCGGATGCCGATCTTCTCTGAATATGCGCGCTGCGCGCTCAGTCGGCAGCGCTGCGCCGGACGCTGTGCACCTCAGTGAGGAAGTCGACTCGCGGCGCACCTTTGACACCTGCATTCGCCATTCTGGTTTTGAGTTCCTCGGAAGCTATGAATGCGCGCGCCTTTTCGAGGCTCTCCCATTCAAAGAAAAGAGTGAGGTCGTTGACGTTTCCAGCGCTGCGGAAAATACGGTAACTGCGCTCGCCGTTTTTGCGCCGCCAGTCGTAGGCGGAATCGAACACCGCTTTCCAGGCCGCATAGTCGGCAACTTCGTGGTGGATGAGAACGTTGATCATGATTTCGGAGGACTCCTTTCCAACGTGAAACGTTGCCCCAAACGCCGGAAAAATGCAAGGGCGCGGATCACAGAGGAATGGGATGAGTTCC
>CAVRYC010000033.1:0-105206 GCA_963725245.1 uncultured Acidobacteriaceae bacterium | reverse complement strand
CAGCGAACAGCGACCGACAACACCAAAATCCGGTATCATAGAAGGAAATTCTCCCGGAGGGTCGATGGCAGTTCCCGTATCCCAGATGTGGACAGTGGCCTCCTACGTTCTGCGCCAGAAGCTGGCCGGACGCAAGCGCTATCCGCTCGTGCTCATGCTCGAGCCGCTGTTCCGCTGCAACCTGGCCTGCGCCGGATGCGGCAAGATCCAGTACCCCACCCACATCCTGAAAAAAGATCTCTCCCCGGAAGACTGCTTCAAAGCGGTCGATGAGTGCGGAGCGCCCATGGTTTCGATCCCCGGCGGCGAGCCGCTGATGCATCCGCAGATCGCCGAGATTGTGGAAGGCCTGGTCGCGCGCAAGAAATATATCTATCTCTGCACCAACGCGCTGCTGCTGAAAGAAAAGTTGCACCTGTTCAAGCCCAGCAAGTATCTGAGCATCTCGGTCCACATGGATGGACAGAAGGAGCACCACGATTTCTCCGTGTGCCGCGAAGGCGGATACGAACTCGCCCTCGACGGCATCCGCGCAGCCGTCGAAGCCGGCTTCCGCGTGACCACCAACACCACTCTGTTCGACGGCGCCGATCCCAACAGCGTCCGCAACTTCTTCGACGAGATGATGGAACGTCGGCGTCGAGAGCATGATGGTCTCGCCCGGATATTCCTACGACAAGGCCCCCGACCAGAAACATTTCATGGGACGAGCCCGCACCCGCCGCCTCTTCCGCACCATGCTTTCAAATCGCAAAAAGACGTGGCGCTTCAACCAGTCGCCGCTCTTCCTCGAGTACCTGATGGGCAAGCGCAACTACAAGTGCACGCCCTGGGGCATGCCGACGTACAACATCTTCGGATGGCAGAAGCCCTGTTACCTGCTGCAGGATGGCTACGCCGAATCCTACAAAGAATTGATGGAAACGACGGAGTGGGCCAGCTATGGCACTGAGTCGGGCAATCCGCAGTGCGCCAACTGCATGGTGCATTGCGGCTACGAACCATCGTCGGTCGACGATACCTTCGGATCGCTGCGCGGATTCGCCGACACGGTGAAGGCGACCTTCTCGCTCTATCCCGACAAAGATGCGCTCACCGATCTCGATCGCGAGACGCGCCCGGTGCACTCCTACAATCCGCTGATTCAGATTGAGGCGACACGCGGCGACGCGCCGCAAGCAGCAGAAGAAAGCCGCGTATGAGCGGCCGCGAACACGGGCACGATCCTGCGCTCCCCCACGCCGCGCAAGCCCTCGCTCCCCAGCCGCGTCCGCCCCACGAGCTTCCGAGCGATGAACTCGAAGTTGTCCCCGGATTCGAGCGCGAAAATCTTCAAGGATGGATCCCGCAACTCGCCACCGAAGCAGACATTCGAGCGGTCATCGAAAAAGCCTTCGACTATCGCGGCGACGTAACCATCACCCGCAAAACTAATGACAAAGACAAAGAAGGATCCCAGATCACCGGATATCTCTTCGACCGTCGCATCGGCCCAACGCTCGCGACCTCCGTCGTTCGTCTGATGCTAGCGACCAGCAACGAGCGCCCAGCCATCCCCTATTCCGAAATTGCCGCCATCGCCTTCACCGGACGCGACACCGCCGCCGGCAAGAGCTACGAAGCCTGGGTAAAAAAATACTGGGAAAAGCGCGCCAAAGGCGAGAAGAACATTTCCATCGAGCCCGAAGCGCTGGAGTAAGGTTCCTGTGGAGAACGGTTGTGTGGGGACGGCCGCCTCGGCCGTCCAGGCCGAGCGCAGCTCGGCAGCCGCCCGCAGTCACAGCAAATTCTGGACTCGCCTAGAATGATTCCATGCTAGTGCTCGCCTCCGCGTCGCCGCGTCGTCAGGAATTATTGCGCAGCGCGGGCATTTCATTCGAGGTGCAGCCCGCGCATATTCCCGAAGACCCGCTGCCTGGAGAAGCCGCGACGGAATGCGCCGAACGTCTGGCGCGTGACAAGGCGCTCGCGGTAGCGCGTCAACGTCCACACGATTTTGTGCTCGGCGCCGACACCGTGGTTGTCGTCGATGGCCAACTTCTAGGCAAGCCCACCGATGCCGCGGACGCCGCGCGCATGTTGCGCCTGCTTTCAGGACGCGAGCATCAAGTGATTACGGGAGTGTGTTTAGTGGTCGGCGGCGAGCCATCGGTTGCCAGTGAAACGACGGTCGTGACCGTGAGTGAAATCACGGACAAGGATATCGCCGACTACGTCGCCAGCGGCGAGCCTATGGACAAAGCAGGAGCCTACGCGATTCAAGGCCTCGCTTCCCGCTGGATTCCGCGGATCGAAGGGGATTACAGCAACGTGGTGGGACTGCCAGTAGCGCTGGTATTACGAATGTTGCGCGAGCGCGCGAGCGAAATCGGTTCCCAGTTCTCAGTTCGCAGTTCTCAGAAAACCCGCGGCTCTTCAGTTCCTACTGAGAACTGAGAACCGGGAACTAAGAACTCTAGGCGGCAGGCTTGGGCGGTTCTTTCCCCTTGTCATCCGGCTCTTTTATCGACGACTTAAAATTTCGGATGCCTTCCCCCAGACCTTTACCTAAGTCGGCAAGCTTACTCGGCCCGAAAAGCAGCAGCGCGATGGCAATAATCAACAGAATATGCCACGGCGAAAACAGTCCCTCACCCATAGACCCTCCGGGTTCCCACTCGATTGCGCCGAGCAACCCTTGTGGAAATTCTAGGCTTCCGTCGATCCGGAGTCAAAGAACCAATCCCTTTGGTGACGTCAAGCTGCTTGTGTAAATACGGAGAGGGTGCGGGTTTTCCATTCCAGATTGAATCTCTGGAAGATGGAGTAAATGATTCGATCCACACTTTCTACGTTCACAAAGCACACCATGGGTCGGGTTCTCCGCCGCACTTCCACGAAGCAGCGCTCGATCACGTTGGTGGTGCGGAGTTTCCGCCACAAGTGCCGGGGAAAGGCGAAGAACGACAGCAACTCTGGTAAGTCGCGTTCCAGTCGTCGCACCATCGGCCCGTATTCCCGGCACCACCGCGCCCGGAACCGGCGAAATGCCGCTTCCGCCTGGGCCCGGCTTTCCGCCAAGTACATCGCCTGCGCGCCCGCCTTGGCTTCGTCGTAGTCGCGCTGGCGCACCTTCTCCAAAATATTCCGCATCTTGTGCACCCAGCAACGCTGATGGCGCACCCGCGGATAGACGGTCGCAATCGCGGCCGCTAAACCAGGGCAGCCGTCGGTCACGATCAGGCCGAGGTGTTGGCCTTCCAACCCGCGCCGGTACAGATCCTGCAACAAGCCCTCCCAGTCGGACTGGCTCTCGCCCTGGCGGCGCAAAAACGCCAACAGGTGGCGCGTGCCATCGCGCCGCACTCCGTAGGCCACCAGCATCTGCACCCGCTTGCGCCCCGCCGGACGCCGCACCCGCAGGCTCACCCCGTCCAGAAACAAATAGGCGTAGTCGTCGCTCAACCGCGCTTCATGAAACTGCTGCACCGCATCGTCCAGATCGCGCGTCAGCTTCGATACCGTCGTCGCGCTCACCACCTCTTCCGTCAGCAGGGCCACCACTCGCCCCACCGCACGCGTACTGATCCCGCGTAAAAACGCCTCGCGGATCAGCAGGGCCACCTCGTCGGCCCGCCGCTGAAAACGCTTGATGCCAAGCGGCAGAAAACTCTTCGCTCGGGTGCGAGCCACGCGCAGTCGAATCGTCCCGAAGCGAGTCACGAAGTCGCGCTCGTAGTAGCCATTGCGATAATCCCGCCGCTTCCCCGTCCTCCGTTCATACCGTCCCCAGCCCGAAAAGCGGTCGCGCTGCCGCTGCGATTCCAGTTCCAGGAACCCTTGCCAAGCCAGCTTCGTCTGGCCGTACACATCGCCCCAGAAACTCTCTTTCATGTCCCTCAGAAAATGTTGGAAATGCTCGGTGATTGGGATTATCTTCGCCATCGGGTGTAGGTCTCCTTTCCAGGAACGGCTTTAGCTTGTCAGGCCAAGCCAACTTACACCCTCTCGCTTTTTACACAATCAAATTTACGTCACCATCCCTTTCATGGCTTGCACCGGGCCGCAAGCCTGCTTTATGCCCGTTTTCGGTCACGCCCGCTCGATCAGCCCGGCAATGAGCACGGCCCGGCGTGGCAACTCCGAGATCAGTATGTGCTCGTGCGGGGCGTGAGCTCCGTCGCCTACGGCACCGAGACCGTCCAGGGTTGGGATTCCCAGAGCGGCGGTGAAATTTCCATCGGAGCCGCCGCCCACCGCAGCCTCGCCCAGCTTCCATCCCAGTTCGCGCGCGATGGCAACGGCCTGCGCGTACAACGCTGCCACTCCGGCAGTGCGTTCCATGGGCGGACGATTGATGCCTCCCGTGATCTCGATTTTGCATTTGCGATTGAAGAGGTGCAGGCTGCGCATCTTCTTATCGATTCCAGCAGCATCTTTTATGCGGGCGATACGAACATCGACCTGCGCCGCCGCTTCGGCCGGAACCACGTTGGTTCGCGATCCGCCGCTCACGACGCCGACGTTGACCGTCAAGCCCTTCTTTAGCTCAGTGAAGCTGGAAATTTTTTCAATCTGGCGCGCCAACTCCAAAATCGCGTTCACGCCTTTCTGGAAATCGAGCCCGGCATGAGCAGCCTTGCCGGTAACTTTGACGAGATATCCGCCAACTCCTTTGCGCGCAGTTTTCACGGCGCCCTGGAATCCATAGGCCGGCTCGAGGACGAGCACGGCCGCAGCTTTTTTCGCCAGCGACTCGGTGATCGCTCGCGACGAGTCGCTGCCCACTTCCTCGTCGGAAACCAGAAGCACGGTCACGGGGCGCGGCAATTCCTTATGCCAATCTTGCAAGGCCGCGAGCGCGTGGAGCATCAGGGCGATGCCAGATTTCATATCGAGGACGCCCGGTCCAGTCAGCTTATTGCCCACGGCGCGGCACGGCATGGCGGCGAGTGTGCCTAGCGGGTATACGGTGTCGTAATGTCCGAGCAGCAGCACCGGCTTCGCTGCCGACTTGCCGGGGAAGTCAACCTGCAGGTGATTGCCGCGGTCTTTCGCTGGATGGACTCGGATATCGCTGTTGCCGCCGAGCTGGGAGAATTTCTGGGCGACGGCATCCGCCATGCGATCTACGGCGGCTTTGTTGTCGCTGGGAGATTCGATTTCGACCAGTTCGCGGATGGTCGAGACGATCGCATCACGCCGCTCGTTGAAGTACGCTAGACGGCGCTGCGCTTCGGCGTTCGGATGCGTGGGTGCTTTTCTGGAAACCGGATTCACGATCGGCTGTTCCTGCGCAGTTCTCGGTTCTCAGTTCTCAGAGCTCTTAGCTTTTGGCTGGAAGTGCGCTTACTTTCTCTTGGAGGTCCCTGCTTTTGCGTCTATTTACTAGTTGGTACTTCACTAATTGGTTACGCCCCCCCCTACCCCCCCCCGGTCTATTGGAATCATGGGGTTAGGAGCTTTTTCGGCCCAAATCTTTGGTTCCAAAGGGTTTATACGTAAAATCTAGACACCATTGGAGTTAGATGTCATTTTCCCTGGGCCGAATTGTGCTGGTCTTTAAAACAAGGAGTTGCGACTTACTAAGTCGCTCCACTAGATTTCAAAGCTAGGGCAAATTACGGCTGTAGCCGCGTTGGGCTCTTACTAATACTTAATTATAACTGATGATGTCAACTAGCGGGTGCCGGTCGCCGTTGATTCAAATTCATCGGCCTTCTGCTCTTTGGCGATGGCTTGGCCGGACTTGCCCTGCATCCTGAGCACCCGCGCCCAATTCCTGTACGCAAGTGCGAACTTGGGATCGAGTTCGGTTGCCTTCTGGTACTTCGCTATCGCCTCATCCAGCTTGCCCTGAGCGTGAAGTACGATGCCCCAATTGTTGTAGGGAGAGGCGTACTTGGGATCGAGTTCGGTCGCCTTCTGGTACTTCGCTATCGCTTCATCCAACTTGCCCTGATCTTGAAGTACATTGCCCCAATTGTTGTAGGGAGGGGCGAACTTGGGATCGAGTTCAATCGCCTTCTGGTACTTTGCTATCGCCTCATCCAACTTGCCCTGAAGCCGAAGTACATGGCCCCAATTGTTGTAGCAAAAGGCGTCCTTGGGATCGAGTTCAATCGCCTTCTGGTACTTTGCTATCGCCTCATCCAACTTGCCCTGAAGCTGAAGTACATAGCCCCAATTGTTGTAGGGATGGGCGAACTTGGGATCGAGTTCAATCGCCTTTTGGTACTTTGCTATCGCCTCATCCAACTTGCCCTGAAGCAGAAGTGCGCGGCCCCAATTGTCGTAGGGAAAGACGCCCTTGGGATCGAGTTCAATCGCCTTCTGGTACTTCGCGATCGCTTCATCCATCTTGCCCTGATCCGAAAGTACATTGCCCCATTTGTTAAACGCCCAACCTCTAAGCGTGCAGTCCTTGTTGCGGGCACAGCTTTCTAGGATTTGCACCGCCGCAGCGGGGTCGTGGTCGATCTCGTCGGCATACCGTCCCATCACGTAAGGGTTGACCTGCGAAAGAACTAGCTTGGAGAGTTTTGCTACGGCATCATCAACGTCAATTGCTCTGAATCGTTTGTGTACAAAGAGAGCTTTACCATCGCTGAATCGATAAATAACCTCCAGTCTCTCCGAGGGCGCGTCGCCGGAAGCGGCCGGACCTGCACCGGCACATCCCGGCATGAGGCAGACGATGTCGGCATGGATGTGAGGGGGTTGTCGATGAAGAAAGACTTGGAGAAGCTGGACAACGGACCGCACAGAGAGTTTTGTTTCCGGGACCTCGACGTCGGGAACGCTGCTGTCGGACGAGAGGCGCAGCTGGTCCTTCGGCGCTAACGTTTCAACCGCTTCCTCCATGGAGGCGATCCGGTCGGCGACTTCGGCGGCGACGACCTGTCCGGTGAGTCCCTGCTCCTCAAGCAATTTCGGGACGCTGAGTGGATCAACCAGCACGACGGGGCGAAGAAGCTCGGGAAGAACCACTGCGGCAAAAAAAAGCAACAGTAATGCCGCGAGCAGGTTTTTCCACCAGATTTTGAGGTTGGCGCTGACCGCCCGGCGGAGTCTTTCGAATTTACTAGGCTGCCAGATTGGTCGGCGTTTTTTGCCAGCAGATAACATCCGCTCCTCAACATCCAAAACAGCCCGCAACGTATCTCAGGGAAGGGATCCGCCGTTCACGACCGATTATTCGTCGGATAGAAAGCTCGGGTCGTCCCAATCTTACTGAGATCGAGGTCACAGTCAAGGTCGAACTCTTCTGGTTACTCTAAGAGTCTTCAGTGGAAGCGGATTCTTGGTGCCCAGCCCCTAAAGGGGCGTCGGACTTCGAACAACTTACGGCATCGCTGAAGCGATGCCCTGATACGAATCTTACTCCTACCACCAGCTGCTAACAGGATGTCATTCGCAAAGAGGACCGAAAAGGATGGTGGGAATCGGCGTGTTGTCCGGCCCTTTAGGAAATAGAGGGCTTGCTTGGGGGTTCGGTCGTCCCTCCGGGACTTGAATCAATTTTCGCACTTTTCCCAGCGCTGAAGCGCTGGGCTAAGTTCGGTCGCCCCTCCGGGGCTGGCGTCAGGCCGGGACGTTGGGTTACGGGGAGGGTACGAGCCGCCCTCTCATTCGCAGTTACCCACTTATTCGCACGACTAAAGAAGGCGAATGAGTGGAGCACCCGCCTCTAGGCTACCTTTGATCTATCGGTCGCCAGCCTATGCAGCTCATCGTTCGCGCCAAGATCTCGTCGGGAGATCCAGTCGCTTTGTCGGAGCTAATCCAATTACTCTTCGGGTGGTTCGCCGGGGAGGCTGTCGCCGGGGGCGAGCGGGAGGCGGGACGCTCCGGCGAGAAGGCCGCGCTCTTGCGGCGAGAACGCGCTCTTGCACTGGTCGGAGTTGATGAGCCGTTCGCGCTGTTCGGGCGTCAAGCCGCGCATGCTCCCGGATCGCCCGGTTGAGGGCCTGGCGGCGGTCGGGCGGCAACTGCTTGAACTGCTGAAAGAGCTGGCGCGCCTGCTGCTTCTGATACGGAGTCAGGTGCTCCCAGGTTTCCATGCGGTTGAGCACGCGCTCCTGCTGCTGCGGAGGCAGGCTGGAAAAATGCTGCAACCTTTTTTGCAAGCGGGCTTGCTGTTGCGGGGGAAGCCGGCGGAACTGGGGATCGTTTTCGAGGGCGCGGCGCTGCTGCGCGGGCGGCAGATCCTTATAGCGGCGGAGCCAGTTTCCGGCGTGGCCGGGCTGGTTCTGACGCGGGCGGGCTTGATAGGGGCTGCTGGGGCTGGGACGACCGTCTTTCTGAAAGTAGTGCCACTGCCCGTCCGCATGCTGCGATGCGGGCGCTGTTGCGGGAGGTGGCGCATAGGGGGATTGGGATTGGGCGGGCGATTGCGCGAAAGACTGGGCGAACGACAGCGTCAGCAGCAGAAGCGCTGCCAGACAGCCCGCAATTGAATTTTTACCCGGCCCAACATGCCTTGGTCCCTTGCACGTCTCAGTTACGTAGCAGTTATTGCGTCCCTCAGCGGCTAAAGCCGCAATGAAAATGCGATGCTTACGCACTGACGTGCCCCTTGAAAGCCGCTTCAAACCGCATCTCTACAGTTGCCTGCGAATCTCATGGATTCGCGGTTACTTCGTCCTGCACCTGCAGGTCGTCGAGCACATCGAAATCGGCGTACAAATCATTGTTCGTATCCAGCGCCTGCAGATCGCCGACGGCGGTTCCCGGCTCAACCGGCAGACCGAGGGATGGAGGCTTGGTGGCGATGGCTTCGGTTTGAGAAATGTAAGACTTGTTGCCGACCAGCAGCGCTCCGGCAAATATTACGGCAGTGAGCGACATAGCCCATGCCGGACGCCGCAGCCAACGGAACCATGCGGCGTGCGGGCGCGCCATTTCTTCGCGGCTCTTCGCGGAGGCGCGCCTGCAGGCGGGTGTCGAAATAGGGCGACGGTTCGGGCGCTTGCCACTCATCGAGCAGCGCCATGGTTTTCTGCAATTCGCGCAGATGGGTGGCACAGTCGTTACAGGATGCGATATGGGCACTAACCTCCGGCTGTATTGTTCCAGCTTCCATGCCAGCGAGGCCAGGTCCGGCAACAGTTCGCGAATTTGATTGCAATTCATACTGCCTTCCTCTACTTCCCCGAAACGAACTCTTTCAGCTGCTCGCGCAAGGTTTCGTAGGCGCGGAACAGCAACGACTTGGTAGCGGACTCACTCAGCTTGAGCACGTCCGCAATCTGGCGGTAATCCATCTGCTGATACTTGTGCATGATGACCGCCATGCGCTGGCGCTCGGGCAGCGCATTGACTTTGCTGCGGATCGCCGCCAGCCGCTCCCGCCTCAAAATCTGCTCTTCGGCGCTGAGCGAATCGTCGGCCAGGTCGGGCGTAGTGCCCGTTTCCTGGTCCGGCTCATCGAGGCGCACGGTATTTTCCGGACGCTCGTGGCGCGTGTCGCGCGCGTGGTTGACGGCCAGGTTGGTCGCGATGCGATACAGCCAGGTCGTGAACTTGGCGCTCGGCTCGTAATTGGTGCGCGAGCGGTAAACGCGCAGAAATACTTCCTGGGCCAGTTCCTCGGCGGTGGACGGGTTGTGGCACATGCGGTACATGAAGCCCACCATCGGCCGGCGATATTTCTGCACCAGGTAAGAGAAGGCGGATTCGTCGCCCGTCTTCACCCGCAGCATCACGTCGACGTCGGAAACGGCATGGTCTGAACTGTCGTCTGCATTGTCGTCTGCATTAACGACGGACTTTGCCATGGTGCCGGGCGCAGACGGAGACGGCGTTCCGGCAAAGTTCAGCAGCCCGCGATTCGGCACTCCGCGATCCAGCAGTCCGCGATCAATGGCCACGCTGCTCACATCAGTAGAAACCCCGTTCGGGGGCGAAAGTTGCGCCTCCTGGGGCGCAGGAGGGCGCGAGGAAGTGTTTTCCCGTGAATCAGTTACGGGTCGAGCCTCGGGAATGTCGGAGGCAGCCATGGAAGGGGTGATGGAAAGAGGCTACCGGGAGCGGCGCAGGTGGTCAAGAGGGCGCACGGACGTGGGACGGGCACGATTTGTCCGGGATTCCACGATCTGAGGTCGGGGTCGTGCGTCGACCCGCGCTTGCGTTCCTCAGCGCTACGTCAATCACAGGTCTCAACTATTACTGCGTGACCACGTCTCCCACAGCGCGTCAAAAGCGGTACCTTCGAACACCGACGCCAACCCACTCCTATTGAACAAATCCCTTATGCGCTGCTTGGGATTGGCAATCTCCATATCGCATTTTGTCCTTCTCGCATGCATATAAACGCTGACCAGCGCCCCGAGACCGGCACTATCGACGTAGTCTACATTCGACAGGTCTAACACAATGCGCTTGCCCTCGGCGATCAGATCGCGAAGAGTGCTCTCCAGCGTAGCGGAGGTTTCCAGTGTAACCCGACCCGTCGCGCGGACCGTCGTTTCCGAGTTGTTCTTCTCCGTTTCGAGTTTCAATTGGGGACCGCGAATAACGGGATTGGCAGCCATTGCAGACCTCCCTGTCGTTGCATTCGAAGTTGCATTCGAAGTAAACCCGCGAAGTGGGTTCGACTGAATTGAGTAAAGATATATCAAACCATCGCAAAGTCAAGCTGAAGTCACGCCATTCAGGTCTTTGCTGCGGCCCAACCAGGCTCGGCGGTCGATAAGGGGCTCTGCAGCCGCCAGTGAATGAAGGGGCCATGGCAGCGCCGCGTGCTCGGCCTTGGCTTCCTTCAGGATGAGGATGTCGGCGCCGGCATTCTTCCAGCGCTTGGCTTCTACGTGTTCGCCGCAGGCCTTTGTTCAGAAATTGGAAGCGCAAGGCCGCGTACTCGAAGCAGCTCTCGGAGGTGAAGCCTGCAACGCGAGTGCGAGGCAATTCAGCAGCAAGATCGTGGATAGGGAACTTGTGTATAATGATGAACTTACCGCAGCCAGTGGGCGCTTAACTCAGCGGTAGAGTGCCATCCTCACACGGTGGAAGTCGTAGGTTCAAATCCTACAGCGCCCACCATCGTTTCAATGACTTACCGTGGTTGCAGCTTCCCGCGTGGGTCCACATGGGTCCAATAAGCCCACAAGCCCGCGCTGCGCTTGCCTTTTCGCTGACGTGATTGCTTGTACGTAGTGGTCCATCGTGACGCTCACGTTTGCATGGCGCATGAGTGCTTGCGTCGTTGCCACGTCTGCCCCTTGACTTTTAATCAGAGTTCCGAAGGAATGTCTGAAGACGTGCCAGCCGATTCGCTTCCCGATGCCTGCCCGAATTGCAGCGGGACGGATGTGTTTTTCCATCGCACTGTTCGGCCAAATCGGTTGCTTGCCATCTTTCTCGGGACTGGCAAACAGGAAATCGGTCGGTTGGTTGTACCCACACTGCGCCCGCCATTGCATGAGCACGTCAGCGAGACCCGCATCCAATGGGACAGGCTTCCGTGAGGCTTGGTCAACCGGCCTCACTCCCTCTGCTTTTCGAAGGAGTGTCCAGACCCGCTAGCAAGCTGGAACAAGTAAATTCGTAGTAGGCTAATACGGTTCAAAACGCCACCGGGCCGGTCAGGCTATAAAACGGCCTGAGCTGACCTCAAGCAGCGTACCGGGCAGCTCTTGGTTGCAATGAACCATCACGCTGGAGATTGGGGTTAAGAAATGAAGCAACTCTTGCTTTTTGTCGGGCTCTCCTTACTGACTTCGATCTGCGCGGCGCAGCGCCTACCGCAAACTGCGATTCCTGAGAGCTATACGCTCAGTTTCACGCCCGACTTTGCCGAGGCTCGCTTCGACGGTGAGGAAACCATCCGGATTCATTTGCTGAAGGCCAGTCCGGAGATCGTGCTGAATGCTGCAGACATCGATTTTCACGAAGTAACCGTCAGCTGCGGTGGCAGCAGGGAAACTGCCAAGGTCACACTCGACAAGAACAAGCAAACGGCAACCTTCACCGTGAGCAAGCCCCTTCCCGCCGGTTCAGCGACCATCCACATCCGCTACACGGGAATCCTGAACGATGAAATGCGCGGATTTTACATCGGCAAAGACGATCAAGGGCGAAAATATGCCGCGACCCAGCTTGAAGATACCGACGCGCGACGCATGTTCCCTTCCTTTGACGAGCCGGTTTACAAGGCTACCTTCGATGTGACCGTCGTCGCCGACCGGAGCCTGACAGTGATTTCGAACGGCAAGGTCGTTTCCGACACCCCCGGCCCCGGCAATCAACACACGGTTCATTTCGCCACCAGTCGGAAAATGTCGTCGTATCTGGTCGCTATAGTGGTCGGGAATTTCGAATATGTGGAAGGCTCAGCGGACGGAATCCCCATTCGCGTATACGCCACCACCGGCAAGAAGGAACTGGGAGCGTTTGCGCTGCAAGCTGCTGAATACAATTTGCATTTTTACGACCAGTACTTCCGCATTCAGTACCCATACGGAAAGCTGGACTTGGTGGGTTTGCCCGATTTTTCTGCCGGTGCCATGGAAAATACTGGCTGCATCACGTTCCGGGAAGCCCTGTTGTTATTGGACGACAGGAACACGGGCATCAGCTTTAAGAAAAACGTAGCCTCGGTGATCGCGCACGAAATGGCGCATCAGTGGTTCGGCGATTTAGTCACCATGAAGTGGTGGGACGATAAGTGGCTCAACGAAGGTTTTGCCACCTGGATGTCGAGCAAACCTGTGGCTGCCTGGCAACCGGACTGGGACGTTAACGTTGATAACACCTCGGATGCCGTCAATTCCTTGGATTTGGATTCACTCGTCAACACCCACCCGATTCATCAACCACAAGAGACGCAGGAGCAAGTGATCGAAAGCGACGATGCAATTACCTATGGCAAATCCGCGGCCGTGCTGCGGATGTTGGAATCTTTTCTCGGTCCGCAAACCTTCCGAGCCGGAGTCGTCGCCTATTTGAAACAGTACTCGTACCGCAACGCTACTGCCGTCGACTTCTGGACAGCACAGGCGGAAACCTCAAAAAAGCCAGTGGACAAGATTATGTCTACTTGGGTCGAACAGCCGGGTGCGCCGTTGCTGACGGTCCAGACGAGATGCTCCGGGGTCTCCCAGACCATCTCGTTCAAGCAGCAACGCTACTTCTACGATCGAACGCGACTCGAACAAGGCAGCCCGGAATTGTGGCAAATCCCAGTATGCATCAGGCCGGGCTCCGCGGCCGCGAACTCTCCCGCAAAATGTGAACTGGTCACTCACAAGCAGCAGACGTTTACCTTGCGGGGATGCGCTGCCTGGGACTTTGTTAACGCCGACGCACAGGGTTTCTACCGTTCCGGTTACGAATCGCAGGCGATAGCCTCGATGGCAAAACAGCTTGAGAGCGCGTTGAGCCCGGCCGAACGCATCATGCTACTGTCCGACGTCATCGCTTCTGTCTCAGTAAATCGTGAACCGATTGGGGACTATCTGAACTTGGCGGAGGGTCTCAAGTCCGACCGCAATGACGCGGTGCTGAGGCAACTGTTTTCTCAGCTGAATTACATCGGCGAGCGCCTGACCAATGATAGCGATCGCGAATCCTATAGGTTGTGGGTACGTCAGCTCCTGTCTCCAATCGCCGAAGAAATCGGCTGGACACCGAAGCCAGGCGAACGCGAGTCATTGAGCACTCTGCGTGGGAAACTGTTGTTCTCGCTCGCCTATATTGGCCGCGACCCGCAAACCCAGGCCCTTGCTCGAAAACTGGCCGAGCAGGCTCTGGCTGACCCAGATTCTGTGAACCACGAGATCGCGTCGGTTGCGCTGCCGGTGGCGGCTTCCACCGGAGATGCGGCTTTGTACGACAAGATCATGGCCGATTTGAAGGGCGCCAAAACACCAGAGATTTATTTCCGTGACGTTTATGCCCTCGGCCGCTTCCGCGATCCCAAATTGGTCGATCGAACTTTGCAATTTGCGCTGTCCCCCGATGTGCGTTCGCAGGACAGTCCCTATGTAATCGCGTCTGTCATGCAGAGCGCAACGGTGGAAAAACAAGCCTGGAGCTTTGTTCAAGACCACTGGGCCAGCATTGAAAAGTTAGGCGGCCCATACGCCGGGCCCGCTATTGTGCAGGCTACCGGCTCCTTCTGCGACGCCGACATGCGCGATGAGGTCATGGCCTTTTTCGCCGCTCATCCTGCTCCTGCCGCAGAACGCTCTCTCAGACAGTCGATGGAGCGGATTAACTATTGCGCCGAAATGAGAACGCAGCAGCAGGATCAGCTTGCCTCTTGGCTAAGGCGTCAGAGCGGGTCAGAAACGAAATAGAGTAAGCGCCTCCACTTAGACGGTAGGAAAGCCACAGAATGGCGGCCAATCCAGAAACGGGCTTCCGGGAGATCGCCTACAAGCGGACTTCTGGCCTACGTCGTTGACAGATTGTTTCGGGGCATAACTTCCGGGTAGCTCGTGATCCGCCCCGATGGACTGGGGCCCAGTCCCAAGCGTCGGCTGGACTTCTCGAAGACGGCCGAAGCGCGGGATCCTTCTGTAGGCAGCGCAGGATCGCGCTTTCCACGACTGGATCCATGTCCTTGACCACCGACGATCGCCACGGCAAATCGAGTTTGGGCTGCGCATCACCTTCTAGTGTGAGAAAAGGTCTTGTTAGGCACTCCAAGGACACTGGAATACGTCAGTTTCGTGGCTTCCTCTGAGCACTGCCACTTTGGCCGCCCTGATTCATCGGTGATCGCGGGAAAAATCCGTACCGTTCTCCATGCCATTTCGTTTCTCTGAACCCAACCGCGTGGTCGCAGAGTGGCGGGTCAATTCTTGACTGTCTTCCGAGGGCCAGACACTTAGGGTCGTAGCACCAGCCGATCCTTGGTTTCACCTTCCACAGCCTTCCGAGAATAGAGTAGCGGAAAATAACGGCCGGCGTCCCACAGCGGCATCAGATCAGA
Source organism: uncultured Acidobacteriaceae bacterium (assembly GCA_963725245.1). Taxonomy (GTDB): domain Bacteria; phylum Acidobacteriota; class Terriglobia; order Terriglobales; family Acidobacteriaceae; genus Acidiflorens. Next base: position 90,289 of record CAVRYC010000033.1, on the reverse strand, counting down.
GTAGTGCGGACTGCCCGGTTGGCCGCTCTGGCCGGGCGTGTTGATGGCGACCGATTGATCCCAATTGCTGGTGTCAAGAATTTCGCGATAGCTCGCGCCCGAAACCTGTTCCCAAGAATCGCCATAAGCGCCAGTGGCATTCACCGTGTATTTGTCACCAGGACGCGATAGAGGGCCGAGGTCAACCAAGTCTTTCACGCCGGGCTGCTCGTCAAGCGCGTGGCGGAAGTGGACGGTGTGTAACTTGCCCCATGACCACCGCGATACATCGGAACCCAGTATCTTCTCGAGCTCTTTGCGCGCAGACCTCAACGTATCCGCCAGAACCTGGTCGCGACCAGCGAGAGGCTTGTCGCCAAAGAGATCGTTGTCAGGATTCGTGAGAATGCGCAGCGCCGTGTCGGCTGGCAGATCGGCGTACCGTCCGCTGAGCTTTTGAAGGTGGCCGCCACGCTCTTTCGAAAAGCGTTCCCTGAGCGCAAGGCAAACTTGTTGGAACCAGACTTCATACAGAGTAGCTTCTGACGACTCGCGCCTGAGTTCTCCGTCCCAGCGCAGAAAGCTCTTGAGCGCGGGATCATCTTTCAGCGGCGTGGACCGCACGAACTTCTGAAACTCCAGCGCAGGAAGCGAAGTGTCGTCGTTTTGCAGCGACTCCATGTCAGCCGTGGTCAGCTTGTGGTGGTCTTGCTTTGCGCTCTCGATTACAGAACGGATGCGAGCGACCCGATAGGGTGGCGCCCATTCGAAGCCGACATTGTAGGGATAGTGTTCCGGAATCATCTTGTGATTGGCGGTGGCTACGAAGCCTTCCTTCGGATTAAGGGAATGTGGCAGCTCTGAAGTCGGGACAAACCCCGTCCAGTTGTAGTTGTTGCTTCCGGGAATTGGCAAAAGGCCAGTCCAGTTCCGCAAAGGCGCCAGTCCGGCAGACTGCTCGCCAATGTTGCCAGCGTTATCGGCATACACAATATTCTCGGAAGGAACCTTCCAGCGCGCCACTGCCGATTCGAATTGGTCCCAATTCTGTGCGCGGTCAATTGCCAGTGATGCCAGGTAACCGGCCGTCCCTGGCTCACTTCCGACCCATCGCAAAGCAAGCGCGCGTTTTCCGTTATCCCAGAGCACGGGGCCGTGGCGCGTAAATTTCAGGTTGACTTCTGCTGCCGCCGCGCCTTTGACCAAGAATACCTCTCGCCGTACTTCCATCTTCTTCCAGCCCACCTCCGTTTTGTACTCAAGCGGATTCGCGTGATTTAGTTCTTCTACGTAGAGGTCCTGCTGGTCGAGACCGAAGATGGTGAATCCCCAGGCAATGTGTTCGTTGTGGCCGAGCGCGACGCCGGGCAGTCCGGGTTCACCTGCGCCGATGACGTTCCATCCGGGAGCGACGAGGTGAACGATGTAGCGCAACGAAGGCAGCCCGATGACGCGGTGCGGATCATTGGCGAGCAGCGGCTTGCCGCTGGCGGTGAGCACGCCGGAGATGGTCCAGTTGTTACTCCCTTCGAGTGAGTGCGCCGGGAAATCAATGCGCCGATCGCTGCCGACAAGATTCCTCAGCAGCTCGGGAGAGAGTCCGGTGAAATCGAGAAGAGGGGCTGGGTCGAGCGCGATCGCGGGATCGAAATTAAACAGCTTCGAAGTTTTCTCCGCGCCGAGTTCAGCGAGAGCCTGGGCATGTTCGAGCTCGCTGAGGGCATTGCCGGTCATAGAAAAAGCGGCCATGCGGTTCAGACAGTCTTCCGGATGCCAGGTATCGGGCGAAAATCCAGCGAGTTGAAATTCGATGGGCAAACCAGGTCCACCAGGATCGGTGAGGCTGGCGATATAGGAGTTGATGCCGTCGGTAAACGCAGTGAGGATTGCCTGGGTGTCGGGCGAGTAACTTTCATATTCCGCCTTCATATCGCCGTAATAGCGCAACGCGCGGGCGTTCACATCGCGGGGCAGCGCGGAAGGACCGAGAATTTCAGCCAGCCGTCCCTGGCCAGCGCGTTTCCAGAGCTCCATTTGGAAGAGGCGATCCTGGGCAGCGACCACTCCCTGGGCAAAGAACAGATCGTGCTGGTTCTGCGCGTAGATGTGGGCGACTCCCCAGCGATCACGCAGAACGTCGACTGATCGCTCGAGCCCTTGCGCCCGCAGTTGACCGGACACAACGGCCAGAGTCTTATGGGCGGCAGAGACGAGATCCGCCTTCTGGCCGGACTGGGCGCAAGCGCAAAGCGGAATCAAAAGGATCAGTAGGCGAATGCTTTTCATGGGAGATTCATTGTAAGGAATGCCCGACACATTCCGCACGCAGGAGTCCGCGATTGAGGCAGCAATTCAGGCTGGGCGGCAGAAGATTGATCTGGGATTTGAGCGGGGATCGGCAGTCGTGAACGGCTGAGCCCAGCCGCACAATGTAGGAGTAATGCGATCTCAGAGCCATCAGAGAAGAAATTTATGTTAAACCGATTGGTTGCCGACTGGGTCTATGGCGGCTTCTTGGCTGGAACCTATTACCTGGATGGCTAATTCTTGAGTTTCAATTTGGAAAGCCGATCAATGCCATGGGAAAGTCTGGTTAATTGCCAAACCCTGGGTTATACTCGACGACATTCTGAAGGCAAACGCTGGAGGAAAAAGTATGTTTCACTTAATCTGGTATGTTCTTATTGGGCTAATCTCGGGGGTTATCGCGAAATCGGTGATGCACGTGCATATAACGATCTTCTGGACGATCGTGCTCGGCATTATCGGATCGATCATCGGCGGCGCCGTTACCCACATGTTTTCGCGCCCGACAAACGAACGATATCATCCCGCCGGCCTCATTTTTTCCACACTGGGCGCGATCCTGGTTCTCTTCATTTGCTATAAGCTGAAGATTCATTTTCCCCAGGTCAATCCGTTCTAGCTCATCGACGACCTGACCTTGTATTCCGATAGGACGGTCACGTCTCGGGTCGTGGAGGCGCCGCAGCGGGCGCGTGAACGGGATCGGTGGGCAATCTTCCCGAATCTAAACCGCATCCCGTCCTTAAGAAGGTAGCAGTAAAATCTTTCCACCCGTCATGTTCGGATGCGTACTGTTCCAAACCGCGCGCGATCTCTTTAAGCGGAAGCCGAGCCTGAATCTCGGTCTTCAGATCACCGGCAAGCATTTGCTGGACGTGGCGTGTAACGCGGAGTTGGCTAAGCATGTTTCTTTGGCGCAGCCATGCGCTGAGCCAGAAGCCCTCCACACGTTTTCCCTCGAAGATTAACGATGCCGGATCGATCTGGCTCGCCTCCAGCGACAGTGCGCCATAAACGAGCAGACGACTCCCGGGGGGCTGCGCGCGTAGCACGCGTGCGGACATTTCCCCAGCCACTGCGTCGAAGCCGACGCTGGCCCCGAGCCGGTGGCAGAGATCTGCAAGGCTGGCATCGAATCCGGGATCACTAGTATTCAGTACGTGCTCGGCGCCCATGTTGCGTAGGGAGTTCCACCTGCTCAGCGCGACGCACAATGTTGATGGTAGGAATGGAAAACTTCTGCCCGAGCCGCACCACCATACGTCCGAGTGCGCTCGCTGCGGCCGTCTGAACGACTGCCCGATGTCGGCCGAGGCGAGCCTCTTCCATCAGGGCACACGCTGTAAGCGGGTTGACGAGCATCGTCGCGCCCTGTTCCATGTCCACCTGCTTGCTCAGCGGCACGCACAATTGCGCGGAGGTGACGAGGTATTCAGCCCACATGCCGCCGGCGATGTTCGGGTCTGCAGCGGCACAGGCTACACGCCGTCCCTTGAGGAACCGCGGCATCGTCCCGCTCCCGGCCTCGACGACCGTACCGCTGCCTTCAAACCCGGGTGTCGCGGGAAGAGGTTTCTTGAAGCCATAAAGACCTCGAATGAACATCAGGTCCGATGGATTGATCGGCGACGCGGCGACGCGGATTAGTACCTGTCCCGGTCCGGGACGAGGCACAGGTAACTCAACAACGGCGATACTTTCCAGGTTGCCGTCATAAGCTCGAAGCTGCACGGCGCGCATGGTGGTGGGTATCGACATCACAGGCTGAGATATTAGCATCCTCGAAGACTCCGCCCGCCGATGCCAAAATTCATGCGAAGCTTGGCTCCTTCGCAACCAGTTCCCAACTGCGTTGCTTGAATCTTGGCGAACTCCGGCATCCGCATGGGTCTGATTGTTGGGTCCGTTATGCTTCAGGGGAGCCGTTCTAATCTCTTTTATTTGCTGCCGCTGCCTCGCGCTCCCCCAACATCTTCATCAGCTCCTGATACGACTTGGGCATGGTCACCGTATCGCGCATGGCGACGGTGATCGGGTAACGCGTGCCGCCCTTGTGGGTGCCTTCCAGGCCTTCGATGATCTCCTGCGCATACGACCACGGGAAAGGCGAAAGCCATCTCGTTGTCCTGTGCCATGCCGAAGACGCGATCGCCGGTGCAGGGGAGAATCACCTTGGGCTCGTTGGTGGTGAGGGTCTGGATGACGATCTCGGCGCAATCCAGGCGTCCGCCGGAGGTCGAGACCACGCGCCCGCCGCGCTTATAAAGCGAGGCATGGACCAGCCGCAGCACCTGCGCGCTGTTGGCGTACACGGCGATCGACGTGCGGCTCGAAGTTGGCCCGGTTCAGCGGCGCGACGCAGACGTAATCGTAGGTGCCGGGCTCGAATCTCCAGGTGCTGGCTTCCAGGCTGGCAGCCGCTTCTTCGTCCTTGCAGTACATGCCGACCGAGGCAAAGCCCTTCAGGTATTCGTCGTTGGGCCGGTGAAAGCCGAAGGCGATGGCGGCCAGCGGGCAGATGACATCGTCGCGGCCCACGGCGATGCTCCAGCCGTAGCGGCGCGCCACCCCGATCGACTGGCACACGATCCATTGCTCGCCCAGGCTCTTGCTCGGGACCTTCACGCCTTCGGGAACCGCTTCCCCCGGCTTGATCATGCGGATGGCCAGGGGAAAGGTGTCCGGCCGAACGTAACGAGCTAGCGCCTCGTCGAGCAGTCGCAGAGTTGAGGCGACATCTTCGTTCATAGGAAACTCCGGGCGGGCGGAACTCGCCCGCGGTGGATGAAAGCAATAGCCTAGCAGAATGCGAAAGCCACTAGGGAGTGGCTCAAGCCAATGACCCAGTAGTCGCGTAGAACCGCCAAAAGAATGTCACTTTCTGGCATTGGCCTTAAACTGATTTGTCATGAGTGAACATCTGCAGGGCAAGATTGGGATTGTCACGGGTGCGGGCACTGGAATTTGACGCGCATGCCTCCGTTGTCTTCGTGAGCGCAGGACGATTTTCGATAAGCGCTGTGACGATCCCTTCGATGAGTGCAATTTTGGCGTCCTCAAACCCCTGAAAGCACCATCCGTTGAACTTCAAACAGAGAACGTCTTTGTCCGGTTCAAGCGCGAGTTCGATCATCTCTAGCACGCTCGATTGTCCGGCGCCCCAGTCGGCATGCACTCCGATCGTGATCGGCTGCTCCGGACGTTCCCGGATGAGCATAACGATCGTCTTAGCAATGGCCCCGTTGTTGAGGAGGTCCAGTTTCGTCTCGTTGTCGGAAAGGATCATGCCTAGCCCATCTTATTCCCCGCGGAGGTGCTGTGCCACGGCCACGTTTCCTCAAACGATCAGCGACGTGGACGATTCAAGAGTTGTTTGTGCCCTGAAAGACAAGAGAAAAACCACACGGAATGAGATCTGCCTAGCCGGAGTCGGGCACACGATTGGCGACCATACATGGAAAGATATGCTGCTGTTATGCAACTGGAAGGACCGTAGCCGACTGATCGGCCGAAAGTCAGCGAGACGGCTTACTGGCCACAACATTTTCATCGATCTGGCACACTATTCGCACACAGACCTGCCAAGTTCTATACATCCCGCATGGTCGTAAGATTGGCTTCATTTCCTTGGTTGAGAAAGCAATAGTGACGCTGCTCTCGCCGCAGCCACGCTGAGTGTAATAGTCACGAAACCACGCCTCCCCGCAGGCTATTGACTATAATTTCAACTGGCGTGCGAGGGCATTCGGAACAAAGGACGTGATTCCCAGTGAGGAGAGCAGCCATGGCTCTACGCAAACTGTGCTTTTTCACAATGCTGGCCACGACTATTGCTTTCCTTGCGGTGGGAAGGTTAAACGTTCAGATCAAGGGATTTGATGTACCGACGCCGAATTCGCGGCCGCACGATCCGGCGCTTGCCCCCGATGGGCCGCTCTGGTACATGGGCCCGCCGGCGAATAGGCTAGGCCGATCGAACTGGGTCAAGGCATTCCGCGCGAAAAACGAAATCCGGCCGACCGTTTTTCTTCCGGTCCAATCCAAAAACGCCAAGGATCTGGGTGCCGGAAAGTTGCTGGTGGCCAGCCGGGGGCTCGCCGATCCGCATTTCGCTAAGACGGTAGTCCTGCTGATTCACTACGATGCCGAAGGTGTGGTCGGACTGATTCTTAACCGGCGCACAGATGTCCCGCTTTCACGAGTGCTTGAAGGGCTCAAGGCGGCGAAACACCTTTCAGACCCGGTCTATCTCGGAGGTCCGGTAGAAACTCCAGCGGTGTTTGCGTTGCTCCAGTCGCCGGCGAAGGTCGAAGGAGCTCAGCACATTTTCGGTGCGGTTTACCTGATTTCCACGAAGACCCTCTTCGAACAGACCATCTCGGCTCGACCTGACCCTAGCGGTTTTCATGTTTATCTGGGCTACGCCGGATGGACTAGCGATCAACTGCGGAAGGAGGTGGAACTGGGCGCGTGGTTCATTTTTCAGGCGGATGCAGGAACGGTTTTCGATTCGGATCCGGATTCCTTGTGGTCGCAAATGATTCAGAAAACGGAGCTAAAGTTGGCCGGGAGCGGGCCTGCGGACGCAGATCGACCAAGAGCCGCGCTCGACAACTCCTTCGCTAGCATTCCCAGCGTGCACGGGGCAGGTAGGTAACGAGTGGTCGCCTAGTGTTTATTAATGAATTTGCAGTGGCAATCGCACATTCTGGACGAGCGACGGGCCTGACACTCAGTTCGAATTCAATAGGTAGAGCGGAAGCGGGCGGAATGGGAAGCCCCAATTAGGATTTCCGCGTTTGCGCCTCGCAGCGGGGATGGCAACAGGTATCGCCACAGGCCCCGATCGTACTCCGCCTTCCCTACCTCCGCAGCAAGAATCCTCGCACGGGTGGCGCATGGTTTGCCGGAGCTGGAGGCGCGGCGATACTTTCGGGCGGTATGGCAGTTTCGGTGGAGGTGCATAATACGGGCTGCGCGTCTGCAGTGCGGGCGGAGATTGTGGCCATCATTGAAGCATTTGCTTTCAGATCAACCTGGGCACTGGCCGGGCCTGCAGTTTTGACCTGTCCCAGAGCCGCGAACAACACCAGAACGTATCTAACGTATCTTAAGGTGTTTTCCCTCATTTTGCCGCACGCAGTCAACTGACAGGGTGCGACGCAGCCGCCACATCCCGTAACAAGTCGGAAGCTTGCCAGTCGGCGCCGTGGTACCACCTGAAGATCTTTCCATCGGGAGAGATGACTACGGTGCTGAGCGAGTGGGTAATCAGTCCGCCTTCCTCTTTGTAGGTCAGAGCGAAATAGCCGGCGAACGCAGGCAGCTCGGATGCCGGAATCGCGGAGAACTCCCAGTGCTTAAACAGCGCAGGGTCTTTGCTTCCGGCGGAGGAGAAGCCGTACGCGCGCAGAACCTTCGGCGTGTCATGCACGGGGTCGAAGCTGACGCTCAGCAGGTGCGTTTTTCCGTAACGGGCGGGGTCAGCCTGCACCTGCCGGTCTATCGCAGCAAACTCGTGGCTGACGCGTGGGCAGAAGTCGGGAAACGGGCACCGCGTGTAGATCAGAGTGAGAAGCAGGGTCTGGCCGCGATATTGATGCAAGGAAATGTTCTTGCCGTTTTGATTGATGAGCTTGAAGTCCGGCACCGGATCGCCGGGCGTGGGGATGTGCACACTTGCTGCCGGTTTGGCGGCGGGAGATTGGGAGTGCCCGGTCACTTTCACGTTTTCCAGCCAGTATTTGTCAGACTCGACGACGACGTCAGCAGTGATGGAGTCGCCGGGTTGCAGTTGATCGAGCCTGGAAGGAGGCTTGATGGTGTAGGGCATGATCATCACGTCCATGAAGCCGGCGATGGGTTCGTTGTCGATGTTGGCTGTGCCCGCGTTCTTATCCACGGAGACGACCCTGCCTTTGAGGGAATAGCGCTTGGCAGCGGGTTGGCCGGTGGCCGCGCTGGGCTGCGATGGTCCCCGGTTGCAGGCAACAGAGAAGGCGAGCAGGGCGCACAGGCAGAGGGCAAGACGCGGCAGCGATGAATTGAGTGGGCTGTTCATATTCGGTCTTTCTTTCATTATCTCCGACCATTGTCTCCGACTTCAGTAGTGTCTGGCGAGGGCGGCTGTCACGATTCCTTATCCCATCATTAGCGATGTGCCGAACGTTGGAAGGTTGCATTCATCTCAGTGATCGCGCGAAGGCAGCCACGCCTGTTCACTGTATCTCTTTCCAGACGCCTGGAGCCGGAGCGCCACCAGCGAGGAGGCTTCCATGAGAACCTTGCTACATTTCAGAACACATGATGGGCGCTACTTTCACAGCCGAAGGTTGCACGGTGCGTTTCGCTGATCACAACCTTGGCGATGCTGATTGCGCTGTCGCTTGTGATGTCGGCCAAGTGAAGGACGTTCAGCCGCTCCACCCGACAGTTACGCAACTGCTTCGCGATGGGGCGCTGAGACTGCACACTGGCCAGCCCCTTTCCCAAGGAAGTTTGCTAGTTCAGAATTCACCTCCTCCGCGTGGGTCCATGTTCCATGGGTCAAAGCCGGCTAGCTCATCGCCGAGCCCCTAGCAAGGGCTACAATTTTCGTGTAAGGAGAGCATCTATGTCTCTACTCAAACTGGGCTTGTTCATGCTGGCTGCCACGCTCGCTGGTTCCGTGACGGTGGGCACGCTGGATGTACAGATCCAGGAATACGAATTGCCGACGCCGAAGTCGCGGCCGCACGATCCGGCAGTCGCGCCTGATGGCTCGCTTTGGTATACCGGGCACGGCGCGAACAAGTTGGGTCGACTCGATCCGAAGACCGGAGAATTCAAGGAATATCCTTTGAAGACACCCGATTCCGGTCCGTACGGGCGGGTCGCCGATAAAGAGGGCAACACCTGGTTCACCGCGATCTCCGGCGGTTACGTTGGCAAGCTAAATCCAAAGACGGGCGAGATCACCGCTTATATATTCTCCACGAGGTGGTAAACCATGAGCGCTGACGAGACTGGACGTCTTGTAATTCTTAGCGGACCTTCCTGTGTCGGGAAGAGTCCGCTCTTCAAGTCCCTTGGCAAGTTCTATCCTGAGCTGCGCACGCAGTTTCACAAACTAGTGCTCGTTAACAGCCGCGCTCCACGTCCCGGCGAACTCGACGGCGTGGACTATCATTTTCGCACGCGGGCACATGTGGAAGCGTTGAGGAAGGACAATCGATACGCGGTGCTGGAGGCGCGCGATGACCTACAAGCACTAGATGTTCAGGAACTCGAGTCTTTGCTGCGACGCGGCGATGTCTTCTTCGAGGGGGTTCCAAGTGTGGCCCGGGCACTGCAGACGCATCCTCGCCTCGCGGATGTTAACCGACTCAGTATTTTTCTCTCACCGCTTTCAAAGGAAGAGATCGCTTTCCTAAAGGCGCCTGAGCGCAACGTGTCGCTTCAGGAACTCCTCACAGATATCATGCGGCGCAAGCTCTTGCGGCGGACTCGGCGCCAAAAAGGAGACCTATCGGCTAAGGACTTGGAAAACGTGGAGACTCGCGCCTCAAGTGCCTACCGCGAACTGCAAGGGGCGTGGCACTTCCAATATGTGATTCCGAATCACGACGGCGAGGATAGTGATAACTGGGAAGCGTTTTATTACTTGATTGGCGACGCTCGCAAAACATTCGACGCTTTCGTCGCCTTGCTCAAGGGCGTCGTTCACGCCAGGCGTGGAGAAGTGGGAAGAGGACCTCTTGCCGTCGGAGAGTCTAAAGTGATCCAGCTACTCATGCGGCATTGCCCAGTCCGCGGCCGGCCACTTTCAGACCTGTGGGGCGTGCAAATGCGCGTGGTCCACGTGGGACAGCTCCGTCATGGATCCAGCCGTCCGCTTGCTGGGCGTGCTGAGCAAAATGTACTCTGAAACGTGGGGCGGACTGGGGCAGGTAATCTACAACAACGTCCAACTCGGTTTCTACCCTGGCTTGACTACCCTTATCCTCTTGATCTACGCATTGGTTCTTGCCAGCGACTGGATCGGAGAACGGCTTCGCTTGAATCGTCGCATGAATGAGCGTCGCATAAAGATGACCACCATGGCCGACAACGAACGATTCCAGAACGGTGCGCAAGATTATGTCGCCTACCTCGAGACACCCGAGGGCCGATTGCGCACCGACTTGGCATTCGCCAACCTGGAGGATTTTCTTCCCCGGTCGCAGGCCGAGAAGTCGTTGTGTGCGCTGGATGTCGGGTGCGGCACAGGAGCGACGGCGGTTCGCCTGGCGCGTCTTGGCATGCACGTTACGCTGCTGGATTCGTCTCCGGCGATGCTGGATATAGCGAAACGCACAGCACAGGAAGCAGGAGTTACGGACAAAGTCGTACTGCAACATGGGGACGCTACGCGGTTGACGAACTTGTTTCACACTGCATCGTTCGATGTAATTCTGTGCCACAACGTCCTGGAATATCTCGACGACCCGATGGCTGTGTTGTGCGGCGCGGCTCGCGCCTTGCGGGATTCATCAGCGATACTGTCAGTCCTGGTGCGGAACCGGGCCGGCGAAGTATTCAAGGCCGCTATCCAAGCAGGCGATTTGGCGGTTGCGGAAAATAACCTCACCGCTGAGTGGGGACAAGAGTCTTTGTACGGAGGCCGGGTACGACTATTTACGTCAGATAGCCTGCAAGCCATGCTGAAAGCGGCGTCGCTCGGAGTGATTGCCGAGCGGGGTGTACGCGTCCTTGCGGATTACTTGCCGTCGCGGATTTCTCGCAGCGCAGACTACGAACGGATTTTTGAACTGGAGCGCAAACTGAGCAGCCGGCCAGAGTATGCCGCAGTCGCGCGCTACACACAATGCTTCGCGCGTTTGCCTTGATGGTTGATGGAGAATGGTCCATGAATAACGTCGCCGGCAAATCTTCATCCATCCCATCCGGCGCGAGGGCGCCTGATGCCACGATTTCGCTTGGGCTCGGGCTCACCAACGAGTGCAACCTCTCCTGCGCCTTCTGCTACCGGGATCCAGCCCGCACTGATCGCCTCTCTCTGGATCAAGTGAAGTCCGTCATGGAACGACTGCCGATCCGTTCGGTGAATCTGGGCACCGGCGAGAACGGCATGCATCCGGACTTTAAAGCGATTCTGGCGTACCTGCGCAAAAAACCCATCAAGCTTACGATCACTTCCAACGGCCACAGTGTTGCTGTGTTGGAAGACAACGAGTTGCGCGCCTTTCACGACATTGAGTTTTCTCTCGATTACCCGACGCAAGCGGAACAGGATGCACAGCGCGGAAACGGCAATTGGGAGCTGATCCACCGGCAAGCAGAACGTTGCGTAAGGCTCGGCGTGCCTGTAACCATCGTCGCGGTCATGATGAAGGCGAACTACTTGCGTCTGGCGGAGGTCGCGCGAGTAGCCAAACAGTTTGACGCCCCTCTGCGTGTGAACGTGTACCAGGCGGTGCGATCCGACATCTATGCGTTGTCCTACGAAGAGTATTGGGAGGGGTTCCGGCGTCTCTTTGCGGAAACGGACGTGATCGCCATTGGCGAGCCGCTGGTTCGAGCGATGGCGGGCCTCCCGCCGCTCCGGGGAGGATGTGGCGTAAGCACCGTGAGGGTTACGCCGCGCGCCACCACACAGCCCTGCGTTTATTGGCCAGGATCGGGGGAGCCGCTGTCGGATTTGATCTCGATGGGGCTCGACATTCTAGACTCCGCGCCCTTCGACCAAGCCCGCACGCTTCCCGAGGCGTGCCAGCCTTGCGAGTTCCGGGACTCATGCCATGGTGGCTGTGCCGGACGTCGACGCCTCCAGGGCGCGCTGCTAGAGCCTGACTATTACTGTCCGATCGTTCGCGGGGAACGCCCGAGCCTGCGGGTCCGCATGGCCGCCGCCCGCGATCTGCCCAAGCTGAGCAGTTCCTGCACCACCGTAGTGATTGCCAGGTAGGATTCCCCAAAAGCTTCCAGTGTTTGACGCGGGAACAGGTTCCTCCGCCAACTGCGCGACGTATTAATGATCTGGTTCTCGGTATTAAGGTGCGTAATGGGTGAAGACAAAGTCGCGAGCTTTGACAGGCTCGTGGCAGGGGAAGCAGGTTTTGAGCATCGCCTTGTCGTCAGGTTTGCCGTCTTTGAATTGAGCGAACCCCCAGCCGCCCGTCGCGGCGTACTTTTTTGAGTCCTTGACCATAAACTGAACGTTCAGTGGGCGGACCCGGCAACGAAAGATTGGGGACGGCCAAAGACTTTGTTGTTTTCCTCCGACGGGACGTAACTCCAGGCTAGCCGGGCAATGATTGTGCCGTCCGGGAACGGAAGCTTCCCTTCCCGGTAGGCCTTGATCGCTACGTCGTTGCCCAGAATGGCACGCAAATCGTTGAGGTTGCCTTCTTCGTGGGCCACGGAGATCAACTTCCAGTCGCGGTATCCGGGGGGAATCTTGATTCCGAAGATCGGGGCGGCCTCTCCATCGGCGTGTCCAGATGCGGGGGCCGTGAAGGCGACAACGCCGGCCACCGCTGCAACTGCAACCAGCAAGAAAGCGATCCGTTTCATAGGGTTCCTCCTTCTAAATTATTTCGCGTCCATCCAGTTGTCTGAGCCCGTCAGCTTAACCGACACGTCAGAAATGAAGATGTGCAGGGGCTTGCCATCGGCGGTGCCGCGGTGCTCGGTTGAGATCAGCAGAGGACCTGCCTTTTTGTAGCCTGCCCAGGTTGCGTTGACGAGGCTCGGCTTCTCGGTCCCGCCGTGGTGGAAGACAAGGTACTCGACGCGGTTGTCTTTGCCGACGTAGAGGTCCCATGTGTCGCCGGGCGTGTAGCCGCCGAGCTTCCGCGGGATACTTCACCGCGACCAGCTCGGCCGAGCCGGCGCCCATCGGCAGTTTCTTCATACCTTCATCGGTCACGGTGGCGCTGGTGTCCCAGTAAGCATGGAAAGGGAACAGAAGCCAATAGTTATCGTTGACGAAAGCCGGTTCGATTTCGTTTTTCACGGCGTCGGTTTGGCTGCTGAGCTCGGAGCGCATGTAGGTAACCTTGACCGGCTTGCCGTCTTTATCCTTTCCCTCGTAGGAGACCTTGCCGGTCTTGGGCTCCCACTCCCACGTGTGAGCAGCTTTGAAGAGTCCGGTGATTTCCCCGTTCCAGGTGTAGCGGATGGCCTCGATTTGCCCATACGAATCGAGACCATAGGTCTTGGCGATCTGTTCGAGAATTGGCGGGCGCTTCTGCGCCCACGGAGTTTGCAGCAAGGACCAGCACTCCGAAAGCCAGAAAACGGATCATCGTTGCACGGCTCGATTTTGTCATGGAGTTCGCTCCTCGGTGAATTGAACGGATGCTGTCTAGGATGACGGTCACAGGCTTCCGGATGCAGGAATTCGTGTCGGAGCGTACGCTTTAGGCCGCACCTGACGCCAGGATGCACCTAGTCCGTTGAATGATCCGGGCACTGCCGGTCGTGTAAACCGGCGAAACCCGACAATTGCGCCGGCAATTGCCACGGATCCGTATTCCAGCAGCATAATCCAGCCAGGAACCAACCACGGACGGCCAAGCGTGCGCAAATGCCAAACGTAGTAAGTTGGGATAATGCTGACTGTCCAGATGATGATCGGCACCGTCGAGGCCGACCGCAGGAACGGCAGCAGCCAGAGCAGGTACCACGGATATACGACCGGCGCACATAGAAGCGATGCTGCCATCGGCCAAGCAAATGCGTCCGAAGACCATGCCGCCGACTCTTGCTTCTCAGCCAGATTGCGGTAAGAAAGCCGACGAGCACTGCCAGCCCAACTACAAGCTGCGGAGCCGCCACTCGCTCGAGCGTTGCAAACACCGGATCATTAAAGCGGAAACTCTGCACGTAAGTGCCGAGCGAGCCGATCGGAATCCGCCCGTGGTTGAGAAATGGCACGTATAGAAGTCCGACCACGACTGCCGCCAGCGCGCCGTCGCGCATACGAACGCGCCTCCAGTAGAGTGGCAGCAGTACAATCGGGAGAAATTTCACTGCAACCGCCAGCCCAAATGCCAGGGCTGCAACCGCACGCCAGCGCCGTCCCAGCGCGGCGAAAGACACCAACAGCAGCAGCACGCCGACAATATCGATGTGACCGCTGCCCGCCACTTCCATCGCCAGCAGTGGGTTCCAGGCATAAGCCAGAACCCAGTGCGCTCCTTGCCCACTGCGACGCAAGATATCGAGCAAAACGAGAACGATCGCCAAATCGCAAACTACAAATGCCACTTTCAGCGCAAAGATAGACTCATGAATCGCGGTTACGGCGCGGAAGAAAAGCTCAGCGCCCGCTGGATATGGGCTCGGTAAATCCGGGTTGTTCAGCGTGCGGGTCTCGGGTGTGTGCAACCCGCCGAGCGCAGGATCGCTGGGAACGACAATATAAGGGTTATAGCCGAGCCGCTGCACGCGGCCATCCCAAAGATAGCGATGAATGTCATCATCTGAACCCGGCGGCGTCAGTAGAAATGGAAGATGCCACAGAGCAGCCAGCGCGAGCCCGATGACGATGACGCGGCTGCGGAAATCTTGGCGTGGAGAAGAACTCACGAATGGCGAGGAGGTACGCGATGCCAGCAACGGCCAAAGAGGCCATGAAGTACGGCCCACCTCGATCGCCGAAGTTGCGTGAGCAGATCGTCAGCGCCACAAGCAAGATGGCGCCGAAAACATACAGCCTGCGGGATGGCGTGAGCTTCACAGTTCTCCCGTGCCCGTCCGCAACTGCTGCCAGACCGCTCTAGCTCCCCACTCTTTCAGCCACGCCGCCGTTCGTGGCGCCCTCGCCGGAGCGAGCCGCAATTCCGCGGCCAAGCCGAGTCAAGTCGTCCTCCACGTCGATGTCGTAAAAAGGATCCGTGAAGCCAACGGAAAGCTGCAGTCCGCGAGCGCGAGCCAGCAGAGTCTCTCCAGCGCGCTTTGGTGCCCATGCCGTCGCCATCGAAAAGCGTTGGATGAGCAGCCTTGGCCCCGACGAGATAATAGCCGCCATCGTGTGTCGGTCCAACCACCACGTCGTGTGCGGCGAGCGCCTCGAACGCGCTCTTCAAGAACAGAACGCCGGCAGATGGGGGCTGTCGCTGTTGAAGGCAACGACGCGCTGCCGGCCAGCCGCGCGAAGTGTGCAAACACCGAGGTCAGGCCTGCCGCAAGGCCCTCACCTTTCTGCGCCACGACGCCCACCGCATTACCGGCCAAGCACGCTAGTTCGTCGACATCCGAGCCGGGGCACATAATGGCAACTTCCACAGTGCCCAGGGACTGCGCCAGCGCCATGGTGTCGTCCAGGAGGCAGCGATAGAGCGCGGTGACGCGCTAGACGGAAGGCTCTGAGCCAAACGGGTCTTGACCATGCCCGGCCTCGGTGCTTTTGCCATGATTACCAGCGTGCAGTCCCCGTCGCGCGAATGTGCTGTATTTTCGCTGGAGGATTCCATAGGAGATCGCTGTACCAAGCTGACTCGACAAGCTGGCCGTCGGCATTCCGGCCCTTCGACGCCGAAAATAATAGCGCACTATCAGGCTGAGGATGAACCACGCCGCTCCGACAGTGCCCCTCAGCGTACCGCTGATCTTCGATTTTCCGATGCGCGGATAATAACTCACCGGCACCTCAACGATTCGGAATCCCCCGAGGGCGCCTTTCAGGATCATTTCAACCGCCCAGCCGTAGGTGTTCTCTTGGAGCTCAAGCCGGCGAAGGACATCGGCGCGCCCGGCGCGGAACGGTCCGAGGTCGCTTATCCTTAGACCGTACAAAAGCCTGATCAGGACAGCCGCGAGGCGATTACCAAACGCGGCATGCCAAGGCAAAGCCCCAGGGATGCTCTGCTTCCCCAGGCGCGAACCCAGCGTGATATCGGCACGGCCGTCAATGATGGGAGCCAAGAGAAGCGGCAGCTCAGCCGGTCGATCGCTATAGTCGCCGTCGAGGAACACGATAACATCAGGGGCACTCGCGCTGGCGAGCCCGGTCAAACAGGCTCGACCGTATCCGCGACGAGGTTCGTGGAGGACGCGGGCTCCCATCTTGGAGGCGATCTCGGGAGTCCCGTCGGTTGAATTGCTATCTACAACCAAGACCTCAGTGACAATATCGGCCGCAGATTGAAGATCAGCTAAGACGCGGCCGATGGACTGCGCTTCGTTGTGCGTAGGAATGACGACCGACACTCGCACTTGGTCTTCTTTCAATTAATACGCTCAAGTCAACACGCCCAATCACCACCATGGGGAGGACGGCCAGCGCCGCGCCAGCAAAGCGTCGACGCCCCATGCTCGACCGGCCCGCCCCACCGCGAGCGCAAGCGCTGCCATCACCGGAACCAGCAGCTCCCAAATCCACGACGTGCCCCACTCCGACACCCAAAGGCTGCCCAGGTACAGAAACGCTATAAAGGCGGCCGGGCGCGTCAGCAGACCGACGACCAGCAGTATCCCGAGACCGATCTCGGTCACCGCCTGCATAGGAGCCGCCATCGCAGCGTGACTCGCCGCCAAACCCATCACCGCCTTCCACGCGGCCGGCGAGTGACTCGCCTTGATGTAATAGTTGATCAGGCCTGCGTAGCCCGCTGGAGTGTAGAGACCCTTTCCCAGGTTTTCGAAGAAGACCCACACTAACATTGCGCCGATCGTGACACGAACTATTGCCAGCCCGTTTGCCGCGGGCAGTTGATTGGCCACATTTTGCGTTGGGCTTGCATTCGTCATCATCGTGAACCTCGTACCCAATGGATGCCGTGCCAGTTTGCGCCGGGAAGAGAGGGACTGGACATCTTAAGCGGTTCTTCCTGTTCTTGCTAGCGGATGCGGTCATGTAGATTACAGCAGGACGCAACGCGCGCTGCTAAGACAATCCGCGGATTGGACTCCCGAATTCACCTACAACCCCTCCGCCAGTAGGGATGCCCTCCAGTTACTTTCGTACCGCCGCATGGCACGTAGGAGCCATTCACGAAGTTAAGCACAGAGATTAAGTTGGGATTGAGCAGTTTTCGGGGGAGGGCTGTTCAACGATAGCGCCCAACGACTCTTTGAGTCTGGGCGCTTTCGTTTTTGCCGCCGGCGATCACTCTCCGGCGATCACTCTGATGAGACAAGACACTGAGACGCCCAACCTGGCCGTGGATGTTTTGAATGGGGCAGATGATATGGATGTAAAGAAAAACGACCCAGAGCAGGTTCTCTCTGGGTCGGATTCCTTCACACTAAGTCACTAAGCTCAATACCAGCGTTCCATGATCTGAGGCTTAGGATTCCCTATCGACTCTTTGCCATGCTCGTTGCGTACATGTTTCAACATGGCGCCTGCGGCCTGCGTGCGACGGCTACCGAGCCTTTCATCGAACTCGTTGACGCGCTCAGTATGTGGGCAGTCCTGGCAGACGAGGATCACGCCGCTTGCGTCTTTGTTGATCGTGTACATCACGCCGAGCATACCCGCTGCTCGTTCTGCCCGGTGTGATCGTCATCACGTTCCGGTTACCTTCGTTTCTTGAGAGGGAGGGCGAACCGAACGGTTCTTGGGAGTCATGCCGTCCGAGCGGTCAAACTTCTCGCCTGTCCGATGCGGGGTAACCCGCGTGGCGTCCTCGCTGGCTCTACGAGCAATGTAGACGACCGTCGCGGTAGCCTGTCGGGTCGTTTTCACAAGCGTTGGTGGAGTGGGTTTCGACCTGCGCCGGCCTGGGAACGGCAAGCAACTCTTGCAGCCGTCTCTTAATCTGAGCCCCTTCTTCATAAGCTTCTTGGGCCGAGCGACGGCGGTGCTCTCTTATCGATGCAAACAATTGTGCTAGTGACATGGGGGAGGGCCTTCCTTGTTCTGATCTTGCATCGCAGGGACTGCGATAGGACATAGCCTGACACGAGCAGGTGCCCTCTTCCGTGATGACCGTCACCGGAGACCGTGATGGCGAGCAAACACCGCCCGGTCGATCATCCGGTGCGCTCTAGGGATGATGCATCTCGCGATGGACGGCCTCACGGGGCCGATTCCAGGAAGTAACCCGGTATTTCTTGCACGAAGCCGCAAATTCTGCCTGCTTTGAGATTCCACACGGGTCACAAAGAGTCCTTTTGGCAAGGACTTAGGGGCTTTGGCAATTGCGCTGCTCTATATCCCTTGGCGGAAGGAGGAGCGCTTATGAAACGCAGAAAATCGCATCTGTTCGCGTGGGTTATTGTTCTGGCGTTGGTTTTGTTCCCCGCCAGCCGTATCCACGCCCAAGAGAACCAGGTGTTGGGAGAAGTGCAGTTTGACGGACCGACGAATGTGGAGAAAACCTCCGGCGTTTGGGTTGACGGGGAGTACGTCGGCTATGTGAAAGAACTCAAGGGATCGAAGAAGATTCTGCTTTTGCCGGGTGAACACGTAATCAGCGTGCGCCAGAATGGGTACCAGGATTTTGTCCAGACGGTTGTTCTCCAGCCGGGGCAAACGCAAATCGTTCGAGTGACTATGGACAAGGCCGCTACCGGGCCGATGCCTGCCGACGATGAACTGGCCACGGTTCGGATCGATGTGAATCCTTCCAGGGCCGCAGTGTTTGTGGACGAACGTTTCGTCGGCCACGTCGGCGAGTTTGGAGGCGTGGGAAGATCCATGCTGGTAGTTCCGGGGGCACACCGGATCCGGATTGCACTTCCGGGCTATGAAACTTTCGAGAGCGATATCAACCCCCGGCCAAGGCAGAAGGTGGAAGTGAAGACCGATCTGGTCAAGAGCGAGATTCCGGTCGCCGAGCCATTACTGAAAGGCGAGACCAACATGCCGTCGACTTCGGCGAGGCGCGATGCGGGAAGTTCACCGCAATGAGCAATAATTTAATGAGCAATGAAGTGAGGGAGTTTGTGCCTTGGGTCGTGGATCTTAGCGCGCCGGGCAGCCACATGGAGCTTCTAGTCATCAAATAAGAATGCCGCCTTTCGTCAAACCGTTCGCGCGGATCATAGGCTCGGGGACCATAGGCTCGGGGATCATAGGCTCTCGGAGACTCGAGAGGCTGTGCCTCCTTCTGCTGTTTTGCCTCGGCAGCATTTCGCGCGCGCATGCGGGAGCGACGCTCTTTCTGGAAGAGCCGTATAGCTACGATGGCGCTTTTGCCGGAACTGGCCACGCGGCTGTGTATCTGAGCCGCGTTTGCTCTGTGTCTCCGGTAATCCTGCGTCCGTGTGCCGAGGGCGAATCCGGCGTAGTCCTGAGCCGGTACGACGGGATCGCGGGATACGATTGGATTGCGATCCCTCTCATCCCCTACCTGTATGCGGTTGACCGGCCGGAAGCCGTTCCGCTGTTCGCCGACGCCAAGCTGGTTGCTTTCCTTAGAGATCAATACCGTCGCGATTACCTGGAAGCGCTTGCTCCGGATCGCCCCGACGGCGGAATGCCCGAGGGAAACTGGTATGAACTGGTCGGATCAGCTTATGACCGGACGATCTATGGATTCGAGATTGAGACCAGCCCGGAACAAGATGCGCTGCTGATTTCCAAGTTCAACAGCCAGCCCAACCGCGAGCGCTATAACTTCGTGAAGAGAAACTGCGCCGATTTTGTGCGCGAGGTGATCGATTTTTATTACCCCCACGCGCTGCATCGCAGTGTGATTGGCGATCTCGGCGTCACCACTCCCAAGCAGATCGCGAAAATGCTTGCGAAATATAGCCGGCACCATCCTGAGTTACAGAGCTCGGATTTCCTGGTGCCGCAAGTCCCGGGAACGGTGCGGCGCAGCAAGCCCGTCCATGGAGTATTGGAATCCGTGATGGCAGCCAAGAAATATATGCTGCCGCTGGTCGTGCTGCATCCCTACATCGGTGGCGGCGTGCTGGTCGAGTATTTTGGCCATCGACGCTTCGATCCGGCACGAAACGCCCTCATACTGGATTCGGGCCGCCAGTTGGATGCGCCCATGACGCGCGATGAGCGTCTTCGCTACCAGAGTCGAATGGAGGAGCTGAGCCAAACCTCCGTGGTTGATCCCCTGAACGAAGCAAAGACGAACGAGGGAAAGGCCAAGGAAGTGAAGGCCAAGGAAGTGAAAAGCTGGGAGCGTTTGCAAGCGAGCGCCACGCCTGGGACCGACACTTCCGGGCAACCCGTCCTGCAGTTGCGCATAGGGGATGATTGGGCTCAGGTGGGCATTTCGCGAGCCAACATCTTGAGCGTTTCCGACTCGCCGGAATTAGCCGCGCGACTTCTGGAGGCGCGGCTCCGCCAGGAATTGCGGCCGGCCACAGCCCGCAAGACTTCGCCCAGCGACGTGGAAAAAGATCTGGCGCTGTTCCAGCAACTTCTCAAACTCCAGCCGCGAGACGTTGCCGTCACGCCGTCTTCCACGAATGACGACCGGGCTCAATCCAAGGCTGGTTCGCAGTAGCCTTCCTTTTTTTCCGGGCTCCTATTCACCGCAGACAATACCATTAAACATTCACTTCATTGGTGCTGCGGGGGTAGTCGCGACTGGATCAGGGATTCCACCTGAGCCCAAACCTTGGGATCGCACTCGATTTCGGTGTGAGACTTCATGAAGAGACGGTCGTACCACGGGTAGTGCTTGCATGGGATCGGATGGGCTTTGTAGTCGAAGCGGAAATTTCCGATGATGTGCGTGCGGGCTGGATCGGCAGCGCGGATCTGGCGTCGGCCGTGCAGAAAGCCATTCGGTTGATAGAAATTTGCGGCCTCGGCTACGTTGGCGGGAATCACCCTGTCATTCTGGCCGGGCTTGGAGACACTGTCCACCTGAACGGTGAGCAGCACGGGAATGCCTTCTCTTCCCAGTTCTCGCGCTAGCGCAACCGCTCCCGAAGCGCCCCAGCTATGTCCGTATAGGATGATGCGGGCGTTCCGCTTTTCTTCGGCCGAGAGGGTGCCGTCGTGGTCGGTGTCCAGCAATCGAAGGATCTCGGCGTGGGCTTTTTCCCGGCGACGATTTTCCAGAACCTCTGAATACACTCCCGACGGATAATCCTGGCGCAGATGGGCAGCGACCTGGACCTCGCTATGGACCATGGCATCGTGCTTGACAAATCCGCCGACGAAACCGATGACGATGACCGGCGCCGTCGCAAAAGCGTCGGTTGCACTGACCGGGCGTGCCGAATCGGCGTGAATGGCGGCAGGGATGAGGCAAAAAATAAACGAGATGCTACGGATTGAAGTGCGAAGATAGTTACTCACAACCTGGTAAATCATACCAACAAAAGATGGCGGTTTTCGATGGGCGTCCTGCGTCCCTCCCGTTGCGAAACGATTCCTTACATTCGGCTTGCGCGCCCTCTCAGCCGCGACCTTCCCGGCTCCGTTCCCTCTGAAATGCTAAGATTTCCGGCATGCCCCTGCGCCGCAAACTCAAGAGAGTCACCCACCCGTTGGGAAGGCCCGTTCGCGGGCGTAAGGGCGAGCCCCATACCGCGGCGGAGTTGGTCATCATTACCGGCATGAGCGGGTCGGGGAAGGCTTCGGCGCTGAAGGCCTTCGAAGATCTTGGTTACTACTGCGTCGACAATCTGCCGGTGGAGCTGATTCCGCGCTTTGCCGAACTGGCATTGCAGTCGGGAGAGATTCCGCGCACGGCGCTGGTGGTGGATGTGCGCGAGGGTTCGCAACTGGAAAAGCTGCCGGCGATGCTGAAGTCGGTGAAGCGGACGATCCCGACGCGGGTAATTTATCTGGAAGCGAGCGATGCCGCGTTGCTGCGGCGCTTCAGCGAGACGCGGCGGCCGCATCCGCTGGGGACGGGCACGACGGTGCGGGCATCGCTCGGCGCCGAACGGCGGCACCTGCGGGCGATTCGCAAGATTGCCGACCTGGTCATCGACACTTCCAAGTTCAATGTTCATGAACTGCGGGCGCACTTGACCGACCGCTTCAAACAGCAGTCGGGGAGCCAGCAGACGATTCTGGTCTCGTGCGTGAGTTTCGGATACAAGCACGGCTTGCCGGACGATGCCGACCTGGTGTTCGATGTGCGCTTTCTGCCCAATCCTCATTTCGTGCCGGAGTTTCGTGGGCTGACGGGACGCGATCCTCGGGTCGCGAAATACATCCGGTCGTTTCCGCAGACGCAGGAGTTCATTAACCGCATCTCCGAGCTGCTGATCTACCTGTTGCCGCACTACATTCGCGAGGGCAAGAGCTACCTGACCATCAGCTTCGGATGCACCGGCGGACAGCACCGCTCGGTGATGATCGCCGAAGATGTAAGCAAGCGGCTGCGGAAAGCGGGATACAAAGTGAAGGCGGTGCATCGGGACAGCCCGAAGTAGGTCGCCGGCTGAAATTGTGTGGTGACGGGGCTCAGCCCCGTCCCAGCGCGGCCCTTCGGCTACGCTCAGGGCAGGCTCCGCCCCGCTTCCACACAATCTCTCCGGGAAATCACATGTAGAATTGAGCCTTACTCGCATGGCAACCTCCACAGTGGCGGGCGCGAAGAGTGAGGGAACACCGGCCAAGCCCCGTCCACCTCGTCCATCGCCCGCCTGTTGCGCTATGTGTTGCCGTACTGGTGGCAGTTTCTGGTCTCGGTGGCGCTGATGGCGATGGTGGGGCTGCTCGATGCGGGCCGGCTTCTGTTGATCGGCCCGATTTTCGATCGCGTATTGAATCCCGGCTCCCAGGAAAAGACCATCCCGTTGTTCAAGCTGCCGGGCACCGAACGCTTTCTGAACCTCCAGCAACTGGTTCCGTCCCACTTTCACAACCCATGGACGGTGGTGGCGTTTGCGCTGGTGGCAGCCACGGTGTTGAAGGGGATCTTCGACTACGCCGGAACCTACCTGGTGAACTACGCGGGTTTTGGGATGATCACGGACCTGCGGGACGATTTGTATAACGCCATCCTGCGAAGTTCGGCGGCGTTCTTCACGAAACACAGCACGGGCACGTTGCTCTCGACTATGGTCAACGATATCGAGAAGGTGCAATTCGCGATGTCTTCCGTGCTGGCGGAATTCCTGCAGCAGTTTTTTACATTTCTGTTTACCGCGGCGGTGGTGGTTCGGTTGGGAGGGAAGCTGGCGTGGGTGTTGCTGCTGTTCGTTCCCGCGATTTTGTACTCGTCGAGAAAAATCGGGCGGCAAGTACGAGGCAAGACGCGAGGCGGACAGGACAAGCTGGCCGATATCCAGAATATTCTGCACGAAACGATTACGGGGAACCGGATCGTCAAGGCGTTTGGCATGGAGAACTGGGAGGTGGATCGCTTCCGCGCGGCGGCGCGGAGGCTGTTCCGCGCAAACCTTCGGCTGGTGGCGGCGTTCGCGATCAGTTCTCCGCTGATGGACATTCTGGGCTCGATAGCCATAGCCCTGCTGCTGCTGCTCGGACGCGACCAGATTATCAAGGGGATATTCACGCCCGGGATATTCCTCGGCGTTTATTGTTGCGGTCTTCAAGTTGTACGACCCGGTCCGCAAGTGCGCGCAGTTCAACAACAATTTCCAGCAAGCGGTGGGAGCCTCGTCGGAAATTTTCCGGTTCATGGATATGGAAGACGAAGTGCGGGAAAAGCCGGGCGCGAAGCGGATGGGGAAATTTGCGCGGGCGATCCGGTTTGCGGACGTGTCTTTCTCCTATTCCAGTGAAAACGCCGAGGATTCGCCGCTGGTGCTGCATGGTATCGATCTAGAGGTGAAAGCAGGCGAAGTGCTGGCGGTGGTGGGGTCGAGCGGCGCGGGCAAGAGCACGCTGGTGCACCTGATCCCGCGCTTCTTTGACGTCAGCGGCGGGCGGATTCTGATTGACGACAACGATGTGCGGGATGTGACGCTGGAGTCGCTGCGCTCGCAGATCGGAATTGTCACGCAGGAGACGGTGCTGTTCAACGACACGGTAAGGAACAATATCGCCTACGGCCAGCCGCATGTGTCGCAGAAGCGGGTGGAAGAAGCGGCGCGCGCGGCGCATGCGTATGAATTCATTCGCGGGCTTCCTGAAGGGTACAACACCATGATCGGGGAGCGCGGGGTGCGGCTTTCGGGCGGCGAGCGGCAGCGCATCGCGATTGCGCGGGCGATCCTGAAAAATGCGCCGATTCTGATTCTGGATGAGGCCACGTCGTCGCTGGACAGCGAGTCGGAATCGCTGGTGCAATCGGCGCTGCAAAATCTGATGAGCGGGCGTACTGTGTTTGTGATCGCGCACCGGCTCTCGACGGTGCGGCGCGCGAATCGTATTGTAGTGCTCGAAAACGGCACGATCGCCGACATCGGCGCGCATGAAGAGCTGATGCAAAAGTTAGGCACGTACCGGCGGCTTTACGAATTGCAGTTTGCGGAAGCCTACGTAGGGACAGCCGCCCTCGGCTGTCCAGCGGAGCGCAGCTCGCAAGGTTTTAAAGTCCATCGGGAATGCGCCGCGCTTCGCGCGGGCGGACAGCCGAGGGCGGCTGTCCCTACGTGATTCTAGAATGACTTATGCCACTTCGCTCCATGACGGGATTCGCGCAGGTCAAAGGGCAGGTCGCTGCTCAGCTGGCGTTTGCGCTGTCGCTGAAATCTGTGAACCATCGTTTCCTGGATCTTCACTTCCGGCTGCCGTCCGATACCGACTCGCTGGAGATGAAGCTGCGCCGGATTCTGAAAGAGAAACTGGCGCGCGGCCACGTGGAAGTGATCCTGAACCTGGATCGCTCGGGCCCGAACGGGGTCGCGCTCAACCGGCAACTGATTGCCGGCTACGTGGAGGCGTTCCGCGCGGCGGCCGATGAATTCGGGGTTGAGGGTGAGCCCGATCTGAACGTGGTTCTGAGGATGCCGGGCGCGATGGATTCCGGCGCCGAGAAATCGGGAGACGAACTGGAGACCGCGGTGATGGCGCGAGTGGAAGAAGCGCTTTCCCGGCTGAATGAGATGCGCGAAGAAGAAGGCCGGAGCATCGGCACGGAGTTGCGCGCTCGCATGGCGAGTCTGGAAAAAGCGGCGGCGGGGGTGGAAGCCCATCGCAGCACCATTCTGCGCAGCTACTCGGAACGCCTGCAAACGCGCATGCACGAATTGCTCGGCGCACAGGTGGACAAGGAACGCATCCTGCAGGAAGTCGCGGTGCTGGTCGATCGCAGCGACATCCAGGAAGAACTGGTCCGGCTGAACGCGCATGTGAAGCATTTCCTCGGTTTGCTCGACCAGGGCGGCGAAGTGGGCAAGAAGATGGACTTCCTGTTGCAGGAAATGAATCGCGAAGCCAACACGATGCTTTCCAAGACCTCGGGCCTGGCGGGCGAGGCCTTGAAGGTTACCGAGATGGGCCTGCTGATGAAGTCGGAGATCGAGAAAGCGCGGGAGCAGGTGCAGAACCTGGAATGAGCCTTCTTTAGTGACATCGTCTACATTGTTTCGGCGCCTTCGGGTTCGGGCAAATCCACGCTGGTGAACGAACTGTTCAAGATGGTTCGTAACCTGGACTTCTCGATTTCCTACACCACGCGCCCGCCGCGCGGCAGCGAACAGAACGGCAAGGAATATTTCTTCGTCTCCAGGGAAGAATTTGAAGCCATGATCGCGGCCGATGAGTTTCTGGAGTACGCGGAAGTCTTCGGAAACTATTACGGCACGGCCAAGAGGTTTCTGCGCGAGGCCGAGGCGCGCTGCAACGACCTGCTGCTCGACATCGATGTGCAAGGCGCGAGTAAGATCAAAGAGAAGATTCCGGAGGCGGTGAGCATCTTTATTCTTCCGCCCGACCGGGAGAATCTGGAATGGCGGCTGCGGAACCGGGGGCTGGATTCGGAGGCAGTCATTCGTCGCCGGTTGGACACGGCCCGACGAGAGATTGAGAATTACTCGAAATACGACTATATATTAGTAAACAACGTGCTTGAGAGATCCGCCGACCAACTAAAGGACATCGTACTGTCGGAGCGGGCGCAGCGAAGCGGAGTGGAACTTTCGAGTGAGGAAAAGCGGCGAGTGGCAACCGCACAAGCTTGCCGGCTGGAACAGACGCGCGAGCGGGTGCAGCCGATTCTGGCCTCGTTTAACCCGCAGGTGTAAAGGGCACGTAGACTTTCAGGGGAGAGCATTATGAAGCTGGTTGAAGGGTTCGACAGCAACTACCGCTACATTCTGGTCGCGGCGCGGCGGGCACGGCAACTGCAAGGCGGCGCACCGCCGGTGATCGATACCGGATCGCGCAAACCCTGCCGCATCGCGCAGGATGAAATCAAGGCCGGCAAAGTGAAATGGCTGATTCCGGAGGTTCCCAAATTGCCGGTAGTGGCCGCGACCGAGACTCTGGACAAGGTGTTCGCGGAAGACGCGTAGACATACTCGCGCCGATTTCGTGTACCGACGGCGCTTGCTCGTTCGCCGTACCGAGAGTCGCGTTCTAGGATTTATCGCTGAGAGCCAGACGCCGCCAGCGCGGTTTGAATCTCGCGCCAGGCTGCGACATCAATTCTTTAGGCGGAGCTGGGCGTTGAAGCCGCGGCTGCCGTCTTCCTCCTATGAAAATTGCGCTGGGCGTGTCCGGTGGCATTGCAGCTTATAAGGCAGCGGAAATCGTGCGCCTTTTGCAAGACCGCGGCATTCACGTGCAAGTCGTGATGACGGCTGCGGCGCAGGAGTTCGTTCGTCCGCTGACCTTCGCGGCGCTCTCCGGAGAAAAGGTCATCACCAGCATGTTCGGGTCTGGCTCCGGAGACGAGGCCAACGTTGAGTCGGCGATCGAGCACATTGCGATTGCGCAAGCGATTGATGCGCTGCTGGTGGCTCCGGCCACGGCCGATGTGCTGGCGCGCTTCGCGCAGGGGATTGCGAACGACTTTCTCAGCACTCTTTATCTCGCGACCACCGCTCCGGTGGTAGTGGCTCCGGCGATGAACGTCAACATGTGGAATCACGCGGCCACGCAGGCGAATCTGGAAATCCTGCGCAAGCGAGGCGTTCGCATTGTGGAGCCCGGCCAGGGCTATCTCGCCTGCGGGATGACCGGGGCGGGGCGGTTGGCGGAAAACGAAACGATTGTAGCGGCGGTGATGGAGGCGCTTGGCGCCTCGCAGGATCTGGCGGGCGAAACGGTTCTGGTGACGGCGGGACCGACGCGGGAGAAGATCGATCCGGTGCGGTATTTGACGAACCGGTCGAGTGGGCGCATGGGATACGCCATTGCGGAAGCGGCGCTGCGGCGCGGAGCGCGCGTGCTGCTGGTGAGCGGGCCGACTGGGATAGCCGCTCCGGGCGCGGCGGAACTGACGCAGGTGGAGACAGCGGAAGAGATGCTGGCGGCGGTTTTGAGATTGCTGCCCGAAAGTACAGTGGTAATCAAGACAGCGGCAGTGGCGGACTTCCGGCCGAAAGCGGCGGCGGCGCAAAAAATCAAGCGCAAGGGCGAGATGACGCTCGAACTGGAGCCGACCGCGGATATTCTGGCCGAGGTGGCGCGGCGCAAGACTTCCCAGGTTGTCGTCGGATTTGCCGCTGAGACGGAGAACGTGCTGGAGAATGCGCGCAAGAAGCTGGCGTCGAAGTCGCTCGACGCGATCGTAGTGAACGACGTTTCGCGCGAAGGCGTTGGTTTTGATTCCGACCGCAACGCGGCCACGATCATCTCTCAAAGCGAAGTAGTCGAGGTTCCCGAGACCTCGAAATGGGAAGTTGCGCACCGGGTACTGGACCAGGTCGTGAAGCTGCGGAAACTCCGTGGCGCGGTTGTTCGTTAGTTGTCCGTTGGGAGAAATCCGTGAACATTTATTTGTGCGGCGTCTTGATGCTCGCTTTGTCCATGCTCGTTGCCTCGCAGCAATCAGCCGGTTCCCGCCGAACAGGAGCCGCACCATCATCTTGTGCTGAAAAACGATTCCGTCATGGTCCTGCGGGTGAAGCTTCTGCCGGGTGAAAGCACGCTGTTTCACACGCACTTGTATGACCGCGTGACGGTCGATTTGATCGGACACCACAATCACCCGGCAAAAACTTGGCGAGCCGGAAAGCGCGCCCGAGATGACGAAGCCTGGAGATGTTGCGGCGTTGGAGTCGAATGGGCCTTACACCCACCTCGTGCATAACGCCGGCAACGCCGTCTTTGAAGCGTTGGATGTGGAACTGCTTCACCGGCCGACAAGGTTTCGGGTCCAGCCGCGGGAAAGGTGGAAGCGGAGAATCCAAGCGCGCGGGTTTACAAGTGGACGCTGGCGCCGGGAGCTACGTCTGCGATGCATACGCACGAGCGTCCCTACCTGATTATTTCGGCGACACCGCTGGTGCTGAAGATGACGGATCCCGAAGGGAAGTCGTTCACCCACGAAGTGAAGCCGGGGGACGTTCATTGGGTCGATGCCAAGGTCACGCACTCGCTGGCCAACGAAGGCACGACCGTGGGGCAGATTGTGGAGATTGAGTTGAAGTAGTTTTCGGAGCGAAAAACAAAGTTCGACTTGCCACCTTCGCGGGCGAGGGCCCCTTCGACTGCGCTCACGGCAGGTCCGCGCCACACGGTTTGTTATCCTTATCTGCAATGCCCCGCACTCTTGACCCTGAACTTCGCCGCGCGCTTGCGGCGCGCATCCGCTACTACAACGAGATGGGGATCTACGACTTTTACCGGCGGCCGCTGTCGGACCGCGCGGGGGAAATTGCGGCGGCGATTGCAGTGGACGAACCAGAAATTGCGGTTTCGACAAATCAGCCAGAATCGGGAGAAGAGATGAGCCCACGGAAAGCCACGGCGGTCGCGATGCCGGTTGCGATTCAGGGCGACGAGAATATTTTTGAGGTGATCGCGCTGAAGCCCGAGCAGAGTGTGAGCGATCCGGTGAAGGCGCTGAAGATTATCCGCGAAGACCTGGGCGACTGTACGCGCTGCGTGCTCCATAAGCAGGGACGGAAGCAGATTGTGTTTGGCGTCGGCAACCCGAAAGCCGAGTTGATGTTCGTGGGCGAGGGGCCGGGCGCCGATGAAGACGCGCAGGGCGAGCCCTTCGTGGGGCGCGCCGGGCAACTGCTCAACAACATGATCAAAGCGATGGGGATCGAGCGCGAGCAGGTCTACATCGCGAACATCGTGAAGTGCCGCCCACCGGGCAATCGCACGCCGGAACGCGAGGAGTGCGCGACCTGCTCCCCGTTTCTGATGCGGCAGATCGCGGTGGTCAAGCCAAAGGTGATGGTGGCGCTCGGAGCAGTCGCGGCCAAGACGCTGCTGGCGATGAGTGCTTCGATGATGCAACTGCGCGGGCGCTTTTACGACTTCAGGCCGGCGGGCGTGCGGAGCAACGATCCCGATTGGGATGGATGCAAGCTGGCGGTCACCTACCATCCGGCGTTTCTGCTGCGCGATCCGCGGCAAAAGGGCGAAGCGTGGAAGGACTTGCAGATGGTGATGAAGGAGTTGGGGATGAAAGCGCCAAAACAAACCACGTAGGGACGGACGCCCTCGGCCGTCCAGCCTGGCGAAGCCCGGCAGGTTTTCAAGTTGAGCGCAGATGAGTCACGAATTGCTTCACCGCATTCATCGACCAGGATATCTCGCACCTGGTAAGAATCACCGCGTGATTCGCGGCGAAGATCAGCGAAAGTTGCCAAGCATCAAGAATTTCTCCTCACGCGGGAGCCGGTCTGTGATGGAAATGAGGTCTTCTGGGATTCAGAGAAAGGTGCGACTCCGAGTAATGGTTTGTGCCGAAGGCGGAGGAGTTTCTGCTGTCTTTCCGGTGTCCGACGCCTCGTCTGGCTGCTGACTGGAGCAATGCAGGATGACTAACGACACTCGGAATTTTCGCTGTTATATCCTGTCCTTAACATGTCCCTCTTCTGCGACGTTGCCCTCGCCGTGCCGCTTGATATGGTGTTTACCTACGCTATTCCTCCGGGCATGGAGCCGGTGGTTGGCGGACGGGTGCTGGTGCCGTTCCGGCAGCAACGGCATGTCGGGCATCGTGGTTGAGTTGCATGACCGTCCGCCGCAGGTCGTTACTTCTCAAATTGCGGCTTCCCAAATAAAACCAAGAAAGTCATTGAAGCGCTCGACCTCTCGCCGGTTCTCGATGAACATCTGCTGAAACTTGGGAAGTGGATTGCCGATTACTATCTTGCGCCGCTCGGTGAGGTGTTTCGCACCATGCTGCCGCTGGCGGCGGAGTTCAAGCGGGCGATCGCTTACCGCATCACCGATGAGGGGCGGATGGCGCTGCATCTGGCGGGGATGACGGGGTCTCCAGCGCGGTCGAAGCGGACGCCGGAACAGCAGCTGGTTGAATTTCGTGTGCTCGATTATCTGGCGGAGCGGGAGAGCGTGCGCGAAGAGAGTTTGCGCGGGGCGACGCGGGTTTGAAAGGCGCTGCTCGCGGGCATGGCGCGGAAGAAGTGGATTGCGCGCGAGGATGTATCGGCGGCGCGGGATGCGGCGCGAGTGGTGAAGGTCGCGGTGCTGCTGGCGGCCGAGGAGCGGGCGGAGGCTGCGCCTCCGCTGGACGGGCGAGACGCCCGTCCCCACACGGGCACAGCCTGCACGAGTGCGAAAAAGCTCAATGAGAACCAACGCACGCTGATCGAGATGCTCGCTGCTTCTGGCGGGCGCGCGCCCGTCGAAGTTTTGCGCGGGCTGGATGTTCCGCGAACTACTATTAGCACTCTGGTGCGGCGCGGGTTGATTGAGTTGGTGGATGAGCCGCAGGATTTACGGGTTCAGTGTCAAAGCTCAAGCCTCGGCAGTCTCCGTTTGAGTTCGAGTTCAGCGCGGCGCAGAAAGAAGCGCTCGCGAAGATTGGCGAGAGCGTGGCATCGCGCAAGTTCGCCGGTCTGCTGCTGCACGGCATCACCGGGTCGGGAAAGACGGCGGTGTATCTGGCCTGCATGCGCCAAGTGCTGGAGCAGGGTCGGTCGGCGATCTTGCTGGTTCCTGAAATTGGCCTGACTCCGGCAGTGGCGGCGGATCTGCACCAGGTGTTCGGCGATGAAGTTGCCATTCTGCATTCGGGGCTGTCGGATGCGGAGCGGGCGGAGCAGTGGCATCGCATACGGCGCGGCGAGGCGCGGGTGGTGGCGGGAACGCGCTCGGCGGTGTTCGCGCCGGTGAGCGATCTTGCGCTCGTGATTGTCGATGAGGAGCAGGATTCGTCTTACAAGCAGGAAGAGACGCCGCGCTACCACGCGCGCGACGTAGCGGTGATGCGGGCGAAGATGGCGGGAGCGGGCGCTGTTGTTGTGCTGGGCTCGGCCACGCCATCGCTCGAGTCGTACTACAACGCGAAGAAAAACAAATATGCGCTTGTGGAGTTGCCCGACCGCGTGGAGATGCGTCCGCTGCCGGAAGTCGAGATTGTCGACATGCGGCAGGAGTTTCAGGAGACGGGACAGGAGCAGGTGATCTCGCGCAAACTGGCGGAGGAAATCCGCGAGCGGCTGGAAAAAAAAGAGCAGGTCATGGTGCTGCTCAACCGGCGCGGATATTCTCCGGTGGTGTTGTGCCGCGCGTGCGGCAAGACGCTGCAGTGCAAGAACTGCGCCGTTTCCATGACGCACCACAAGCGCGAGCGCAAGATGGAATGCCATTATTGCGGGCACGTCGAGCACATCCCCGACAAGTGCGCGCATTGCGGGAGCGAGTACGTGTACTTTGTCGGGACGGGATCGGAGAAGCTGGAAGAGTTGCTGCATGGCATGTTTCCGCAGGCGCGGATCGGGCGGCTGGATCGCGACACGGTGCGCGGGCGGGAAGATTTCGAGCACGCGCTGAACGCGCTGAATGAAGGCGCGCTCGACATGCTGGTCGGCACGCAGATGATCGCGAAGGGCCACGACATCCACGGTGTGACGCTGGTCGGCGTAGTCGGGGCGGACATGGCGCTGGGGTTGCCCGATTTCCGCGCCGCCGAAAGAACCTTTCAGCTGCTGACGCAAGTGGCGGGCCGCGCGGGTCGGGGACAGTCTCCGGGGAAAGTTGTGCTGCAGACTTATTTTCAGGAGCACTACGCGGTGCAGTTCGCGGCGAGGCATGATTTTGCCGGATTCTATGAAAAAGAGCTGCAATTCCGCGCCTGGATGCACTATCCGCCGTACAGCGCGATTGCGAACGTGCTGATCCGCAGCGAGAAGTTGGATGACGCGCTGACTTGGTCGGGCGAACTCGGGCGCTGGTTTGAGAAGACGCGGCATGAGGGCATTCGCGTGCTTGGACCGGCCGCGGCGCCGATTACGCGGCTGAAGCGCGATTACCGCTATCACTTCATTCTGAAATCTCCCAGCCGCGAGAAGATGAACGCGCTGTTGCGCGCGATGCTGGCGGAAGCCGCGGCGCGAAAGATTCCGCGCACGCAGGTGATTGTGGATGTGGATGCGGTGTGGCTGATGTAGGAAGGGTCGTTGGTCGCTAGTCGTCGGTCGTTTGCGGGCCGCTGAAGCGGCAGAGGTCCCCGCGCTCCGCGAAAAGCGCTGGCGGCCATTACTAGCGATGGAGCTTGTGACGAACGCCGTCGCGTAGGTCGTGCAGCGTGTCCCGGCTTCCGTCGCGGATTTGTGGCCAGACTTCTTGCCAGATCTCGACCCGAGCTGTGCGTGAAGGGCGCAGGAGCAAAAGCCAGGACTAACATTGCAATCGCAAAAGCAGCGAGCCACTTCCGTGCAGGCGAAATTCCCGGACGCCTCGGAATCGGCGGATGATGACTGGTTAGCCACAGCACTACTGCCCAAAGCAGCCAGCCGACCCAGCAGTACTTGGCAAGCGGTATGAGCGCGAAAACGACGCCCAGGGATACCCACCGGTGCAATTTGGGAAACACCGAAAACAGAATGTGTCCGCCATCGAGTTGCCCGCCTGGCAACAGGTTCAGCGCCGTCGCGAACATTCCCACCCAACCGGCGACTGCGATCGGATGCAAGGACAGCGAGGTTAGCGGCACATCGAGGCGCAGCAGGCGGGATGCAAGATGAAATGCGAGGGGAAATCCCGGTTCATTATCGATCGGCCCGCTGCCGAATAGGAGCGGATGGGACAGCGAGAGCCCCATTAGGACAGCGGCGCATGAGGGGATAAAGCCCGCAATCGGACCCGCAATTCCGATATCGAACAATGCCGTGCGAGTGGGAATCGGACCCTTAATACGGATGAAAGCTCCGAACGTACCGATCAAGCTCGGAAATGGAATAAAGAACGGCGGCGTCGCATACACGCGATAATGTCGGGCATATAGGTAATGTCCCATCTCGTGCGCGAGCAGTATGAACATTAGCGTGACTGAAAAGTAGAGCCCATGCATCAGTTTTGTCGGAGCCTGCCAAATCCACTCCAGTGGAAACATGGGAATGTTGTCATTGCTGAAGGAGAAAGCCGGTTGTTGAAGCGAGAAGTTGGCATAGATGCGCGCACCCACCACCAGCGTGCTCAAGAAGGTCGCGGCCAGAAGTAGGATGTGCAGCCACCAGCGCGGGCGCGGCGGCCGGATGACCCAGACCTGAGGCTGCTGTTCCCATTCGAGGGTGGCCGGAAAAGGGGATGTGGGTTCGGACATAGGAACCTGAGGTCAGAGGTTCGAGGTCAGATTGCAGAGGTGTGGTTTACATCTGCAATCTGACCTCTGCCCTCTGCAATCGCGAGAGCAGCTAGTCAATCGACTGCAGTTCCTTGCCCGGCTTGAAGCGGACAGCCTTGCCGGGCGGAATCGAAACTTCGGCGCCGGTGCGCGGATTCCGTCCGATGCCGGTCTTGCGCGGACGCACGTTGAACACGCCGAAACCACGCAGTTCAATGCGGTCGCCGGTGGCGAGCGCCTTCTTCATGCTCTCGAATACGGTCTCGACGGCGAGCTCCGCCTTGGTCTTGGTGATCCCGGTGCGGTTGACCACTTCATTGATGATGTCGAGCTTAATCACGGCTGTCTCCCGTCTTCCCAGGATTGGTACGCCTCAAGTTATTGATGCTAAGGGGGATAAGCGAGATTGTCAACCGGGTGACCAATCTCGTAATATGGCAGCACCAGCCGAAGCGAATTTTGTAATTTTGCAATTTGGAAATTTTGTAATTTGAAAAACCGGCGCGGTCCAAAATTCCCAACGATTGCGCGCTCGCTTTTAAATTGCCAAATTGCAAAATTACCCGATTACCAAATCCCAAGGAGTTTCATGATCAAGAGTGACCGCTGGATCCGGCGCATGGCGCAAGAGCACGACATGATCAATCCGTATTCTGAAAAGCAGGTGAGCGAGGGAGTGATTTCCTACGGCGTGTCGAGCTACGGATACGACTTGCGCGTAGCCGACGAGTTCAGGATCTTTACCAACGTCAACAGCACGATCGTCGACCCGAAGCATTTCGACGAGCGCTCGTTCGTGAGCGTTAACGCCGACGTGGCCATCATCCCGCCGAATTCGTTTGCGCTGGCGCGGTCGGTGGAGTACTTCAAGATTCCGCGGGATGTGCTGACCATCTGCGTGGGCAAGTCCACCTACGCACGTTGCGGGATCATCGTGAACGTGACGCCGTTCGAGCCGGAGTGGGAAGGCTTCGTCACGCTCGAGATCTCAAACACCACGCCGCTGCCGGCGAAGATCTACGCCAATGAAGGGCTGTGCCAGATTCTCTTCTTCCAGTCCGATGAAGTTTGCGAGACCAGCTACAAGGACCGCAAGGGAAAGTACCAGGCGCAGAAGGGGATTGTGCTGCCGAAACTCTGAGAGGCAGCTTTCAGCTCTCAGCCGTCAGCTATCAGTGTTCAGCTCCGCGAGAGGTGATATGCAGGTTGCTACGGACGAGGAAATGCGCGAGTTTCTCAATAAGCACGCAGACCTGCGATGCGAAGGGCGGCAGCTGCACTTCGATTACCCGGAGGCGAAAACAATCTATGTCGATCTGCGGGTCAAGGAGCCAAGTCAATTGGTCTACCTGGCGCGACTAGCAGCCCATCTGCGCTATGAAGAAGGGCATTTCAGCGCTGCGTCGCTTTGGATCACGCAATGGGGCGTATGGGACCAACGGGTTGAGGCCGTAGGTTTTAAAACGATAGAGCGCATCCGCCAAGGTTATGGCGAAAATCGGTCGCTGAACACGGCACCCGGACATTTCTTTCGGCACGACGAGTTTGTGGAGTCGGTGTCCTGCCTAGTTCAACCCATGCTCATTGGTTGGGACGCTCATTACGTGCCTCAATGGGCGTGGGGAGCTTTGGACTACTTTCTATTCGTTAGCCACGATGGTTTCTTGGATATCCACACCAGGACGACGGAAATGTGCGAGGAAGCGCTTGGGATATTGAAATCCCACAAATGGCCCAACGTACGGCTGAGAGATAAAGCCTAGACGGAGCCGAACGCGAAGTCCCTACTTCCGCCCGTTCTCGCCTTCCTTGAACATGTACTTGATGGCGGGCTTGTAGATCATCAGGTTGGCGGCGCCGGTGCGGTTCAGCTTGATGCAATGTTTGTCGTACCACTCGATATAGCCGTGGACTTCCTCGCCGTCGCGCAGCACGATGACCATGGGAGTCTTGGACTGCATCTGCTTCTGATAATAATAATTTTCGGCGTTGGTCTGCTCGCTGGGCGCGGCCTTCTTGGCCGGAGCAGCGGAACGGTCACGGTCTCGATCTCTATCTCTGCGTTCGGCGGGCGGGTGGTTGTGGCCGTGGTTATTCTGCGCGTGGTCGGCGCGATTGAGGGTCGGGCGGATCAGCTTGCGATTGGCGAAGCTTTCCTGGTCCGCGGATGGTTCGGCTGGTATGGAGTCGAGCGTATCTTTCAAAATCGCACCATCAAAATCGCACCACCAAAATCGCACCACCTGGGTGCGGGCGGGCAGAATCTGCCACAACACTCAAGCCTGTGATTGTGGGTCCAGAGGTGTGAACTGAGGGTTACGGTATCACAGCGCGCAGGGGATGACAATCTCTTGTGCAGTGACTTTTGTGCACCCGCCTGACCAGCGCGCATTCCGCCTGTAGGGATGGGGCTTACCCCGTTTCCTTTGCACGCGGCGGGAGACGCGGCAAGCCGCGTCTCTACAGCGGAACCGGTCAGTTTACGAAACGCGTTCCAGCGCGGTTGCGAAAGCATCGAGCGAGAGCGAGCGCAGCAGGTTGCGGCGCAGCCCGCGCTCGACTTCGCCGAGACCGTCCGCGGCGCGCTGCACCCAGGCGAAGTCGGCGGATTCGGACATTTTCTTGAGTTCGCCCAGAATGTCCGTATTGCGGACCAGTTGCCCCGCGCCCGATTGCAGGAACATCAGGTCTTCGAGCAGCGAGTAGAGAGTGCGGAGAAGGTTTTCGATTTTCTCGCGGCCTTCGGCGCCGGAACGGTAGGTCTCGGTGGTCTTGAACAACTCGGTGTGGGCGTTGTCGTTGTCTTTGTCCCTGCCGCCGAGCGCGGATTTCAGCATGATGAGGGCATGGTTGCGAGCCGCGATGTAGCTTTCCAGATCGAAGGATAAGGCGCGTCCGATGGCGCCTTCGCTGAGGCGGGCGACCAGCGCGCGCTGCCGGGCGTTCCAATCGGGACGAAGCTGGGCGAGCCGGCTCTCGATCTCGGTGGCAGCGAGCGCGCCCAGGTTGAAGGTCATGGAGCGGGAACGAATCGTGGGCAGCAATTCGCCGGAGTTTTCGGTGAGCAGAAAAATGCTGGCGAATTCGGGCGGCTCTTCCAGAACTTTGAGGAGCGAGTTGGCGGCCTCTTTCATGAAGGCCGAACTGGTGAAGATATAAACGCGTTCGCGGGCTTCCGCGGGCCGATAGTAGATGGTCTCAATCACGTGGCGAACCTGGTCGACCTTGATCATCATCTGCGGCGGATCGGGCGGGATGATGAGCACGTCGGGATGAGTCTGGACGAAGAGCCGGGTCTCTTTCTTGTCCGTGTCGCGCAGATTTTCGCGAGCCTCGACGGCTTCGGCGAAGCGCGAGTCCAGGTCTTCGGATTGCGCGATGCGAGTGCAGTTCGAGCAGCGTCCGCAGAAATCGGGCAAGTCGTCGGCGCCGCCGGTGCCGCCTGTCAATGGGCTGCTCCAGGCAGTTCATGGCGCGGGCGAGCATCAGAGCGAGCGTGTATTTGCCCGATCCGTGCGCACCGGAAAGAATGACCGCATGCGGAAAGCGGTTGCGCGCCAGCATCTCGCGCAGGCGATGGATGGTTTCCGGGTTGCCGGCGAAATCAGAAAAGGGCATAGAAGGCAATTTTGTAATTTGGTAATCGGGCAATTTGGTAATTGAGAACCATCCGGTTTGCGCGGCAGGTTTTAAATTACAAAATTACAAATTTACACAATTACCAAATGTCTTAGATTTTCAGTTTCTTTCGCACCAACTCCATGATAACCGCATGCGTTTCGCTGGGCGTGCCGCGGGCGTTTACGACGTGCACCCGATGCGGCTCGCGGTCCGCGATGGCCAGGTACGCATGGCGAACGCGTCCGAAAAATGCCCGGTTTTCCTGCTCAAAACGGTTCTCGTCTCTTTCCGAGCCTTTTTCCGGCCGGCCACCTTTGTGCTTTCGATTGCGACGCCGGGCGCGCTCGACGCTGAACGCCACCTCATTGTCTAGTAAGACGGTCAGGTCGGGTTGCAGGTTGCCGCAGAGGATTTCGTGCATCTGCGAGCACCGGCTTCGATGCCCAGCTTGCGGCCTCCACCCTGGTAAGCCTCGGTCGAATCGGTGAAGCGATCGCAGAGCACGATGCGTCCTTCGGCGAGCGCGGGCAGAATGACCTCGTGAACGTGCTGGGCGCGAGAAGCGAACATGAGCGCCATTTCCGTGAGCGGAGAAAGTCCCGCGGTGGCCGAGTGCAGCAGCACTTCGCGAATCTTCTCGCCCGCGGTGGTGCCGCCCGGTTCGCGGGTGACGGTGACAGAGAGGCCGTGCGCGCGCAGGGAACGCGCCAACTTCTCGGCCTGGGTGCTCTTGCCGCTGCCGTCGAGACCCTCGAAGGTAATGAATTTTCCGCGCGCGGGCACGTCGGGATGATAGCAGGCGATGGCTGCCAGCGGTGACCGGTGCCTGGGAGCAGGCAATAAATGCGAGTGCTGGGCGGCGAACCGGCCTGCCAGGCTGATATATTCAACCTACGCTTCTATCGGCATCGCTGTGGGGGCGAATCGAAAATCCGGAGGGGGAATGGGCTCACGTTGTGGGGTGAGGAATTTTTTTTGTCTCGCCATTGTTCTGTTGTCATCGTTTTCAGTTTTTGGGGCGAATGGTCCGACAGTCGCGCTCTCGGTGGACGCGTCGGAAGCGCCGCGCAAGATCTTCCACGCGCAATTGCGCATTCCGGCCAAGCCGGGGACGCTCACGCTCTACTATCCCAAATGGATTCCCGGCGAGCACGGGCCGACCGGTCCGATCACGGATTTGACGGGCCTGAAGTTTACCGCGAGCGGAAAGACGCTGAAATGGCGGCGCGATCTGCTCGACGGTTTTACTTTTCACGTGGAAGTTCCCGCGGGCGAGAGCGAAGTCATCGCGAATCTCGACTACGCTTCACCCGCGTCGTATGAGCCCGGATACAGCGCCGGAATGTCCGCGACGGAAAAGTTGTACATCGTCAACTGGAACACGCTGTTGCTTTATCCCGCGGGATATAGTTCCGATCAACTTACGTATAGCGCAAGCTTGCGGCTGCCCGCGGGTTGGAAGTTTGGGACGTCGCTGCATGTTTCCGATCAGGTGGGCAGCATCATTCATTTTGCGCCCGTTTCCTTGACCATGCTGGTGGATGGTCCGGTTATCACGGGCGAATATTTGAAAGTCGTGCCCCTGACGCCGCCCACCCAAGATCCTCCCGCGGAACTCGATATTGCGGCCGACAGCCCCGCCGCGCTCGATGCTCCGGAAGAACTCTGGGAACATTACCGCAACTTGGTGAAGCAAGCGGGAATTCTGTTTGGCGCGCGTCATTACACCGATTACCACTTCCTGCTGACGCTGAGCGATCACGTCGCGCATTTCGGATTGGAGCATCACGAATCGAACGACAGCCGCGTCGACGAGCGCTCCCTGATCGAAGAAGACGGAAGGAAACTGACCGCGGGACTTCTGCCGCACGAGTATGTGCATTCGTGGAACGGGAAGTACCGGCGTCCGGCGGACCTGGCGACGCCCGATTACGAACAGCCGATGCAGACCGACTTGCTGTGGGTGTATGAGGGCCTGACGTCATATCTGGGAGATATGCTCGCAGCGCGCAGCGGCGAGCGCACGCCCGCGTTGGCCCGTGATGCGCTGGCGCAGATGGCGGCGGATCTGGATCATCGTTCGGGACGGGTCTGGCGCAATTTGCAGGATACGGCTGACGGCGTTCCCTCCATGCAGAACGCTCCCCACGCCTGGCAAGATTATCGCCGGCCGCTCGATTATTACGACGAAGACGTGCTCAACTGGCTGTGGGCGGATGTGATCATCCGGCAGCAAACGAAGGGCGCGAAATCCTTGGACGATTTCTGCAAACTGTTTTATGGCGCGCCCAGCGGTCCGCCCATGGTGAAGACCTACACCTTCGACGATGTGGTGAACGCGCTGAACCAGATCGCCCCCCAAGTCGCTCCCAACGACTGGCGCGGATTCTGGACGGAGCGGCTGTCCAACCATGGCCCGGGCGCCCCGCTCGCCGGAATCGAAGGAAGCGGATGGAAACTGGTGTACGACGAGTTCCCTTCGGAACTGGATCGCGCCCAGGATCGCGACGGAAAGACGATCCACGCGCATTACTCGGTGGGTCTGTTGGACGGGGGCGATGGCGTGATTCGCGATACGGTCGAGGGGATGCTTGCCGCCAAGGCCGGGATCGGGCCGGGGATGAAGATTGTCGCCGTGAACGGCCGCAGGTTTTCGCCGGATGCCTGGCACGACGCCATTCGGGCAGCAAAGACCAATCCGTCGCCGATTGAGCTCATCGTGGAAAACACGGATTACTTCCGGGTCGTGAAACTGGATTATCACGGTGGCGAGAAATATCCGCACCTGGTGCGGGACGAGTCGAAGCCGGATCTGCTGACGGAGATTTATCGGGCGAAATAAGAAGCGGGTTCGTAGGCGACAGCAGGCTTCGGAATAAACTCGCGTTTCGTCATCCAGAGCGAAGCTTAGCGATGCCGTAAGCTTTTGCGCAATCACACGACCCCTTTAGGGGCTTCGGGTCGCTCGAGGATGACAGATTTTTTCACGATAGCATCTGCTCAGCCCTCCGCAATCGCCTCGACGGGCCCTTCGTCACCCGAAACAACTTCGGGAGCGGCCTCGTCCAGCATAAATCCCAAAACTTCCTGCGGAATCGGCGCGCTCCACACCGGCGAAAACGACTGCCGATGGAGCGGCGAGGGGCCGTGCTCGCGCAGGGCGGCGAGGTGGCGCGGCGTGCAGTATCCCTTGTTCGATGCCAGGCCGTACATGGGAAAGACCGGGTCCCAGGCGGAGATCATGCGGTCACGTTCGACCTTCGCGAGGATGGAGGCGGCGGCGATGGAGGCCGAGAGCGCGTCGCCGTGAATGATCGGTTGCTGGGGAAGCTCGCAATCGAGCCGCACCGCATCGACCAGAAGATAGCCCGCCGCCGGCGCCAGTTGCTGCACGGCATGAAGCATTGCAAGCCGCGAAGCCTGGTAGATATTGATTTGATCGATGCGGGCCGAATCCACTGCGGCAACGGCCCAGGCAATGGAATGCTGTCGAATCAGGAGCGCGAGTTCTTCGCGGCGCTCGGCCGGGAGCAGTTTGGAATCGCGCAGGCCGCGAATGCGGTGTGCAGGTCGTCGTTCTGATAGAGGATCACGGCGGCAGCTACGACCGGCCCGAACAGCGATCCGCGGCCAACTTCATCGACTCCGGCAACGCGTTCCGCGCCCGCAGCCCAAGCCCGCTTTTCAAACTTAAGAGTGCAGCGCAGTTTTTTCAACAGGCGCAACTTGAGGGCGGAGGCAGAAATGCCGTCTTCATTCGAAGTCGATCTGGAGCTGGACTTGGACACGGAATCTGCTCAGCATCTTCGCCGAAGAAGAGGTGGGAAGCAAGAGCAGAAGTTCGACGACTGTGTGGAAGCGGGGCTTTGCCCCGCTTGGACGGGGCAAAGCCCGTCCCCACACAAAAGAAGAGTGAGCGCCGCTTATTGTTGTTGTTCGACTTCTTTCAGTCGCGCGGCTTTGCCCTTGAGCCCGCGCAGATAATAAAGCTTGGCGCGGCGGACCTTGGCGGAACGCACCACGTCAATCTTGTCGATGACCTTCGAGTCGATGGGAAAGATACGCTCCACGCCCTGGCCGAAGCTGATCTTGCGGACCGTAAAGCTCGGTTGCGCGCCTCGCGTCCGGGAAATGACGACGCCTTCGAACGCCTGCAGGCGCTCTTTTTCGCCTTCTCTGATCTTGACCTGCACCTTGATGGTATCGCCGGGACCAAACTTCGGGATGTCGGTGCGGCGCGATTTCGCCAACAGTTTTTCGATAATCGGATTGCGCATAACGTTTCCTTCCTAACTCTTGCCCTTGCTCTTTTGTAGAGACGGGGCTTGCCCCGTCTCCGTCAGTGTGCCCTGTCAGCTTGACCATTGCTCCAGCTTAATCTGGTCCCGCTTGATCTGGGCCAGCAATTCCTTGTCTTCCGCCGTCAGCACAACCCGCTCCAACAAATCGGGACGGTTGCGCAACGTTTTTGCCAAAGCCGTCTTGCGGCGCCAGCTGCGAATCTGGTCGTGGTTGCCGTTCACCAGCACTTCCGGCACCGCCATGCCGCGAAAATCCGCGGGACGCGTGTAATGCGGATAATCGAGCAATCCGCCGGAAACGCAGGTGGAACTCGGCCCGTCGCCGGCCAGCTCCGCCCCTACCGTAAACGACTCGGTGCGCGTCTCCGTGAACGATTCCTGCCGCGTCGAAGCCTGGTTGCCAACCGCGCCCGGGATCAGCCGCGTTATCGTGTCGACAATCACCGCTGCGCCCAGTTCGCCGCCGCTCAGCACATAGTCGCCGATCGAAACTTCGCGATCCGCCAGATGCTCGCTGATGCGTTCGTCGACGCCTTCGTAGCGTCCGCAGATGAGGACGATCCGGTCGAGCGCGGAAAGTTCCGCCGCCAGCGCCTGATCGAGCCTGCGACCCTGTGCGGAAAGCAGAATCACCGACTGCTTCGCGCCCGCGCTCAAGCGGACTTCACGCGACGCCACGTCGCCGAACGACTCCAAACATTCAAAGATCGGTTCCGGCTTCAGGACCATGCCCTCGCCGCCGCCGAACGGGCGGTCATCCACGGTGCGGTGCTTGTCTTTCGTGAAAGCCCGCAGATCGTGAATGTTGATTTCCACCAGGCCCGTTTCCCGCGCCCGGCGCACAATTCCGTAATCCAAAGGTCCGCGAAAGAAGTCGGGAAAGATCGTGAGAATGTCGATCTTCATGCACTGAACCCATTGAGTCATTGTGGTCATTGAGTCGTTGA
This sequence comes from uncultured Acidobacteriaceae bacterium, assembly GCA_963725245.1. GTDB lineage: Bacteria > Acidobacteriota > Terriglobia > Terriglobales > Acidobacteriaceae > Acidiflorens. The sequence goes on along the minus strand of CAVRYC010000033.1, from coordinate 47,644 downwards.
AACAGCGAGCCAGTGAGTTCAACTACTCTTGCAATGACTCAATGACTCAATCGCCTCTTGCCACGGCGCGTTCACTTCCAGCAAACCTTCCGGCAACTTCATCCGGACCTGCTTCCGCTCCAGATCCAGCTTCTCCAGATACGCCTCGGCGAACGGGAATCTCGAAGGGAAGCTTCACTCCACTCTTCTGTGCTTCACCGCGCTCTTTATTTCGAACTACCAGCAGCGGCGCTTCTCCCGCCCCGAACTGCACGTCTTCAATCTCGCCGATCTCGCGCTGGCCATCGAACACTGTGCAACCGATCAGGTCGCTCAGGTACGTCCAGCCCGGCTCCAACCGGGCGCGTTCACTGCGCGGAAGCTGAAGTTCGGCGCTCACCAGCGGCTCGGCATCGGAAATCGTCTCGATGCCCTGAAACTTCAGCACCAGAAAACTCTTATGCGGCCAAAGATCTTCGACCGTCACTTCGCGGCGCTGGCCGTCTTTCGCAAGCGCCCACAGCCGCATGTTTTGCCGGAAGCGGTCCGGAACATCGGTGTGCAATTCGACCGCTACTTCTCCGCGGCGTCCCTGCGTCTTGATGACGACCGCCAGGGTGATCCATTCGCCGCTCTGGTCCGGTGCCGCTGGGCGTTGTTCTGCTATTCGATGATCTCCAAAGCGTAGCGCTTGTCCAACTTCGAGCCCGCCGCCGTCAGCACGTTGCGCAAGGCGCGCGCCACGCGGCCGGAGCGTCCAATGATTTTGCCCAGGTCGGCCTCGGCCACTTCGAGCTCGATGACGGTTTCGTCTCCGTCTTCGTACTCGTCAATAAAGACCTCGCCCTTGGCATCGACGATCGCCTTGGCGATGTACTCAATCATGACGCGTGGGCTGGCGCTGGGCTCGATCATTACGCTTTACTCCTGAATTGGCGAGTGCCGTGTAGCGCGGACCTGCCCTGAGCGCAGCCGAAGGGGCCCTCGCCCGCGTGCCAGCAGGCTGCGGAAAAACTCGCGTTTCGTATCAGGGTATCGCTTTAGCGATACCGTAAGTTTTCCGAAATCAACGCCCCCTTTAGGGGCCGCGCATCCACGCCCGCAACCTTGCTAGGCGACCGAAGCGGCGGCAGCCGGCGCGGGGAGAGCAAGCAGTTTCCTGACCCGATCCGAAAGCTGCGCGCCTTTCCCAACCCAGTACTCAATGCGCTCCCGTTTCAGGTCGAAAGTGGCCGGATTGGTGCGCGGATTGTACGTGCCCACCACTTCCACCGGGCGGCCATTGCGAGCGTGCTCTTTCTCAATTACCACCACTCGGTAATACGGTTGTTTGCGCGCCCCAAAGCGCGCCAGTCGGATCATTAACACAGACTTCGGTATCCTTTGCCCGGAAGAGTCCGGCGAGATAAAGACAAACCATTATTATGCCGGAGCTTAGCCCTTTTCGCAACGAGACCCGTGGGACCTCAAGTGTTGGTAGTAGGCTACTTTCATAGTCAAAGTACCTCACTACCCCTCGTCATAGAAGCAAGTGCACTCACCGCGCGCGCACCACGTCGCGCAAAGTCAGCTCCAACCCGCCGAATTCAGGATGGTCGTTCATGCCGAGCGAGTAGGCGATGTCCAGGCGGTCGCCGGCCAACAACTGCAACCGGTCGCAGGATTCCTTCAGGCCCCAGCCCATCGCTTTGAACGCAATGTTGTCGCGCCAGGAAGATGAAGATTGTGTGGTGGCGGGGCGGAGCCCGTCCTGAGCGGAGTCGAAGGACCCCGCCGGGACGGGGCGGAGCCCCGTCCCCACACCATCTCGTTTCGGAATTGCCGCCGCGTCGGGATGGCAGCGGGGAGTGAAGTCTTGCGCCACCGTCGCCGTGCCATTGACGGCCGCCGACACCCGCAGCCGCACATGCTTGTCTTTCACCGCCTGCGGAGGCGCCATCAGCCGCACCGCCCGCGCGGCGAAAATCGGCTCCCGATTCTCCATCCCAAAAGGTTCCAGCAAAAGCAGCGCCTGGTGAAGTTCAGGAGTAACTTCTCCCAGCGGCAGATCCCGATCGAACTCCATCTGCGGTTCGAAATCGGCGGGAGTAAGCCGGGCGCGCGCGTAGCCATCCAGATGCGCGCGCAGTTTCTCCACGTTGGCGCTGGGCAGCGCAAATCCCACCGCATGCGCGTGCCCGCCGTAACGCGAAAATAGCTCGTGGCACGATTCAATCGCATGCAGCAGATGAAATGCCGGGATCGATCGTCCCGAGCCGTGCGCTTCGTCGCCCTCACGCGAGATGACGAGCGTTGGCCGCCCGTGCCGTTCCACCACCCGTGACGCCGTGATGCCAATCACGCCGCGATGCCAGCCTTCGCCATCCAGCACCACGCAATATGCTTCGCGCAACGCGGGCTCTTCTTCCAGACGGCGCTCGATGCTGTCCATGATGCGCCGCTCTTCTTCCTGGCGCTCGGCGTTCAACTGGTCAAGCCGGCCGGCAATCTTCCGGGCACGCTCCATGTCTTTCTCGTTGAAAAGATCCACCACGTCGCGAGCCACGTCCATGCGTCCGGCAGCGTTCAGGCGAGGCGCGATGCGGAAGGCCACTTCGGTCGCGGTCAGCGCCCGCCCGTCGCCGAGCTTCGCAACTTCCAGCAGCGCCTTCAGCCCGACGTTCACCGGACGACGCAGCCCCTGCAATCCCAGCTTCGCGAACACGCGATTCTCGCCCAGCAACGGGACGGCATCGGCGATGGTCGCGATGGCCACAACTTTCATGAACGACATCAGCAGGCGCGACTGATCTTTGGCATCCAGCCGCCGCTGCATCAATCCCTGGGCCAACTTGAACGCCACGCCCGCGCCGCACAGATGCTTGCAGGGATAATCGCAACCCTCCTGGTTTGGATTAACCACGGCCAGCGCCTGCGGAACGCCGTCCATCCCCGGCAGGTGATGATCGGTAACGATCAGGTCCACTCCGGTGCGCCGCGCCGTTTCGGCCGCGTCGAACGCGCGGATGCCAGTGTCCACGCTGATGATCAGCCGCACGCCGTCGGCGGCGGCGCGCTCGATCACCTCGTCGCGCATGCCATAGCCTTCGCGGATGCGGTGCGGCACATGAAAGTCAGCCGCCCCGCCACAAAGCTCGATCGCCGTCTTGAGAATAACGATCGCCGTCGTGCCGTCCACGTCGTAGTCGCCGTAAATAAGAACTTTCTCTTTGCGCTCCAACGCCGCTTCCAGTCGATCAAGAGCGGATTTCATCCCGCTCATCTGCAGCGGGTCATGGAGGTCGCCAAGTGTCAGGCGAAAGAAAACGGGCAGCCGCCTCCGGCTCTTCAATCCCACGCCCGACGAGCAGATCGGCAAGCACGGGCAAAGCAGAAGGAGAGATTCTTAGTTTTGAATCATGCAGCGCAGCTTCGAGGACCCTGGCTTTTGGAGAATTCAGCGGATTGGCGATCCATCGCATGCGGAGAAGAAAAACGAATGAGGCGGGATGATCTCACAGTTCCGAATTTCCGAAAGCACCCGAGCAGAAAATTTCTACAATCCGGTTACCGCTCCTCGTCCTGGTCCGGCTCGTCGATCATGAATCCGCCGGCATCATCCGCCAGTTCGCGCAGCTGCTGATAATGTTCGTACCATTCCGTGCCCGCTTCATAGACGAAGACGCATCCCTGGTACGCCCATCCGAGCTGCACGAAACCCGGTCTTCCCGACGTAGCTCTTCAGCCAGCGGCTTTCTTCCATATCTTCTTCGCTTTTGTAATCGCTGTCGGCGAGCTGCTGAGACAAGCGGTCCAACTCTTCGCGGTTGAGCGCCCAGGAATGCATGGTCAGGAAGGGCGCGCCCGTCGACTTGGCCAGCTCCACGAAATCCTTCCAGCCATCCGGATTCTGTCCCGAGTCCCACAGCACGCTGGGAATCTCTTCGCACTCCACATAGCCAAAGAAGCGGCGCATGCCCAGACCTTCAATGAAGGCCGTCATATCTTCTTTCATGCCCGTCAGGTCGTCTGGGTGTGGAGACATGGGAGTGTCACCATTGTAAGGCTTGGCCCAGTCAGCCGCCACTGCCCGGCCGAGGACGGTCGTTGGTCGCTAGTCGTCTGGTCGTTGGCAAACCCTTTCTGCGGAATGTTGCTTTCGGCCTGTCGATGCGAGTTGAGGCGGCTGGCGAACGACTCTGCCGAACGACTAACGACCAGCGACCAACGACTGGCTCGCTTGTGTTAAACTTTCTGCTTACAAAACAGCGCTTTTATCATGCTCTTTTCCAAAGAATATGTGGGCTATCTGGCCCGCGAAGTTTCCAAAAAACTGGTGGCGAGCGGTCTCATCGAGACCAAGGCGGTGCCTGCTCTTACCGAGAAGGTGCACGCCGCTCTGCTCGAAGAACTGGCGCTCGAGGACCGCATTAACGACGAAGTGCGCGTCATCCTCGAAGCTTATTCCGAAGAAATGCAGAAGAGCGGCGCCAATTACCAGGAAATGTTCCGCAAGGTGAAGAACGAACTGGTGAAAAAATACAAGGCTGTTCTTTAGTTGGACTGGAGGACGCCCTGGAGGACGCCCCCGCCGTGCGATTGAGCCGCGACAAAGTCAACAAACTCGCCCACACCGTCACCGACGCCGTAGCCGAAATGGACGAGGTCGACTTCATCGAGGACCGCAACACCATCCGCCTCGAAGTCCGCAAGATTCTCGAAGAGCTCCTCATGCAGGAAGCCCGCATCGACCAAGCCGCCCGCCAGAAAATCGAAAGCCAGCGCCGTACCATCATCGAGGGCTCGGAAGAATGGTCGATCCTCTACCGCAAGTATTACAACGATGAAGTAAAGAAGCTGGGACTGTAGTCCGTAGAGTACGCCGGCTTCGCCAGCGACTCCCGCCGCGATTCTTGCCGAATCAACGGAGAACCGGGCAAGCTGCCGCCTGCTACGGAGCTACTCGCTGGCTACTGGCTACTGCATTTCATCCGCAGCACATCGTCCTGATCCGCATCCTTGGCCTTGATCCCAGCCGCATCCAGCTGACGCGCCACCGGCTGCACCACCTCGCAGAATCCGCGCCAGCGTTTGCCCTACGGCTTCCTTATCGCTGTTATCCGGACCGCGGCGATCAATCACGCTTTGGTAAAAAGTCTTCGGCCGCGGATACACCACGATCTTGACGTCGTCGCCTTCAGGAACGCCCGCCGCTTTCTTCACCAGTTTCAGCGCCGTATCGTAGCCGCCGAGCTCATCGACCAAGCCCAGGGTCTTCGCATCCTGGCCCGACCAGATCCGCCCCTTCGCAATCTCCAGCACCTTTTCCTTGGGCAGCTTGCGCCCATCGGCAACCTTACTGGTGAAATCCACATAGACGCGGTCGAGCCACGCCTCGAATCGTCCCCATTCGGCGGGCGTGTAATCGTGCGTTCCGGTGAACATGGTGGCGTTCTCGCCCTGGTGCACTTCGTCCCAGGAAAGGCCAACTTTGTCCCACAACCCGCTGGTCAGCATCTTTCCGCCCAGCACCCCGATCGAGGCCGTGATGGTTCCCGGCTCGGCGACGATTTTGTCGGCCGCCATGGCCACGAAGTATCCGCCCGACCCCGCCAGATTTCCCATCGAAACAATCACCGGTTTGCCCGCCTGGCGCGCCCGCACCACTTCCCGCCAGATGGTATCGGAGGCGACATACGAACCGCCCGGACTATCCACGCGAAATAAGATCGCCTTCACGTCCTTGTCTTCCGCCGCCGTTCGAATCGCGCCCGCCACCGTATCCGAGCCCATATTCTGGCTGTCTTGCACGGGATCGTAATCGCTCTTGCCGCGGGTAACGTCGCCGACGCCGAACACCAGCGCCACCGTCTTCCCACGATCGTGCGGACGCCCGGCGCGCCCCAAATATTTATCCAGATAGAGGAGTTCCGCTCCGTCGCCCGCCTTGCTCTTTACGTCGTTGTAGACCTCGTCGCGATACGCGATCGCGTCCACCAGTTGCGCCGTAACTGCTTCTTTGCCCAGATAAGGCCCCGCATCCACCAGGGCCTGGAATTTCTCCGGTGCGATATGCCGCGCCTGGCAAATGCCGTCCTTAATCTGGTTGAACCATGACGTCATGATCGCGGTCATCGCTTCTTTGTCTGGACCCGTGTACTTGGTCTCGGTGTAGAAATTGAGCGCACTTTTGTATTCGTAGCGGTGATCGCCGTGAAAAGTCATGCCCAGCTTGGCGAGCGTCCCCTTGATGAATGGCGATTCCATGATGATGCCCGTCAGTCCGACGTCGCCCGAGGGCTGCAGATAGATATGGTCAAACGCCGTCGCCAGGTAGTAAGCGCCGTTGCCCGGACCGAACTCGCCAAAAGTTTCCGAGTACGCGACCGCAAATTTCTTGTGCGCGCGAAATCTTTGGACGGCATCGCGAATTTCCTGGGTCTGCGCCATTCCCATCCGAGCCGCGCCGATCCTGGCAATCATGCCGACGACGCGATCGTCGCTCGCTCCGCGATCAATCGCATCCACCACGTCGCGCAGCGTCTGTTTCTCGTTCAACAGCAACTGCGCCGACGGTGTGTCCGGGACGTCCTCCATGAACGTCTGCTCGAAATTGGCTTCGAGAATCGTCTTGGATGGAACTCTGCCTTTCATGCCGATCACGGCCACCAGCACGATGACCATTCCGATCAGCCACAGAGCGCCTAAGATGGCGAGAAAACGTACGATTACCTTGGACATGGTTTCTCCTTTGTGAGAAAGAGCAGTCTAACCAAGTCCGGGGTCTTGGAGCTATAGCGGCTGTTTTTTTATATTTACTCGTGATGTATTAATTAGTCAGGAGCCTCGCGGTCTCTCGGCCTGGTTTCAACAACTATCCGGTGTCAGGAAACTCCATCATCGGAAGCGTCCGTCGAATCCGCGACTTGCAAAAAAGCGAACGCCACCGCCGAACGGTAGTGGCGTTCATGGTCACTTCTATTTGTCCTTTTCGCTTGGCGGTTGCTTCTTGGGCGGAGGTGGCGGAGTCTTCGGCTTAGCCTCCGGCGCCGCCGGACGCGGCGCCTGCCTTTGAGTTTGCGGCGTAGCCGGCTTGGCTTCCGCCTTCGGGGCCGGTTGCTGCGGAGCGGGCCTGGCCTGCGGTTGCGGTGGAGCGGGCTTGGCTCTGCGGTTGCGGTGGAACGGGCTTGGCCTGCGGTTGCTGTGGAGCGGGCCTGGTCTGCGGTTGCGTGTGGAGCGGGCCTGGTTTGCGGTTGCTGAGGAGCGGGCCTGGTCTGCGGTTGCTGCGGAGCGGGCTTCGGTCTGCGGTTGCTGCGGAGCGGGCTTCGTCTGCGGTTGCGGTGGAGTGGGCCTGGTCTGCGGTTGCTGTGGAGCGGGCTTGGTCTGCGGTTGCTGTGGAGCGGGCTTGGTCTGCGGTTGCTGACGGAGCGGGCTGTGTCTGAACCTGGGGTTTAGGCTGTGTCACAGGCGTCTGCGGTTGGGGACGATTCGGCTGCGCCGGACGCGCGGCTGGAGCGGGGCGAGCAGGAATCACCGGAGCGATTGGTTTGCCTTCGGGGATAGGCTTCGTCGCTGCAAGAACGGCGGGCCGCCCTTGATTGACAGAGGCAAACTGCTGACGGTTCTGTGCTGCTGACTGCCGCTGCTGTAACTGCGTGGTCATCGGAGGAATGCGCTGCTCACGGGTTGCGGCGACTTCCGTCGGCAGAGGCCGGCGAGTGATGCCTCCCGGCCCGTTGTAGCTGGAACGGTTATTCGTAATGTTAACGGTGGTGTTGTTGACGATGACCGTATTCGTTACCGTGCGGTTATAGACTTGAACGTTGGTGATGTTCACATTGTTGACGGAACGGTTATAGTCGAAACGATCTCCGTTCCAGTACCCGCCCTGGTAGCCGACTCCGACGTAGCCGAATCCATAGTTGATGCCGCCGTAGTAGCCGATATGTCGGCCCCAATAGCCATGGTTATAGCGGTACCTACCGCGGACAAATCCCCAATATCCGGGCGTCCACAGGAAGCCCACTTCAGGCGGCCGCGCCCAGGCGCCGGGCACCCAGTAGTAGCCCTGAGGAGCATAGCTCCAATATCCGGGCGTCCACAGATAGCCATCGCCGGGGCAGTCAGGCTGCGCATATTCCGGCAACGGTGGCGGGGGTTGTGTGGCCTCCATCACTGGCTGGCCGTAGCTTGTATCCTCCTCGCCGGCATCGTAATAATCATTGGAATAGTTCTGGTCCGGCGCAGGCTGCTGATAGTTCTGCTGCGGCGCCTGGTTTGCTGGCTGATTGTTTGGTGCTGGGCGCCTGGGTCGCTTCCACTGGGGCCAGGTTGGCCGCAGCTGCTGGATCCTGCGACTGGTCGGTCTGCGCCGGTTGACTCTGGCTGCTCGTGTCCTGCGTAGCGTTTTTCTGGCATCCTACAACTCCAAACGTCAGTGCGATGGACACGATTGCCAGAAGCACAAAAGAAGACGCTTTGTTGATCTCGCTCATAAAGGTTGTTCTCCGCGAGATCAGGATACAGGAATTCCAGGGCGACTACCTTCCCATGGAGACGCCGCTCGCCAACTTCCCAGCCTCAGACTATGCCGTTGTGGTTGCAACACCATATCGCTCATTAACAGGGGGTTCTGAGTGCTAACGCTGCTTACGAAAGAGACTCAAGTAGTTTCCTACGCGGCAGGCCGGTGCTCCAGTTCAGCATTTCTCTCGCGACCTAGCCCCGAAAGTGAGAAATCGAACCGTTAGTGCATGGCTTTCGGTCACTTCAGAAATGGAGCGTCGGTGGTCGCGCGGTCCTGTTGGTGGTGTGGGGCGCTAACGAGGGCCGCGCCCCAATGCTTGTGACCACCCGGACTGGCACCTTCGTAATCTTCTGTTAGTAACCACTTCCGCCACATACTGGCGCTAGATTATGGCTAACCTCCCCCAATCCCGCCCGCTTTGGCGTTTCCCGCGCACTCATCTCGAGGGTCAAAATCCAGCCGTGCTTCGGTTTGCAAATGGCAAGACGACCGGGGCCAACCTCCAGGTGATTTCTGTCAGCGGTGGTCTGCTTTCGCTCTCTCAGCCCGTCGTCCAAGGATCGCAGGTCAAACTGATATTCCTGACTGGAGCCGGCGCCGTGCTCGGAGGCGCAGAGATGCTGAGCCCCGTCACCAATGGGTTGCAGCCCTTCCGCTTCGTTTCGCTTGCGGCCGACGATCACCGCCGCCTCGGAGCGCTCGTCGGGCAGCGCTCAAGTCAGAACGAAGCCGAGCCGGATTGGATGGAGAAGCTGCGCGCTGCCTCGTCGCAGCACAGCGAGCGGCGGCGTTGGCGGTTCAAGGTAGCGGAACTGGTTGGCATGCTCATGATCGGTCTGGCTACTGCGGCATACCTGCTGCACTTCAGCTTGCTCAAGTAGATTGTGTGTGACTTAACTACCTTGAAAACGGACTCGACCAACACTCGCCGATACACCCGATATCGTATGCACACACCTGTCTTCATCGCGGTCCCCGGCGCCACAAACCTAGTTGTGCCCGGATTGGTTTCTATGTTGAGCCGCACCGGCATGGAACTCTACGCTGGGGTCAACCTGCAGCCCGGCGAGTTGATGGAAGTCGAGTTCCGAACCACCGGCAGGACGATCCGTGTCGCCGGTATCGTTCGCGATCGCTCGGGTTTTTGTTTTGGACTTGAATTCTGCGCTCTGCGGATCGAACTGGAAAGGGCGCCCGCTCGTCGCTAAGAAAATCGGGATTGCGCTCATTGAGGGACGCGAGCGCGGCCTCTTACAGCATCGCTGAAGCGGGTGCCCCATCCTTGCGCGGCCTTTTGCGCATGGGGGATTCCGCGCCCCGTCGCAATGTCTGCCCGCTAAACAATCAGTTTTGTAATAATTACAGTGTAAGAAATACCCGCTAGTGTCTGTTTAACCACACCCGACCTTCGAGCATTATCAACGGCTTCGGGCGCTTCGTCCGACGGGGCGTAACCCGTTTCCATGGCTTTCATTTGCGCCGAATATATGTATACATATGTACGTACACTATAGCCTGTATAACGTTCCACGTGGAACATTCGTCACAAAATGTGCGCGCATTCAGGCCGGCCGGGCTGGGCCCGTCCCTAGGTGAGTCGGGGGGGTGGTAATTGCGCCTTCGGACGCCGACCTCACCAGCGCTGCGTACTTCGCGAAGACGCCGGTTTTATACTTCGCCGCCGGGGCCTTCCATGCCGCCAGCCGCCTTGCAATCTCGGCATCGGAAATCTCCAGCTCCAGCCTTCGGATCTTGGTGTCGATGGTGATGCGGTCGCCCTCGCGGATCGCGGCAATCGGCCCGCCCAGCGCGGCTTCTGGGGCTACGTGGCCGACCATCAAACCGCGGGTTGCGCCGCTGAACCGTCCATCGGTGATCAGCGCTACGCTCTCGCCCAGACCTTCGCCCACAATCGCGGCGGTCACGCTCAGCATTTCGCGCATGCCGGGTCCGCCCTTTGGACCTTCATAGCGGATCACCACTACATCGCCAGCCTTGATCTGCTTGCTGGTCACCGCCTGCATCGCCGCTTCTTCGGAATCGAACACGCGCGCCGGCCCGGTTTGCGACGCCCGTTCGTGGCCGCTCATCTTCACCACTCCGCCGCCAGGAGCGAGGTTGCCTTTCACGATCACCAGTCCGCCCGTGGCTTTCAGCGGCTTACTCAAAGGAGCGATCACGGTCTGTCCAGGAGTTTCTTGCGCTCGGTTCGCTTCTTCGGCAAATGTCTTTCCGGTCACGGTCATCGCCGAACCGTTTGCATATTTGCCGTCGAGCAGCCTCTTGGCGATCACGGGAATGCCGCCCGCCGCGTCCACATCCGCCGCCACGAATTTTCCCGCAGGCTTCAGATCCGCCAAGAGCGGCGTGCGTTCACTGACTCGCTGAAAATCGTCGATGTCGAGAGGCAGGCCCATTTCGCGCGAGATCGCCAGCAGATGGAGCACGGCGTTGGTCGAGCCGCCCGTCGTGGCCACGCCCGCGATCGCGTTCTCGAACGCCGCGTGCGTCAAAATATCGCTTGGACGAATGCCTTGCTTCAGAAGGTTCATCACCACTTCGCCGCAGCGGAATGCGACCTCGTCCTTGCGCGGGTCCATCGCCGGAATGCCGTTGAATCCCATGGGCGAGAGGCCGATCAGTTCCATCACCGTGCTCATCGTGTTCGCGGTGTACTGCCCGCCACATGCGCCCGCTCCCGGACACGCCACGTTCTCGAGCGCCAGCAGATCGGCGTCGCTCATCTTGCCCGCCGCATTCGCGCCTACGGCCTCGAACACATCCTGAATGGTTACGTCTTTGCCTTTGTACTTGCCGGCGGCGATCGTTCCGCCGTAGAGCACCAGACCGGGCAGGTTCATTCGCGCCAGCGCCATGGCCGCCGCTGGTATCGTCTTGTCGCAACCGACAATGCAGACCGCGGCGTCGAAGAGCTGTCCGCGGCAGACCAGTTCGATCGAGTCGGCAATCACCTCGCGGCTCACGAGCGACGCCTTCATGCCCTCGGTGCCCATGGTCTCGCCGTCGGAAATGGCGATGGTGTTGAACTCCATCGGCGTGCCGCCGGCGGCGCGAATCCCTTCTTTCACCTTGGCCGAGAGCCGACGCAGGTGGAAGTTGCACGGCATGGTCTCGATCCAGGTATTGGCTACGGCGATGAGGGGCTTGGCTAGGTCGTCGTCGGTGAAGCCGATGGCTTTGTACATGGCGCGCGCCGGAGCCTGGTCGCGCCCGTCGGTGATATTGCGACTGCGATGTTTGAGGTCGATGTCCATGGGAGTGATGCAGAACACGGACAGTTTAACTGAATCGACTGAGACGATGGAGGGACGAGCTCTCGCCCGACCGTCATGTTCGGCGGGCCGAGGCGCGGACACCCGGCACTCCATTGCTCTTTTATGCATTCACCACCTTCTTCTTCTCCGACGGCAGCCACGACATCATCGCCCGCAACTGCTCGCCTACTTTTTCAATCGGATGCTGCTTCGCGGCCTCACGCAGCTCGGCAAACTTTTTGCCGCCCTCTTTGTTCTCCGCAATCCATTCCTTGGCGAAGCGTGCCGTTCTGGATTTGCTTCAGCACTTTCTTCATCGCCTTGCGCGTTGCATCTCCTACAACCATTTCGCCGCGGGTCAGGTCGCCGTACTCCGCCGTGTTTGAAATCGAATAGCGCATCCGGCTCAACCCGCCTTCATAGATCAGGTCGACGATCAGCTTCACCTCGTGCACGCACTCGAAGTAGGCGATCTCAGGAGCGTAACCGGCCGCCACCAGCGTCTCGAACCCCTTCTGCATCAGTGAAGTCAATCCGCCGCAGAGCACCGCCTGTTCGCCGAAAAGGTCGCTCTCGGTTTCTTCTCTGAAGGTGGTCTCCAAAACGCCGGCGCGCGTGGAACCGATGCCGTGCGCATAGCACAGCGCGTATTCATGCGCGCGTCCACTCGCGTCCTGGTGAATGGCCAGCAGCGAAGGCACGCCGCCGCCTTGGGAATACACGCGCCGCAGCAAATGGCCCGGGCTCTTCGGCGCAATCATGACCACGTCCACATCTTTCGGAGGCTTGATGGTCTTGAAGTGAATCGAGAAGCCATGCGAGAAGCCGAGAATCTTCCCTTTGCGCAGATGCGGCTTGATGGCCGATTCATAGAAGGCGGCCTGGGTCTCGTCGGGCGTGAGAATCTGTATCCAGTCGGCGCGCTCGGCGGCCTCGGCGGGAGCGACCACGGTCATGCCATCGGCGCGCGCCTGCAGGGCCGAGCCGCGTTCGGGATCGAGTCCGATGATCACGTCGTAGCCGCTGTCACGCAGGTTCTGCGCCTGCGCGTGTCCCTGGGAGCCGTAGCCGAAAACGGCGATGGTCTTGCCCTGCAGCGCGGAAGGATTGGCATCGTTTTGATAAAAGACTGTGGCCACGGGAAAACTCCTTATGATGTTCGTTGGCTGAAACGATGAATTATACCTGAAGGCGGGACGGACCGACCGGTCGTTCAGGAGACAAGCGCAACCTCACTGCAGCCGGACACGAGTGACAACGGCCGCTCGGTGCCAATAGAATTCCTCCAAATGGAGAAAGTGGTTACGTGCCTCCTCTTCGTGCTGCTTGTACCTTTTGTCGCTTTTTGCCAGAAGGACGAGGCCGACGTAATGGTAGACATCGCTTCCAGGTTAAGTCCTAGCGACATCCCCGCGCTCCAACAGAGAGCTGACACCGGAGACGCGAAGGCCCAGTTCATGCTTGGACTCGCCTATATGGGCGGATTCGGCGTAGCGGCGGATGACAAGAGATCGTTTGAGTGGGTGAGCAAAGCGGCGCAATCCGGTTACGCGGTGGCGCAGAACGAACTTGGCGCGGAGTATGCGAATGGGAAGACCGTCCCGAAGGACGAGGTCAAAGCCCTTTGGTGGCTGCGGAAGTCCGCGGAGCAGGGGTATGCAGGGGGTCAGTACAATCTGGGCACGCGCTACGCCTTCGGATACGGAACGCCAGTCAATTATGAAGAGGCGGCAAAATGGTTTCTAAAGGCGGCTCAGCAGGGGGACGCCAAGGCCGCCGATAAGTTAGGGCGCATGTCGCTGTTCGGGGAAGGTGTTCCCAAGAGCGAGTCTGCCGCAGCCAAGTGGTTCACGCAGTCGGCTGAGGCTGGTTTTGCCGAGGGTGAATACCATTTGGCAAATCTGTATCGACATGGGCAGGGCGTGCCGAAAGACGACGCGATTGCCATCCAATGGATGACAAAGGCCGCCGAGCAAGGCAACGTGGAGGCTCAGACGAATCTCGGCAATATGTTTTGTGATGGCTCTGGCGTAAAGAAAGACTGCAAGCGCGGCGTGCAATGGCTGACGAAGGCTGCGGAACAAGGTGACGCGGCGGGACAGAACGACCTGGCTTACAGTTACCTGAACGGCAAGGGAGTCCGGAAGGATGAGAAAGCCGCATTCGCTTGGTTCATGAAAGCCGCCCAACAAGACCTTCCTGTCGCGCAAGCTACGGTCGGAGCAATGTACGACGAAGGCATGGGCGTCGAGAAGGACCCTTCGAAGGCGGTCGAGTGGTACAGAAGGGCGGCGGAGCAGGGGAACCCAGGGGCTCAGTTCAATCTGGCCGTGATGTGTGCGAAGGCGCAGGGGACTCCTCGCGACGTTGTCTCCGCCTACAAATGGCTGTTACTTGCAGAAAAAAGTGGCCACGGGGATCAAGAACTAAAAGCGCTTCTGGAAAAGGGCCTAAGCGCGGAGGAACAGGCAGAAGCACGACGAAGGGCGGCGGAATGGATTTCTCAGCATCAACAGCAATGATCAATGATGTCGTCTGACCTGCCTTAGCACAACCTCTAGAGCAAACGCCTATTCCGCGATACCATCTCTGGTGCATGCTTCGCGAAGCTACCGATCGGATCTCGTCAGGAACCCCGCCAGGAAATCCTGCGCACCGCCGCCCGACTCTTTCAACAGCAGGGATACGATGCCACTTCTATGAACGATGTCGCCGCCGCGCTCAAACTCTCCAAGGGCGGCCTCTATCACCACTTTCAGTCGAAGGACGAAATCCTGTTCTACATCATGTCGCACGCCATGGAGATCACCGAGGAACGGGTCATCAATGTGGTGCGCCGCATCGACGGAGGCAGCGTTGCCGGAGCCCGCGTTGACGTAAGTGAAGAGCGCCTGCGCACGCTGATCCGGCTGCACATCCAGGTGATGCTCAGTCCCGAAGACCGTGAGATTACGGTCATGCTGCACGAGAACCATCCGCTGCCGCCGACCCTCCGGCGCAAGATCAACGGACGCAAAAAGGATTACCTGCAATTCGTCGAGCACCTCATCGCCGACGTCCAGCGCAAGCATAATTCCCAGTCGCAGGTAACGCCGCGGGCTGCCGCCCTCGCCCTGGTCGGCATGATCAACTGGATTTATCAGTGGTATAAGCCCGGCGGCCCGCTAAGCGGCGAAGAGATCGCACGTCAGTACAGCGAGATTTTTTTCCACGGGGCGATAGGTTAATTTGCCTAGCCTGGACAGGCTTCCTTCTATTGTGCCCTCGCCGCTCTTGCGTCACTCTGAGGTGTGTCGCTCGTCACAGATCGCGGTAACCGACCAGTGCTGTACTGACCTGGGAGATAGCTGCCGTGTGCCTTGCAATACCAGGGAAAATCCTAGAAATTCAAAAGCTGGGTGAGATGCGTGCGGCCCGCGTGCAGTTCGGCGGGATCGTGCGCCAGGTTTCCCTGGACTTTGTCCCCGAGGCTGGCCTGGGCGACTATGTGATGGTCCATGTGGGCTTCGCCATAAGCCGCGTGGACGCGGCCGAAGCCGAGCGCACCTACAAGCTTCTGGAAGAGATGGGAGCGCTGGAAGCGGAATTGCCGCCAGCGGAAGCGTAGTTCTTGCCCGCACACACTCCAAGCTTGCCGGGCTTTCCGTCGGACTAATCGTTCGTATTGTCCCGCAAGCAGATGTCTTCGATGGCGAACCATCCCGATTTCTGGCCATCATCCCGGTTCTGGCTCAGATTCGGGTTCCGGGTCACATCAACGTGTGATCTCTATCACCGATAGGCGGTTTGCCTCTGGTAGAGTCATGCCTGTGGGGTTCGCGCTGGGATTCAGTTTATGAAATATCTTGACGAGTACCGTGACCATCGCATTGCACGGGCCCTGGCGGCGGAGATCGTCCAGTCGACAACCCGGCCCTGGGTGCTGATGGAGATCTGTGGCGGCCAAACCCACACCATCATGCGCTACGGCATTGACGAATTGCTGCCGCGCGGTATCGAAATCGTGCATGGCCCGGGATGCCCAGTTTGCGTCACGCCGCTTGAAACCGTGGACAAAGCCATCGCGTTAGCGCTGCGGTCGGACGTCATCCTGGTTTCCTACGGAGACATGCTGCGGGTGCCCGGGTCGCATTCGGATCTGTTTCGGGCCAAGGCCCAGGGCGCGGACGTTCGCATCGCGTACTCCCCGACTGAGGCGGTGAAGATCGCCCGCTCGAATCCCGATCGTAAAGTCGTGTTTCTGGCGATTGGTTTCGAGACCACCGCTCCCGCGAATGCGATGGCCGCATGGCAAGCCAAGCGCGAAGGTCTCACCAACTTTTCCATGCTGGTTTCGCACGTGCTGGTGCCGCCGGCGATCCGCGCCTTGATGGTTTCCGGCGACAACCGGGTGCAGGGTTTCATTGCACCTGGGCATGTTTGCACCGTGATGGGGTGCAAGGAGTATGAGTCCCTGGTTCGCGATTTTCGCGTACCGATTGTGGTCGGAGGATTCGAACCGGTAGATATTCTGGAAGCAGTCCTCATGCTGGTTCGTCAACTTGAGGCGGGTGAGGCGCGGCTGGAAAACCAGTATGTGCGATCGGTGAGCTATCAAGGGAACCTGCCGGCACAGCAGATCGTGGCCGAGGTGTTTGAAATCGCAGACCAGAAGTGGCGCGGCATTGGGTCGATCCCGCAGAGTGGTTTGCGTTTGCGCGAAGAATACGCCGCTTATGATGCGGACCGAGTCTTTGATTTGGGTGAAATTACAGTAGACGAGCCGGCCGAGTGCATCAGCGCCCAGGTTTTGCAGGGATTGAAGAAGCCGACGGATTGTCCCGTGTTTGGCATGCGATGTACGCCGGAGAATCCATTGGGAGCGCCCATGGTCTCGACCGAAGGGGCATGCGCGGCCTACTATCACTATCGGCGCCATGCGGTCGCGAAATAGGAGAGAGCGTGTCCACGAAAACCGACGCCGAAATAAAATTCGAGCTCAGTTGCCCGACGCCGCTCCCGGCCAAAGACACAATTCTGCTGGGGCACGGCAGCGGCGGCAAGTTGAGCGCCGAGTTGATTCGCGACATCTTCCTGCCTGCGTTTCAGAATCCTGTACTGGCGCGTCTGGATGACCAGGCAATCGTGAATGTGAACGGCCAGCGCCTCGCCATCACCACCGATTCCTTCGTAGTGAAGCCACTGTTCTTTCCCGGCGGCAACATCGGCTCGCTCGCGGTTCACGGCACGGTGAACGATTTGGCGATGGGCGGCGCAACGCCGCTGTTTTTGAGCGCCGCCTTCATCATCGAAGAGGGCTTCTCGATGGACGAACTCCGGCGCGTGGTGAATTCGCTGCGCCAGGCGGCGGCGGAAGCGGGCGTGCAGGTGGTGACTGGCGATACCAAGGTCGTCGAGAAAGGTAAGGGCGACGGGCTGTTCATCAACACGACAGGAATTGGACTGGTGCCAGAAGGAGTCGACCTTTCCGCCGACCGCGCGCGTCCGGGGGACAAGGTGATCCTGAGCGGTTCGATCGGCGATCACGGCATTGCGATTCTGGCGCAGCGCGAGGGACTGGAGTTCGAGACTCAGATCCAGAGCGACAGTGCCGCCTTGCACACGCTGGTGGCGGAGATACTTGGCGTAACTCGTGACATTCGCTGCATGCGCGATCCGACGCGCGGCGGCGTCTCCAGCACGCTGAACGAAATCGCGGAGCGTTCGCGGGTGGGGATCGAACTGGTGGAAAGTTCTCTTCCGATCCACGAAGAGGTGCGAGGCGCGTGCGAGTTGCTCGGCTTGGATCCTCTCTATGTCGCCAACGAAGGCAAGCTGATCGCAATCGTGGCGCCCGAGGCCGCAGACGCGGTGCTGCAGGCGATGAGAGGTCATCCCCTGGGAGCGGAAGCTCAGATCATTGGCACGGTGAAGAAAGAGAACCCGGGGCTGGTGACGATGCGAACGCCGTTTGGCACGACCCGTATCGTGGACATGCTCGCAGGCGATCAATTGCCGCGCATCTGCTAATGCTGCTGTAGAGACGGGGCTTGCCCCGTCTCCTTGCACGCGGCGCGGGCAGACGCGGCAAGCCGCGTCTCTACGAGGGAAATATGCACGAGATGGGGATCGCGAATTCGGTGCTGGAAGCGGTCAGAACCGAGATGGGTCTCCATCCGGGAACTTACCCTTGCAAAGTCGGTCTCCGGATTGGCGAAATGGCAGCCATCGATCAGGACGCCCTGCGCTTCTGTTTTGAAGCGATCGTTCACGAGACCGATCTGGAGTCGCTTGAGCTGGGGATCGAGGTCTGTCCCCGCCGCCATCGTTGCCAGGTCTGCGGACGTGAGTTCGTCGTGCGCGACTACGATTCCCGCTGTCCGCAATGCGCGAGCCTGGAAACCACATGCATCAGTGGAGATGAGTTGGAGTTGGCCTATCTGGAGGTGGAAGAATATGGACCGAGTACCGTTGGAGCAAAAAGTTCTCAGTGAGAACGACCGCGTCGCGGCTGAGTTGCGTGCCCGATTTCAGGAGCACGGCATTCTATGTCTGAACCTGATCAGTTCTCCCGGTTCCGGCAAAACCAGTCTTCTGGAGCGCACTCTCGAAGCCCTGCCGCGGCATGATCGCGTGGCCGTTTTGACGGGCGATATTCAGACCGAAAACGATGCCAACCGGCTAAAGCGATTTCATTTCCCGGTAAAGCAAATCACGACCGGCGGCACCTGCCACCTGGATGCTCGCATGATCGAGCGTCATTTGGCGGACTGGAAACTCGAAGACCTCGACCTTCTGTTCATCGAAAACGTGGGTAACCTGGTTTGTCCATCCAGTTATGACTTGGGCGAAGCGGCTAAGGTCGTGGTGTTGAGTGTTACCGAAGGCGAAGACAAGCCGCTGAAATATCCTTCCATATTTTTCAAGTCCGACTTACTCGTGCTTAGTAAGATCGATCTGCTTCCCTACGTCCCATTTGACATCGAGGCGGCGGCGGAAAATGCCCGCAAGGTGCATCCGGGGATGGAGATTGTGAAAGTGTCTTGCCTGACCGGCAATGGTTTGCACGAATGGATGATGTGGCTGGAGGAGCGGCGCAAGGCGCGCAAACCGCTGGCGCAGCAGACTACGCAAGAGACTATGAGCTGACGATGTATGGACGTTCGGCGCCAGATCGAAGTTTCAGGCATCGTGCAGGGAGTTGGATTTCGGCCCTACATCTATCGTCTCGCTACCAGCAGGCACCTTAGCGGCACGATTCGCAATACCTCCGCCGGAGTCACCATTGAAATCCAGGGGCCGGCAGAAACCGTTCAGGATTTCGTTGAGCACCTGCCCGCCGAAGCGCCGCCCCTGGCGCGGATCACCGAGCTTGGCCGTCCATGAAGTCCCGTGCGTTGTCGCGCAGATCGGCGGCGATCAAGATTTCCGCATTGTTCATAGCCGCGAGGGCGAAGAAGTCCGCACTCTCATTTCGCCGGATGTTGCGATATGTCCCGACTGCCTGCGTGAAATGTTCGACCCGAACGACCGGCGCTATCGCTATCCGTTCATCAACTGCACCAACTGCGGGCCGCGCTTCACCATCATTCGCGATATTCCTTACGACCGGCCGAGCACTTCCATGGCGGTCTTCCCCATGTGCCCGGCCTGCCTGGCGGAGTATGAAAACCCACTAGATCGCCGGTTTCACGCTCAGCCCAACGCCTGCTGGGAGTGTGGACCTCGGGTGGAACTCTGGGATAAGTCTGGAAAGCGGATCGAATGCCGCGATCCTATCGTCGAAGCGGTCTCCTGCTCTGCATGCCGGACTGGTCGTAGCGGTGAAAGGTCTGGCGGTTTTCATCTTGGCCGTGGATGCGACGAACCCCGCGGCGGTGGCTCTGCTGCGTCAGCGGAAGCGCCGGGTGGAAAAGCCGTTCGCCGTGATGGTTCCGGATGTGCAGGCCGCCGAGGAAATCTGCGAATTGGATGATGCGGCGAGCGCGGCTCTGCAATCGATCCAGCGGCCGATTGTATTACTGCCGAAAAAGTTGCGGCAGGGCGGGGACGCCCGGCTCTCCATAATCCCCGACGAGGTTGCGCCCTTCAACCGTTATCTGGGAGTTTTTCTGCCCTACACGCCGCTTCATTACCTGCTGCTCGCCGAGGGAGGGTTCAAGGCTCTGGTGATGACCAGCGGCAACCAGAGCGAGGAGCCGATTGCGATTGATAATCGGGAAGCAGTCGATCGATTAAACGGTCTCGCCGACTATTTCCTCGTGCACAACCGCGACATCCTGCTGCGCTGCGACGATTCCGTGGTGCGAGTTGCAGGCGGCGTCACCCGGCAGTTGCGGCGTTCTCGCGGTTTTGTTCCGGTGCCGGTTTTCCTGAAAGACGATCAGCCTTCGGTGCTGGCCGTCGGAGGCGAACTCAAGAACACCATCTGCCTCACCAAAGGAAAGCACGCTTTCTTGAGCCAGCACGTCGGAGATTTGGAGAACGCCGAAAGCTATAGTTTTTTCCACGAAGCGATCGAGCATCTGGAGCGGATTCTCGAAATCCGGCCGGAGATCATCGCCTATGACCTCCATCCCGACTACTTCTCCACCAGATGGGCGCTGCAACAGAGTGGAGTGCAGTTGGTTGGCGTGCAGCACCACCACGCGCACATTGCCAGTTGTATGGCGGAGAATCACCTTGAAGGCCGCGTGATCGGGTTCGCCCTGGATGGGACTGGCTACGGCACCGACGGAAAAATCTGGGGCGGAGAAGTGCTCATCGCCGGATATGAAGACTTCGAACGCGCCGCTCATTTCGAGTATGTGCCCTTGCCCGGTGGAGCGGCCGCGATCCGTGAACCGTGGCGGATGGCGGTAAGTTACCTGGCACATCATTTCGGGCGCGAGTTTCTGAAGCCGCAGTTTCTGAAGTTGGATATCCCGTTCCTGCGCCAACTCAATCGGCCAAAGGCGGAGCTTCTCGTGCGCATGATGGAACAGGGCGTGAATTCGCCGCTTACGTCCAGCTGCGGGCGTCTGTTCGATGCCGTGGCCGCGTTAGTTGGAATCCGTCAGCAGGTCAATTACGAGGCCCAGGCTGCCATCGAACTGGAGATGGCGATGGCATCGTCAGAGGTTAAATTGCCAAAGACTGCATCGCCAGAGGAAGACACTGCCTATCCGATGAAGCTTGTGCCGGAAGATGACCACTGGATCATCAGCACTCGGCCGCTGTTTGAAGCGCTGCTCGATGATCTCGGCCGCAATCTTCCTGTCGGAGCGATCAGCCGGCGATTTCACAACGGGTTGGTTGAGGGGTTCGTCCAGCTGGCAACGCTGCTACAAAAGAAAACCGCTCTCAACCGTGTGTGCCTGAGTGGCGGAACCTTTCACAATATCTACCTGTCCGAACGGCTCGAAGCGCGGCTGTCCGAAGCTGGATTTGAGGTGTTCACACAGAAAGAAGTGCCGTCGGGAGATGGCGGTTTGAGCCTGGGACAGGCGCTAGTAGCGGCCGCAAAACTTCACGCGTAGAGAAGTTCGAATGCGTGTTTAACCCAACCGGTTGCGGAGCGCTACTGCTGCCGCCTCGCTAAGATCTCGTAGACCGGCTTGTTGTCCGCGAATACGCGCCATTCCATCACCTTGCCGTCACGAATCGCCGCCTTCCAAGCCGCGGGCGTACGCCATGTGAAGCCGTCTATAGTCCCGCCCGCCTCCCCCGCTAACACCACGTCATCTTCCGCCATCACGTAATCGGTGCGAATCCAGTAGTCCGGACACATTGCGAAGTAGCTGCGCCATCCGGCCTCCATGGATGTAGCGCTGTGCGCCCGATTCCCCACTGAGTCTACGAACACATGATCGGCTGTCATGAGCGCCGTCAGGGATTGCACGTCGTGATTATTGATGGCCCTTACGAATTGCTGGAACGTCTCGGCTGAATTCGTGGTCGTCACGCGATCAGATATGCGCAGGTTAGATAGTTTGTGGCAGCCGGACCTGTAAGCCGAATTCTGTCTGCCGTTTCCGGCAGGACGGTCATTCCTCTGGGCCACGCATTACTGCGAGGCTCAAGCGACCTACCCGGAGGTTGTGGCGCACCGAGCCGGCACGCTTCCCCGGCGAAGCCCGAAGGCTTGCCAGGAAATCCCTCCCTATTTGGTCTTGCTCCGTGTGGGGTTTGCCCTGCCCGCCGCATTACTGCGGCGGCGGTGCGCTCTTACCGCACCTTTTCACCCTTACCTGAGCCTTGCGGCCCGGGCGGTATGTTTTCTGTGGCACTTTCCGTCGAACGATCCCGCCTATAAAAGCGCGGGTGCCCTCCCGGACGTTATCCGGCACACTGCTCTGCGGAGTTCGGACTTTCCTCCCGTCTCGCGGCCACCCCAGCACGCCAAAAGCGGGCGCGCCGGGGACCCCGGTGCGACGAGCGACCGTCCGGTCCGGCTGCCAACAGATTCATTATAGTGCAGGCAGAGAGTGCGGGCCGGAAATTGCAGCCGTATCTCTTACTCCTGCTCTCTTACTCCTGCGTTTTGGGCGCGAGCAGGAACGGATAAATCAACACGGCCACGCCGATCAACAATGGAATCAGTCCGACGAGATAAACCGGCTCATCGTGCACGAGCCCACGCAGAAGCGCCATGACACCGATGCCGACGGCTGCCGTCACCAAACCGCCGATCTTCATGCCTTCGATACGGCGCGTTGCAAAGTTCTTCTCCTGCTCGCGCAACAGTTCCAGCGCACTCTTGGCTCCCTCCCCTGAGCTCTCCGCGATTTTTTTCAGGGTTTCATTCCTGTAGTACGCCACTCTTTCTTTGCGCCGGGCGTCCGACCACGTCGCCACACCCAGGAACGAGAACAGCGCTATGCTCCCGACGATTGGGATGAGAAGAGCAATAACGGCTACCATGCCCTCTCCGAGATTGGTGTCCATCAGATCCTCCTCGTGCAGTTTTTCCGCTTACGATCGGGTAGGACCGGCCTGCCGCAGTTCCGGTTGCATTTTTTTGTTCCCGGGACCATTTTTGAAATAATGCAACCGTGCAGTGATGGCGTCGTGTCATACCATTGAGGCAGAGTCCAGCGTGAGCGCAAATGACGATCAGACCGATGTCGAAAGAGTCCTGGCTGGCGACATTTCCGCCTTTGAAGGGATTGTCCGGCGCTGGCAGGGACCACTGATCAACCTCGCCTACCGCTTCTGCCGCGATCGTGGCCGAGCCGAGGAGATGGCTCAGGAGGCCTTTCTTCGCGCCTATCGCGCACTCGGCCAGTGGCGAAAGGACGCAGTCTTCTCCACCTGGCTGTTCGCGCTGGCGACGAACCTCTATCGTTCGGAACTGCGTCGCATCCCGGCGCGCATGTTGTCGCTCGAAGACATTCCCGAGCCTTCAGACGCGCGCGATTCCGACGGAGGCCTCGAAGATCAAGACCGCGATGTAGCGGTGCGGCGCGCGGTCCTTGCTTTGCCGGCGAAGTATCGCGAGACCTTGATTCTCTTTTACTTTCACGATATGGACATTACTAGCGCGGCGCGGAGTCTCGGACTGCCCGAGGGCACGGTCAAAGCGAGATTGTTTCGCGGGCGGGAGATTTTGCGCAGTAAACTTCCGCAACTGTTGGCTGTTCCGCGCCTGAAGGAGGCTTAATGAGACGCTTGACT
The DNA here is from genome assembly GCA_963725245.1 of uncultured Acidobacteriaceae bacterium. GTDB lineage: Bacteria > Acidobacteriota > Terriglobia > Terriglobales > Acidobacteriaceae > Acidiflorens. The sequence goes on along the minus strand of CAVRYC010000033.1, from coordinate 24,250 downwards.
GGACATGACGAAGGCGAGATTAATCGCATTCTTTCCCGAGAGGATGAAATCCTCCCGTCGTCGGGCTTTGCCGTCTCCGTCATGGATGCGGTTCGACGCGAGGCTGCGGCACCGCCGCCGATTCCGTTTCCCTGGAAGCGTGCTCTGCCTGGTCTGGTGGTTGGGGGATTCGTGCTGGCACTGGTTTTCATTACGGTAGTTGTGGCCATCGTGCAGTCGATCAGATCGGCAGCGACCGCACATCTTTCCATGTCCTTACCGTCCGTGCTCACGCCCATCTTGGGATTGGGATTGCAGCGGAACCTCGAGAGTGCGGCGAGCTGGACCGTGCTGGCGCTGCTGGTGACGTTTGTGTCCGTGAAACTCTCCATGCGCCTTGCTTCCCGCGGGGCATGAGGTTGCCTTTGCTTGCTGGTGGAGAGCCGATCGTCCCAGCCCAGCGGGATCCTGCGGCTTTTCGGGATTTATCCCGCGTGGAAAGCGGCCAACCTCGATCCCATCGAGTCGTTGCGCTGCGAGTAACATGCTACTAATGCCGCCCCCGCCATTAACAGCAAGAGCAGTGCTCGAGGCTGTGGCCGTGATTGGAACCGCCGGCAGCCTGTTTTTCTATTTCCTGTCCGCGCTCTCGCTGGCCAGTTTCCTGAGAGATACGCGCAAGAAAGATAAGCGCAAGGAAGACAGGCGCAAGAAACTCCAGCCGGTTCCGCCGCCAGAAAGCCAACTCCCCCCAGTTTCCATCCTCAAGCCCTTGAAAGGCGTCGATCCCGAAATCTGGGAGAGCTTTTGCACGCATTGCGAACAAGACTATCCCCAATTTCAATTGGTCTTCGGGGTCAACGATCCCGGCGATCCCGCCGTCGAGGTTGTGCGTAAACTCCAGGCTAAATATCCCAACCTTTCGATCGACCTAGTCGTGTGCGATCGCGTTCTGGGAGCAAATATCAAAGTCAGCAATCTAGTGCAGATGTTGCCCGCGGCACGCCACGAACTCCTCCTGGTGAACGATAGCGACATCCGCGTCCCTTCGGATTATTTGCGGAAGGTGATCACGCCGCTCGCCGACGCTTCTGTGGGACTGGTGACCTGCCTCTACCGCGCTGTCGCCTGCCCGACCCTTGGCTCGCGCCTCGAAGCGTTGGGCATCAGCACCGACTTTGTGCCTGGCGTTCTGTGCGCCCGGTTCCTCGAGAAAGGATTGCACTTCGGATTGGGCTCAACGCTGGCCTTTCGCCGCAGTGACCTTGAAGCCATCGGCGGCTTCGAAGCGTTGCTGGATTATCTGGCCGACGACTATGAACTCGGCCGGCGCATCGCCGCAACCGGAAAGCGAGTCGAACTCAGCGCCGCGACCGTCGATACATTTCTGCCTGCCTACACCCTGCGGCAGTTTTTTCGCCATCAACTGCGCTGGTCGCGAACCATTCGCGATGCCCGCCGCTGGGGATACACCGGACTGCTTTTCACCTTCGGGCTGCCTTGGGCGTTGCTGACGCTGCTGGCGGCCCACGGGGCTCGGTGGGCATGGCTGTTGTTTGACGCTGACGTTCGCGGCGCGGCTGGGCGTTGGATTTGCTGCGGCGCGGGTCGTGCTCCACGATCGCCAGATTTTCCGCCGCGAATTGCTCCGCAATATTTTCTTGCTGCCGTTGCGAGACCTGATTGCGCCGATCGTCTGGGTCGCAAGTTTTGGGGGCAACCGCATCCACTGGCGAGGAGATTCGTTTGTTCTGAAGGATGGGAAGCTGATCCGGACAATCGCTCCGAGTTGAGCTCATTGCGGCGATGATCCGGGGCCTTGATCCGGGACATATTGATCCACCCGGGTTTTACTGTGAGAGCAATTCGAATCGTCCGTCGGCGCGAAGACGATATCTGCGGCCCCGCCAAACCACCGTGTTGCCGAAGAATCCGAAGATCCAGAAAATGAAGCCCAGCAGATCCTCTACCGGCACGAGCAACCAATTGATCCTGGCCCGCAACACGCGCGCGGAGACAACATAAGCAGCTAGCGCGCGGACCGCGACCGTCAGCAGCGAAACCGGCCAAAGGCGGGGAGCGACCGCGCATGCGATTAATGCCAGGGGAACGGGCATGGTGAAAAGCTGTCCCACGTAGCCCGAGGGCCGGGATCGGCGGGTGCTGCGCGCCCAACGCAGGCGGTGCGCGATGTTCTCGGCCAAAGTTGAGTCCCCGATGTGATGCTCGATCACATAAGACGACAGGATGACCCCGTGTCCGGCTTCCGCCGCAAACTTGCCGAGCACAAAATCTTCCGCCAGATAGTCTTTCAGGCGCTCGAAGCCGCCGATGGATTGCAACACCGAGCGCCGCGCGACGATGGTGGGCCCGACGGCAAACTTCATGCCTTCGAGCATCCGCGCCACCAGAATCCCGGCGATGAAGTCCGTGTTCATGCCGGTGGCCTCGAGGCGTGACCACAGACTTGGACCGGGCACGGCTCGATACGGGCACGTCGACACTCCCAGATTTTTGCCCACAAATTCCGCCGAGACGGTGCGCAACAACCTCGGAGTTACGCGTGTGTCGCTGTCGCTCATGACCACCAGGTCGTTCGCGGCTGACTGCAACATGCGACCGAGGCTGAACGCTTTGGCATTAGGATAGGGCGGCTCGCCAGTCACCAGCAGTTGTGCGGGGATGCGGGCATACTCGCGACGCAGCTTCTCCACTACGCCGACTGCGGGGTCGCCGGACTCGCGCACCGCAAATAACAATTCAAACGCAGGGTAATCCTGCTCGAAGAATGTTCGCAGGTTGGATTCGAGGTCGAGGTCCGCACCGGCCAATGGCTTCAGGATGCTGATGGGCTCGGAACTTGTGGCTGCCGGGCAGTGTGACGGCGAGAAACCGATACGCAGCCACCACCGCGAGCAGAGAATAGACTACGGTCCCTGCAAGCAGGGCCAGCAGGATGACCGTGATCAGACTAGTCATGAGGCGGCCGGTTGCTGTATATGGATTTTCCGCCACTGCGCGCGAACAGGAAGGATGTCAATCCACCCAGTTCTTTCGGATACTCCTGGTCCGTCCACAGAAACACCTCCGCCGGACCTCTCCACAGCACCGCCAGCGATTCTGGCGTCTCGAAGATATGCGGCGCATCCGGGAATTTCGCGCCGTACCACAGGTTGCCGCTCGGCTCATGCAGAACGTGCACTTGGATCCCGGTGTAAAAATTCAGGGTGGAAGCCTGATCGTACGGCCCATCGATCACGATCACATCGCCCGGCCGAAACTGCTTTTGAATCGCCACCGCGAGATTGTAAGAAGAAAGAATCGGCGAGAAAGCGCTGAAGGAGGAATGCACACAGGCGAGCAACACGACCATCATGACGGCGAGCGCAACGTTGCCTGCAAAAGGGCGGCCGCGCCGTCGCAGAATCCAGTTAAGTCCGGTGCCGAACAACAGTCCGAAGGATGCCCCCAGAAGCGGCCCGCGAAACGCGCCCAGCGCCCGCGGCGTCAGATCAAGCACGTGCCCCAGCGAGAAATTGTAATCCTGAGGATTCTTCTTGAGCAGGTCGGCCAGATCGGCTCCGGGAGTGGGCGGATGGGAAACGGCCAAAAGGTAGATCCCGGCCACGAACCCGAGTACACCGAAAGCAAACAGAATGGTCGAGGAGACTCTTCCCGCCCGGCGATCCGACTCGCTCGCCGCCGGTCCGGACTCGCGAGCCAGCCAACCGCCCACCAAAAGCGCCACTCCCGGTAAGGCGGGGATCGTGTAGTACTCCTGTCGCGTCGAGAAACTGAAGAAGCCCAGGATCACGAGCGCCCAAAGGAAGAAGAGCAGACTTGCGCGCTGAGGCCGGTCCAGTTCGCCTACTCCCCGGCTTAGTCCCTAGCTTGCTCTGAAGTCCCCGCCACCGCAGCGGAACGTCGCGCAGGGCCTGCGGCAGGAACACGCTCCAGGGCAGGAGCCACGCCAGCAGGAGGCCCCAGAAGATCAGGAGCGGTACGGTGTCGTACCCCGGCGGCACGCGCTTGTTTAGAAAGCGCATCACGTGTTCATTGATGAAGTAGAACCACAGAAATCCACGCACCTCGCCCTGCGCCGGATTTCGCAACGCCGCCAGAATGTGCCAAGGCGCGGCCAGCGCCAAAAATACCAGCGTGCTCGAAACCAGGCGCAGTTTCAGCACGTGCCGCAAATTCCCCGTGAGCAGCAGATAAAGCCCGATCGCTCCGGCGGGAAAAACCAGGCCGATCAGGCCTTTCGTGAGCACATTCAAGGCGCACGTCGCGGCGAATCCCCAGCAGGTCAGACGCGAGGGCCGTTCTTCTTCGAGCGACCGTAAGAAGAAGTAGTAGCCGATCGTAAGCCACAGCCCGACGAGTACATCGGGAATCAGAAAGCGCGTGAAAATATAAAGGCCGACCGATGTGACCATCCCCACCCCGGCATACAGGCCGCCCGCTTCACCGAAGGCATACCGGCCTAACTTATAGGTCGCGAAAAGCAGTCCGAGCACGCCGAGCACCAGGGGCAAACGCGTGCTCCAATTGCCGACGCCAAAGATGTAGTAGCTGGCCGCCACGCCCCAATACGGCAGCGGAGCTTTTTCCAGGTAGCGGATGCCGTCGGTGTACATCGTCACCCAGTCGTGCCGCTGCAGCATTTCGCGCGCCGCCTCGGAATGCACCGTGTCGGCATCGTCGAGCAAGGCGGGCCACGAGAGCCCGGCCATGTAGATAACCGCCCACAGCCCGATCAAGGCCAGCACGGAAATCCGCCAATCAGAAAGCAACCGGTTCGGATGGGTCGTTGTTGCGGGGGGCATTGTCGGATGGATCGTGGTCTTAATTGCCGGCGGTTCGAGATTGCGCGCAGCGCCAGAATTCATCGCGGGAATTTTCATTATACGGGAGTGTGGAGACGGGGCTCTGCCCGTCCGGGCGGGGCGGAGCCCCGCCACCACACAACTTCAGTCCGCGGCGACCCCGCGGGAAGCACGGTCGCCCGCCACTTCCCGGTAAATCTCAAGAATTCTCGACACCGAATTCGCCCAGGAAAATCGCTGCGCCTGCTCATAACCGCGTTCTTTCATCCGCGCGCGCAGTGCCGGATCAAGCAGCGCTCGCTGCAAACCTCGCCGAATCTCAAACACGTTTTCCGGGTTCACCAGCAAGGCCGCGTTCCCCACAACCTCCGGCAAACTCGAAGTGTTCGAAGTGACCACTGGAGTTCCGTGCGCCATCGCCTCCAGTGGTGGCAATCCAAATCCTTCGTAGAGCGATGGAAACACAAAAATCTTGGCGACATCATAGAAAATGCGCAGCACTTCGATCGGCACGAATCCCAGGAAACGCACGTCGTTCTGCACGCCGCTGCGCACGACCGTGCGCCGCAGCCGCGGATGGCTCGAAAGATCGTCTCCGATGATGATGAGCTTCAGATCCGGGAACTGCTGCTCCTTCTGCAGTTCGCTCTTCAGCGCCGAAAACGCTTCGATGATGCGCACCACATTCTTGTGGGGCCGAATGGCGCCCGCATACAAAATGAACGGATAGTTCACCAGATAGCGCTGGGCAATCAGTTCACGATCCGCTTCGGAGGCATGGCCGCGGAGAAAACGCTCGTCAATCGCGTTGTACACCACCTCGATGCGCGCATCCGGAATGGCCAGCAGCTTTTCGATTTCGTTCTTGGTGAATTGTGACACCGCGATCACGCGCGCCGCCTTGCGCAACACCCGCCGCGTCAGATAAAAGTGCAGGCTGCGCCGCAAACTGGAAGCGTTGCGCGATCCATACATGTGCTCCAACAGGTCATGCACGGTCAGAACATAAGGACAACCAAGCGCACGCGGAATCCAGAACAGGTGCGGAATGTGAACCACGTCGCACTCCAGGCGCCGCACGATCGCCCGGAATGCGAGATTCCCCTTCAGCGTGTCATCGCCTCCGTCCAGCGCAACCGTGTGGAAGTTCGGCGGCAGTGGGCCACATTCCGCTACCTTCGTCGGCGATCCGATGAGGAAATACTTGTTGTCGCGGTCCAGTTGCGCGAGCGTCCGGACCACGTTCCGGATGTACGTGCCAACCCCGAATTCCGTCATGCGACGGATGTCGATGGCTACTTTCACAGCCTGAATTTAACCACAGGGGGCACAGGGAGGCACAGGTAATTCAAGATCACTAGGAGGTTTTGTCATCCCGAGCGAAGCGAGAGATCGGCAGTTCGCCGCAAAATGCAGATCCCTCGCTCCGCTCGGGATGACAATGCATATAAGGTCTACGCCCTGACTTCGGCCTGCGCCCGCGCCCGCCGTTCGGCATACAGCGGAAACTCCTCCGCCAGCGCCAGCACTTCCTTGCGGATTCTTCCCAGCACCGCGGCGTCCGTCCGATGATCGAGCGCCTCCGCAATCCAGTGCGCGATCTGCCGCATCTCCGCTTCTTTCATGCCGCGCGTGGTCACGGCCGGAGAGCCAATGCGAATGCCGCTCGGCTTCATGGGCGGATTCGTATCAAACGGAATCGCGTTCTTGTTGACCGTAATGCCGGCGACACCGAGCGCCTTCTCAGCCTCACTTCCCAGCATGCCTTTCGCAAACACGTCCACCAGCATGAGGTGCGTGTCCGTTCCCCCGGAGACAATGCGATAGCCATCGGCCGCCAGCGTCTCGGCCATCACCTTCGCGTTGGCCACGACTTGCTGGGCGTAATCGCGGAAACTCGGTTGCGACGCTTCGAGGAAGCACACCGCCTTGGCGGCAATGATGTGCACCAACGGTCCTCCCTGTATTCCGGGGAAGACCGTCTTATCGATCGGCGCCGCAAATCCCTGCTTGCTCAGGATCATGCCCGCGCGCGGCCCGCGCAGCGTCTTATGCGTGGTCGAAGTCACGATCTGCGCGTGCGGTACCGGCGAAGGATGCGCTCCCCCCGCCACCAGTCCCGCGAAGTGCGCCATATCCACCAGATAGATTGCGCCAACTTTGTCCGCAATCTGACGCATGCGGGCGAAATCAATGATCCGCGGATAAGCGCTGCCGCCGCCGATAATCAGCTTTGGACGCTGCTCGGTGGCGATCCTCTCCAGGTCGTCGTAATCGATCGTCTCGGTTTCCTTGGTCACGCCATACGGAATTATCTTGTAGGTCTTGCCTGAGAAATTCAGCGGATGTCCATGCGTGAGGTGCCCGCCATGAGCCAGATTCAAACCAAGAATCGTGTCGCCGGGCTGCAACACAGCCGCGTAAGCTGCCTGATTGGCCTGCGATCCCGAATGCGGCTGCACGTTGGCATGTTCCGCGCCAAAAAGTTTCTTGACCCGTTCGCGCGCCAGTTCTTCCACCACGTCGGTAAATTCGCATCCGCCGTAATAGCGCTTGCCGGGATAGCCTTCCGCATATTTGTTGGTGAACACGGAACCGGCGGCCTCGAGCACAGCCTCGCTCACGAAGTTTTCCGAAGCGATCAGCTCCAGTCCTTCGTGTTGACGGCGGACCTCGTTGTCGATAGCGTTCGAAATCTGCGGATCAACTTCATACAGCGGGCGGGACATGACGGAATTTTTCATAGGCGACTCCAGGTTATTTTACTCCGAGCGAGGGAGCAGAGATTGAAAAACAGGGACCGGTCCCACACCCGGCCTCTGCATTGTTTTCCATTGCTAAGCACGCCGCCGATAGTAAATGTTGAATTCGAATCCGGGGTTGGGCGGAAAGATTTCGGCGATCTTGCGGAGCCGTTCAGCCATCGGAGCTGGGGCCAGCAGGGGATAGTCGCGCTCGCGCAAATCGTAGTAATCGACGTTGAGGTAGAGTGAGAGCAGGTAGATGGAAATCGCATCCGCGAAGCTGGCTGTAAGATAATCGTTCTTAAATCTCTCCGCGTCGGGACCGTGGGCGGTGGCGAGTTTGCGCGCCTCCCATGCGTCCAGTGAAGTTTCGCCGCGTACCCCGGACTCCACTTGCTGCCAGGCCAGGTCGGCAAAATTCTGGGATACGCCGGCGCGTTCGACCAGCGCGTGCCCGACGTTGATGTAGAACTCGAACGCCACCGAAAATTTGTCCTCCATCAAGCGGGTGGAGATGAAGACGCACTGCGCATCGCCGAGATCCAAATTGCGATGGCAAACTGCGTTGTCGCTGAGCGCGACGTCGTAGCGGTCGGCAATCACGGTCTCATCGCCCTGGGTTACGGTGAGCGGCACGAAGTAGTACGCTTTGCGGCTGAGCGCGGCGGCCACCGGCACCGGCACCGCGGCAACCATGCGGTCGAGATCGTTGTCGGCAATCGTGATTTCGCCCGAGCGCGCATAACAGATGCCATTAGGCGCCTGTGAAACCGGGCTGTTTTGCACGATCTCCGCGGGGCGGCGGGTGATCGCGGAGACGGTTTGCGACATGGCGGTATTGTAGCGTATGGACGTGCAGTGGCGACGGACGACCGCCGTGCTGCCAGTCGCGATGGTCTGGACCGATGATGGTTTGGAACGATGATGGCCTGGACCGATGGTGTAGTTTAGAAGCATGGCGAAAACGAGCTCGGACGGGCCGCGCTGGATCGGAATTCCGATGCGCGTATTCGCGATGACGTTTCTTTTCACCGCGCTGGCGTTCGCGGTTGCGCTACTGCTGAGCATTATGGGGACGGTAGTGTACTCGCAGGCCAGGCACGTCGCACCCAACTTGACGTTCGCTTACCGGCACATCGCGTTTCCGTGCGCGATCACTGCGGGTGCGATCGTGCTGGTGCTGTCGCTGGCGATGGAAATTCGCAACTACCGGCAGCGGAAAACGCTGGAAGGGATCGAGCGGGTAAGTTGAAGATGCCTGAACCGAAAAAAAATGCGCCGCGTATTGCCATCCCCGTGCCGCATTCCGGGGATCGCGAGGACGATCGCGAGTACGCCGCGCGTGCGCTGCCGCCGTACGAAGAAGCCGTGCGCGGAGCGGGTGGAGAACCGGTGCGCATCGAACTGGATCAGACGCCGGCACAGGTGATGAAACAGTTCGAGAGCTGCGACGCCGTTCTGCTGCCCGGCAGCCGCGCCGACGTCGATCCGCAAAAGTACAGCGCGGATCGCCACGAGAAAACGGCGCCCGCTGACGCCAAACGAGACACGGTCGACGAGTTGCTGTTGGAAGACGCATACAAAATGCGCAAGCCCGTGCTGGGCATCTGCTACGGATTGCAGTCGTTGAATGTGTACCGGTCGGGGACGCTGGTGCAGGATATCGATTCGAAGATCAATCACAGCGCGGGGCGGGCGGTGGCGAAGGCGCACACGGTCGAGATAGAGCCGGAATCGAAGCTGGCGGAGATTGTGGGCCCGAGCAAAACGCTGGCTGTGAATTCTTCGCATCACCAGTCCGCGGACGCAGTGGGCGATGGGCTGCGGGTGGTGGCGCGGTCGCCTGAAGACGGAATCATTGAAGCTCTGGAAGGAACCGCTCCCGGACATTTTGTGCTGGCGGTACAGTGGCATCCGGAGCGAAGTGTGAACGATGGGCCGGAGGTGGCGGAGTCGGCGCATGCAATTTTCCAGGCGTTCGTTGAGGCGGCGGGGGTGAAGCACGCCGAGTCAGCGGAGAAGGTCGAAGCGAGTCGCGGCTAAGCGCGCGCCGTACTTCCGCGACCAATCTCTTCGATCTAGTAGCTCAAAGGATCGGGCCAAAATGATGAACGACGCTCCATAGCTAGGAGTGACCTCCAAGGCTGCCAGTTTTTGCTCTCGCGCCTTCTGGAGGAGTTTACTGCACTGCTCCTGCCCCGCTTCGCCCTCGTGCACGTCGTAGAGCAACCTTATGTCTTCTGAAGTTAGTTCTTCGTGCGTTTTAGTCTCAACGTCGAGGATGATATGGCCCTTCCTAAAGTCACTGGCAGCCAGTGCCGCAACTCCGTCGGCGATTATCGCGAAGCGCTCAGCGCCGTCGGTCTTTTCGTAACCGATTTTGAGAAAAATGTGAACGACGGGGTCGTCCACCCAAAATCCCTCAAGGCAGCCGTCATGAAAATCGCCGAGCTTCTTCATTTTGCTTCTCCCCGAGTTGGGGAGGCGCGTTTCAGCAGAACCACCGTGTTTGCAATCGCGGCGTTTTCGGTGCCTAGGCCTTCTGGTGTTTTGGCTTTGATGCCGACACAGTTCGCTGGAATTCCGCACAATTCGGCTACGCTTTTGCGAATTGTGTCCGCATGCGGGCCGATTTTTGGAGCGGACAGGATCAGCGTGGAATCCAGGTTCACGAGTACGTAGCCCGCGGTTTTGATGCGCTGCAACGCTTCTCGCAGAAACACGGCGGAGTCGGCGTTTTTCCACTGCGGGTCGGAAGGCGGAAACAGCGCTCCGATGTCGGGGCCGGCGATGGCTCCGAGCAGCGCGTCGGTGATGGCATGCAGCAGGACGTCGCCGTCGGAATGGCCGCCGAGTCCCTTGGCGTACGGCAGAGTCACGCCGCCGATTTTGAGCGGAATGCCGGACTTGAATTCGTGCGAGTCCCAGCCGTAGCCAATGCGCATTTCAGGCTTCAAGATTTGATCCCGGTCAGCCCCTAAAGGGGCGTCTGATTTTCGAACTTACGGCATCGCTAAAGCGATGCCCTGATACGAAACGCCCTGATACGAAACGCCCTGAAACGAAATCACAAGAGCTCGGCACTGAAGGTCGCTACTGGAGTTCGCTACTGAGCTCCGATTTTCAGATAGAACTCTGCCAGTTCCATGTCGGCTGGCGTCGTGATTTTTATATTGCGCGGCGAGCCCATTACGACTGCGACGGGCAGGCCGGCGCGCTCGATCAGTGAAGCCTCGTCGGTGCCGACGAAGCCGTCGGCGAGGGCGTCATCAAAGGCTTTCTTCAGGATACTGTAGCGAAAGCCCTGCGGAGTTTGCGCCATCACGATGCTTGCGCGCGGGATGGTGGTTTTGATGAGTGCGCCGTCCGCGGTTCGTTCCACCTGTTTTACGGTATCGACGGCGGGCCAGCCCGCGATCGCGGCTCCATGTTTGTGTGCGGCCTCGATCACATTGCCAATGATATCGGGCGTAACGAACGGGCGAACGGCATCGTGCACCAAAACGATGTCTTCCGGATCGGCCGCGGTGCGGGCCATAGCGCTGGCCACCGAGTCCTGGCGATGCTCGCCGCCTTCCACCATCTGCAGGCGCTTGCTCAGGATTTCCGGGTACTGCTTTTCGACCTGGGTGCGAAAGCCGGCAATTTCGTCCTTGCGCAGCGCGACGATGATTTCGTGGACGGAAGGGGTAGCGGCGAACTTACGCAGCGTGTGGACAAGAATAGGCACGCCGCCCAGTTCTTTGAACTGTTTGGTCGGCGCTTTTTTCCTGGACCTTTCCGTCGACTTGGCGCCCGAGGGTGGGGCCATGCGCGTGCCCAGTCCGGCCGCCGGAACAATGACAAACACCTTCATAGGGGCGATCAGTATAGTACAGGGAAGCAAAGTTTTCCTGGATTTAGATTCCAAGTAATTTGTCGCGGGCAGAACATCAGGGTAGAACATCATAGGACAGGAGGGAACGAATCCCCCACTGGAGCGGGTCCCGCTTAAAGCCTAGAGACTAGTCGACTGCGCGGTCGACGACGGCGGGAGTTGGCTTTTTTGCGGGGTCGGAGGGCGGGGCGCTGGTTGCTGACGCCGGGGGCACGGCGATCGACGGGGGCGCCACTGCTTTGGTGTCGTGGCGGACGGGCCCGCGCTCATCCCACTTGCCAAAAATCATCTTGCCGGCGGTGGTCTGCAGGACCGAGGTCACCGAGATGTCGATGGTCTTGCCGATCATCTTGCGCGCGTTATCGATGACCACCATCGTGCCGTCATCGAGATAGGCGACGCCCTGGTTGTACTCTTTTCCTTCCTTGAGGATGAATACCCGCATCACTTCGCCGGGCAGAACGATCGGCTTGAGCGAGTTGGCCAGTTCGTTGATGTTGAGCACGGCCACGCCCTGCAACTGGGCGACTTTGTTGAGATTGAAGTCGTTGGTGATGATTTTGCCTTCATAGAGTTTGGCCAGTTCGATGAGCTTCATATCGACTTCGCGGACGGTGGGGAAGTCGTCTTCGACGATCTGGATCTGGACCGTAGCGGTTTTCTGGAGACGCTGCAGGATATCGAGGCCGCGGCGGCCGCGATTGCGTTTGAGCGAGTCGGCGGAATCGGCCACCAGTTGCAATTCGCGGAGCACGAACTGCGGGATCACAATCAGGCCGTCGAGGAAACCGGTCTCGGCGATGTCGGCGATGCGGCCGTCGATAATGACGCTGGTGTCGAGGATCTTGTAACTCTTCTTGCCCGTCTTTTCGCCGCCGAAAATCCCGCCCAGCGCCGCCAGATTGAGCAGGTCGCCTTTGTTGGCGCCCACCGCCAATCCCACATAGGCCATGATCAGCATGACCATGATCTGCAGGAAACTTTGGGTAGGGCTCGGAGGAATGCTGTTGCGAATGACGAGCGCGAAAAGGTAAGCGCCAACGATGCCGAGCACGCTGCCGATGGCGGCGCCAATCAGGCGCTTCAGGCTCATCGCGTGCAACCGCCACTCGAACACGACGATGGCGACGCCGATCAACAGACCGACGGCGGCAGCGAGCTTGAGGGCAGGTTAAACGGACGAATAAGAAAGCAGATGACACCGACGATGAGGACAAATAGAAGGCGTATAAATACGACGTCCACGAGCAAGACCTCTCTCGGGGAAGGCACCGCCAGCGTTTCCCGCCCCCGCCGGTCGTTCAGGGCGAATGATATTAAGAGCCCTGCGCCAGCGTTCTATTTCACGGAGCTGTATGAAAAAATGTGCCCGTGCCGGTCATAGCCGGGTTACTGTAAAAAATACCCTCCGAGTATACACCTGCGGTAAAGGGCCAGACAGGAGAAGGGCGGGTCAGCAGGCTGTGGAAAACTCTTCATTCGCGACGATTTTCGGGGTGGCACTTGCCGGTCAACCCTGGAAGACCCTCTGCGATCCCCTGTGCCCCCTGTGGTTAGCTCGATGCTCGTTGTTCCTGCGGGGGTCCCGCGGGGTTCCAGCGAACTCGTTACCACGCTCCGTCGTAGTGCATCGCGACTGCGGCTACGTTAGACTGTTGGGTCATCTGGAGACATCCCCGTATGAACTGGCCGGGACAAGTCATACTGCTCGTTGCTATCTGCGTTTCGGTGTTTCTGTTCTGGCGTAAGTTCGGCGTAGCGCTGCGCATCATCCTGGCATCGAAACCGGACGCCGACTTCCAACTGCGGCCCATTGGCCCGCGCATCCGCAAAGTGCTCTGGGAGGTGGCCGCGCAGGGGCTGGTAATTGCCCAGAGGCCCCTGCCCGGCTTGGCGCATGCCTTTGTTTTCTGGGGCTTCTGCGTTTTCGCCCTGGTGACGCTCAACCACTTCGCCGAAGGATTCGGGCTGGCCTTCCTGTCCGATGGTGGCTTCTCGCGCTTTTACTTCCTGTTTGCCGGCGTGTTCGCCGTGGCCGTGGCCGTCTCGATTGCGGGGCTGGCCTTCCGCCGCTTCGTCATCCGGCCGAAATGGCTCGAGCCGCTGTCTCCGGAATCTGGCCTGATCGCTTTCCTGATTTTCGCTCTGATGATCACCTACCTGGCCAGGTTCTGGGTGCAGGAAGGCAGCGCGGCGGCCTGGACATGGTGGTGGGCGCACACGCCGTGCTCCTGGTTTTCCTGCCGCTGATTCCCGGTACCAAACACATGCACCTCGTGCTCAGCCCGTTGACGGTGTTTCTCGAGCGCGACGGCTTCAGCCGCATCCCGCCGCTGGTGGGCGACGAGGATTTCGGCCTCGACACCGGCAAGGATCTGACCCGCATCACCGCTCTGCAGGCCTACACCTGCGTCGAGTGTGGCCGTTGCACCGAACATTGTCCGGCCAACAACACGGGAAAGATTCTGAATCCCAAAGAGATTGTTTTGGGCACCCGGCATTACCTGAAAGAGTTCGGGCCGCAGAGCAGCGAACTGCTGCTGGGTAAGCACCTTTCCATGGAAGCGGCTTTCCAGTGCACCACGTGCGGGGCCTGCGAGTTCCAGTGCCCGGTGGGCATCCAGCACCTGCCGTTGATCGTGGGTCTGCGGCGCGGCGCGGTGAATACCGGCAAGTGGGACAACAGTCATGGCGGCGAACTCTTCATCACGCTGGAGCGCCAGGGCAATGCGCTGGGGTTCCCGCCGTCCGAACGCGAAAAATTCATCGACAAGAACGGCCTGCCATACTTCGACGGAACCCAGGAATACTGCCTGTGGATGGGGTGCCTGGGATCGTATGACCCGAATGGACGGAAGATTCTGCTGGCGCTGGTCGAGGTGCTGCGTTACCTGGGCATCAGCTTCGGCGTTCTGCGCCAGGAGAAGTGCAATGGCGATCCCGTGCGGCGACTGGGCAACGATTATCTGTTCGGTGAATTGGCTCAGGGAAACCTGGAACAGATACGCGAGGCCGGCGTGAAGAAAATGGTTTCGATCTGCCCGCACTGCGTGCGCACCATAGGCGTGGATTGGAAGGAGCACGGCGGCAACATCCCGATCGAGCACCACACGGAATTGCTGGCCCGTTACCGCGACAAGTTGCCGCTCGACGGCGCCGCGCAGAAGAGCATGGTGTTTCACGACGCCTGCTACCTGGGGAGATATCGCGGCGTGTATGACGAACCGCGCGAGGTGATTGCGCGTTTCGGGCAGGTGGTGGATCCGCCGCGAGCGCGCGAACGCGGCTTCTGCTGTGGCGGCGGCGGCGGTTTAATGTTCCTGGGAGAAGAGTCGGGCAAGCGCGTCAACCTGGAGCGTGCCGAGGAACTGGTGGCCACGGGCGCAAGCGTGGTCGCCGCGGCCTGCCCGTTCTGCAACTCGATGCTGCGCGACGGATTGGCGGCGATCACCGACACCCCGCCGGAGTTGCTCGACGTTGCCCAGATCGCGGCCGCAGCCATCGCGAAAACCAGCCCGCAAAAGACAGCCGGCGGGGACTAGGCGGCTCTCAATGTTAGCGGTCCCGGTCTTCGCGAATCAGAATGGCGCTATCGGAAAGAACGCCTTCCCTCTGCCAGATTTGCTCCCGGCGTTCGCGAATGCGCGCGACCAGATCAAACGTCAGTTTTGAGGGCTTTGTCAAGCTCCCGTTATTCTTTGCAGAGTTACTGGCGGCGCGCTTGGATCCTCTTCGCATGGAGACTAGTGTCCGTGCTTGCCTCACCACTTCTTGAAAATGACGGCGACGGCGCCGACCATCATGGCAAAGCCCACCAGGTAGTTCCACTTCAGCGGTTCACGAAGATATAGGACCGAAAAGATCGAAAACACGGTTAGAGTGATGACCTCCTGGATGGTCTTCAATTGCGCCGTCGTGAACTCGTAGGAGCCGATGCGGTTGGCGGGCACCTGGAAACAGTATTCCGCGAAAGCGATGAGCCAACTGATGACGATAACCTTGAATAGTGGCGCGTGGCGATACTTCAGATGGCCATACCAGGCGAAGGTCATGAAGATGTTGGAGAGAGTCAGAAGCAGAATCGTGGTCATGCGGATATGTTGCCTGATTCCGGGCTTCGGTTGCACGCTTGGTTTCGTATCAGGGCATCGCTTTAGCGATGCCGAAAGCAGCACTCTTGGGAACGGATTTATCCGTTGCGGGCGATCGATCCGCAAACCCAGCGCCTGAAGGCGATTTTCATTTGCGCTTGAGCGTCATCGCTAAAGCGATGACCTGATACGAATCTCTTCTGCATCACGCGCTAACGCCGAGCTTCCGCGATTGCCTCGCGAATTGCCTGCAACACTCCATCCATCTGTCTGGGCGTCCCGACGGTGATCCGGACGCATCCGTCGCAGCCTGGGCTTGCCGAGGAATCGCGGACCAGAATGCCGCGCCGCTGCATCGACTCCACGAATGTTTGCGCTGACGCACCTACTCGCACCAGAACGAAGTTCGTCTGGCTCGGCCAGAAGCGCAGGCCCAGTTCGTTGAACAATTGCGCCAGCCGCTCGCGACCCTGCTTCACCTGCGCCACGTGGTCGCTGACGAACGCCTGGTCGGCCAGCGCCTCTTCGAGGCAAGCGAGCGCCGCGGCATTCACGTTGAATGGCAAGCCGAACCGCCGCAGATAGCCGATCTGCTCCGCCGCGCCGGTCAGCACTCCGAGGCGCAGGCCGGCGAGTCCATAGGCTTTGGAAAACGTGCGCGCGACGAACAGGTTCGGATGGAGCGCCAGGTCCGGGATCAGGGTTTTGGCGACGTCGACGTCGCCGCAAAACTCGAAGTAGGCTTCGTCGATCAGCACCGCCGCATCGGGCGCCGCTTCTGCAATCCTCAACAAGTCCGCGCGCGGAGCCGCCAGGCCGGTGGGATTGTTGGGATTCGCGATCGCGATCACCCGGGTGCGCGGCGAAATCCGAGCCAGTAAATCGGCAACGGGAAGCGCCAAGTCTTCGCCCGACTGCACGCGCACCACCTGCGCCCCCAGCGCCTTGCCCAGCATCGGATACATCACGAACGTCGGGTCGGCAAACAGCAGTTCGTCGCCCGCGCCAAGATAACTTGTAAAGAGCAGCGACAGCGCCTCATCGATTCCGTTGGTGAGCAACACCTGCTCGGGCGCGATGCGCAGGAAATTCGCTATCAGCCGCTCGCCAGCCTCGCGCTGCGGATACATCGACAGCTCCGCCGCCGAGAGCGAATGCAGCCGCGCCAGCACGCGCGGCGAACATCCGGCCATGCTCTCGTTGAGATCGAGACTCAGCCCGGCGCGGCTCACGATGGGCGAGTGGTACGGACTCAGGCCGGCAATCAATTCCCGCGGCTTCAGCATGGGTTGTCGCGTAAACGGAATGCGAGTAAACATGACGCGATGAGTTTACTTCATGAATTCACGGCCGTGCAGCCTTCATGTAGAGACGAGGCTTGCCTCGTCTCAGACGCGGCAAGCCGCCTGCCAATCATCATTTATCACGTCATCATTTATCCCGCCTCGCATACTTCACCGCCGCAAAGATCACCGTGCAGATCGCGAAATCCACCAGCAGGCCCCAGTCTTCCTTGAAAAGCGCATGCCGCGCCACCCCGGGCAGATGGGGCATGAGCAGGAAATAGATCGCGTTGCCTGCGAGCACGGACACGAGCGCGTCGAGAAAATTCTTCATCGTCGTTCTATTCTTGATCTCATCGGGGTCTTGCCAAGCCAGCCTCCGCTCCTCCCCCCATCGCGCAAAAACGGGCACGATGGGGACCCCGGCTGCTAACATCGCTTAAGATGCTGGAACCGTCCACTCCAGTGCAGTATGTGAAAGGCATCGGCCCGCGCCTGGCCGAAGTCCTTGCCGCCAAGGATATTCGAACCGTTGACGACCTGCTGCACTACCTGCCCTTTCGCTACGAAGACCGGCTGAACCCGCGTTCGGTCGCCGAACTGCGCGCCGGAGAGATGGCGACGGTGATCGCCGAAGTCCGCAACTCGGGACTGTTTCGCACGCGCCGCATGCCCATCTTCCAGCTCACAGTCGGCCAGGGCCGCACCCGCCTGAAGTGTATCTGGTTCAACGCCGCGTATCTTCAGGACCGCTTCCAAGCCGGACAGATGGTGGCCCTCTACGGCAAGGTTGAAGAAGATCGTGACGGCGAACTGCAGATCGTGCAGCCGCAGTTCGAGATTCTCGGCGACATCAATACTAATGAAGAGGGCGGCGCCGAGGCAGCCGAGAAAGAGGCCGAAAAAAAGGCAGCCGCCTCGCTCGAGATCGGGCGGATTGTTCCGATCTACGAATCGACCGGGCAGGGCAAGCTCACGCCGCGCTGGTTCCGGCGCATTATCCGCGGGGCGCTGGAAAATTTGAACCCCGATCTTCCCGATGCAATCCCCGCCGCGGTGCGCGCGCATCTGAGCCTGGTGTCTCCGCGCGAAGCGTTGTGGAAGGTTCACTGGCCGGATGCGGGCGAAAGCTTTACCGATCTGCAATCGTCGCGCACGCCGGCGCATATAAGAATGATCTTCGATGAACTTTTTTTCATCGAGCTTGGGCTGGAACTCAAGCGGCGCGAGCAGAAGGCGCAAACCGGAATCGCCTTTCAGCTTAACGATGGCGTTCGCGAGGCGATTAAGAAGATACTGCCGTTTCATCCGACCGCGGCCCAGAAGCGCGTGCTGAAAGAAATCGCCGCCGACATGCAGACGCCTAGCCCCATGCGGCGTCTGCTGCAGGGCGATGTGGGATCGGGCAAAACGATCGTGGCCTTCCAGGCCGCGATCATCGCCATTGAAAACGGCTACCAGGTCGCGTTGATGGCGCCGACTGAAATTCTGGCGCAGCAACATTATTTTTCCGCCCGCCAGATTCTCGAACGAGCCGGATACCGCATCGTGCTGCTGACCGGCTCGCTCGAAGAGGACCGCAAACGCGACGTGCGCCGCCACATCGCGCAAGGCAACGCGCAGCTCGTCATCGGAACGCACGCGCTGATTCAGGATCGAGTCGAATTTGAAAATCTAGGCCTGGTCGTCGTGGATGAGCAGCACCGCTTCGGAGTAATGCAACGCCTGAAGCTGATGAAGAAATCGGACGAAGCTCGTGTGGGGACGGGCGACTCCGCCCCGCCCAGCCGTGGGGGCGGACGCCTCGGCCGCTCCAGCGAGCGAGCTCGCCGACCCCGAGCCCGACGTGCTGGTGATGACGGCGACGCCCATCCCGCGCACGCTCGCCCTCACTCTCTACGGCGACCTTGACCTCTCCGTGCTCGACGAACTTCCGCCGGGACGCACGCCGGTTGTCACCCGCTCCCTGCCCGACGAGCGCGCGCCCGAAGTCTGGGACTTTGTCCGCAAGCAGATCGCCGCCGGACATCAGGCCTACGTGGTTTATCCGGTGATTGAGGAAAACCCAGCGAAAACAGAAGAGCGCGAACTGAAGGCCGCCAGCAGATGCACCGGCAGTTGCGCGAGAAGATTTTCCCCAACCTGCATGTCGGTTTGCTGCATGGCCGTCTTGATGCCGACGAAAAAGAACACGTCATGCGCGAATTTCAACAGGGCAAGATCGAAATTCTTGTCGCGACGACGGTGATCGAAGTCGGCGTCGACGTTCCCAACGCGACCGTCATGGTGATCGAGCACGCCGACCGCTTTGGTTTGGCGCAGCTCCACCAGTTGCGCGGACGCATTGGCCGCGGCGCGGCGAAATCCTATTGCGTGCTCATGCGCGGCGGGAAGGTTTCCGAAGAAGGCGAACGCCGTCTCGACGCCATGGTGCGCTCGAACGACGGTTTCCAGATCGCGGAACTCGATCTCGAACTGCGCGGCCCCGGCGAATTTTTCGGGACGAAGCAGGCGGGCATTCCAAGCTTCCGCGTGGCCAATATCATCCGCGATCGCCAGCTGCTGGAAGCCGCCAAACGCGAGGCTGCGTTTGTGATCTCGGGGCCGAATGCCGAAATATCAAAAGAAGAGATTGATCGGGCGCTCGAGAAATGCGGTCGCGCTGGGCGCTCAGTTATGGGCTGGTGGAGGTGGGGTAGAAAGCGCCTCATCGAGGAGCCAGTTTGAGCGTCAGTGGACTTTCGAATTACCATCCAGGCAATGACTTCTCGCCTCGCGACGATGGCTGCGTGATCCCCTTTTTCTCTTGTGTCTGACCGCGGGCCTGCTCGCTTTCGTGGTGCAATCGGGCGAATTGGGGACCTCCGACACGACGCATCGCCTTCAAACCACGCACTGGCTCTGGACCTCGGAGCCGCAGGTTTTTCCCAACGAGTATCCCGAGTTTGGCCTGCACGGCCGCGGAGGGCGTCTTTATAGCTGGTATGGCATCGGCCAGTCGCTGCTCATGCTGCCCGCCGATCTTCTGGGGACGTGGATTGCGCACTGGTCTGTCTTCTCGGGTTACGGCGACGACCCTGCCGTGCGCAGCATTGTGGTCAGCTACAGCACCAATATTTTGGTGAACATTCTTACCGCGCTGATCGCATTCCGCTTGCTCGGTCAATTACGTTTTAGCACGAAAGAATCGGTAGCGGGCGTGCTGGCGTTGATGTTCTGCACCACCCATCTTCACTACACGCAGAACATGATGGAAAACAACTACATCATGTTGCTGACGCTCGCTGGATTTTCATTTCAGTACGAGTGGCTGCGCACGGACAGCCGGCGGGCGCTTTTCGCGGGCTCCTGCGCGCTGGGGCTGAACCTGCTTACGCGTCTCACTACGGGCTTGGATCTGATTGCGGCAGGGATCTTTGTCTTACTGGTGCTTTGGTTTGAAGGATTGCGCGGCCAGGGTTTGCGGCGTCGTCTTATCGCCTATTGCAAAGTCGCCGCACCGGTTTACTTATTCTTTCTCATGCTCGATCGCGCCTACCAGTTTTACCGCTACGGATCACTCACCAATACATACGTATCGATAGCCGGCCGGGAACAGCGCCAGATCGATCCTACGCTGCCGGTGAACTTCCCCTGGAGCACGCCCTTTCACGTCGGCGTTTTCGGCGCGCTGTTCAAACCTGAGAAGTCTATTTTTCTTTTCGATCCTCTTCTCGTGCTGGCAATCTTCCTCTTGGCATTGCTATGGAAGCGCCTGACTCCGGAGGTGCGCGCGTATGGGGTGAGCACCATTTTACTGTTGCTGGCCTATATCAGTTTTTACGCGAGATACACCTACTGGGCCGGCGACTTCGCCTGGGGCGATCGCTATGTTTCGACCACCGTGGAACTGGTAACACTCGTCGCTGTGCCGCTGCTCATGCGCTATCGAGCATCTTTTAATCGAGACGCCTGGGAAGAACGATCTGGTGCGCGGGATGGGTGCTGATCGCGGTCAGCCTGATGATTCAGTTAGCATCGCTCGCCTTCTGGTTGCCGCTCGAAATTTACCAGATGGAGACGCTCGGCCATCCGACGTTTGTGATTGCTCTGCGTTTCAAGAACATCGTCGCCTTCGCTTTGGGCAAGATGGATGCCTGGGGCTTGAACAACGAGTCCATGACACAAGACCCGTGGGATTATGTTCACATCACGACGTGGAATTTTCTGCCTTTTCTGCTGCGCCGCGTCGGGGCAGCGCCGGGCTGGGTGGTGAATTCGGCGCTGGCCATCTGGCTTGCCGCGATTGCGGCGCTTGGATCGGTTTTGCTCCGGCTGCGAAGCAGCTTGCGATCGCAGACACTGACTGCCGACACTGATCGCCGACACTGACCGCCGACAATGACCGCCGAAAATGTTGACGGCGACCGAAATCCGGTTTGAAAGTAATCTCGTCTCTGCTGTAGCTTGGATCTTGTGATCCTCGACGTCCTCCATCGCATCGCCGTTCACCGCCAGTCGCTCTCCCGCGAAGAGGCACACGCGGTGATGACCGAAGTCCTCACCGGCCAATGCTCGGACGCGCAAATTGCGGCGCTGCTCGTGGCCTTGCACATGAAGGGCGAAACGGTCGAAGAAATCGTCGGATTTGCCGAAGCCATCCGCGCCGCCGCCATTCCACTCGAACTCCACGCCGACTCCGTCCTCGACGCCAGCGGCACCGGGCGCGACGCACTCGTCGATACCTGCGGCACCGGCGGCGATGCCAGCGGCACGTTCAATATTTCGACGGCAACGGCCTTCGTCGTCGCTGGAGCCGGCGTGCGCGTCGCCAAGCACGGCAATCGCAGCGTGACCTCGAAGTGCGGCTCCGCCGACGTGATGGAAGCGTTGGGCGTGAACATCCACCTGCCGGTCGCGCAGATCGCGGCCTGCCTGGAGCAAGTAGGAATCGCGTTTCTTTTCGCCCCCGCCATGCATTCCGCGATGAAGCATGTGCAGACCGCCCGCCGCGAACTGCAACTGCGCACCGTCTTCAACCTGCTCGGTCCGCTGACCAATCCCGCGCGCGCCACCTGCCAGGTAGTTGGCGTCTATTCCGCGGACCTTGTCGAAAAACTTGCGGAAGCGCTCAGCATGTTAGGGTCTGCGTCGCGCGCTCGTTGTCCACGGAAGTGACGGCCTGGACGAAATCACCATCACCGCCCCAACGCGCATCGCCGAGGTGCGCGAGGCACAAGTTCATAGCTACGAAGTTACGCCCGAGGAATTCGGCCTGCAGCGCGCCACGCTCGATGACATATCCGGCGGAGACGCCGCTCGCAACGCCACGCTGATCCGCGAAGTACTGGCCGGGAAGAAATCCGCCCGCCGCGACATCGTGCTGCTCAACGCCGCCGCCGCCCTCGTCGCCGCCGGACAGGCCGATCACCTGCGCGATGCAATTCCGCTGGCCGCAAACGCGATTGATTCGGGCGCCGCGCTTCGCAAAGTTGCAGGCGCTTGTCGCTTTCACCGCAGCCCGCGCGCAGCACCCAACGTGACATCGCCGCTCGAAACTACGTTTTGCTCGCCGCCGCTTTCAATTTTTCAATCTGCTGCAGGTGTGCCGCACCGTGCCCGCCCATCCTCTCGACGAGGTCAGCAACGGTCATCTCCCGTTGCAGTTCCGGATGAAAAGCCGACTTGGAGAGGTCGGAAACCTTCAAACTTCGCAGCAAACGCAAGTTGTGATGACGCCCCAACCCGTAAAACGCGACCAGTTCGGAGGGAGGCGAATCCAGGTAGTTCAGATTGCGGGCCCATGCGTCCGGATCCAGCGGCGCGATGACGGCCTTAGTATCCGCCAGCATCTGCCGCAGACGGTATCCGTAGATGATCTCGGCATCCGCCAGGTGCCCGAGGACTTCCAGCACGCACCATTTTTCCGGGGAAGGCTTGTAGCGCAGAACTTTTTCCGACAAACCGGAAACCGCCGCCGCAATCTCTTTCGGGCTCTTCTCCGCCGCATCGAGATGTTTTTTAAACTCTGCTTCCGTCATAGGCAAGGCACTCATTGGTAATTTGGCAATCACGATCTTTTGGATTAGCACTTTGCTTGCTGGGGTTCAAATTACCAAATTACCCTATTTCAAAATTACAAAATCCTACTTCACCTCCACCCGCTCCATATACTCCGCCACCTGCACATTCCATCCAAGTTCTTTCTTCATCCGGTCGCGAAGTTGTGACGCAGCGGCGGGCTCGCCGTGGACAAGATAGGTCGCGCCCGGTTTGTTCTTGAACGTCCGCAGCCACTCCAACATCTCTGGCGGATCGGCGTGATCGCTGAACTGTTCGAGCGCCGCGACCTGTGCGCGGATCGGCACGAAATCGCCGAAGATCTTCACCTCGGGCGCCCCGCTCTTGATGATGGCGCCGCGCGTGCCCGGCGCCTGGAAGCCGATAAAAATCACCAGATTCTTCGGATCGGGCAGCCGCTGCGCCATGTGATGCAAGATCCGGCCGCCAGTAACCATCCCGCTCGACGAAACGATGATCGACGGATAGTGGCTCTCGTTAATCTTCTTCGACTGCTCGGCGGTTAATGCAAACGTGAAGCCCGGCCACTCGATGGGCGAGCCGTATGTCTTGATCAACTCGGCGGCTCGCGGCGTGTATTCTTCTGTGTGTTTCAGGAAAATCTCGACCGCCCTGATCGCCATCGGGCTGTCGCAATACACCGGCAGGCGCGGAATTTGTCCCGTCTCCATTAGTCTTTTCAGAATGAAAAGAAATTTCTGCGTCCGCTCCACGGCGAACGCCGGAACGATCACGCTGCCGCCGCGTTGCGCGGTCTCGCGAATCAGGCGGGCGAGTTCCGGTCGAGGATCAGTGTCGGGATGCTGCCGGTTGCCGTAAGTGGACTCCATGACCAGAACATCGGCAGTCTCGTTTTCCTGCGGCCCGGAGTGCACCACCTTGCCAGGCGCAATCAAGCTATCGCGCACCCGGCCAATGTCGCCGGTGAAAAGCAGCCGGCGGCTCGCGCCCGTTTGTTTGCAGCGTGATTTCCACCATGCAGGAGCCCAGAATGTGCGCGGCGCCGACGAAGCGAAACGCCAGCTCGGGGCTCAATTGCGTGGTTTGCCCAAGCGCAACCGGCTTGAAGAACCGCTGGCAATCTTGCGCTTCTTTGAGCGTGTACAAGGGCAGCGCCGGATCATGCTTCGACACTTTTCTCTTGTTGTAGAACGCCGCGTCTTCTTCCTGCAGGTGTCCGGAGTCCGGCAACACGACTGAGCACAGATCGATGGTTGGCTGCGTGGCGTAGATCGGCCCGCGGAAGCCTTCTTTCACCAGACGCGGAATCCAGCCGCAGTGATCGAGATGCGCATGGGTAAGAACAACCGCATCAATTTCACGCGCCGGGACCGGAGTGTCCTGCCAGTTGCGCTCGCGCCATTCTTTCTGCCCCTGGAAAAGTCCGCAG
>CAVRYC010000032.1:0-30551 GCA_963725245.1 uncultured Acidobacteriaceae bacterium | reverse complement strand
TGTCGCTCACGGCATCGCAAGCTAGCGAGCAGCCCCGAATACCGCCTTACGGGCGGTCATTATTGGACGGCGACGCCCCAGCGCCTTCTTCTTCTGTCCGATCGTCGCGAGCATCTCCCGTGACCTCGGTAATTAGGCGCAGCCTTGGTTTCGTGGTGAACTTTCCGGGTAGAGAATCCTGCAATATCTAGTGGCGCGGGAGACGCGGCAGGAACATGGTCCGGAACCTCTAATGGAGATCAAAATGAAAACTCTGCTTTTTGCCTTGGCGCTGGTTATCCTATCGGGGATGGCGCAAGCACAGTCTATGGCAAGAAAGTATCGGCATTTGCTCTCGCGCGGCAAAAGTGTCATTTCTGGGCAGCAGCACCTCAAGGTGCCAACCCATCACACCTCCAAATATTCTCGGCGACGGTTTAAGATACCAGCCTCGATTGGCTGGCGGACTACAGGCGAACATCCTGGCCCCGATCCTGCAACCTTCCCAGCAATTCCAGAACGGGTTGAAACGTTCATTTTGACCATGATCAATCGAACGAACGCCTTTACCGTGTTGGGACTGATCTTCATGCGGGTGGCGATCTCTTTGCTGGTGAGACCTTGGAGGAGGAACTCCACGGTTTCGCCTTCTCGCTGAGTCAGACCAAACTGTGCAGAGATTTCTGCAAGCGCCGAATGGCTGTTCGCTGTATTCCGCTCCAGCAGCACAGCGAAAGCAGGTTGTGGGGAATCGTTTCCGTTACAGTCGACTGGAAGGCTCTTGCAGATGTAATGGCGCTTACCGGACGTGAATTCTTTCACGAAAGCCGTTCCGCCCTGACGGTTATGGTCTAGGAGGGTGGTGCGTACCCGATCCGCCAGAAAGACCTTGGGTTGCTTGATCCGATCCGCCCCGCTGGGGAAGCAGAGGATTTGAAGGGCGGGATCGTTCGCTGCAATCAGATTCCATCCACCGTCTAGCAGCAAAAAGCCGCTTTTGCTCGGAGCCATGGACATGGTGTTCTCCTGTGACCGGAACCCTCTCGGTCGAAACTCCGATCACGTAGATATGCTAAATTGAATTCCGGCTTTAGGCGGGGGGATGGCGCTCGACAGCCACGATACTAATGGCCAGAACCTGTCGCACACAGTATGTGGCGCTGAACGCGCCTTGTCAATAACACTGTCGTTGACACTCAGGTTCTGGGATTGTCGCGGTTATGGGGGGATTCATTCTCCCCGACGCCTCTGGCTTGGGTGACACTATTTCGTGGTAGTGGGTCAATTTGAAATTCACATTCCCCCAGCGGCTGAAGCCGCCATTGATTTTATGGCAGTTGCGGCACGGCTGGAAGCCGTGCCCTTTCAAGACAATTTCAAACTGACCCACTACCTATTTCGTCCTTCCCTTGACCGACGGCATCCGCTCGCGCAACAATCTTAACTGGCTCCCGACGAGGTGATTATGCTGGCTTATGTGTTTGTTCTTTTTGCGGTCGCGGTTCGCTTTATGCCCCATCCCCTGGCCTTTACTCCGATCGCGGCGGCGCTGCTCTACTTTGGCGCGCGCGGCCCGCGACGCCAGCTATGGGTGCCCTTGGCGCTGCTGGCCGCTGCTGACGTCATCCTCACCAAGATCGTCTACTCGTATCCCCTCACCTGGGACCATTTCGTGACTTGGGCGTGGTATGCGGCGATTCTGCTGCTCGGCACAGCTCTGCGTAAAAACGACCTGCGCGAAAACTCCAACTGGCTGCGGGTCGGCGGAGCCGCGCTGGCCAGTTCCGTCTCTTTCTTCGTGGTCAGTAATTTCGCCGTCTGGGCGTGCTGGGCCATGTATCCGAAAACGCTGTCCGGTCTGATGACTTGCTACGCCGCCGGCCTGCCGTTCTTCCGCCGCGGAGTCGCCGGCGACCTGCTCTTCACCGCAGTCATGTTCGGCGTGCCCGCAGTCGCCGCCGTGGTCGCCCGCTCCTACAAGCCGCACGGAACCGCAGCCGCTTAGCCAATCAATCGAGTCTCTTTCGAGCGCAGCGCGGAATCCTTCCCCGCTGCGCTTTTCATTTCCCGCACGCTCGGCCGCTTCGCCCGCCGCCAGACGAGCCATGCCACCAGCAGCGACTCCGGCTCCCACCAGAATCCCAACGAAGTGGTGCGCGAAAAGGTTCCCGGCCAGGGTCACAATCTGCGGACCGAACCAGAGCGTCAGCAGCGCCTCAATCAGAAAGCGCACGAAGCGTCCCGCAAAAATCGCCAGCAGAAAATGCGCGAAGTTCATTTCAAACGCCGCCGCCGCCAGCACCACAATCTTGAAAGGCGCGGGCGGCGGCAACATCGCCGGAAACATCAGCTCCCAGAATTTATGGTGCTCGAAAGACGCGTGAATCTTCTCGAAGCGCTCCGGCGAAAGCCGCTTGCGCAACAACACCTCGCCACCCGTATACCCGATGACGTAGAGAACGATGCTTCCGAGCGCCGAACCGGCCGAGCCCAGCAGCACGTACAGCAGGAACCGCGAGCGGTCGTGGTAAACGTAGCCCACGAAAATCGGATCCAGCGGCATTCCCATGAACGAGCCATCCACCGCCGCAAACGCCAGCATCCCCCACGGCCCCAGAGGCGCAAGAACGTGCTTGATCCAGTCGCCGTAAGCGTGGACAAAATGTTTGATCTTGTTCAAGTAGGTAAGAGTAGTTTACGCGAGAAGGGGGAGGCGGGAGGCAGTCGCTGGTCTTGGTCGTCAGTCGTTGGTCGTCAGTCGTTAGCCGCCCCAGTTCGCTTCCACAGTTAGCAGAAAATGGCTTTGCCAACGGCCCGCTATACGCTAAGACCAACCGCGGACGCGAAGGCCGGCGCCGCCGTTTCATCTTCCAGCTCTGTTTCTTCCCAGAACGACCGGTCGCGCAAAATGCGCGACACCAGCGCGGTATGCATGGCGTGGCCGGCGCGGTCGGCCACCACCGAACCGAGTATCTGTTTCCCGATCAACGCCAGGTCGCCGATCAGGTCGAGAACTTTGTGGCGCACGAACTCGTCGGGAAAACGCAAGGGCGGATTCAGAACTTCGTGGCGGTTCAGCACGATCGCATTCTCGGTCGATGCGCCGCGGATCAGTCCCTGCTGCCGCATGGCATCGGCTTCATGCAGGAATCCGAAGGTGCGCGCCGGCGCAACCTCTTTCAGAAAACTGCCATTGGTCAGCCGCACGCAGAAGGTCTGCTTGCCGATGAGTGGGTGAGGAAAGTTGATCGAATACGAAACCGAATAGGTGTCCGCCGGATACACGGCAATGAATTTATCGCCCTCGCGCAACTCGATCTCGCGCACGATTCGGAGATAGGTGCGCGCTTTGCGCTGTTGCCGGATGCCGGCCTTTTGAATCATCTGGACAAAGGGACGGGCGCTGCCATCCAGAATGGGCAACTCCAGATTGTCCAGTTCGACGATGGCGTTGTCGATGCCGACGCCGGTAAACGCCGAGAGCAGGTGCTCGGTGGTGGAGATGAGCACGCCCTTCTTCATCAGGCTGGTGGCGTAACTGACGCGGGCTACGTTGCGTCCGCTGGCTTCGATGGCGAAACCGTCGAGGTCGGTACGGTGGAAGACGATTCCCGTTCCGGGAGGGGCGGGCAGAATCCGCAGGCTGACCGGGGCGCCGCTGTGGAGACCCACTCCTGTGCAGGTCACCGCAGCACGAATTGTTTGCTCGTGCGTCAAGGGGAGGACGTATAAGTCTTTTGTGCTCTATCAGCTTACAGGCACAGGCGGACTTCCGTATGTGGCAAAATAGCCACACTCCGTGGCTGGTTGCACCGTGGATGGGGCTAACTTGTTCAGGCCGTTATAGATGTTGGGGGGTATTCGGGGAGGAACTTGGCCCTGTTTTCGGTACGGAAGGTAAGATTTCAGCCTAGTGTTACCGTTTCTTGAGCGGTACTGTGGGGTCATAAGTCACCGCCGCTTCGAACATTGAATCCGGCAGCTTCAGGTTGTAGCTGGCGGTGGTGATGAAGCGCTGCTGCGAAGTCTCTCCGTTGAAATAACGGGTAATGGAGTGCGGGGTCCAGATTCCCTGCACCAGTTTGTAACTGTCGTAAATCTCTTCTTCCACATTTTTCTGCTTGTCCTTGGGATCGCGCCACGAGTAACTGATCTTGACCGGATAGTGCGTATTGAGGTCCAGGAAAACGCTCACCGAGTCGTTCAGGCTGTTGAGCAGGGTGACCCCTTCGGTCTCCTTGCCATCCACTACCGCCGCGCCATCGTAGAACAGGGCCACGTTCGGATCGCGCATCCACTTGCGGAACACCCATTCGAGCGAATGCTGGCGACGGCGAAGGTAGTTCTCCAAATCGGGCTTATCCTGCGCCGCTGTTCCCTTGTACGTAACCTCGTATCCCTTGTCGCCATTGTGAATCAGGACAAGATCGGACTTGTTCTTTACCTTGACGTTGCCCACTTGCCCAAAGAGTAGAAAAACGTCCTTGGTGTGGATGACTTCGAAACGGTCCCTGTCGGGATACTCGACATAATATCTGTAGGGAATCCCGGTGCTCTCGGTACGTCCGTGATGGAGGGGATAGTAGCGGCCTTCCTCACTCCGGTTTTCGTAAGTGAGGTACGGTTGTCCTCCGAGTGCCTGGATGGTCTGATCGAGCACCGCCCGCGCCTTGCGGGCGTTGTCGGAGTCGTTCATGTTGACAGCAGGCGGAGCGGCAGCGTGCGCAGGGGAAGCAGGCGGCGCTACCGGCGTTTGAGCGGTTTGAGCACCGCCCAGCGCGCCCAGCAGCAAAACAATAAGAAAGCGAGTCATGATTCTATTGGATTAGAAGCCTCCAGAACGATTTTAGCTGTACCACCGCACACGTAGCGACGGACGCATTCGTCCGTACGCCGCCCTTCACCCGAAGATTAGTGCCCCGATAGTTGGAATGATACGGTAACCTGCGTTTCAACCGCCATCGGTTGACCGTTGAGCAGGTATGGCTTGTATTTCCATTGCTTAACCGCCGCCAGGGCTGCCGGAGCAAGCATGGGATGGCCAGACACCAGCGTGAGACTCCTCAATGTCCCCGCTCTTGTCGATCTCGGCCTTCAGCACAACCATACCTTGAATTCGAGCCTGTCGCGCGTCGCCAGGATATTCCGGTTGCAACTTCTGTGATCAGTAAACCGTGTGGCGACTCCTTGCGAGACCCGCACAGGCTCGGTTGCCCTGAGTCGGGCGGCGGTGTCCCTGGCTTAGAGCTAGGTGCTCCGCCAATCGACGCCCCCGGCATTAGGGCTGTTGTCCCTAGCTCATCACGCACTTTGGATTTGGCTCGTCTCCCCGGAACGAGATCTGCTGAAGCGAACTCGCACCCTGGTCTAGTTCCTCGGGCGACCCAGCCATGATCGTTTCCCCGATGTAGAACCCTCGAAACTTCGTGTAGACAAAAGCGCCGTACAACGTACCGCCGTTGCCGATCGCTTGCTTGTAATCGGCGCGGAAAAAAATCTTCCCGCCGTAATCAATGGGATAAGTGTCTTTCACCGTTTGCCGGTGTTCTCGATCGGCATCAAGTTGTGCGTGTAGAGATTTGGAGACAAATTCCTCAGGACCCGGAGCTGAACCACTCGCGTCGCGAGCGGTGAGAACGATCCTGTTTCCGAAGGAACCTTCCTTGTGCCGGTCGAGCAGCAACAGGACCAACCGCTCTCCCGCATGTCTGGCCTTTCCATCGGCGCCGAGAAACTGAGTGTTTAACTGCCAAGCGGCGGGTATCGGCGAGCGAAAAGCCGAGACACTCGTTCGCGTACACATGGTTGGCGAGGCTGCCATTTTCGAACGCCAGGGTAGTCGACGAATTGCTGGGTTGCTGTGCCCAAACAAGCGCGGATGTCAGAACGGCTATCGCCGTGAATCGAATCCAGAGAATCCTCATGTGCTTCCCTACCCCACCAGCACCGCGCCGCCATTTACGTTGAAAACTTCGCCGGTGATAAATCCAGCATAGGGCGTGCACAGGAACAGAATCGGCCCCGCGATCTCTTCCGGCTGTCCCCACGCGCCCGAGCGGTATGGTTCGAAAAACCTTTTCGCGTGTCGGCGGATCATTCAGCGCCGGCGCCGCCATGTCCGTAGCCACCCAGCCCGGCGCGACGCAATTGACATAGATATGGTCGCGCGCCAGTTCCGTCGAGAGTCCTTTCACCATGCTGATCAGCGCGCCTTTCGAGGCCGCATAGTCGCAGTGGAAAGCTTCGCCGCGCTGGCCGGCCGTCGAACTGACCAGCACGATGTGGCCGGCGGCAGTTTCGAATGATGCTCCGGATGAGGCTGCGGCCTGCTTCTTCATCTGTCCCACCGAATGCTTGACGAGCGCGAAGACGCTGTCGAGATTCACGGCGATGGTGCGATGCCATTGGTCATCGGACATGCGGTCGACGGGTGCGTCCTCAGGCGGCCAGATGCCGTGATTCGCGACCAGAATGTCGAGACGCCCGAAGGCCGAGATCGCGGACGATACCAGTTGCCGCGCCGCCTCCGTGGTCGAAAGATCGCTTTGCAGCGCGCGGCAGTTTTCCGCGCCACACTCACGCACCAGATTCTCGGCCTGCGCCTTTGCCGCTTGATAATTGAAGACAACCTTCGCGCCCGCGGCCACAAACATTCGCACCGCTGCCGCGCCAATCCCGCGCGATCCGCCGGTGATAAGAGCAACTTTAGAGTTGAGAGTCAGATTCACGACGCATAGTATCGCACGCCAAACGCAGTGACCAGTGAATAGTGGTCAGTGGCCAGTGGGCAGCAAAAAATCTTAAGTGCCCGTAGGGGCAGGTGTAGTAAAGAAGAAAGGGCGGCCGAAAACGGCCGCCCTCGTGAAAACTATTCACTGGCCACTGACCACTGGCCACTGCCTTAAGCCGTCGCTGGCCGCTCGCCGCCTTTGGCAGGAGCGCGTTCCGGCTTGATCACTTGCTGCACGCCATCGTCGGTCTTTGCCGGCAGGGGCTTGATCGGCGGCAGTTCCTGCCCTTCGACCAGCAGCTTGATTTCAGAGGCATCCAGCACTTCGCGTTCGATCAGCGCCTTCGCGATCCGGATCAGCGTTTCGCGATTCTCGGAGAGGATCCTCTTCGCAGTCGCGTAGCCAACACCCACCATCTTCCTGACTTCTTCGTCAATCTGGATGGCGGTGGCTTCGCTGTAGTCGCGGTGTTGCGCGATCTCGCGTCCCAGGAAAATCTGCTCTTCTTTCTTGCCGAAGGTCAGCGGCCCCAGGTCGCTCATGCCCCACTCGCAAACCATCTTGCGCGCCAGTTCCGTGGCCCGCTCAATGTCGTTGCCCGCGCCCGTCGACATCTGGTTCAGGAAAAGCTCTTCCGCGATGCGCCCGCCCATCAGGATGGCGATCTGCGTGTCGAGATAGTTCTTGTAGTAGTTGTGGCGATCGTCGGTCGGCAACTGCATGGTCAAACCGAGCGCCATGCCGCGCGGAATGATCGTGACCTTGTGCACCGGATCGGAGTGCGGCAGCATGGCCGCCACCAGCGCGTGTCCGGCCTCGTGGTACGCGGTGTTCTTCTTCTCTTCATCGGAGAGCAGAAGCGACTTGCGTTCCACGCCCATCAGCACTTTATCTTTCGCCAGTTCGAAGTCGTACATCAGCACGGCCTTCCGGTTCGGCCGCGCCGCCGCCAATGCCGCTTCGTTCACCATGTTGGCCAGGTCGGCGCCGGAGAATCCCGGTGTGCCGCGGGCGAGTACCGACAAATCCACATCGTCGGCGAGAGGAATCTTGCGGGTGTGAACGCGCAGAATTTCTTCGCGTCCGCGAACATCGGGACGATTCACCACCACGCGCCGGTCGAAACGCCCGGGCCGCAGCAGCGCCGGATCGAGCACATCCGGACGGTTGGTTGCCGCCATCAGGATCACGCCTTCGTTCGATTCGAAGCCGTCCATTTCGACGAGCAACTGGTTCAAAGTCTGCTCGCGCTCATCGTGTCCACCGCCGAGGCCAGCGCCGCGGTGACGTCCGACGGCGTCAATTTCGTCGATGAAGATGATGCAGGGAGCGTTTTTCTTGCCTTGTTCGAACAGATCGCGCACGCGGCTCGCGCCCACGCCCACGAACATTTCCACGAAGTCCGAGCCGGAGATGGAGAAGAACGGAACATTCGCTTCGCCCGCAACCGCGCGCGCCAGCAAGGTCTTGCCCGTTCCCGGAGGTCCGACCAGCAGCACGCCCTTCGGAATGCGTCCGCCCAGTTTCTGGAACTTCTGCGCCTCGCGCAGGAACTCGATAATTTCGCGAAGTTCTTCCTTCGCCTCATCCACGCCCGCCACGTCTTTGAACGTGATCTTTTTCTGCTGCATGGAGAGCAGACGCGCCCGGCTCTTGCCGAACGACAGCGCCTTGTTTCCGCCCGTCTGCATCTGGCGGATCATGAAGAACCAGAGCGCGCCCAGCAGAACCAGCGGCGCCAGATTCAGAATCCAGCTGGGCCAAGTGCCGTTGCTGATGTCCTTGAAGCTGTAGGGAACATTCTTGTCCGTCAGCTTCTTGTACATATCGGGATAGTTCGCCGGCACGATGGTGTGAAACGGCGAGTCGTTCTTGAACTTCCCGCGCACTTCCTGGCCGATGAACATCACGTCGTGGACATTGCCCTGATCCACGTCCGACAGGAATTCAGAAAAGCCGATTTCCTTTTCCTTCTGGGCATTGCTGCCGGTTTGCACCACCTGCCAGAGCAGGAAGGCCGAGACCACGATGACCGCCCAGAAAAGTACCGTCTTGATCGTCGAATTCACCTAAAACTCCTCTTAAGTGCAGCGGCATCCTTACCCAAAAGAAAGACGCCGCGTCTCTCGCTCATATATTAGATGCCGGAGGCGGAAATTCGACTGGGAAAAGCCTGCCCCCTCATTTTAGACCTTTTGCAAAGAAAACGGGGAACGAGAAGGAAGTAACAGAAGTCACGGGATGGCAAAGCCCATGTGGCAGCGGGGCTTTGCCCCGCTTGGACGGGGTCCTTCGGCTCCGCTCAGGACAGGCTCCGCCCCGTCCCCACACGACATAAAGAGCGCGCTTTAAGTCGTCGCCGCCACATACGGCAGGTTTCGTCCCGTCTGCTCCGGAGTCCCCAATCCATAGCCGCAAAGAAATGCGTCATCCACCAGAAAGCCGAAGTAGTCGGGCTGCAGCGGCACCCGGCGCGCCGACTGGCGATCCAGCAGCGTAACCAGCTTCACCGAAGCCGCGCCCCGTCCTCGCAGGTCGCTCATCAGGAATTCGGTGGTCACTCCCGAGTGCACCAAGCCCTCGACCAGCAGCACATGCTTGCCTGCAATCGCCAGTTCGTGGCTGAAAAAAATCTCCAACAGCGGGTTCTCGCCCTGCTTGCTCTGCTTGTATTTCGGCTTGATAAAGGCGCAGATGACGGGTACGTCGACCGCCCGCACCAGGTCGGCCATGAACAGGAAGCTGTTCTCCAAAATCCCCAGCGCGACCACGGTCTGGCCGCGATAGTCGTCGGAAATCTGCCGTCCCAGTTCGCGGACTCTTTTCTGAATCTGGTCAGACGAGATCACCTGGCGCAACCTGGCATTCGGCGAAGCATTCATAGCGGAAGTGGCGCCTCCGGCGTGGTGGTTTTGAAGGGGCATGGCTTCAACCATGCGTGAATTCCAAAAGTCAGATGCCCCTTCAGGGGCTCGTCGTCCGACCAGTCGTCCGACCAATGGAATGTTACATCATGCCCGCGATCTGGCGAATCCAAATCGCTTGCGGAGCCCCCGCCGGCGCCCGAAAAGCCGCCGGAACCGCGAAATCCCGCATCCAGACCAGCCCGCAGCCTTCCGCGACCGCAACCGGCCAGAGCTTTTTCTCCGCTCCGGTCGCATGCCGGTCGCTCAGCAACTCCTTGACTTTTTTTGCCGCCGCGGTATGCGCCGGCCAGAAACGATCTCCCGCCCGCCAGTTGCGGATCAGAACTTCCTTCGGCATGCGCCCCAGATCCAGCAACTGCCCACGCTCTGCCCTCCGGAACGCTACCCGCATCCACCACCCGAGCTTCGATGCAAGCGCCCAGTTCGGGAACCTCCACCGCGCCCGGCACCGCTAAGGCGTATTCATAATCCGCCGCTTCGCCACGAGCGCTGACAGGTTCCAGTTCCAACACAAGTTCCTGCCGTCCACGTCGAAGATTCCGCCGGAGAAGATTCCGCCCGCCCGGTAGCTCCAATTTCTTGCCTGCCGAGTCTTTTGTCCGCCGATCTTTTGTCCGCCGAACCGCGCGCCAGCTCAAGCGCCTCCTCGATCAGCCGGAACGAGATACTCAAATCGGGCGCATTCGTTTCCAGCCATGCGCGCAGCAGTCGGCGCTGGGCCGCCAGAGGAAGCGCCAGCAGCGGCGCCAGTGGTAGAGACGCGGCTTGCCGCGGCTCGGGCGGCACCGCAGCCCCTAAAGGGGCATCTGATTTCGAGGAACTTGCGGTATCGCTAAAGCGATACCCTGATACGAAGCCGACTTTTTCCGCAACCTGCTTAGCCGCCGCTGCGGGCAACGCCGCCGCGATCTCCGGATGCCCGCGCTCCCAATGCTCCTCCTCGGCCCGCGCGATTTCCGCCAGCTCACCCATGTGTTCGATCGCGGCCTCGCCAAATTCCTCCGCGATCATCGGCAGCAGCCGATGCCGCACGCGATTGCGAAGGAAGGCAATATCCCGATTGGACGAATCCTCACGCCAGCTCTGGCCCCGCTCGCGCAGAAATTCCCGCAATGCAGCGCGCCGGAAGCCCAGCAGCGGCCGCACCAACTCGCCAAACGCGCGCCCCTGCTCTTCGAAAACGATCCGCGGATGAATGCCCGAAAGTCCACGAATGCCGGTGCCGCGAAAAATGCGCAGCAGCACCGTCTCCGCCTGATCGTCGAGAGTGTGAGCCGTCGCAATCTTCGTCGCCCGACCCTCGCGCGCCAGTTGGCGGAAAAAACCGTAGCGCAGTTCACGCGCGGCCGCCTCGATTCCGGAACGGATTTCGGAAATATGACTGCCGTCAACCGGCGCGACACGAATATCCAGTTCGAGCCCGTGCTGCCGCGCCAAGTTCGCGACAAACCGCTCGTCCTCGTCCGACTCTTCTCCGCGCAGCTTGTGATTGACATGCGCAACCGACAGCACGATCCCCAACTCGGCCCGCAACTCCAGCAGTAGGCAAAGCAAAGCCACAGAATCCGCCCCGCCGGAAACCGCCGCCGCCACGCGGTCCCCGGCTCGAATCGAACCCTGCTTCCGAATTGTCTGCAACAGCCGCCACTGAGTCCGCACCACCGGAAACCGCCACGCTACGCGGTCCCCGGCTCGAATCGACTCCTGCTTGCGAATTGTCTTCAACAGCCGCTCCGCCAGTTCGTGCACGGAGAAATGGTACAGCAGGAAATCAGTTCCCAGTTCCCAGTTCCCAGTTGCCAGTGCTCAGTAAATGGTTTTACTGGCAACTGGCAACTGGGAACTGGGAACTGCCCTCTGCTATGCTGTTCCGCAAATGTGGGAAGGTTCACGCTGGACTGCCAGATTTCTGGTGCTGGTCATGCTCGTCTCGTCCTTCGGGCCGCTGGCGATGGCCTGTGCTGCCCCGCCGGAAGCCATGCACTGCATGCGCAAGCCGGTGTCCGGGCACCCGGCGCAGCCGGCGATGCCATGCCATCATGCGATGGCACAGTCGAAGCCGACCGGCCTGAATCATCTCCAGACCCTTCCGAGTCTTCCGAACCTTCGTTTCAAGCCACCGATGACGGCAACTGCTGTCAGAACCATTGCTGCTGCGGCGCTACCACCTCCGAGTGGGCGCAGCCCGCTTCCAATCTGCTTTCCTGTTTAAGTCTCCTGATCGAGCCTGCGCGCCCTGCACAAAGCGCGGCCCTTTACGCACGCGACATCTCCGGACACGATTCCGCCCGCGCCCCTCCTCGCAGCTAACCCTCTCGCTAAACCTGAATCAGCATGGCGATACTCTCAGCCCCTAAAGGCGCAATCGCGGACACTTTCGGCATCGCTAAAGCGATGCCCTGATACGAAGCGATTTTCTGATCGGCACCTTGCATGCTCGGCTGGACGGGCGAGGTGTCACGCGGCACAGGAGTGTCCGCGCCACACTGAATCTTCCAGGGACTCGAGAACATGACTCGCCTCAAGCTGCTCGCATTCGCTCGCCTTGCTCCTGATCGCCCCCGCCGCGTTCGCCAACGTCTATGGCGCCGTCCGCGGCGTCGTGCACGACCCGCAGCATCGTCCCATTCAAGACGCCATGGTCATGCTCAGAGCGAAATCGTCGGATTGGGCAAAAAGCGTCACCACCGGCGCCAACGGCGAATTCCAGCTCAACGCCGTGCCGCTCGGCGAATACTCCGTCAGCGTCGCCAGTCAGGGCTTCGCGCAAACTGCACAGGATGTCACCGTCATCTCGGGATCTGTGCCGGTCGTTCACTTTCAATTGCAAGTGGCCTCGGCGAATGAAAAAGTCACCGTCTCCGGCGCGCCCGCAGTGGTCGCCACCGACAGCTTCACTCCCACCACCCTCGTCAGCCGCCTCGACATCGAGCGCACTCCCGGCGCCGACCGCACCAACAGCATGGCCATGATCACCGACTACGTCCCCGGCGCCTACGTGACCCACGACATGCTCCACATGCGCGGCGGCCACCAGACCACCTGGCTGCTGGATGGCATTCCCGTCATCAACACCGCCATCGCGCAAAATCTCGGCCCCCAGTTCGATCCCAAAGACATGGATTACGTCGAGGTCAATCGCGGCAGCTATGGCGCCGAGTTCGGCGACCGCACTTACGGCGTCTTCAACGTCGTGCCCCGCACCGGTTTCGAGCGCAACAACGAGGCCGAACTCATCCGTCACCGCCGGCAACTTCTACCAGACCGACGACGCCCTCAGCTTCGGCAGCCACACCGAACGCTTCGCCTATTACGCCAGCGTCAATGGCAACCGCAGCAATCTCGGCCTGCAGCCGCCTGTTCCCCAGGTCGTGCACGATGCCGTCAACGGCGTCGGCGGCTTCGGATCGTTTATCTTTAACGTCAATCCCTCCAACCAGCTTCGCCTGATGACCTCAGCCCGCCGCGACTACTTCCAGATTCCCTACGATCCCTTTCCCAACGACATCGAGAACGGATCGATCCCGGCCAACGAGTTCACCCCGCAATACCCAGCATCGGCCTGCGCGATGGCCAACACGAAGCCGATGCCGGCGTCCTGTTTAGCTGGGTCCACACTTTCAATTCGCATCTCCTGACCACGGTCTCGCCGTTTTACCACTACAACAGCGGCAGACTACGCCAGCAATCCCAACGACAATCCCGTCGCCACCACGGAAAACCGCAGCTCCACCTACGCCGGAGGTCAGGCCACCTTCGCCGCCAACTACAAGAAGAACGATCTGCAGGTCGGATTCCTCAGCTTCTACCAGAGCGATAACCAGTTCTTCGGCGCCATCTTCAATCCGCTCGGCATATCCGCCAAACCGTCGCCTCTCGCCGATCGCCGACTCCGAGCCCCACCGCCAATCTCGAGGCCTTCTACATCGACGACAAATTCAAACCCTTTTCCTGGCTGACGCTCTCCGCCGGCATGCGCCCAACGCGATTCTCCGAAGGCGACTTTGCGGCCTCCTCCACGCGCGCCCATCTCCGAGTCCGCCATCAGCCCGCGCTTCGGCGCCACCGTCACCATTCCTAAGCTTCGTTGGACATTCCGCGCCTTCTACGGACACTACTATCAGGCGCCGCCCATCGAGACCGTTTCCGGCCCGGCCCTGATCAACTACACGGGCAGCAAGGCTTGCAGCTTCATCCCCCTCCACGGCGAGCGCGACGAAGAACATCAGTTCGGCGTCACCATCCCTTACCGCGGATGGGTCCTCGACGCCGATAACTTCAAGACCAACGTCGCCAATTTTCTCGACCACAACAACATCGGAGCGTCCAACATCTTTTTCCCCATCACCGTTTCCCAAGCCTTGATTCGCGGATGGGAACTCACCCTGCGCTCTCCCCGCATCGCGCATCGTGGCCAGGTTCACCTCGCCTACTCCAACCAGATCGCCGAGGGCAGCGGCATCCATCACCGGCGGCCTCACCGATTTCACGCTCGCTCGCCGGACTCAGCTCGCGCCTCGACCACGACCAGCGCAACACGCTCAACGTGGGCGGCGACGTCAGCTCTCCCTGGCGCTCCTATGCCTCCACCAACGTTTACTACGGCTCCGGATTCAGCAACGCTTTCCCGGGCGCGCCCTATCCCGGCGACTATCTGCCGCCAGCACACCACCTTCGATCTGTCGCTGGGCAAAGACTTCGGCGAACGTTTCTCCGCGTCCGTCACCGCGCTAAACGTAGCCAACCGCCGCGTCGAGTACGACAACAGCCTGACCTTCGGCGGATTCCACTGGAACCTGCCGCGCCAAATCTATGTCCAAGTGCGCTACCGGTTCCAGTATTGAGGGGGAATCGGTTGTGAATTCCTGGGCGTCGGGGGACAGGGTGTGCCTGGAACTCGGTCGCCCCTCCGGGGCTGGATTTTCGGGCATTTCGTTCCACCGGATGCCCCAAAAACGAGTTCTCACGCACACACTGAAGCGCTGGGCTAAGCTAGGGCGCCCCTCCGGGACTAGATTCTCTGGCGCTTTCCTCAACTGGAGCACCCGCTAGCTAGATTCACGCACACTCCCCTCGCCAGCAGCCTACCCATCCGCATCCAACTAACCAGACCGCGAGATCGTTTGACGCTGTTCCGGTACGCTCCGTATAATGCAGAGCGTCCACACCCTGATCACCACGCTTGCGGTTTCGGCGTGAAGAGAGCCGGGCGTCGTACGCGCCTTGCGCGCTCGCTGCGCCGGTTTCAAGTCTCAGGTCTTGTTTCAGGTCTGACGACTGATAGGCTCGGGTTGCGATCAGTTTCGTTGAGCCCAGCGAGCTGGAAGCTTCCAGCATTTCCGAAAAATCCGAAGGAGTTCAAAGGATCCAATGATTAGCAAGTTCAGGTTAACGACTAGCAAGTTACCAGCACGTTAGACGAGCTAGCGACGTTTGTGATCGGCAAGTTTGCGCGCGTCACCGTGGCCGTAGTGTTCGGCCTCTCGCTCTTCGCTCTGGCCCAAACCGCCCCGGCTGCCGGCCTCCCGCAGCTGCCATCACCCAACGCTCCCTCCGCTGCTGCTGCGGCGGCGGCCAAGGCTACGGGCACCAAGGTCGGCACCATCAACATCGAACAGGCGATTTTCGCCTCCAACGAAGGACGGCGCGATTTCGAAGAGCTCGCCAAGAAGTTTGAACCCAAGCAGAACGAACTGAAGGGCCTGGCCGACGAAATCGACAGCCTCAAGAAGCAGCTCAATGCCCAGCAGGACAAGTTGAATGACGAATCGCGCGACAAGCTGGTGAAGCAGATCGAGACCAAGCAGAAGAGTTTCGATCGCGCCACCCAGGACGCGCAGGAAGATTTCCAGAGCCAGCAGGGCGAGATCGGAAATAAAATCCTGACCAAGATGGCGCCGCTCATCGGAAATATGCCAGCGACAACGGCTATGGCCTGCTCCTGGACACGTCTCAACATTGGCCGCGTGGCCCGGTGATCTGGTACGGACCGGCGTGGACATCACGCAACCGATCGTCGAAGCCTACAACGCTCAATCCGGTGTGCCGGCGCCCGCTGCGGGAGCACGGCTCCAAAGCCGGTGAAACCGGCGAAACCCGCTCCCGGCCAGCAAGCCCGACTGCCGCCGGCGAGCACTCCGCCGAAACAGTAGCGACACCGCTCGGGTAGTTTCGGTTCCAACTTATTTTCTTAAAGACCGCGTGCCAGACGCGGTCTTTTTTTTGGGTCGTTTTTCTTGTGAGCGCTGGTATCTCACCAGCGAAAATGCGTCTGCTCATTTCGCGCCTCGGGATCAAATCGCAAGCCGCAGGTGTCTGTAGGGATAACGGGCCCGTTCCGGAGGACACATCGATATGTTCAGCACACTCGAAAGCACCTGGGACCAGTCTGCCCGTCGCGGATGGACTACGCTCGCATCCTTCACCATGCAGGCCTTTGGCCTGAGCTTGCTGCTCGCAATCTCCATTGCTCTGGGTTCGAGCGGCCGCCGCAGGTGCACTGGCTGCAAGCTCGCCGGCGCCCGCAGCCTTCGCACCGCCCGACGGCCACACAAGCTAGCGATGCACCAGCATCATGCGGCCGCCACCGTCAGCAACCTGTTCCGCGGACAGATCGATTGCGCCGCCAATCGATCCCGACTCACATCGCGGCAAACGACGATGCGGAGTCAGCTCCACCCAGCGCCGAACCTGCCCGACATCGACGTTGCGATCGGGTCACGGACCACGCGATGGCGTTGCCCTATGGCATCGGAGACAACATTCCGGTTGTGATCCCCGCCGCACCCAGCCGCGGTCAAACCGCTGCTGGTGTCGCACCTTGGCGGAGGCCAACCTCCTCCACCGGGTGCAGCCGATCTATCCGCCGCTCGCGCGCCAGGCGCGGGTTCAGGGCGCGGTCGAATTGCGGGCGATCATCAGCAAGGCGGGGACGATCGAGAATCTGGTCGTGGTCCGCGGACACCCGATGCTGGCCACAGCCGCGATTGAAGCGGTCCGGCAATGGCGCTATCGCCCTTACCTGCTGAATAACGAGCCGATCGAAGTGGAGACCGAAATCACGGTGAACTTTGTGTTGTCGGGCAGTTGACTCAGCCGTTAATTTCGCCAGTTAACAGGCGGTTACCATCGGCAGTCAGCGCGGCGCGGTGCGCTCGCTATAATCGGCTATGTGAACGCGCCGCGTCCGATTCTGTCGAAAATTCCCGAGCGCCGCTCGCTGATTCTCGACGGCCGAACTTGGGCGGAAGTTTCTCTGGCCGCGCTGGGAGAAAATTTTCACGCGGTACAGAAGCACGTCGGCGAAGACGTCACCATTTGCGCGGTGGTCAAAGCCGATGGCTACGGCCACGGCGCGATGGAGTGCGCGCGCGCGCTCGAATCCGAGGGCGCCGAGTGGCTGGGAGTGACCGATGCCGCGGAAGGCCTGGCGCTGCGCGGCGCCGGCGTCAAGGCCCGCATCCTGCTGATGACCGGAATCTGGAAGGGCGAGGAAGATGGGATCGTCGCCCACAATCTCACTCCCACGATCTGGGAACCGTGGCACATTGAGTCGCTGGAACGAGCGGCGCGCAAACGGCAGACGTCACACTTTGCCCGTGCATCTGAAATTCGACACCGGCATGAACCGTCTTGGCGCGTCGCAGGAAGCGTTGCCGCGTTTGTGCGAGATGTTATCCGCGTGCAAGCACCTGAGTCTGGAAGGAGTGAGCACGCATCTTCGCGTCGGCGGAAGTGCTCGACGCCGAAAACGCTGTGCGCCAGATGAAGTGCTTTGAAGAGGGACTTGCGGTCTTGCAGAATTACGGGCTTCGGCCGCCGCTGGTTCACATGGGAAATTCCGCCGCCATGAGCGCGCGGCCCGAGACGTGGAAGACCATGGTGCGTCCGGGAATCGCGCTCTACGGATATTCGCTGGCCTTCACGCGCGGCGGCGAGCCTGCCGCGGTGGCGGACTGCCGCTGCGTCCCGTGCTTTCGTGGAAGACGCGAGTGCTGACGGTGAAGGAAGCCGCAGCCGGACAAGCGGTCGGCTACATGGGCACCTTCGTGACCAAGGCGCAGAGCCGCATCGCGGTGCTGCCCGTCGGTTACGCGGACGGTTATCCGCGGCTGCTTTCGAATCGCGCGCGGGTGATCGTGCGCGGCGAATACGCTCCGGTTGTGGGACGCGTCTCGATGGACCTGACGATCGTGGACGTCAGCCACATTCGCGGTGTCGCGGTGGGAGATGAAGTCATCTTGATCGGCACGGAGCAACGGCAAGAGCGTGGACGCGGTGGAACTGGCGCGTTTGTGCGAAAGCGTGCCTTACGAAATTCTGTGCGGGCTTGTCGCAGAGGGTGCCGCGAGTGTACCTCTGAGCCGTCAGCATTCAGCCATCAGCATTCAGCCAGCAGGCTTCGTATCAGGGCATCGCTTTAGCGATGCCGTAAGTCCTCGAAATCAGGTGCCCCTTTAGGGGCTGGACATCGGAGACTACTGAATGCTGAGTGCTGACTGCTGAGTGCTGAATTCCGCCATTAAACCGACCCCAGTCGCCAATCGCGGCCTCCTTGTTGTATTTCTAGAAGAGACATGCCCTCGCGCTACGCTCAATGGATGTACGACTGGGAGACCCGGCTCACGTCGGTGGACAATAACCGCGTGGTGCGTCCGCTGGACTGGGGACTGGACTGGACCGACAGCTGGCCCGGCCGCAACGGCGGGCTTTCTGGCGGATCAGGACGGGCTCGCGGGATTTGCTGGAATATTTCTCGCGCTTCAACGATCGCATCGTTCGGGCAAGCGACGACTTTTACTCTTACCAAAAGCCGGCGGATTTCCGCTTGGAGCGCCGCGAGGTTAAGGTGTTCAGCACGCGCGAAGCGCCCGACCCGCGCCTCGAAGAAAAAGTTCGCGGCACGCATGCGGAGTTTCTGCGCTTCACCTCGCCGGTGGTTACGCCTTTCCCTGAAAATAATCTGGTGAACGCGCGCTGGTTTCCGGCCCGCGGACGCCGCGCCGTGGTTCTCTTGCCGCACTGGAATTCCGATGCGATTTCCTATAACAGCCTGTGCCGGGTGCTGAACTGGATGGGGATTGCGGTGCTGCGGCTGTCCATGCCGTATCACGACATTCGCCGTCCGGCGGAGATCGACCGCGCCGACTATGCCGTTTCCGCCAACATTGGACGCACGCTCGATTCGGTGCGCCAGGGCGTGATCGATGTCCGCTGTTGTCTCGACTGGCTGGAAGCGCAAGGTTACAACCGGCTCGGGATCGTCGGCACGAGCCTGGGATCGTGCTATGCGTTTATCGCCACCGCGCACGATCCGCGGATTCAGGTGGCTGCCTTCAATCATGCCTCGACTTACTTTGCCGACGTGGTGTGGCACGGGCAGTCCACGCGCCACATCCGCGAGGGGCTGGAAACGGCCATCGATTTGGAGAATCTGCGGCAGGTGTGGCGCGCCGTCAGTCCGATGGTGTACTTCGATAAGTTTTCGCGCTGGCCGCGCCGCTCGCTCATTATCTATGCCAAGTACGACATGACGTTCCTGCCGGAATTTTCGGAGCAGGTGGTCGAGGAATTCGAGAAGCACAAACTGGATCACAAAGTCGTCGTGCTGCCCTGCGGGCATTACACCATGGGCGAAACTCCGTACAAATACATGGATGGCTGGCAGCTGGCTAGTTTTCTGCGGACGGCGTTCGACTAGTTGGTGGTGGACCAGTGTCGCACCTGTACGAGCAGTGCCCTAATCGATCCAATTGAAGCGGCACTACATCCAGCACGCGGATCTTGCCGGTTCATTGCTGCTTCACCAGCGGAAAGTCGACTACTTCGTCTTTTCCCGGAATTGAGTCCGTCCGGGGAATCGACGGATGTTTATCGAGCTCGTAATCGGACCCGGGCCCGAGGTCTGTGAAGTTGGAAAAGATGAAGGGAACTCCTTCCGATTGCAGGACTGAGTTCCCATCCGTCATCTGGAAATGAAGATGCGGAGCGGTAGCCTGGCCAGTGTTTCCGAGGCGAGCTATGACCGTTCCACGGGCGACGTGATCGTGGACGGCAACTTTGATGCTTCCGGTTTGTAAATGAGCATATGTAACGTAGCGGTTAGGGGCGATGCGAAGAATGACGTAGTTACCGACAATGTTATCCAGCGTGACTTGCTTGGGCAGGACGCGCGGCGTGTTTTCCGGTATTCCGTCCAGCACTTGAGTGACTTCGCCGTCGGCTACGGCGTGAATCGGTTCGCCATAGCCCCACCAGTTTTCATTGCGGGTGGTTCCGTCATGATGAGAATCCCCGTTGGAGCCGACTTTGACCCAATCGGCCGCGAACCTCTGCGCGATGTGAATCTGGCCGTCGATCGCCGAGATAGAGCGACGGTGGCTCGAATCGTTCGCGGGTCCGTCCCCTGAGAGCCATACGCCACCGTCGAAAGGAGAGCTGATCACTGGTGGCGCGTCTTGGCTTACCAGAACCTGAAAATCTTCGAGCGTAGATTCCGCCATGGCACTCCCAGTTCCCTCTCCGGGCGCGCCTGCCGCAAAGACCAAT
Source organism: uncultured Acidobacteriaceae bacterium (assembly GCA_963725245.1). Lineage (GTDB taxonomy): Bacteria > Acidobacteriota > Terriglobia > Terriglobales > Acidobacteriaceae > Acidiflorens. Next base: position 10,366 of record CAVRYC010000032.1, on the reverse strand, counting down.
CGATGGCTCAAGGTACGGGGCGGATCGTGTATCTAATCCAAGCTTATCTAATCCCAGCTCAATCCAGAGAAAGACCACAGCGCGTCTGCCCGGACCGATGATCTGCGAGTCCTTGGCTCCACTGCTTGAACCCATGCCTGAACCCACTTCGAGCATCGTCGCCGACAAGGCGTCGCCTGAAATGGTCTTGAGCGGTTGACTTTTATCCGTGTCCGCGAAGACCTCCAGTCGCTTCAACGTCAAAGGCACTACGTCAAAATTCGTGATGTGTAACTCGTACGCCAACACATTCCGTTCTGCCACCTTGACCGGGATCGGCGGCGACGGGCAAACCACTTCGACGCGGGGGCCTCTCTCTCTTGCGGTTCCAGCTTGGAGCATCCCGAAAACCATCGCCAGCGTAAAAAATAACCGGACCTTGGTTGCAAATGATAGACGCATGATTCCGTACTCCTCACGTTGCTTGGCCGCGAGCAAGGTCGGTCACCCAGTCGCACATCGGAGCGTGATGCGGACGTTGGTGTCCTGCGCCGGCAAAAGGACGACGCACGTAATTCGACTATGGCTATTTAACTATAAATAGATGGCAGCGCTAAGCGCCGATGACCGATTTGCGCTATTTCCTGGCCGTGACCTGGTCCGCAATCTTGTCGTACTCGGTCTTTGGCATGATGTGCCGGGTCACTAGTTCGCTGGGTTCGTTATAGGGACGCCCCGCAATCACCCGGTCTGCCTCTTCCGCAGTCATCCCCGGCAGGCTCCGCAACTGCTCTTTTGTGGCGGTATTCAAATCGAGGGGCTTGTTGCGGTTCCAGCCCTCGCGCAGCCCTTCCGCCACAGCTTTGGCATCGCTCTTCGCTTCTGCCGTCGCGTCTGCGGTTTTTTCTCTGATTTCTTGCGGGCTGGGCTGCTGATTACAGCCGAGGAGCGCAGCCAGCAGCGAAAATGCGACAACGTGGCAATATCTGAGGGAGTCCATTTGGATCACTTTTCTCCGGTCTTCTATCCGTCATCCGTTCTGTTGGATGATATCTCGCCCGGCCTGGTTGGTGCGACAGGAGTGTCCGCCCACAAACGGCCGCTCCGTTCCCTCAAATCCTGCACCAGGACGGGGTCGTCCCTCCGGGACTTAGTCTCAAATCTGGCTCCCTACCCAGCGCTAAAGCGCTGGGCTAAGGTGGTTCGCCCCTGCCGGGGCTGGAATCTTCCGGCGCCGGTCGCTGATCGCCGGCAGCTAACAGGCTGGTCGCCAACGGCTGAGAACTGCGACTGGTCGCTGACAGTTGATAGCTGAGAGCTGGCAGAGCCGATCGCTGACGCCCCCTACTCCACCGTCACCGACTTGGCCAGATTTCGCGGCTGATCTACGTCGCAGCCGCGGCGCACGGCGATGTGGTAGGCGAGCAGTTGCAGCGGGACGATTTCCAGAATCGCCGACAATTCATCGGGCGCGGGCGGAACGAAGAGCACGTGATCCGCCTCTTCGGCGATCTCTTTGTCGCCTTCGGTGGCGAGCGCGATGACTATGCCGGAACGCGCTTTTACTTCTTTCAGGTTCGACATCGTTTTCTCGTAACGGGTCATCGACTGCGGGCTGGTCACATCGCGCGTGGCGATAATGACCACGGGCAGATTTTCGTCAATCAGCGCATTCGGGCCGTGCTTCATCTCGCCCGCCGGATAACCTTCGGCGTGAATGTAGGAAATTTCCTTGAGCTTGAGCGCGCCTTCGAGGGCGATGGGATAGTGAATGCCGCGTCCGAGAAACAGGAAGTCCTGCGCGCGGACATAAGTTTTCGCCAGCTCGTCGCAAGCTTCATCGTGGGTGAGAATCTGTTCCAGCTTGCCGGGGATCTTGGTGAGTTCCTGCACGGCGGCTTTGGCCTGTTCGGGTGTCATGGCGCCGCGTACCTGCGCCAGATACAAGGCGAATAAATAAAGAGCGGTAAGTTGTCCGGTGAACGCCTTGGTTGAGGCCACGCCAATTTCCGGGCCGGCGTGAGTGTAGATGGTTCCCACGGCCTCGCGCGTGATCATGGAGCCGACCACGTTGCAGATGGCCAGCGTCTTCGAGCCCTTGGCCTTGGCTTCACGCTGGGCGGCGATGGTATCCGCGGTTTCGCCAGATTGCGAAATCAAGAGCGTCATCGTGTCCGGCCCGAGGATGGGATCGCGATAGCGCCATTCGCTGGCGTAGTCGACTTCGACCGGCACGCGGGCCAGGTTCTCGATCATGAACTTGCCGGCCAGTCCGGCATGCCAACTGGTGCCGCAGGCGGCGATATTGATTTTCTTCAGCGCTTTGAACTCGGCTTCGCCGACCTGCATCTCGTCGAGGAAGATGGCGCCGGTATCCTGCGAGACGCGGCCGAGGGTGGTGTCGCGGACGGTGCGGGGCTGCTCATAAATTTCCTTGAGCATGAAGTGCTTGAAGCCGCCCTTCTCCGCCATGATCGGATCCCAGGTGATGCGCTGCGCTTTGCGCTCCAGCGGATGGCCGTCGAAATCGGTGACGCGCACGCCTTCCTGGGTGATCACGGCTAGATCGCCATCGGCCAGAAAGAAAAGGTCGCGGGTGTGATCGAGGAGCGCGGGCACGTCGGAGGCGACGAAATATTCGTCCTTGCCGAGGCCGATGACGACGGGCGGTCCATTACGCGCGGCGACGATCTTGTTCGGTTCGTCGACCGCGATCACCACCAGCGCGAAGACGCCGGTGAGTTCTTTCACCGCTTTGCGCACCGCTTCCTCCAACTTCAAAGCCGGTTGTTGACTGTTCCCAACATGACCGTTGCCGGCATGACCGTTGCCCGTCGGCAGGTAGTGCTTCTCAATCAGGTGGGCGATGATTTCCGTGTCGGTTTCGGTGGTGAACTTGTGTCCTTCGGCGATCAATTTCTTCTTGAGCGAGAGATAGTTTTCGACAATGCCGTTGTGCACGACCACGATTCTGCCGGTGCAGTCGCGATGGGGATGGGCGTTTTCTTCGGTGGGGCGGCCGTGTGTGGCCCAGCGCGTGTGTCCAATGCCATAGGTGCCGTCGAGTGGTTTGAGGCGGATCGCTTCTTCCAGATTGCGCAACTTACCTTCCGCGCGGCGAACCTGCAGGCCGGCGCCGTTTCCGGCCACCGCGATTCCGGCCGAGTCGTAGCCGCGATACTCCAGCTTTCTGAGGCCCTCAATGATTACGGGGACGACCTGCTTCTTACCCACATATCCGACAATGCCGCACATTGGTTAATTGGCTCCTTGACGAATCGTCGGGGGGACCCGATGATGGTTCGGGCAGCCCCTAAAGGGGCGGTTGATTTCCGAGAACCTTCGGCATCGCTAAAGCGATGCCCTGATACGAATCCTGTTTCCCACGTCCGCTAGTCTTCGAGGGAGAAACGAAACTCTTCAATGACCGGGTTCGTAAGAACTTCGCGCGCGATCCGCTCTACTTCCGCTTGCGCTTCATCCTTTGAGATGCCGCCGTTGAGAGTAATTTCGAAATACTTTCCTTGCCGCACATCGTGCAAACTCTTATAGCCGATTTTCGTAAGCGCGCCGTGGATGGTCTTACCCTGCGGATCCAGAACGCTCTTCTTCAATGACACGTAGACGTAGGCTTTCATCAACCTATCGATTATACGTCAGGTGGCGGCGAACCGGACCGTGGTTTTCGTTATAGGGGGTATACGTCCGGGCCATCCACCTTGGTGGCGTCGAGTCCGTAGCTTATTTATCTACATCCGTAGCCTATTTAGAAGACGACAGTTGACGATCCAACTCCGCAATGGCCTGCTCCAGCATCTGGCGATGACGAGGGTTGCCGGCGGCTTGTAGTTGCTGAGCGAGGCGTTTCCGGGAAAGAAGCAGGCTTTCGCGTTTCCGGTTGCGTTGCTGCTCGTCGGGCGAGATCGGTGCGCGGACGGTCTTCCGCTGCTCTGACATTTCCGCTTGTTGTTGTTCTACGGACTTACTCTCCCAGCCGCGTGCCATTTGAGGAATCTTACATCGAAGTGACCCGGCGAGCTGTCGTGTCCGGCAGGCGCAGCGGCCCAGCTTGGACTCAAGTGCGGATCAAACGCGCCAACCTGCAGTACAAGATGCGGCGGCCGGGAATCTCACGCATGGATTTTCTGCAATGGATTTTCTGCACTAGATATCACTCGAGAAGGGCTACGCGGGTGATATCTGCCGGACTATCGGCAGCCGGGCCAGTGCTGCGGCATTTCTTTTCGCGCCCTGCTCGTTCAAATAATCATAGGCATTGAAGGTACAGCCATTTAGTCCATGCCGAGTAAGTGGCAACCGGTGTGCATTGGATGTTTGGGGAGGCGCATTCCCGCTTCCCCGGCGAATGATTCCGCCAGCTAAGTTTTCATAGACCAACAGGAGTTTGCTTTGGGCGTGCCGCGGCGCTTTGCGATACCGAACGACTGTCTGAGCTGTGCCCTGAGACAGAAGGGCGACTTCTGCAATTTGCCGCAGCCCCTGATGAGTGAGTTCAACGCGATGGGGCACCTGACCCTGTATCCCGCCAATGCCACTTTGCTCAGGGAAGGCCAAGTTCGCGCGCGGCATCTACATCGCCTGTTCCGGCCGCTCCAAGCTCTCGGTCGAGGCGCGCGATGGCAAGACTATCATCCTGAAAATTGCGGGGGACCGCCAGGTGCTGGGGCTGAGCGCGGTCGTCTCCGGGGGGACATGTCCGATTACGGTCACCACCATTGAGCTATGCCAGATCAAGTTCGTCGAACGCGACAGCTTCCTGCGTCTGATCGAACGCGACAGCCACGCCGCGCTCGCCTGCGCCACCATGCTAGCCCGCGAGATCACGACCTCGTTCGACGATGTGCATGAACTGCTGCTCGCCCGCAGTTCGACGGAGAAGCTCGCTCGCCTGCTGCTTTCCTGGGTCTCGAGTGAGCCCCGCAACCGGGAACTCCGCGTGCCCACGGAATTCACCCATGAAGAAATCGCCCAAATGATCGGGTCTTCGCGAGAAACGGTAACCCGCTTATTGAGCGATATGAAACGGAAAGACTTGATTCGGCTTGAGGGCGCGACGCTGGTGATTCCTAACCGGATCGCCCTGCAAGCCATTGCAACTTGGCAGAGATCCCTCCCCGGGCGGACGATCGGCAGCGCTTACGTCCGCCCATTTTTACCCCTTACAGCTTGAACAGTTCCCGCAGGCGACGGGTCTGTGCGCGGCTGACCGGGATCTCCGTCTGCTTTTTGTCGTCCATGCGCAACTGGTACGAGCTTTTGAACCAGGGCACGACTTCGCGGATGTGATTGATGTTGACCAGAAAGGACCGGTGCGCCCGCCAGAACAAATTGGGATCGAGGTTGTCGAAAAGTTCTTCCAGCGTCCGGCAGTTCGACTGGCCTTCCATGCCCGCGTGGCCGCTGGTGGCCACCGTAATCACTCCATCTTCGATGGTCGCGTAGCAGATATCCTTCGGATCGGTCAGGAATAGCCTTCCCGCTGCCTTGATCAGAATCTTCGCCGTCTTTGCTGTTTGGGGCTTCTGCGATTCCAGCATCCGCACCAAGGTTTCGAATTTTTCCTCCGGCCCGGCGCCCGCTTCAATCTTTGCCCGTGCTTTCTCGATGGACTGGGCCACTCGCTTTTTGTCGAAGGGCTTCAGGATGTAGTCCACCGCATTCACCTCGAACGCCTTCACCGCGTATTGATCGAAGGCAGTCGCGAAGACAATTTTGGGGAGAGGAACCTTGCGGTCGAGCAGCTTCTTGAGGACGCCGAAACCGTCCAATCCGGGCATCTGTACGTCGAGAAAAACGAGGTCGGGATTGTGTTCGCGGATCAGGCTGATGGCTTCCAGGCCGTTCTTGCCCTGCGCGACTACGTTGACGTCGTCCAGGTTCTTGAGCAGGTAGGCAAGTTCGTCGCGCGCCAGTTGTTCGTCGTCGACGATGACCGCGGAGAGGGGCATAGGGTTCCGAGCCGAGCTGGTGAAGCCGGTATTTGCAGCGGCGATCGCAATATCCTTAATGTTGAGTATAGCTAGGGCGGCAGGGATGCCGCCAGTCGAAGTACATTTACGTCGAAGTAAATTTACAAAAAGCGCTCACCATTGTTCAACGCGTCTCCCGAGTCCCGTGTTCCTCTGTGTCCCCTGTGGTTAAGAAGTTCAGCAAGCGCACGCGGTAAACTAATCGGCGTGAATATTCTCTACGGAATCAATACGGTTACGGAGGCGCTTAAGGCGCGCGGGCGTAACTTCGAGTGGGTGGGTGTCGCCAAGGAGCGGAAAGATATTCGCCTGAGGCGGGTGATTGACGAGTGCCGCAAGATCGGCGTTCCAGTGCGCGTTTTGTCGCGTATGGAACTCGACGAAATTGCCGGCAACGCCGCGCATCAGGGACTGGTGGCCGCGACTTCGGCGAAACAATATAGCGATCTCGATGACATTGTGGCATCGCGTCGCGGCGAGCGCTCGCTGATCGTCGTGCTGGATGGCGTCGAAGATCCGCACAACCTGGGAGCGATCCTGCGTACCGCCGACGCGGCGGGAGCGGATGGCGTGGTGATTCCCGAACGCCGGTCCGCCGCAGTCACGGGTGCGGTGGCGAAGGTTTCGGCGGGAGCGAGTGAACACCTTCCGGTCGCGAAGGTCACGAACATATCGCGCGCGCTCGAGGAATTGAAAGAGAAGGATCTTTGGATCGTTGGCTTAGACGAGCGCGGCGAGCAGACTTATGATGCGGTGGACTACAAGATGCATTGCGCCATCGTGCTCGGCGCCGAAGGCAAGGGACTGCACGATCTGGTGCGCAAACACTGCGACTTCCTGGTGTCGATTCCGATGCTGGGAAAAGTACCGTCGTTGAATGTATCGGTGGCGGCGGGTGTGGTGCTGTATGAAGTTGTGCGGCAGAGACGGCTGGACGCATCGAAATAATCATGAGACTGCTTGGTTGGCTCGGTCTGCTCTTTGGTCTGGCGGCTGGTCTGATTGTTCCCGCAACGGCGCTTAACCGGGAAGCTTTCACCATCACCAGATACGACCTGGAAGTGCGCCTTGAGCCGGAACAGCAAAGGCTTGGCGCGCGCGGCAAGATCACGCTGCGCAACGATTCCGCTCAGCCGCAGAAGATCGTGGCGCTGCAGATTTCATCTTCTCTCAATTGGCGTTCGATTCGGGTGGATGGCAAGCCCGTGCAATACGTTTCGCAACCCTACATTTCGGATATCGACCACACGGGCGCGCTTTCGGAAGCCATCGTTACGCTGCCCGTCGAAATCAAGCCGAAAAATTCCGTCGAGCTCGAAATCGGCTACGAGGGCGTGATTCCACTGGATGCGACGCGGCTGACACGGATCGGAGTGCCGGAAGAGATCGCCCAACATTCGAGCTGGGACCAGATCAGTCCATCGTTCACGGCGGTGCGGGGCGCAGGATATGTGGCGTGGTATCCGATTACGACAGAGTCGGCAGATTTTTCGGAGGGGAACAGTCTGTTCGAGGTGACGGATCGGTGGAAAAAGAGGGAGCAGGACGCCAGCATGAAGCCTATCGCTTAGTACCGATACTGGGACCTACGACCGAAACCTGCTGCTCCTGTGCAATGGCATTGGCAGTAATGTTGATACCCGCGAGGGCCGTGCGCACGATCACTCCGCGAGGTGTGGATATGAGCGCCTTGGTTTGGCGACGCCGACATTCGCGATGGCCAACTATCAGGACAAGTCAAAGCCTCCTTTCTATCTGTTCAGTTTTCCCGGCCACGAGGCAGGAGCGGCCACATATTCCAATGCGCTCGAGCCGGCGACGAAGTTTGTAAGCGAATGGTTTGGGCCGCCGAGAGCACCGGTTGCCATCGCCGATTTTGCCGATCCGAATTCTGCTCCGTTTGAGAGCGGCACACTGTTGATGGCGTCGATGGCCGCGCAGGATTCGAAGCTTGCGGGGATCAATGTGGTCCACGAACTGGTTCACTCCGCCTTGCCATCGTCGAGGCCCTGGGTGTACGAGGGGTTGGCTCATTTTGCCGAGGCCATGTATCGCCAGCAGCAAGGCGGACGTCAGGCCGCGCTCGATCTTCTTGGGCTGCACCGGGCGGCGTTTCTTGATTCGGAAAAAGAAGTATCGGCCGCGCTGCGGAAAAACGTCGGGCAGATGAGCACGGGGGGGAGGGCGTTGGCCAACCGCTGGCCGGCACGTTCGATGAAACTTACTATCGGAGCAAAGCTGCGTATGTGTGGTGGATGTTACGCGACATGATAGGTGACGATGCGCTGAAGCAGGCCATTGGCAAGTATCGAGCCGAGGACGACAAGAACAAAGACAAAGACCCAAAGTATGTGGAGCGATTAGTCGAAGCCGCCGCCAAGCGCGACTTGGGCTGGTTCTTCGACGATTGGGTGTATCAGGATCGTGGCCTGCCGGATTTCCACGTGCAGTCGGTGCATCCGTGGAAGACGGAAAAAGGCGTGCAGATTATTACTGTGACGATGGAAAACCTTGGCAATGCGGGGGCGGAAGTCCCGTTCACGATAATTGTGTGAAGGCGGCGAGATCACGAAACGGATTGAGGTGCGCGCCAAAAGCACAGCTACCACCCGAGTTGAATTGCCGGGCACGGCGAGCGAGATCGTGGTCAACGACGGTAGTGTTCCGGAAAGCGATTTGACTAACAATGTGTTTCAGATCGGTGCGCAGCAGAAATGAGCCAATTGCAGAGGTCAGAGGTCAGATTGCAGAGGTAAAAAATCGAATGGCTTCAGCTCGATCTGTTCACTTCTGCAATCGATTTCCGTCAATCTGATTCTCCGTGCCTCCGACCTCGTGGCAATTTCTTGGAGGAGGACGTTTGCCCTACATCCAATTTCTCGGCGCTGCCGGGACCGTGACTGGCTCGAAGCACCTGATCAACACTACCTACGATTCGAGCAGCAAGCAGGGATTTCAGGTTCTGATCGACTGCGGACTTTTCCAGGGACAGAAAGAATGGCGCGAGCGCAACTGGCAGGACACTCCGGTCCCGGCGCGTGAAATTGATGCGGTTGTTCTTACCCATGCGCATCTCGATCATTGCGGCTGGATTCCGCGTCTGGTGAAAGAAGGCTTCCGCGGGCCGATCCACGCCACGCAGCCAACCATCGATCTGTGCTCAGTCGTGTTGCCGGACTCCGGACACCTGCAGGAAGAAGACGCGGCGTTCTACAACAAGAGAAAAGTGTCGAAGCATGATCCGGCGCTGCCCTTGTACACGCTCAAAGAAGCGCAAGATTGCCAGCGGTTCTTCAAGCCGGTCGCGCTTGGGCAAACCACGCCATTGAGCCCCGAGCTGGCGTTTCGCTTCGTCGGCGCCGCGCACATTCTGGGTTCCTGCATGGTGGAAATCACGCTGCAAACGAACGGCCGCAGCCGTCGGCTGCTTTTCACCGGCGACATTGGCCGGGTGCGCGATAGCTTGATTGCGCCTGGCAAGGTGGTGCACTCCGGGCCGCAGGAAAACGAGACTGCCGATGTTCTGGTCATGGAGTCTACTTACGGCAACCGGCAGCATCCCGACACTGATCCTCGACCGGAACTCGCCCGCCTGATTCGCGAGACCGCGCAACGCGGCGGCAGCGTGATCGTCCCGGCGTTCGCCGTGGAGCGGACGCAAAAATTTCTTTTCATTTTGAAAAGACTAATGGAGACGGGACAAATTCCGCGCCTGCCGGTGTATTGCGACAGCCCGATGGCGATCAGGGCAGTCGAGATTTTCCTGAAACACACAGAAGAATACACGCCCCGAGCCGCCGAGTTGATCAAGACATACGGCTCGCCGATCGAGTGGCCGGGCTTCACGTTTGCATTAACTGCCGAGCAGTCGAAGAAAATTAACGAGAGCCACTATCCCTCGATCATCGTTTCGTCGAGCGGGATGGTTACCGGCGGCCGGATCTTGCATCATATGGCGCAGCGGCTGCCCGATCCGAAGAACCTGGTGATTTTTATAGGCTTCCAGGCGCCGGGCACGCGCGGCGCCATCATCAAGAGCGGGGCGCCCGAGGTGAAGATCTTCGGCGATTTCGTGCCGATCCGCGCGCAGGTGGAGGCGCTCGAACAGTTCAGCGATCACGCCGATCCGCCAGAGATGTTGGAGTGGCTGCGTACGTTCAAGAACAAGCCGGGCGCGACCTATCTGGTCCACGGCGAACCCGCCGCTGCGGCACAACTTCGCGACCGGATGAAGAAAGAACTTGGATGGAATGTGCAGGTGGCGGAGTATATGGAGCGGGTCGAGGTGAAGTAGGATTTTGTAATTTTGAAATAGGGTAATTTGGTAATTTGAACCCCAGCAAGCAAAGTGCTAATCCAAAAGATCGTGATTGCCAAATTACCAATGAGTGCCTTGC
>CAVRYC010000031.1:0-136719 GCA_963725245.1 uncultured Acidobacteriaceae bacterium | reverse complement strand
GTTTATGAATTGTCATCCCGAGCAAAGCGAGGGATCTGCAGTTCGCCGCAAAGATGCAGATCCCGCGCTCCGCTCGGGATGACAACATTCGGGAGCCAGTTAAGATTGTTGCGCGAGCGGATGCCGTCGGTCAAGGGAAGGGCGAAATTTCTATCGGGAATCCACCCTTGCGAATCCACGCTTCAGCGGTTGTTTCGGATGCAGTTGTTTCGGATCGTATGGTCCATTGCCGTTACCGAGCCTTCGTACTCGCGCTCCCCATCCCGAAGTGTTCCTCCACTACATGCAAATCGCGAGTCAGGAACACCGTTGCGCCAAGGATGGAGCGCGCATCGCGCCCAGGATAGTCATAGCGGAGATCGCGGAAGCGGACGACATAGGCGGCGCGGCCGTTGCCGATCGGGTCGTTCGGGGTAACGAGGTCGGCACCGTTCTCAAGTTCTTCGGTCTCGGTTATGGGATATTGGGCCCAACTCAGGTACACGCGTCCCAGGTAGGTTTTTTTGGCGGCTAGAGTAACGGGCGTTTCTTCCGGCTTGTAGCGAATCTGCATCTGGGCTTCGGGATCGACTTCGGGATCGTGAGCGAATCGACGTCCATGCTGGCGAAGAAAGCCGGCGTTTCTACCACGCCATGCCAGCGAAACGGATTGACCCAGTACGGATACGCGGAAACTCGAATCGCGTCGGCGCCGCGATAATTGCGCGACTGGAGCGCGGCCACGGCGCGGCGATGCTCGTAGTCGCGAACTCCCCAGTATGCGACGACGGCGAGCAGAGCGACCGTCGCGGCCAGTCTTCCGGTCGGCTTGGCGTCGCCTTTGTTGCGAGCGCCGATCTCTTCGTTGATGAGCGAAAACAATGCGGGGACAATCAGTCCGAGCGTAAGCACGACCAGGATGACGGGATCGACGATGAAGACGCTGTCCCAGGAAACCCAGCGTTCGGAAAACGGCCAGAAGGCACGCACTCCGTAATTGTTGGTGAAGTCGAGGAGAATGTGGCTAAGGCCGGCGAGGCAGGCGATAGGCGAAGAGCAATCCCCAGCGCGGAGGAAGGTTGGGATTGCGGGTTTTGCGGCCACGCAGGCGCCAGAGAAGATAGACGAATCCAACGACCACGGCGGCCACCAGCGGCACGCCCAGGAAAGAATGAGTGAAGCCGCGGTGATGGTTTAAGCCGAAGGCAGAACCGCCGAAACGGCTGAGGACGTCGAGGTCGGGTGCTTCGGCGGCCAGGGTTAACGTGGCGGTCGCCAGTGCGGTCTTGCGGTTGAGTCCGGCGCGGCCCATGGTGGCGCCGAATAAGAAATGGGTGACAGGTTCCAAGGAGGTTAGAGGTTAGAGGTCAGATTGCAGAGGTGAGGACCGATGCTGTCCCCGCTATCTGACCGCTCACCTCTGACCTCTCACCTCTGCAATTTTACCTCTAACCTCTGACCTGGTCTGCAAACCCGTCTCTACGACACGGTCATGCTGGTACCACCAGGGACAGCGCATCGGGAACCATCGTCATGCGGGCGGGCAAGCGGCCCAGCAGTTCGCCGTCGGCCTCGACATAGACGCGGTCTTCATGATGAACATCATGATGAACATCGCCGCTGCCATCGTCATTAAGACCGCCGCCGCTTTTCTCCGGCAACCGGCAGACGACCTCAGAGCAGCGGACCAGATCGATGCCGTCGATATCCCATTGGCGGCCGAGCAGCGCCCCCGCCACATACTGCAGATAGGCATTGCGGCTGGCGGTGCGGCACATGACGGCGCGCAGATCGCTGCTATCGAGCGAAGCTCCGGGAACCAGTTCGCGCAGGATGTTTCCGAAAAAGCGGATTCTTACCGCCAGAAGTTCAGTCAGCAAGGCGCGCTGGCGCTGGCCGCTTCCATTGGCATATTCAACCTCGAAGCGGCGCATGTTATATGTCGCCCACAGTTGCCAGGCTTTGAGGTAGTAGGCCGTCATGCCCGAGCGGTTCTTGAGTTCCGCCGTCAGTTTGTAGAACAGGTGCGCGTCCACGCCGATTCCGGCGGCAACGGTGAAGTAGCGCGCGGCCGGTTGGCCGTTGAAATCCTCGTACTCAATGCGGCCGAGAGGAATGCGTCGGACCTTGCTCTTGCCATCGACGGCGGCTTGAGCCGCGGCGCTCGGACGGAGCGGGATTCCGAGGTCGTGGGCGAGAGCATTGGCGGTGCCGAACGGGAGAATGGCGAGTGCGACGGGCGTGCCCGCTAATCCCTGAATCACATCGTGGATCGTGCCATCGCCCCCGCAGGCAAAGACGGTGTCACTGCCGTCCGCCACAGCACAGCGGGCGTTGTCGCTCGCTTCCTGGCTGGAGCGGCAAACCGTAAGCTCGGTGCGAACCCCAGCCGACTGGATGATGCCGATGGCATGGTTCAGTTCCCCGTCGCGCTTTTTTCCGCGGCGGCCAGAGTTGGGATTGAACAGAATGGTGGCTTTATCCATGCTGAGGCTAGCTCTGCTTTCAGTTTATCGCACGCTCCGCTCCCCCATGCCGCTGGCGTCAGAAGTGGAGAGCAGCTTCGGAAAGAACAAGAGGCGCTGCTGCTTTGGTGGGCATCGCGTTGGAGGCGCGCTCCTCCTCGAACGCGACAGGTTAGAAGTGGTTGCTTTGGCAGCCAGTCCGTACTAAGCTTGCCCGCAAGGTTTCTGGGGCGTTCGTTTAGTCATGATCGAAGTCCGTTAGGTTCACTTCAGGAGGAGGTTGGTATGAAACTGCTGACGACTGCGGGTGCCGTGCTACGTCTAACGATTTTATTGAGTCTCACCATGGTTGCCGCCGGTCAGGATCACGCCATGGGGGCAGCGAAGCCGGTCACGATGATGCCCGGCCTGGGCGATTTGCATCATCCGGTTTCGACCGGGAACGCGGGAGCACAGGAGTTCTTCGATCAGGGACTGCGGCTGATTTACGCGTTCAACCATGACGAGGCGGCGCGCTCATTCCAGAAAGCGGCGGAACTGGATCCGAAACTGGCGATGGCTTACTGGGGAATCGCGGAGGCGGTGGGACCGAACTACAACGATCCGGCGAGCGAACACCGCTTCAAGCAGGCGCATGAGGCGATTCAGAAAGCGGTCGATCTGAGTGGCAATGCCTCCGACGCCGAACGCGGCTACATTTTGGCGATGGCGAAACGCTTTCCGGCGGATCCGAAGGCCGATCTGCGAAAGGCGGCGGAAGATTACCGTGACGCGATGCGGGAAGTCGTAAGGAAGCATCCCGACGATCTTGATGCGGCGACGCTGTTCGCGGAATCGGGGATGGACCTCCATCCGTGGGGACTGTGGCATCGTGACGGTACGCCCGAGGAAGGCACGGAGGAGATCGTCGCGACCCTGGAATCGGTGATTAAACGCGATCCCGACCATCTGGGCGCGCTCCATTACTACATTCACTCCGTCGAAGCGTCGAATTCTCCGGAGCGGGCTTTGGCTGGGGCGAACCGCCTGGCGGCGCTGGCGCCGGCTGCGGGACACATCGTGCATATGCCGGCGCACGTGTACATTCGCACGGGAGATTATGCGGCGGCGGTGAAAACCAACCAGCAAGCGGCGGCGGTCGATCGAGCCTACATCGAGAGCAGCGGCGTGCAGGGCATTTACCCGATGATGTACTACAGCCACAACCTGCATTTCATCGCGATGTGCTCGGCCATGACGGGAGACTACGCGGAATCGCGCAAAGCGGCGGAGATGCTCGCGGCCCATGTAGAACCGGCGGTGAAGGACATGCCTCCGCTCGAAGGCTTCATGACCATCCCGATGGCGGTGAATGTGCGCTTCCACAAGTGGGACGCGATTCTCGCAATGAAGCCGCCCGATGCGGAGATGAAGACTACGGTTGGTTTCTGGCACTTTGCGCATGGGATGGCGCTGGCCGGAAAAGGCAGGGTCGGGGAAGCCGAAGCGGAATACAAAATCGTGGCCGACGCCGAGAAGGCGACACCGCCGGATGCAATTTTCGTGATGCCCGTCAACAACAAGACCAAAGACATTCTGAAGATTGCGGAAAACGTTTTGGGGGCGCAGGTGGCGCTGGCGAAAAAGGACAACGCGGCCGCCGTGAGTATGCTGCGTGAAGCCGTCGCCGTGCAGGATACGCTGAAGTACGACGAGCCTCAGGATTGGTTCTATCCGGTGCGCGAGTCGCTGGGCGGAGTGTTGCTGATGAGCGGCGATGCCAAAGGTGCGGAGCAGGTCTTCCGCGAAGACCTGGCGAAGAATCTTCGGAATCCACGGTCGTTATTTGGTTTGCATCGGGCGCTGAAAGCGCAGGATCGAAATTCCGATGCCTGGTTTGTAGAGCAGGAGTTTCGCAAGGCGTGGAAGGGCGGAGTAGAAGAGTTGAAGGTGGAGGATCTGGTGTAGTGGATTCTCTGTCGGATCCCTAGTGCGATGATGTTTCCAGTTTCAAAAAGGAGCCTTTCCCCATGGCTAACGCATCCCCCCAGAATTTTTCCAATCACACGCGTCTTGATCCGCCCTTCCACTTTTTCATCTTGCCCGTGTTTGCCATCACGCTAATCGCGACCATCGTCCATCTGGTGCGAAGGCCAGGGCTGCATTCGGCATGGTTGGTGGTCGTCATGCTCGCGGCCATCGCTGTCATCTTCAAGATCCGGCTTTATGCTCTCAAGGTGCAAGACCGGGTCATCCGGCTGGAAGAAAGACTGCGGCTCGCGTCCTTGCTCGACGCCGCCCTTCGCCCCCGCATCGCAGAATTTACGGAATCGCAACTCGTCGCCCTGCGCTTCGCTTCCGACGCGGAGCTCCCCGCGCTCGCCGCCCGAGCCCTGAACGAGAAGCTCGCCGCTCCCGAAATCAAGAAAGCCGTCCAGCAGTGGCGGCCCGACTATTGGAGAGTATGAAAATCATAGGCGCCCGTCATGAAGCGGATTGACAAGGGGCTTATTCTGAAAGCGCTCGGAGAGCAGGCGAGCTAATCTAGTTTGCGTAAGAGATTAAAAATCGTAGGTGGCTTTGCCGCTGTCGGATTTGTGATGCCGTGGCTGCTTCTGGCGTTTTACACCATCGCCCATCGGATGGGCGGAAATCCGAGCACCACGCCCCTTCTCTACCTTTGTCCTTCCTCCATCATGTCGCTAGGAATGGACAATGCGTCATTGCTCGTTGGCCTTTTCGGATGGCTGCTCATCAGCGCAAGTAATGCTGTTCTCTACTCAATTCTCGGCATTATCGTCTCGATGTTTGTCGGCCTGTGGAAATCAAACTGACCCACTACCAAGCAGATGGTAGTGTCTTAATTAAGACACTACCAAGCAGATCATGCCTTGGCGAAATCCGCCGCATTCCTGTAAAATCAAGGTTTCGGCAACAGGCCTGGAAGGATTTCAGAGTTTATGGCACGAGTTTGTGATATCTGCGGCAAGGGGCCGCAGTTCGGAAACACCATCAGCCACGCCCACAATGTAAGTAAACGGCGCTGGAACGTCAATCTGCGCCCGGTTCACGCCAAAGTGGGAGCCGCGACCAAGCACATCCGCGTCTGCACGTCCTGTCTGCGCAGCGGCAAAGTCGTGAAGGCGTAGCTGGGCATTGGTCTGATTGTAATCAGGACAGTACCGCAATTCTACCGGCCCGCGGACTCTAGTCCCGCAGCTTTTGTGCGCCTGCCAGCTTTCGCGGACAAGAGTGTCCGCGCCACACCAGCTACTTCACATCGATCAGTTGCACGTCGAAGATGAGGGTCGAGTTGGGCGGGATAGCCCCCGGATAACCCTTGGCTCCGTAGGCCAGGTCCGGCGGAATGCGCAACTGGCGCTTGCCCCCGACCTTCATGCCGGCCACACCTTCGTCCCAGCCCTTGATGACCTGGCCGGCGCCCAGCTTGAACCCAAACGGACGGCCGGTCCCGACCGAGCTGTCGAACTTCTTGCCGTTGGTGAGCCAGCCCGTGTAATCGACTTTGACTTGCTGTCCGGTTTGCGCGACCGCGCCGGTGCCAACTGTGATGTCCCAGTATTCGAGACCGCTGGCGGTTTTGATGGGCGCGCCGGTGACCTTGGTCGGCCCGCTGGTGCTTGTGGCCGCCGTCTGGGCGCCGATCAGGCCGGCCAGTGCGAACAGTGTGATGGCGAGAACGAGACTTTTCATAGTGCCTCCTTTCATAGTGCCTCCTCAATTTTAGCGTCTGCAAGATTCTTCATTTTCGTTTCTGTCAACAATCCAGAGTGGCTATGGCCACAGACGGCTGCCGAGCGTTGCTCGGCTTGGACGGCCGAGGGCGGCCGTCCCCACACGAGCGTTCAAGCCAGCGCGATCACGTCAATTTCAACCAGAACGTCTTTCGGAAGCCGGGCGACTTCGACGGTGGAGCGCGCCGGCGGCGCCTGCTTGAAGTAGCGGCCGTAGACTTCGTTCATGGCGGCAAAATCTCCCATGTTCTTGAGGAAGACGGTGCAGCGCACAACTTTCTCCATGCGACTGCCCGATTCCTGCAAAATGGCAGCGAGGTTCTTGAGCACCCGGTCGGTTTGCGCGCTTATGTCGCCGGCGATTACCTGCTGGGTGGCGGGATCGATGGCAATCTGTCCGGATGTGAAGATCAGGTCCAGGGTTCGAATGGCCTGCGAGTAGGGGCCGATGGCTTGCGGGGCCTGATTGGTGGCGATTACGTCGCGCATGATTCCTCCCGTTGCTTATTGAGCTTCTGCGGGGATGATGACGAAGAGTGATTAACGCAGATAAAGCGGTTAGAAGTCAAACTCGGCTTGTGTGGAGACGCGTGTGGGGACGGGCGCCCTCGCCCGTCCAGCCGAGTGAAGCTCGGCAGTTGCCTGCAGCTAGAGCAATGCGCCCATCTCCTAGAACAGCGAACTCTGCCGCCGGTTAGGCGTAATCCCAAAATGCTCATAAGCCAACTGGGTCGCGACCCGTCCCCGCGGCGTGCGGTTCAGAAAGCCGATCTGGATCAGAAACGGCTCGTAGATCTCTTCGATGGCGTCGGGCTCCTCGGCGAGCGCCGCGCCCAGCGTATTCAAACCCACCGGCCCGCCCTGGTACTTCTCGATGATAGTGAGCAGCAGTTTGCGGTCGACTTCGTCAAAGCCGTAGCGGTCCACTTCAAGCATGCTGAGCGCGGACTGGGCAACCGGCAGATCGATGGAGCCGGCAGCCCGCACCTGGGCATAGTCGCGCACGCGCCGCAGCAGCCGGTTGGCGATACGCGGCGTTCCCCGAGAACGGCTCGCGATCTCGGCGGCTCCGGGACGATCGATTTTCACGCCTAAGATTTCGGCGGAACGCTCGACAATGACGCGCAGGTCATCATGAGTGTAGAACTCAAGCCGCAGCAGCAGCCCGAAACGCGAGCGCAGCGGAGCCGAGAGCAGTCCGGCGCGCGTGGTGGCGCCGATGAAGGTGAAGGGCTTTACGTCCATGGTGTGAGTGCGTGCCGACGGGCCCTGGCCGATCATGATGTCAAGCTTGTAGTCTTCGAGCGCGGAGTAGAGAATCTCTTCCAGCGCGGGCTGCAGACGATGCACCTCATCAATGAAAAGCACCTGCCGGTCGCGCAAATTGGTGAGGATTGCGGTCAGATCGCCCTTGATCTGCAACGTGGGCCCGGAGGTCTGCTGGAAGGCAGCGCCAAGTTCGTTGGCGATGATGTTGGCCAGCGTAGTCTTGCCGAGCCCGGGCGGTCCGTAGAGCAGGACGTGATCAAGCGCCTCGCCGCGAGACTTCGCCGCCTGGATGGCAACGTCGAGATTCTCTTTGACCTTGTTCTGGCCGATGAATTCCTGCAAACGCTGCGGCCGAAGCTTGAGCTCAAAAGAGGAATCGTCCTCAACCGGCGCAGCGGAGACCAGGCGGTCTTTGAGAGCGGGATTGTCTTTGGCGGCGGACACTGAAGGCGATGGTAGCAGTTCTGCCACCGTGGTTCTACATGTAGGGCGGACACTCTTGTCCGCGAAAGTTAGACGCTGAGCCAACCGCCGCGGAGGGTTCCAAGTTGGCGGACAAGTGTCCGCCCCACACAATCTACTGCCCAAGTACGCCCAGCCGCACGCCCTTCAGCCTCCCGGCGTCGAACCACGCTACCTTCTGTCCAAACCAAGTCTTAGTGCCGGAGAGCTTGTACTTTTTGGTCGCCGCTGCGAAGTCGCGCGTGCCCAGCAGGTAGGCGACCGGGGACTCGCCAAACTTGGCAAGCCGTTCCGACAGCCAACCTCCGTTCAAAGGAGCCGCCAGAATTACGGGTTCGCCGGGGAAGTACGCGAGTTTGCCGAAGTCTTTCTGCGTCTCGGTGAGCGGTTCAGCCCAGCCATAAGCCTTGCGGAACAAGGCAATCGAAGCATCCAGATTGCTGACGCCGAGGACGACGCTCTCCACACCGTAAACCGGGGCTCCTTTTACGCTGTCCGAAGTCTGGACGCGCCAGGCGCGCGGCGTCTGGTCTTCGATGATGAAGGGTAGCGTCGAGCCCGGTGTTCCGGAGCCAGCATCAGCGGTCATCCACTCGATCGACATGCCGTCCGGGCGTTTGCGGCTGCCACGCTCGGGAGACTTAATGGGAATTCCGGCCTTCTTCAGCCGATCGACTTCCTGTAGCAAAACGTTTGTGCCCACCGCCCAGGCGCAGGTGACCGCATCCTCGGACATGAACTTCGCCCACTCGGAGCCCGCAGCCGCCCCCGGTTTTACCGGTGCAATCAATTCAAGGTAAGACGCGTCATCGAAGCCAATGATGGCCATCTGGGTAATGCCGTTGCCGTGCGGACCGCCGATGTCCGGAGTCAGGCCCACATCCGTGAAGGCCTGGCGCAGAGTGTCAAGATTCGATCCGCAGATCGAGGCGTGGTCGATCTCCAGCACCACACTCTTGCTTTCCGGGGTCATCGCCGATTGAGCCATCGCCGTTTGGGAAATGAGTAAGAGAACAAGGATAGCGAAATACAAGCGGCAGCAGATCGGCGAACTCCGCTTGGACATGCGTACCTCCTTAAAGTAGAAGAAAGAAGAAAAAGGAATGGTACGCCAGAATGCGCGATCAGGGAACGATTTCCTGCAAGCGCGAGCCGACTTGACGAATGGTATATAATAGTTCTCGTGAGTATATATCAATAACATGCCCTTGTTCATCAAGAATAAGGCCACCGAACAGTTGGCCCGCCAAGTGGCCGGCGAAACCGGTGAGTCGCTCACCGAAGCCATTCAAACGTCGCTCGAAGAACGCTGGGAACGGCTGAAGCGGCGGCGCAAGAGCCACGTCCTGACCGGCCAGATTGAGGATTTACTGCGGCGGGTGGACACGCTTCCGAACCTGGACTCGCGCCCCGAAAACGAAATCCTCGGCTACGGCGAAGACGGCATTCCGCGCTAGGTCTCCCCTATGGTCATTGACACATCCGCACTCGTGGCCATCTTTTTAGGTGAACCCGACCGCAAGCCGTTCCTCGAACATATCCTCCAGGCAGAAACGAAGCTGATTTCGGCGGCGAACTCGCTGGAAACCGGAATCGTGCTCGAGGCCAGGCGCGGGGAGGCCGCTGGACGCGAGTTCGACCTGTTTATGGTGCGGGCAAAGCTGGAAGTGGTTCCGGTAGATGCCGAGCAAGTGGAGATCGCGCGTTCCGCCTGGCGCAAGTATGGCAAAGGGCGGCACGCGGCCGGTCTCAACTTCGGAGATTGCTTCGCCTACGCGTTGGCCAAGTTTTCAGGGCAGAAACTGCTGGCCAAGGGAGGGGATTTTCGGTTCACCGACGTGGAGATGGTTGCTCTGACGAAAGGTTAGAGGCGTTTAGCCCAATACTCCGGCCGCCTGCTGCCATGGGCGACGGCCCAGATCGTAACTACAGATTCTTTTTCCGAATAGAGGACGGCAAATGGGAATCGCCAGAGCAGGAAACGTCTAGTGTTGTTCTTGCCTAGCGGCCAGCGTTCCGGGGATTCACGGATGGTATCGGCGGCTCGTCGCAGTTCTTCGATGAAGTCCAAGGCGACCTTGGGGCTGCGCTGCCGATACCAAGTGACTGCGCTCTTAACATCTGCGGTCGCGCCCTGGTGGTATTCGACGCGCTCAGCGCTCATTCACCATGGCCAAGAGTTCGCGATGCAGTTCTTCCCAAGGGACGGTCACCACCTTGCCTGCTTTGAGGTCCGCGATTCGACGTGCCACTTCCGCATCCCAGGCGTCTTCGACAGAGCCAGAGGCAGAGATCGATTCGTTCGGACTCTCAAGCGTTTCGAGCAGCGTGTTGGCCAATGCAGCGCGCTCATCAGCGGGGAGCGCGAGGGCCCGTTTGAGAAGATCGGAAGTTTCCGGACTCATAGTGCCATTTTACCGCACGGGGAAACGTCCCGTCGTCCCCGGATTTGTCCCAATCTAATCCTCCACTGGCATTTGCAAGCTAAGGGCAGCCGCTGAAATTGCGAAACTTGTCGTCACGCACGTCAAGTTTTGATGTATTTCGTCCGCCTCGTGCTCGCGCTCGCCGTCCTTCTGGACTCCGGCAGGGGCATTCTATGTCGCCACACTCTAAGTCAGAGCCAACTATCGAATCAAGATGCCCGGTACGGCGCTGCTTCGCCGTATCGCGATCGGCGTCATACCGTATCTTCTGGCATCAGGGCGCCTCCGTTTTTGACGGCCAGAATTGTACGCCTATTTTGGCCTCTTCATCGCTTTGATTCAACACCGGCAGGGTGGGCCAGCACCCGCTTATTCTCTTCACTCTTCCTCTTCCTTCACCTCGCCCCGCTCCGCCTTGGCCTTCTCAATAATCTTGTCCTGCAGTTGTTGCGGCACGGTGTCGTAGTGATGCATCTCCATCGAGAAGCTGCCGCGCCCCTGCGTCATCGAAGTAAGATCGGCGCCGTAGGTAAGCATCTCGGCCATGGGCACCTCGGCCTTCACGATCGTGTTGCCGGCTTTGTTATCCATGCCCTGGATGCGTCCGCGGCGGCTGTTGAGGTCGCCCATGATGGTGCCGGCGAATTCGTCGGGCATGGTGATCTCGACCGTCATGATCGGCTCCAGCAGCGTCGGCTTGGCCACTTCCATGGCCTTGCGGAAGGCGATGCGGCCCGCCATCTGGAACGAGAGGTCGTTCGAATCCACGTCGTGGTAAGAGCCGTCGTAGAGAATCACGCGAAAGTTCACTACGGGATAGCCGGCAAGAAAGCCGCGGGCAGCGGCGTCTTTGATTCCCTTTTCGACGGCGGGAATAAAGTTGCGCGGAATGGCGCCGCCGAAAATATCGTTGACGAACTCGAATTCGACTTCGGCGTTGCGCGGCAGCGGCTCCATCTTGATTTTGCAATCGCCGAACTGGCCGTGGCCGCCGGTCTGCTTCTTGTGGCGTCCCTGCACGTCGGCCTTGCCGCGAATCGTTTCGCGATACGGCACCTTGGGCGCCTTCAGCACCACTTCCGCGTGGTAACGCTTCTTCATCTTCGAGACCACGACTTCGATGTGCTGCTGTCCGGTGCCCGCGATCAGGAATTCTTTGGTCTGCGGATCGCGGAAGAAGCGCAGCATGGCGTCTTCTTCCATCAGCTTGTGGAGGCCGACGCCGAGCTTGTCTTCGTCGGCGCGGCTCTTCGGCTCGATGGCGAAGGTGATCGCCGGCTCCGGCAGCTGCACCGCCGGATACCGGATCGGCGACGACTTATCGCCCAGCGTGTCGCCGGTGAGAGTCTCTCTCAGCTTCGCGACCGCGCCGATATCGCCGGCATGCAGCTCCGGGATCGGAACCGCTTGCTTGCCCTGGATCAGGGAAATGTGGGCGAACTTCTCTTGCGTGTTGCGATTATAGTTTTGCAGCGATGCGTCGTCCTTCAGCACGCCGGAAAAAACCTTGAAGTAAGAAATGCGCCCGGCGAACGCATCCGACATGGTCTTGAAGACGTACACGGAAGCGGGCTCGTTGTCGGTGCCTTTGCGTACGGCCGGCTCGGTGCTGCCCTCGGCCGTCCAGCCGGTGAGGGCGTGATGTTCGCTGGCGGCGGGCGTGTAGTCGACGATGAAATCCATCAGCTCGTCGACGCCGATGTTGCCCAGTCCCGAAGTGAAGAGCACGGGAAAAAGCTTGTCTTCGCGAATCGCTTCGTGCAGCGCCGGGACCAGATGCTCCTCGGGGATCGTGCCCGTTTCGAAGAACTCTTCCATCAACTCATCTTTGCCCTCGGCGATCAGTTCCACCAATTTTTCGTGAGCTTCCTTGGCGACGTCGGCCATGTTCGCCGGAATCGGCCCTTCCTTGCCCTTGCCGTTTCCGCCCATCTCGTAGGTGTAGGCCTTCATGCGGACCAGATCGATAATGCCGCTCAGACTCTTCTCGCTGCCGATGGGGAGTTGCAGCGGCGTGACGGCGCGGCCGAAGGCGTTGGTGAGCGATTCGAGCACGCGGTTGGCGTCGGCGCGCTCGCGATCCATGCGGCTGACGACGATCATGCGCGGCAGTTCGATGTCATTGCAGTATTGCCAGACGCGCTGGGTCACGACCTCGACCCCGGAGACGCCGTCCACCACGACGAGCGCGGCGTCCACCACCGGCAGCACCATCTTGGCCTCGTGCACGAACATGTTGAAGCCGGGAGTGTCGAGCAGATTGATCTTGACCTTCGCATCCGTCTTGCCCCACTCGACAAAAGCGAGGCCAGTCGAGATCGACATCTTGCGGGCGATTTCTTCTTCGTCGTAGTCGGTAGGAGCGGAGCCGTCATCCACGCGTCCGAGGCGCGGCGTGGCGCCGGCGGTGTAGAGCATGGCGGACACCAGGGTAGTTTTTCCGGCATGCCCGTGTCCGATGAGGGCAAGGTTGCGGAGATTGGCTCCTTCGTACACTTTCACGGGTTGTCTCCTTCCGCAGGCTTACGGGAAGGGTGATAAGGCCCCGGATGAGGATGAGTACAAGGTACAGGCCAGCCCAACAACGCCTGCGAAACTTCTGATGCTAACACAGGGGGTGGGGCTCAAGGAACCGTCGTCAGCTACTCTTCCTGAACTGCTTGCTGAGAGTCAGGCTCTGCCTCTGATATGACGATCCGATGTTGACGCCATAAACCTTTTCAGGGACCTTCAACAATCGCATGTATGCCAGGCGCGCGACAATCTGACCGTGTTCAATCAAGAAAGGCACTTCATGCGCACGGACTTCGAGGACTGCACGAGTTCCCGTGAGATCGCTCATTCCGTAACCGAAACCTGGATCGAAGAAACCAGCGTAGTGTATGCGGAGTTCACCGATCGAGGAATCGAACGGGACCATTTCTGCCGCGTAATCAGGAGGCACCCGAATCTGTTCCTTGGATGCAAGAATATAGAAATCTCCTGGATCTAGTATCAGTCCCTTGTCGCCGACGTGGTATTTGGGATCCCAAAACTCTTCTGGCGAGTAATGGTTCACTCTGCTGAGGTCGATCACCGGCGCATTCTTCTTGGCTTTGTAGGCGATGATCTCGGAAGGAGCCACCGAATGTAAATTCACCGAAATCCTGAGGCCCCTATCTACCTGCGCCTTCACTGGATTGTCCTCGCGTGAGTAGACCAAAGCCTCGCGCCCATCCAGTTCAGTGATCAGGTTGTCCGAAGCGAGGGGATTACCGCGAAAAAATCGGAGCTGATTGAGCCGCGTTCCAGCAGGCAAGCGAATTGAGAAAGTACCGGGAACAATCTCGGCATACAGTTTGCCTTTATAGCCGGGCGGCACGTGCTCAAACTCAACTCCGTAGTCAGTGATCAGCCGGGTAAACACGTCGAGCCGCCCCGTCGTGCTTTTGGGGTTGGCCTTACCTGACATGTTGTCTGGCAGATGCACTTCTTCGAGAAGCGGCACGATGTAGACGCAACCCTTTTCAAGAACCGTTGCACTGGTTAGATCAACGCGGCTCATTCTTAGTTCGTTGATCCGTTGCTCGACCGTAGCGTGCTGCCCCGGCAAAAAGCTCGCCTGAACCCGGTGGGCCATATCGCCAACCCGGAGATCCAAGCTGGCTGGTTGGATCTGTTCCTCCAATATCGGAGTACGCGCCGTTATTTTGCCAGTAGAAATCAGTTCTTTTATATCCTGCGATGGGAGCACTCCCGCCCTGACGCCACGAGCGGAAGAGGGCAATTCTCCAAAAAGGCCTTGTTCAGAAGCATGGGTTTCGAGAGGCATTTGGTTTTATGATTCCTTGCGCTTCGTTCTCTCTGCGACGCGTCGAGCGCGCTCCCCCAATTCGAGTTGGTAAAAGGCGGTGTAGCAGTCGAGGCTGCAGAATCCGCCTTCGCTCTTGCGTCCACTTCCCACCCTACTGCCCTGCGGTATGATCTTGCCACAATTTGGGCAGATGTTTTGGTCCCACAATTCGAGCAGATACTTCTCTTCCGATGCTCCCATTTAAACTGTTCCCCACTGGCATTTGAATATCGTCATCAGTGTCCGGCCCCGAATATCCCGGTCAGGTCAACCCCAAATAGCCGTAGTGCTTCCACCAAAGCCAGCGCACCGGTCACCAGTATCAGCATGAGTTCCACGAAAGGGCGATTAGCGTCCAGTCTGTCTCGAACCGCCTGCCACTTTGCCTTTACCCGGCTCCGAATTCTTATCCATATCGGTTCGCACGCCCCTGCCCCAGCAATTGTTTTGGGGTTGCCTTCGTACAGACAGGCGCCTTCGCCGACATCGTGGACAACAAGGGAACAAAATCCGTCCTTGCGGTCAATGGGAACCGTATTCTTTCCTAGATTGAAAAGCGTGACGAGAAGTTTCCCGTTGTAGCCTGAATCAACCTTAGAGAGGGTGTTGGAGACGCCCTGTTGCAACCATTTTACCCTAGGAACAATGTAGCCGAACAACCCGGCAGGCATGTGCCACGATTCCTCAGTTTCTATAACAATTGCACCACCCGGCAGCAGGGTAATGTGACCGTCGTCCTGCAGTTCTTTACGCAAACCGTCCCGATGGTCTTTGTACACCGAACCAATTCTAAGGTCGTAGCTAAGGTTTGGGTCTCCCGGCGACAGTTGTGTGCTGTCAAAATTGCGTATCAACAGTGTGCTCCCGTGTCGGGCTCCCCTGTGCTCGAACTCCTCTTCTGTTCTGGCAACACTCTTGCCAGGAACTAACGGAACCACCGCCATCGATTCTCCTCGCAGCGCAACATCGATTCAAACGCGAATGCCGCCCGTCCAGTGCGGCGGCCCTATCCCCTGCCGCGCTAGTTGGCTAAGAGTTACGCTACAACGTCGCGCCCTTCTCCGCGATCAGCTTCTTGATCTTCTCCACGAACTCACCCGTGGCCATGTCTTCGGTCTTCTCTTTCCCGCGGGTGCGGACGTTGACCTTGTTGGCTTCGGATTCTTTATCTCCCACCACCAGCAGGAACGGCACTTTCTGCATCGCGTGCTCGCGGATTTTCGCGTTCATCTTTTCGTTGCGGGAATCGACTTCGACGCGCACACCCGCCGCCCGCAGTTGCGACGCCACCTTCGCCGCATACTCGACATGGCGCTCGGCGATTGGGATCATCGCTACCTGCACCGGCGAGAGCCATACCGGGAACGCTCCGGCGTAGTGCTCGATCAGGACGCCGAAGAAGCGCTCGACCGATCCGTAGAGCGCGCGGTGCACCATCAGCGGCTGCTTGCGGGTTGCCGTCTTCGGCTACGTATTCGAGTTGGAAGCGCTGCGGCAGGTTGAAGTCGAACTGCACGGTCGAGAGCTGCCACAGGCGTCCGATGGCGTCGACCAGTTTCACGTCGATCTTCGGACCGTAGAACGCGGCTTCGCCGGGCATGGTCTTGTATTCGATATTCAGCTTTTTCAGCGCACTTTCGAGCGTGTGGTTGGCGAGGTTCCACTGCTCCTCGGTGCCCAGGAAGCTCTTCTTGTCCTTCGGATCCCAGGTGGAAAGCTCGGTCTCGAACTTGTCGAAGCCGAAATCTTTCAGCACTTCGAGCGCGAACTCCAGGCAGCCTACGATTTCCGTCTTCGATCTGATCGGGAGTGCAGAAGATGTGAGCGTCGTCCTGGGTGAAGCCACGGACGCGCAGCAATCCGTGCATCACTCCTGAGCGCTCGTAGCGATAGACCGTGCCGAGTTCGCCCAGCCGCACGGGCAGATCGCGATACGACTTCAGCGAATCCTTATAGATCAGGATGTGGCCCGGGCAATTCATGGGCTTGAGGCGATACTCGGCGTCGTCGAGTTCCATGACGTCGAAAAAATTCTGCGAATAGTAGCCCTCGTGGCCCGAGGTGAAAAACAGCTGGCGACGCGCCACGTGCGGCGTGCAGACGAGCGAGTAGCCGCGGCGCAGGTACTCTTCGCGCATCCAGTCTTCCATCTCTTTGCGGATGATGCCGCCCTTCGGATGCCAGAAGATCAGGCCCGGTCCGGCGAGTTCCTGGATCGAAAACAGATCGAGCTGTTTGCCGAGCACGCGATGGTCGCGCTTCTTGGCTTCTTCGATGCCGTTCAGGTAGGCGTCGAGATCTTTCTTCGAAAAAAACGAGGTGCCGTAGATGCGTTGCAGTTGCGGATTCTTCTCGTCGCCGAGCCAGTAGGCGCCGGCGACGTTGAGCAGCTTGAAGGCTTTGATTTTTCCGGTCGAAGGCAGGTGGGGGCCGCGGCAGAAATCCTGGAACTTGCCGGTCTTGTAAACCGAAATCTTCTCATCGGGCTTGGTGAATTGCTCGATGAAGTGGCACTTCATGAAGTCGCCTTCGGCCTTGAACTTTTCGAGACCTTCTTTCCGCGGCAGAAATTCGCGGGCGTAGGGCAGGTTCTGCTGGACGAGTTCCTGCATCTTCTTTTCGATCTTCTCGAGATCTTCGGGAGTGAACGCAGTCGGGCGATAGAAGTCGTAGAAGAATCCGTTCTCCGTCGCGGGACCGTGGCCGAGCTTGGTCTCGGGAAAAAGTTCAAGCACGGCCGCGGCCAGCAGGTGCGCCGAGGAATGCCGATAGACTTCGAGCGCCTCGGGATCCCTCTCCGTGATGATGCGCAGATCGGTGTCTTGGTCGAGCGGGCGGGTGAGATCGATCAGATCGCCATTCGGGCTTTCTTGCGACGCGCATCGGTCGCGCCTTGGCAGCAAGAGCGGCGTCGGCAAGACGCGGGCTGATGGATTTGGCAACGTCGAGCGCAGTGGTGCCCTTCGGGACTTCAGTAATGCTGCCGTCGGGAAGCTTGAGATGAATGCTGTCAGACATGGATAGACCTTGTATTCTGCTGAATCTAATAATTTTATCATTTGCTCGCGTAGGGGCAGGTGCCCTCACCTGCCCAGCGGGGCGAAGCCCCGCAGCTTCCCCATTGCGCACGGCAAGACCCCTGCTGGCCTTGGACGGCCGAGGGCGGCCGTCCCTACGTGGGTTGGATGTGCTACCAGCCCACCTTCTTCCCTTTGTTCTGCTCGTCCAGCCACTTCTGCAACGGCGCGAAGTATTCCAGAATCGCGCCGGCATCCATCTGCCGCTGCGCCGGTCAGCGCTTCCAGTGCGTCCGGCCACGGGCTTGCTCTGGCCCATGGCGAGCATCCTGTTGAAGCTTCGCGCCCGCTTCCTTCGATCGTAGAACGAGCAGCGGTGCAGCGGGCCTGTGTAGCCGGACTCGCGGCAGAGGCGCGATAGAACTGGAACTGCAGGATGTCGCCAGGAAATAGCGCGTGTAGGGAACGTTGGCGGCGACGTGATATTTTGCGCCGGGATCGAAATCCGCTTCGCTGCGCGTCGATCGGAGGCGCCACGCCCTGGTATTTCAGCCGCAAGTCCCACCAGGCCTGGTTGTACTCGCGCGGGCGTGATCTCGCCGGAAAAAACCTTCCAGCGCCACTGGTCGATCAGCAGTCCGAAGGGCAGGAAGGCGACCTTTCCAGCGCCTGCTTCAGCAGGTGCCGGAATATCGTTGGAGGCCTCGGGCGCGTTGTCGAGCAGTCCGACTTTATGCAGGTATTCGGGCGTGATGGAGAGCGCGATGGAGTCGCCGATGGCCTCGTGGAATCCGTCGTTGGCGCCATTCTCGAAACAGGAACGGCTGATCTTTGTAGGCCCGCTGATAGAAGTTGTGCCCGAGTTCGTGGTGAATGGTGACGAAATCTTCGCCGCGTATCTGGATGCACATCTTCACGCGCAGGTCGTCCATGTTGTCCACGTCCCAGGCGCTGGCGTGGCAGACGACGTCGCGGTCTGCGCGGCTTGGTGAACAGCGACCGCTCCCAGAAAGTCTGGCGGCAGGGGCGCGAAGCCCAGCGACGTGAAGAAGTCTTCGCCGTATCTGCACCATGCCCTTGGCGTCGGTGTTTTCGCTCTTCAGCAATTCGGTCAGGTCGTAGCCCGGCTCTGTCTTCCGGCAGCGCCGAGCAGGGCGTAGATGTTCTCCCACTCCTGCGCCCAGAGATTGCCGAGCAGATGGGCGGGGATCGGGCCGTCGGGCGGAACTACGTTGGTGCCGTATTTTTCCGCGCAGCTTCCAGCGCACGTAGGTGTGCAGCGAAAGATAGAGCGGTCGCACCTGCTTCCACAGACGCTCGAGTTCCGCGCGAAATTCTTCGGGCGGCATGTCGTAGCTGGAGCGCCACAGGGCGCCGGTGTCCTTGAATCCCATTTCGCGCGCGCCCTGATTCGAGAGATCGACGAAGCGCGCGTAACGCTTGCCGCATGGGCGGCGCAATCGCGTGCCAGCCCACCCAGACTTCTTGAGCTCTTCCGGATCGCGGCTGGTGGCCATCAGCTTCTCGATCGCCGTAATGTCCAGACACTCGCCGTTCTTGCGGCAGTACTTGCCCTTGCCGTAGTCGGCATCGAGCGAGACGCCGATCGTGGTCATCTCTCGCCGCAGCGCGGCATCTTTCGGCGCGGGCGCGGTGAGCGAGAGCCTCAGCAGCATGAACTTTCGCGCCAGCTCGGGCGGCAGCGCGAGGCCGTCGAAACGCTTGGCCTGCTCGACTAATTCAGTCGTGACGGCGGTGTCTCTCATCGATCGCGTCGGCCGCCATGGCCTCGGTGTCGTCGGTGATGAAATTCTCCTGCACCCAGGAGGCGCGTTGGACTTTGACGCTTAGGTCTGCGAGTTGGGCCTCGGCCTTATTCATGAACTCCTGGGCTTCGGCGGCGGTGGGGGCGGTAGTTTGAGCGTAGACGTTCATGGCAAGAGAATAAGAATACGAGAGCTAGGGATTTCATGACACCTCCGAGACAAAGACGAACAAAAGAGTATGACGGATGAGGGGGGATATTGTGAGCGGCGCTGGCGAGCTGCGCTCGGCTGGACGGCCGACCGCCCCAGCCCGCGAAAAGCGCGCGGTCTGGGGACCCCGGCCGAGGGCGGCGGTCCCTACGTGGTTCTGGGCGCGGAATGCAGAGCTTCGATTGCAGACTTCACCCGGGCCGACACCTCGTCCGTATCGCGCACGGTCAACCCGGCCGTGGAGATCGGCTCACCGACCCGCATCTCCAGCGGCTGGCACTTGATGTGGTAGGTATTCATCGGCAGCAGATCGAAAGTGTCGACGAGCGCGATCGGCACGATATCGGCTTGCGCCTTGATCGCCAGAAAGAATGCGCCTGGCAGAAAAGGTTGAATCTTTCCATCTCGCGTGCGGCCGCCCTCCGGAAAGATGACCAGCGGCATGCCACTGCGCAGGCTCCTCAGCGCTGACTTGATGGCGCCGATCGAAGCCGCCGGGTTCTGCTGGTTGATGCAGACTTGCCCCGAGCGCTTCAGATGCCAGCCGATGAATGGATACGCCAGCAATTCACTCTTGAAAATGATGCGGAATTGAAACGGCAAATAGACATAGAGGATCGGAATGTCGAGCGCCGAGGCATGCGTGACCGCATACACGCGGGGCTTGGAGCGGGCGATCTTGTCCTGTCGATGTCTGCCGTCGTACGTTGTCCATGCCTGTGACTTTCACCGGCGACAGGATCGTTTTCATGATGAGCCACGACCAGAAGCGGGCAAGATTGTGCTGCATGCGCCCGTCGCGGTCGAAGAGCGAGCAGATCAGAGAAAGCGTGCCCAGAATCAGGGTGTAGGCCCAGATCAGCGGAGAAAGAATGAAATATGAGCGCAGGCGGCTGAGCCAGCCGTGACGGTTGACAGGATGAGCTGCCGCCCGCTCCTCAGACCACGTAGGGGCAGCCGGCTGTCCAGCCGAGCGCAGTTCGGCCCGCTCTTTTTCCGGCTCCGCAGTTGTGGCGATCTTGTTCAAGGTTTCAAAGTTTCAGAGTTGCAAGGTTTCAATTCACGATAGTTTTGTCATCCTGAGCGAAGCGAAGGACCTATGCATTTGCTCGTAGCGCCGGAATGCAGAGTCCTCGCTTCGCTCAGGATGACAATAGATACTTGATGACTCTACACCCACACTTAGATGCGGACGCCCAGCGTTCGCATCGCCTCTCCCACAATGTAAATCGAACCGGTAACGACGACTAGGCCGCCCGGTCCGGCAACCTTTGGTCCGCAATCTCGCGTGCTCGGTCCAGGGCCGACGCTACATCCTCGGCCTCTTCAATATCGATGCCCGCCGCCACACGCGCCGCTGCCTGGCGAATCTCAGCCGGGCTCGCCGAGCGTGGATTGTTGGCGTGGGTCAAGATTACGCGCCCGGCGATCGGAAACAAAATCTCGGTAATTTCCCGCACCGCTTTGTCCCGCATCACGCCAAACACCATCGTGATCTCGCGGCCGTTTCCCAGGTCTCCATATGCAGCCGAAAGCGTCGACCGCAACGCCCACGCCCCGGCCGGATTGTGCGCGACATCGAGCACATACTCGGGATTGTCTCCCGCGGCTGGCACCACCTGGAAGCGCCCCGGCCATTGCGTCTCGCGGATGCCTCGTGCGATCGTCTCCGGCGTGATCTGAACTATCCCTTGGTTGTGCAGTTCCTCTGCCGCCGCGATCGCCAGCGCAACGTTGCGCAACTGATGACGCCCCACCAGCGGCGACTCGACCATAATTTGTGTCCCCATCACGTCCAGCGGATACCGTTGCCACTGACCACTGGCCACTGGCCACTGACCACTGCTGGGCGACACTGGCGGCACATACGGCACCGCATTCACCGCGCGCGCGCCCACATCCAAAATTGTGTTTCCGATTACGTTGTTGGCTTCGGGCAATTGCGGCAGCGTAACCACAACCCCGCCCGGCCGGATGATTCCAGCTTTTTCGCGCGCGATCTCAGCCACCGTTTCGCCCAGATACTTCTGATGATCGAGCGCGATGTCGGTGATGATGCTCAGGCGCGGCTCGACCACGTTGGTCGCATCCAGACGCCCGCCCATGCCGACTTCAAGCACAACCATGTCGGGACGGCTGCGGGCGAAATACTCAAAGCCCATCGCGGTCAGCATCTCAAAAAAGCTGGGATGCCACGGCAGATCGCCTTCCCCAACCAGCCGCTCGGCGGTGCGGTCGACCACGTCATGGAGCAGCGCGAAATCGTCGTCGTCGATCGCCTGGCCATTGAGGCGAATCCGCTCATTGATGCGAACCAGATGCGGCGATGTATAAAGTCCCGTCTTCAGCCCGGAAGCCTGCAGGATGGACGCCAGAGTTGCGGCCGTCGAACCCTTGCCGTTGGTGCCGGCGACCAACACAGTTGGAAAGCGATTTTCCGGATGCCCCAATGCCGCCAGCAGCACCCGTATGTGCGCCAGATCGAACTTGTGCGACGGCGTCTGCGCCAACTCGTGGCCCAACGCGTACATCTGCGCAACTGCGGTTTCGTAGGACATCGGTCGTTCGTCGCTCGCCCATCTCTACAGGCGGGCGCCTTTAGGGTAACAAGTCCGGCCACCGGTTTCGACCCTCGCTCATCGGACGGCGGCGGATCGAGGTCCAAGCGCTTCCCCAGCGTTCGAACGAAGGAAAGCATACCAGTTTGTTAGAATAGTTAAAGCGAATCCAGGCTTGTTATGCAGACGACGAGGCGCACTGTCGCACTTGGTGTTTTCGTGATTGTTCTTAGTGCTGGCGCAGCTTTCACGTTCGCGGTTGCCTCCGATCTTCCTCGCGATGGAGCTTCGCCGGTGCTGGTCGAGTTGTTCACTTCCGAAGGGTGTTCAAGCTGTCCTCCCGCCGACGCCCTGCTCGGGAAGTTGGATGGAGCGCAACCCATACCCGGAGCCGACGTGATTGTTCTCAGTGAACATGTCGACTACTGGAACCACGATGGCTGGAGAGATACTTACTCGTCGAGTTTCTTCACCGATCGGCAGACCAACTATGAGCGCCGGTTCAGATTAGCTAGCCCTTACACGCCGCAAATGGTGGTCGATGGAGCCACACAAGTAAACGGGAGCGATGCTTTTGCCGTGAGTCAAGCCATCGAAACCGCCGGTGGGCGTGCCAAGATTCCAATTCGGATTGTGTCCGTTTCTCTGGCCAATCCAGGAACGCTCGGCGTTCACCTCGCGGTTGACGCGTTGCCGGCGGACTTCAAGGCCCGAAAAGCCGACGTTTTCGTGGCGGTCGCGCTCAATCATGCGGAGTCGCACGTTTCGGCCGGCGAGAACAAGGGTCGCGACATTCGTCATGTGGCCGTGGTCGAGAGTATCAGCAAGGTTGGCACAGTGGAGAAGGGAAAGACCTTTGATCGCGATGTGCTTGTGAAAGTCAAATCCACGCCTGATCCGGCAAATTGGCGCGTGATTGCTTTTGTACAGGAACCCGACGCCGGAAGCGTAGTCGGGGCATCGCTGCTGATCTCTCCTATTAAGAATTAGCTGGTTGGTCCATGCGCCCAGTGCGCATCGTTGGATGGTTCCAGCGACTGCCCCTACGCCGCCTGCACCATAAAATCCAGCGCCCGCGCGATGTAGCCCTTCAAATCCTTGCGCACGACCACGGCGTCGAGCATTCCGTGTTCCAGCAGAAACTCGGAACGTTGGAAACCTGGCGGTAGCTTTTGCCGGATGGTCTGCTCGATAACTCGCGGGCCGGCGAAGCCAATCAGGGCGCCGGGTTCAGCGATGTTGAGGTCGCCCAACATGGCAAACGATGCGGTCACGCCGCCCGTGGTGGGATCGGTCAGAACCGAAATGTACGGAACCCGCGACTTGTCCAGACGCGCCAGCGCGGCGGAAATCTTGGCCAGTTGCATCAGGCTGATCACGCCTTCCATCATGCGTGCGCCGCCCGAGGCCGAAACGATGATTATCGGCGTCCGTAGTTCAATCGCCTTTTCAATTGCGCGGGTGATGGCCTCGCCCACCACCGCTCCCATGCTTCCGCCGATGAACGAATATTCCATCGCGCTCACGATCACCGCACGGCCGTTCAGTTTGCCCTGGGCATTGATGACCGCGTCTTTCAGCCCCGAGTCTGCCTTCGCCTGCTTCAGACGCGAGGAATATGCCTTCAGGTCCACAAACTTCAAAGGGTCGGTAGAGGCCAGATTGCTGTCGAAAGCTTCGTATTGATTGTTGTCGAGAAGCTGGGCCAGGCGGGCGCGGGCGTCGATGCGAAAATGTTTGCCGCACTTTGGGCAGACGTTGAGATTCTCTTCCAAATCCTTCTTCCAGATAATCTGGCGGCAGCCGTCACACTTCACCCACAGCCCCTCAGTACGCACTTTCTTCTCGCCCGAAGTGTCCAACTCGCCGGATTGTCGCTTGAACCAAGCCATCGCTGATCGGGTCATCGGGTCATCGGGCCATCGGGTCATCTGAAATCCCGATTCATCCGACGCTGTAATACTCGATCAAGCCAAGGCGCCAGGTTCAAATCACCCGATCACCCGATGGCCCGATCACCCGATCCTAGTACTCGATTCCTCGCTGCGCCATCACGCCTTTCTCGTAGGCGTGCTTTATCTGCCGCATTTCCGTCACCGTATCGGCAAGCTCGACAATTGCCGGATGCGCGTTCCTTCCGGTCAAGATGACGTGCACCATCTCCGGCTTCTGCTTCAGAGACTCCGCCACCTTTCGCCGGGTCCAGCATACCGTAGCTGATGGCGTAATTGATCTCATCGAGCACCACCAGGTCCCATTCGCCGGATTGGATCGCTTTCTCGGCCTCGGTCCATGCCTCCTCCACCATCCGCACATCTTCGGGGTCCGGCTTCTCGGAGCCCACTTTCACGAAGCCGCGTCCCATCTGCTTCAGGATGAACTTATCGCCGAAAGCCTTGACCGCATCCAGTTCGCCGTAATGCCACGAACCCTTTAGAAATTGCAGCATCAGGACGCGCATCCCCTGCCCAACCGCCCGCAACGCCGTCCCCATGGCCGCTGTAGTCTTCCCCTTGCCCGGCCCAGTATTCACGATGATGAGACCACGGCGCAGATCAGACATAAGGGCGAATGCATTATTGTACGCGGAGAGGGGACGATGCGGAGGATTTTGCAAAGTGGTAATTGCGTAATTTGTAATTCTAAGACCTAAGCTCGCGCCACAACCGGGGGGTTCAAATTACCAGATTACAGATTACGAAATTACTAATTGAAAAGGCGGACGGTTTTGGCTTCCGTCCGCCTCAAGTCAAACGGGGGAGTAGATCTTCTACGGCATTTCGACGACTCGTTGCAGCTTAGGCTGATCCGCGCCTTTCGCTGCGCCCGTGTCCTGGGCGTCCAGCAAGCGCGCTGCGATCCGCAGAGCGTCCATCTCTTTCCGGACCCGCATCAACTCCTGCTCTTTTATTCGTAATACGTCGTACGGGTTTTTCATTGGGGGAGGGCCCTCGCTAACAAATTCAGACTTGGTTTTCAGACTTGGTGCGCATGTCAAGTACAACCCTAAGCCAGTTCCGACCCCGTGGGAAGCTGCCAGAAGTGCATCGGGGCGGGGAATTCGAACTCGTGGGCCTGGGGCTGACTGGCCGCTGTCCCGTTACCATTAAGTTAATGTCCCAAATGATAGGGATGATTCGCGAGAATGGTAAAAGCACGATAAAGCTGCTCCACCAGAACCACGCGCGCCAGTTCGTGAGGCAGCGTCATCTTTCCCAGGGACAGCGTAAAACCAGCACCGCGCCGAGCTTCGTCACTGAAGCCGTCGCTGCCGCCAATCGCGAACAGCAGCGGGGTCGCATTCACCTGCTCGCGCTCCAGAAACTCGGCCAGCTCTTCGGATGAAAGCTGTTTCCCCCGCGAATCGAGGAGAACCAGCTTGTGCCGCTCCTTCTCTTCTGCTTCTGCTGCCGCTCACCCGTCGCCAGCGACAAAATTGCGGCTTCGTCCTTTAATGCCAGGCCCGCAACCTCAGCATAGCGCCAGATCCGTTTCAAATACTCCTCGGTCAGAGCCTGAATCGCCGGCTCTTTCGTCTTCCCGATCCATGCCACTTTGATCTTCACAAATTTTCGTCCGATGGAGCAACGACGAGAGCGAAGGCGCGCCCGTCGAAGGTCTCGTGCCGGGAGGCGCCGGCGCTCCCCCCACTCAGGCTCTTCCCGACGCCAGAACCACGTCGGCGCCGAACCGGATCTCATCCCCCACCCGATAGCGCTCGATCGCCGCCTTCGCCTCAGCGCGGATCGCCGGCCACTCTTCCGCCCGCACCCGTTCCAGCATCGGCCGGAATGGAGCGGACACCGCGCACGCGTATTCGAAAACTTCTTCCGCGTCTCCCGGCCAGGTCCAGGGCAGATTTTGAGTCGACTCCTCCACCTCGTGAAATCCGGCGGCGGCCAGCACTTCCGAGAGAGAGCCTGCAGCCGAGAATCGAAAAGGATCGGCCCCTCCCGGTGGAAGCATGGCGCCGCCCACATGCCGGTGCACAATCTTCATCGTGGTTTGCCAATAAGGTTGTTCCATCGGGCCCCAAGCGGCAAAGCAGGCGCGAGCTCCGGGCTTCAACACGCGGTGCAGTTCCGCCAGCGCTCGTTGGGCATCGCTGAAAAACATCACCCCAAAGCGGCAAGTGGCAAGATCAAAGCTCTGATCGACAAATGGCAGGTGGTGCGCGTCGGCCTGCTGGGTGGTGAAGTTTAAGAGTTTTTTATTCCGGGCGCGCTCGGCGGCAATGTCGAGCAATTCCGAACTCTGATCCACCGCTGTGACCGAACCCCGCGGACCGACGCGCTGCGCCAGGCTGATCCCAGGTTCGCCGGTGCCGCTGGCCAAATCGAGAACCAGCATGTCAGGCAACGGACGCGAGTATTCCACCAAAGCTTCTGTGACCGCGTTGCCCAGCCAAGCCGATTTCGCCTTCCACTTTTCCGCCGCCACCAGGCGGTAAGAAGAACTCCACGGGGCTGGATTCGAAGCGGACATTCAGGCCTTCTTTTTACGCGTCTTCCGGGGCGCCGAGGAAGCGGTTTTCGCGGATGTGGATTGGGCGACCGTTGTTTTTGCGGTCGTGGTTGCCAATCGCAGCCCGCCGCGGCTTAGGTTTCGCCATCAATTCCGCTGGCTCCAGCCGCTTGGCCGACTTCCACAGCCGTTCCAGATCGTAGAACTGGCGCGCTTTCTCCGAGAAAATATGGACGACGAAGTCCACGTAGTCGAGCAGCACCCACTCCGCTTGCTTGTATCCCTCGGAGTGAGTCACGCGCAGGCCGAGTGCCTCCAGGCGCTCGTCCACCGCGTCGGCAATCGCCTGGATCTGCCGGGGATTGGTCCCGCTGCACATCACAAAGTAGTCGGTGAAGGCTCCCGAATCTTTCTCCAGTTCAAGAACCGTGACATCGTCAGCTTGTTTGTCTTGGCAGGCGAGGATGGCTTCACACACTTGAAGTTTGAGGTCGTTCTTTTTCTTCATACGGAATCATTGATTGTAACCCGCCACACCCACGTAGGGACGGCCGCCTCGGCCGTCCAGCCGAGCGAAGCTCGGCAGCGTCGTGCGCATCAGCAACGCCCGAGCCATGCGCCCAGGCTTTCTACTTCGGCAATCCCTTCCCCCGGTACAGTCCGTGCTTCCGTATGTAATCCGCCACCCGCGGGTCCAGCCATCGTGCCAGCGGCTTGCCCTGCGCCGCCGCCGCTCGAATCGCGGTCGCGGAGACGCTCTGGTGAACGCCCTTCGAGCAAGTGCAGCGTGACCCCGGGAAGAACCAGATCGCCTTTGGCTGGCTGCTTATGAAACGGACGAATCACCGCCGCCGAAGGACGCAAGTCTTCCGGCAGAGACTCGGCCACGTCCCGCAACGAATATCGCGGACGGCTAGCC
This sequence comes from uncultured Acidobacteriaceae bacterium, assembly GCA_963725245.1. Classification (GTDB taxonomy): domain Bacteria; phylum Acidobacteriota; class Terriglobia; order Terriglobales; family Acidobacteriaceae; genus Acidiflorens. Next base: position 109,618 of record CAVRYC010000031.1, on the reverse strand, counting down.
ACGATGAATTCGCATTCCCCCAGCAGCGCGCCCGCCTCGCGCCATTTCGCAATGTCCTTGAAAGCGTCCATTCCGATCAGAAAGAATAGACGGTCCGATTTCTTGAGGGTTTGCTTCAAGCGTCGAACCGTATCGATCGAATAATTAGCGCCGCCAGACGTAGGGACAGCCCACGTAGGGACGGCCGCCCCCGGCCGTCCAGCGGAGCGCAGCTCCGCAATTGCCCACTCTGGCGCCTCCAGCAACGACGGCACCCACCGTTTGTCGTCCTGCGTCGCCAGCGCCACCATGGCATAACGATGGATGAACGCGGTGAGCGGCGGTTTCTGTTTGTGCGGAGGAACATTCGCCGCCACGAACAGCACCTGCTGCAGAGCGTAGCGGCTGGCGGCGGCCTGGGCCAGTGCCAGGTGTCCGCGATGTATGGGGTCGAAGCTGCCGCCGAAAAGGCCGATATTCATTCCGTGTTTCCCGCCCGATTTTCACTGCCCAATTCTCCCGGCAATGCCCCGTTAGTGTCGTCGCTTGCCGGCCATTGTTGCAAGGTGCGCTGCCAGCCCTGTTGCTCGATTATGTTCCCCGCTCGTCTTTTTGCACCAGCGAGTTTTGCGGAAAACGGCATCTGCATTTAGGCTGTGAAGCAGGCGTTTCCTTTCTCCCAATGTTGCTCCGAGGGTGGGTAGTGTACTTCTGGCCACTGTGCCGCCAGGAAAATGCGGTGGACTGTCGTAACTCGCTCTGCGCGTGGTCTGCGCATAGCATGAACCTATGCGAATGAAACTCCCCCTCATCCGCAGCTTGGAAGTAGCTCCGGCACGCGCTCCTATCCTGCGCTACGGACTCGCTCTCCTCAGCACCATCCTGGCGCTGATCGCAACCTTGTTCTTGTCCGATGTCGCGGAAAGCCGCCTCGTCATGTTCGCCGTCGCCGTCATGGTCAGTGCCTGGTACGGGGGATGGAAGCCCGGCCTTGCCGCCACCTCTTTTGCGCTCACCGTCAGCGCCTACTATTCGCTCGCCGCCGGACAGACTCCAAGCGAGTATCGCAAGGCGCTCGCCCACCTCGCTCTGTTCTTCGCCGTGGCCCTGCTCATCTGCTGGTTCAACGCCGCCCTCCGCGCTACCCAGGAGAGCTTGCGCCGCTCCGAGAGCAATTTTCGCTCGCTGGTGATGAACGCGCCCTACGGCATCTGCCGCTGCAACACCCTGGGAATCCTGCAGGACGCAAACCCCGCGCTGGTGGCTATGTTTGGCTATACCAGCGCCGCCGATCTCACGGGCAGACATCTGGGAAGCCTCTACGCCGATGCCCAGCAATGGTTTCGAACCGCCGATTATTTTCGCGCCCGCAAGGAATTCAACAACCTGACCACGGAGTGCGTGCGCAAGGATGGCGCGGCCATCGTGGCGCGCATCTCCGGACGCTCGATTCCGAACGGCAAGAACGGTAGCACCTTCGAGATTTTTATGGAAGACGTTACCGAAACCCGCACCCTGGAGTTGCAACTCCGTCAGGCGCAAAAGATGGAAGCCATCGGCCGCCTCGCCGGCGGCATCGCCCACGACTTCAACAACCTGCTGATGGTGATCTCCGGCTACGTCGAGTTTCTGCTCGAGCGTCTGGGACCCGATCCCCGGTTGCGCGGCCCGGCGCAGGAAATTTCCAATGCCACGCAGCGCGCCACTTCTCTGACCCGGCAATTGCTCGCCTTCAGCCGCAAACAGCTCCTTGCCCCCAAGCTGCTCGACCTGAACGAACTGGTGGCCGAGAACCTGAAAATGCTCACCCGCATGATCGGCGAAGATATCGATCTGGTCATGGTTCCAGGCCCCACGCTCGGCGCCGTCCGCGCCGATCCCGGCCAGATCGACCAGGTCATCATGAACCTTGCCGTGAACGCCCGCGATGCCATGCCGCAAGGCGGCAAGCTGACCATCGAGACCGCCAACGTCACCCTCGACGAAAACTTCGCGCGTACGCACGCGCCGCTCACCCCAGGCGACTACATCATGCTCGCCATCAGCGACACCGGCATCGGCATGGACAACGAAACCCAGTCCCGCATCTTCGAGCCTTTCTTCACCACCAAAGGTCTTAAGGGCACCGGCCTCGGCCTCTCTACGGTGTACGGCATCGTGAAACAGAGCGGCGGCTTTATCTTCGTCGACAGCAAGCCGCAGCGCGGCACCGCTTTCCGTGTCTATTTCCCGCGAGCCGATGGCCGCGAAGATGCCGCCGCCGCGCAGGAGTCCCTCGGCCTTCCCCGCGCCGATCGTGGGCAGGAGACCATCCTCCTCGTCGAAGATGAAGCCAATCTCCGCCGTCTCGCCCGGCAGTATCTGGAAACCCAGGGTTACAAGATTCTCGAAGCCGAAGACGGCGCCGCTGCTCTGCAAATCGTCGACGGCTACAAGGGCACTATCGATCTCCTGCTCACCGATGTCATTATGCCGGGGATGAATGGCCGCGAATTGGCCGCGCGAATCATCAAACTGCTCCCGGACGTACGCGTGCTCTACATGTCGGGTTACGCCGAGAATGCCGTTGGTCATGGACGGCACGCTCGATGCCGGCATTAACTTGCTCCAAAAACCATTCAGCCTTCCCGCTCTGAAAGACCGCGTCCGCGAGGTGCTGGATTCCGAACCCATCCCCCTGGAGGTCCCTATGTCATCCCGCACCGGCGCCAGCGTTCTTGCTGAAAAGAAGGTTCCACCGTTCCGAGCTCGCCGTTTCAATCTTCATCTTCCGCTGCATTATCGTCCGCTCGGTGAAAAGAGCTGGCGCCCGGGCACCACCGAGAACATCAGCCGCTCCGGATTGCTGTTCCAGGCGCAGGAAGTGCTCCATCCGCACGCGCAACTGGAGATTAGCCTCGTGCTGCCGGCAGAAATTGCCGGGCTCGCCTCCACCGAAGTCATCTGTCGCGGAGAAGTCGTCCGCTCCGTAGGGGCGCAAGGCCAGGGTCTGACCCCCTCGTTGGCCGCGAAGATTCTCCAATACCACTTCCAACACGGCACGCACGTAAGCGAAGCGTAAGTTCGTGTGGGGACGGCCGCCCCGGCCGTCCAGGTAGGGACGGTTGCGTAGGAACGGCCGCCTCGGCCGTCCAGCCGAGCGCAGCTCGGCTCAAGCCCTATCCGCGGCAAAGTTGCGGAAGAACTCCTGCTTCGTATCAGGGCATCGCTTCAGCGATGCCGAAAGCTCTTCGAAATCAGACGCCCCTTCACGGGCGGCCTGTCCGCGCGTTACTCTCGATATCCGGCTCACCCTTGGACAACGCCCTCCATGACTGTTACATTGCGGCCAGTACCATTGCATCTCGCAGTGAGGCGAGCGATGTCCCTGGTCGTAAAATTGGAAGACGATCTCGGCGAACGCAGCGAGTGGGTCTATGCTGCACGGCGTGGTTCCCGCCACCGCCCATGCGGATTTCGTGCTGCTCAGCGGCATTGATCCCTTCGGCAAAACCGTCTTCAATCACCTGCAGATGGAAGCCTTCCTCAAGGAATGGGATCGCGCCAAAGATCGCGTGCGCGATGAAAGCCAGCTAGAAGCCTGGGAAAAGGTGAAGCAAATGGCGGAAATCTGCCGCCACGACCGCGACCTATATCTGCGCTTCGTCGGCAACTAAGTGTAGGGCTCGCGAGCTGCTGGGAATCGGGGTCACGGCGCAGGCCAGCTCGCCCGTCCGAGCCTTCGGGCGTGACGCCTGGCTCTCGCAGCCAGACAGCATTACTTCTCCGGCAGATTCGCTGCCAGAAACTTCATCACGTTCTCTCCCATGATCAGCCGGATCTCCTGCTCGGAATACCCCGCATCCAGCATGGCATCGGTGATCTCGACCAAGTCCGGTCGTGTCAAAGGGAGCCGTGATCGCTCCGTCAAAGTCCGAACCGAGCGCCACATGCTCCACGCCCACCCGGTCGGAAACATACCGCATCGCTTTCACAATCGCCCGCGCATCCGTGCCGCAGGTAGCCGTGTCCCAATACCCAATGCCGATCAAGCCGCCCTTGGCCGCCACCGCTCGAATCTGATCGTCGCTAAGGTTCCGGTTGTTGTCGCATGTGCCTTTTACGCCCGTGTGCGAAACGACCAGCGGACGTTTGGCAATCGCCAGAACATCATCAATCGTTTTTGCCGACGCATGCGCCAGGTCCACAATCATGTGCCGTGCTTCCATTTGCCGCACCCACTCGCGGCCTTTTTCGGTGAGTCCGGTCTTATGAACTCCCGCCGACGATCCTCCAATATCGTTATCGAAGAAATGGCTGGGCGACATCATCCGGTATCCGGCGCGATATAGAACATCAAGATTTTCCAGCTTGCCATCGAGCGCGTGCGCCCCTTCGATCGAAAGCAGTCCGGCCGTGAGCCGGCTATTAAGCCGCCGCCGTTCCAGGTAGCTGGAGAGATCGGCGGCACTCTCAATCACCACGAAGCCGCCTTCGGAACCACGCGCGAATCGATGCAGACGCCGCGCCTGATACAGCGCCCGCTGCGTAAGACTGGTCCACGTGGCGGGCGGCCAGCGATCCACAATCGCCAGCCAGAAAATGTCGTCGCTCTTGTCCTCATTGCTCTCAATGTTTAGCCCGTGCGGGCTCTTGGTAGGCAGCGAGAACACTTGCAAGGCCACGTTGCCGTCCGCCAGGCGCGGAATGTCCACGTGCCCGTCGGTGCTGCGCGCCAGCAGATCGCGTCCCCACAAAAGCGAATCGGCGTGCAGATCGGCGATGGTGAGCTCTTTGTGCAGATTCAGCGCCCGCTCCGACGCCGTGTAGGGCGGCTTCTTCACCAGCTTATTCTGGCTCTCGTCCACCAGTCGCGGGATCTCCACAAAGAACGCGAGCACGATGCACAGGACCAGCAGAGCGATTTGAACCGACCGTCTGCGCAGAAAAACCTCCAGGGGTTCGAGTGAGGCTAAGTTCTAACGTAGAGACGGGGCTTGCCCCGTCTCTTGCTTCCTGCCCGAGCCGCGCCGGGGGAAGACGCGGCAAGCCGCGTCTCTACATGGATGTGTCCTCATGTCTTAGCGTGGAATCACTTCGACAGCGCTCCCAGCGCCTCGCGAAACAGCAGGTCAAAACTCTGAGGGCTCTTGCCGCCCCGCGCCGCCAGCAGCGCCTTATCTGCCGCCGCGCGCGGATAGCCCAGATTTACCAGCGCGGAAATAACGTCTTCCTCCACCGGGCTCGCCAGCGCAGCGGTCATCTCTGACGCTCCTGCCGGCGCCGGCAGCTTATCGCGCAGCTCCAGCACCATCCGCTCCGCTGTCTTCTTGCCGATTCCGGGAATGCGCGTGAGCCGCGCCAGGTCGCCGCCGCGAATCGCTCCCACCATCTCGTCGGCCGGCATGCCGCTCAGGATCTTGATCGCCAGCGTCGGACCAATCCCGCTGACGGTCAGCAGCTTCTCAAAAAGTTGTTTCTCGGCCAGCCGCAAAAATCCGTACAGGCTGAGCGCATCCTCGCGCACATGGGTGTGGATGTGGAGCGCGACTTCAGCGCCCTCGGCCGGCATTTCCGTGAATGTCGGCACGCTGATCGCAACCTCATAGCCCACCCCGTGAGTTTCCACGATCGCCTGATTCGGATGTTTCGCCAGCAGCGTTCCTCGAAGATGCGCAATCATTCGCGGCTATTGTACGGCAGTCCACGCAGCGGCAGCCGATTTAGCGGCAGCCGACGGTGTTGCGAGTGCTGAAAAACTCGATTTTGTTCTTGCTTTTGGGCGGCGCAGCGGGTTCACCGCTGCGATAACTGGCTTGTTTTCAGCGACGCTTTAGCCGCCGAGGGCAGCCGCAGCCCGCAATGCGGCTTTTTCCACGGCCTACAGAGGTTTATCCATTTATCCATAGCCTGGGGACCTGTTCCGCCGGTGCCAACTGCAAGTGGCTGCGTACAAAGGGGATACGCCAAAGGGTGTGACGGAGCCAACTTTCCCATTGACTTAAATAGAAAAACCTATTATTATCAATAGCTTCCATAGAGGCCTTGGGGCTAGCTGCTGCGTTCTCACGGGTGAATCCCCGGAGCTCTTCTTGGAATCAAACAAGGTAGCGAATCTATAAGAATAGGACAGAAGTCCTTATTTCACATGGCTAAGCGACGCGGAAATCCGAACTGGGGTAAGCCTGAGCCTATCGGGCCGGTTACTCCTACAGTCACAGAATTCGAACAGGTCGTACACGAGTATAAGCTCTCGCCCGACCAATATTTGCGGTCCACACGGCTGCGGGAATGGGCCCGCCGGAACAAGAATTCCAAGTACATCCCAGAGCCCTTGCTGGAAGCTTGGGGTTTTGAAATCGAATCCACCCTGTAACCGCACGGAACCAGATTTACTGAGAGACGTTAACTGGAAGGGTCGCCGCAGGCGGCCCTTTCCTGTTTTGTCTTACACTTGAATCTTAAAGATACTAAAGGCTAAAGACCTGGCTCGCAAAAAAATAAGACCGGCTAGCAAGAATCACGCTCATGACTTCTAATCTCCCCTTTACCGATGTTGCCACTGCGATCGAAGAGATCCGCGCCGGGCGAATGATCGTCGTGGTTGACGACGAGGATCGCGAGAATGAAGGCGATCTCACCCTGGCCGCCGAAAAAGTTACTCCCGAAGCCATTAACTTCATGGCCAAGCACGGACGCGGCCTCGTCTGCCTGGCCATGACCGAAGAGCGGCTCGACCACCTGCACCTGGGTCCCATGACCAGCGAGAACACCTCGCAATACGGCACTGCCTTCTGCGAAGCGATTGACGCGCGCTATGGCGTAACTACCGGAATCTCGGCCTACGATCGCGCGCATACCATCAAAACGGCAATCGATCCGGCAACGCGCCCCTCGGATCTGGCGCGGCCAGGGCACGTCTTCCCCCTGCGAGCGCGCAAGGGCGGAGTGCTGGTGCGCGCCGGCCAGACCGAAGCCTCCGTGGATCTGGCCCGGCTAGCCGGCATGGTCCCGGCCGGGATCATCTGCGAAATCATGAAAGACGATGGCACCATGGCGCGCGTGCCCGACCTGATCGAGTTCTGCCGCGTCCATGAAATGAAAATGCTCACGGTGGCGGAGTTGATCCGCTACCGCATGCAGCATGAGCGTTACGTGCATCGTGTGGGCGAAGCCATGGTCGAAACCAAGCACGGAGAATTCCGGCTCATCGCCTACGAGAGCGAAGTGGACGGTGGCGGATCCCACATGGCACTCATCCGCGGCGATATCAGCGATTCGTCCGAGCCCGTCCTGGTCCGCATGCACGCGCACTGCGTGCTGGGCGACGTTTTCGGGGCCACCGGCTGCGACTGCCATCAGACCCTCGAGGCGTCGTTGCAGATGATAGCCGCCGAGGAGCGAGGTGCATTGATTTACCTGCACCAGACCTCCAAAGGTTTCTCGGCGGAAAAAATCGGGGAACAGTCGTTTCTAACGTTTCATCGCGAGCGGCGTTTGCCGTCCCTTCCCGAAAGCGAGCGCAAGACGCATCGCGAGATCGGACTGGGATCTCAGATCCTTTCCGATCTGAACCTGAAGCGCATCCGACTCCTGACCAATCACCCAAGAAGGGTAGCCGCGCTGGAAGGATTTGACATCGAGATAGTCGAACACGTGCCAGTAAAGTTAGCACTCCCGAAAGCGCATTAGTGGATGTTAGTGGATCCACGACTAAAACGGCCTACGAGGCGTGATCTCTTCGTCCTTGATGAAAAACTGCGCTGAGCATTCCGAGGAGCCGCAGATTGTCGGCAACAGTCCCGCCATCTGCCTACGGGTAATCAAGCCCAGTGTGCCGCAAGCCGGGCAGGAGAGCACTGCCCAGTAAGGGTCTTCGCGCTCTCCCACCTCGCCCGCATTCTCCAGCACGAACACGGTGCCGGGTTCCATCTGCTCGGGAATCCACTCGCTGATAATGCTCAATTCACCGATCATCATGCCCTCCTCGCTTTCCGTTTACGCTCGTCGTACGCTCACTGCGTTGCGTAAAGGCCGAACCCGTTCCCCAACCGACGTCTTCTTGCGCGACTGAATCTCTCCTCGAACCCGCCGGACTTCGTCGCTCAGGCATATATCGAACATTGGCTGCCGCGCGTTTTTTAGCAGGTCCACCACCTGTCGCGCCGAGGTGCGGAGATACAGATGAGTGCCGTCGCTAAGCAGGTGACACTCCGCAGACGCGCTCACTGTAGCCGCCAGGCTGGTACCGAATTCCTGCTGCAGGAAAGCAATCGCCTTGCGCATGCGCTGCAGCGAGAAGCCGCGCCGGCGAAGCTGGCAGATCACCGCCACCGTGACCAGTTCGTCCCAGTTGTAGATACGGCGATGGCCCTGGCGCAGCGGCGCCACGATGCCGCGTTCGTCCCACCATTGCAACTGCCGGGCGGTGATTCCGGTGAGGGCGATCACGTCGTTGGATGTGAACTGTCGTTGCATCTTGAGCACGCTCTGTTTCAAACAATAAAATGGACAAATGTTTGAAACATTCTAGGCGGCGGAGGCAGAAATGAAGCCACCTTTCGTGCTTCCTTGTATTGACTAGGCGGGTACGCCGCCGGAGGCTGCCGGGAGGTCAGCCCGTTCTGAAACGGGCGTTTCTGAAACAATTAAAGGGCGCCACTATCTTTCTTCACGTTCCTTGTGTTAGACTGTTCTTGCTAAGTTTGACTCACAAGCAGTTGCAGGTCGGTACCGCCAACCAGCGTCAACCCCCTCTACAGCAGCGAATCTTCTCAGCACATTTCAACAAACAAGGAAAAGGAACATCAATGGCAGAACAAGGAACAGTGAAGTGGTTTAACGACGCCAAAGGCTATGGCTTCATCAGCCGTCAGAATGGCGAAGACGTTTTTGTGCATTTCTCCGCTATTCAAGCAGGCGGCTTCAAGAGCCTGCAAGAAGGCCAAACCGTGCAGTTCGACGTGACCAAAGGCCCTAAGGGCTGGCAAGCGGAGAACGTTACCGCTGTCTAGGTAGCGACGACGATCTCTAGAAAACGATCGTCTCACGACGATCTCTAAGCGGTAATCAGTGCCCGAGATTCGCAAGAATCCCGGGCATTTTCGCGTGTAGGGCGGACACTCCTGTCCGCTGTCCTTGACTTTGCAGGATCCTCACTTCTGCGATCCATCGGCTGTACCGCGGGCTTTGGCTTGGTTAGTTGCCGCCGGATCGTCGCTAGGTGCTGGCGCTCGGTGCGCTCCAAAATCCGCAGGCCGTCTCGCACTACCTCGCTGGCGTTTTCGTAACAGTGATGGCGCTCACTGGCTGGATGTGATGAAAAAGTCAGAAGCCCCGCCCAAGCGAAGCTTGGACGGGGCACCCTCGTGAGTTCAAACGGTTGCGATTACTCAGTGGAGTAGCGCACGGACGACTTCTGCCACATGGCGGTCGAATTCCTGCGGTCGTTCGAGCATCGGATAATGGCCCATGTGCTTCATCATCACAACGTCGAAATCCGGCTTAACTTTTCGTACCCCCGCAACATCGGTGGGGTAAAGGTCACCGTTAATAGCGCGCAGCGGAACGCTCAAACGGCGCGCTGACTGGCTCGGGTCGTAACCGGCCAGCGATAGGAACATGCTGTAGGCCACTTCCGGTGCGGTGCATGCCATCCGCCGCTCGGCATCGGCCAAGAGTGCGGGGTCGGCATCGCTGTGGAAGAGCTGTTTCACCATTTGCCTGAGGCTGGTTCCGTAGTCACTACGGAAGGCATCAGCCCGTTTCTGCGCGTCTTCGGCGGTCAGCGTATAGGTGAGGCTTTGGAAAGTATCCACACCTACAACGCCGAGCACTCTGTCTGGAAGAAGCAACGCCGCCTCGATGGCGACCGGACCGCCCAACGAATTACCGAATAGAACAACTCTCTTCGCACCTTCCGTTCTGATGACTGAACAAACGTCGGCGCCGAATTCCGGTATTCCCCACTTTTTGCGGTTTACCCCTGACTCGCCATGCCCCGGCAAATCGAGAGCGATGACTTGGTGGCGCGTGGCGAAAGCGTTGAGCTCGCCATCCCAGAAACTCCTGTTTGCCAGGCCGCCATGGATGAATACGAGGGCGGGTTCTCCCACCCCGACTGTTGAATATACGATCGTGACGCCGTCTGCGGCGGCGCATGTCTTTCGCTCTATCGCCGAATTCATTGCATCTCCTCCGCCTGCGAAACCATTGTAGGTCGACGAACCCCTGATGGCGATGGGGTGATTAGATAACCGGAAACGCGGAATAGACTTGGTGGGCTGGCCAGGCTTTTGTTCTCGCTGGCACAGCTAGGCGGTGGGTGCGCCATCCTTCGCGCACTTTGCACAGCCCCTAAAGGGGCGTCGAATTCAGAGAGCTTATGGCATCGCTAAAGCGATGCCCTGATACGAAACTTGATGCCCTGATTCGAGACTTGATGCCGTGATACGAAACTTGATGCCCTGATTCGAAACTTGATGCCGTGATACGAAACCTGACGTGGCACAAACTTGATGCCCTGATTCGAGACTTGATGCACTGATTCGAGACTTTACGCCCTGATTCGAAACTTGAGCGGGTGCGCGACGCTGTCGGGCTTTGCCCGACTGGACGGACGAATGCGTCCGTCCCTACGTGATTTGTCCGTGACTTGTCCCTGATTTTTACCTAGATCGGAGTGCTGCCCTTGAACAGCCAGATCAAATCGATGATCAGAATAATCACCACCATCAGCTCCAGCACGAACGCCCGGCTTTGGTGGAATTGGTCGACCATGAAGCGGTAGAGCTCTTCGGCGGTGTGGACTTTCTGGTTGACCAGGTCTTTGTAGTCGGTGACGCCGATCTTCGACGCGGCTACTTTGTAGAGGCGGGCGGAGAACATGTCGCTCAGGAACTTGATGGCGTTGTCGGCGCGCTCGGTCAGTTCGTCCACGTCGAGCAGGACGGTGTGCAGGCGGCTGGCGCGTTTGGCGGTGCGCCAGCGGGCGGCGATGCCCATCGAGCCGTGGTCCATGAAATCGTAGACGCTTTGCAGTTCGCGGGTCAGCAGTTCGTCGTAGTGGCGGAATTCGAGGAGCTGCGAGTTGGCGTATTCGAGCAGTTGGATTACGGTTTCCGCGCCGGCCGTAGAGTCGTAGAGGAACGCTCCGTTCCAGCTGATCACGGCCAGATCGTTCGGATAGTAGGAGATTTTCGACTGCATGATCTCCTGCTGCTCGCCGTCGGAGAGCGGAACGTTTTCGCCGCGGACGATCTGGGAGATGCGTCCGCCCTCGGCCGCGAGCAGTTCGGCGGCCGACGGATTGCCGGCGATGTCGCGCACGTGGAAGACGAAATAATCTTCATGCAGCCAGCTGTCGTAGAGCTTGACCAGGGCGGGGCGGGCGCGCTCGATTTTCTGTTTGACGATTTTCTGGGCGAAGCTGGTGAAATCGGTGTCCCAAACCCAGCGGCTGGCTAGGCGGACCAGCGTGTCCCAGTCTCCGGAAAAGGGCAGCTCGAAGACGACGCTCAGGACGCCGTAATCGTAGTACTTGATCTGCACGTCCAGGCGTTCGCCGCTTTCTAGGATCAGCGGTTCGACCGGCTCGACGACCGGCGGACGCTGGAAGCGGACGTATCCCGGAGCAGGGTGCTTGAAGCTGGCCTCCTGGCGGCGCGCGCCGAAGATGTCGCGAAGGGCGTCGAGCCGGATCTCTTCGCAGACGTCGAACTGGATCAGCACCAGGACCGAGCCTTGCAGCGTTTTGTTCTGGGAGACGACGGCGACTGCGGACGGAGCTGGCGTTGAGGCTGGGGCTGGAGCTACTACGGTTGGGTTGGCGGTTTCCATAGGGAGGCCTTCTGTCTCTGTCTATTGTCCCAGAAAGCAGGCGAGATGGGGAGTCGGGATGGGGAGTCCGCGTCTAAGCCTATATTTATCAATAGACTGCAAATTGCTTAGCGACAGCCGCCCTCGGCTGTTCCAGCCGAGCTTCGCTCGGCTGGACGGGCGGGGTCGCCCGTCCCCACACAAAGATTAGCGTCCCCACACTAGCTCAGCGTCTTCTGGCTAACGTCAACAGCAGGGCCGCTCCGGCTGCGATGCCAGCCACCGCCAAGCCGGTGCGCTTCATATTTTTTTCGATGGCCGCCTGGTGCGGGCGCACCCAGGCGTCTTCGGGATAGTGTTGCGGCGCGGGGTCGAACATCGGGAAGCCCTCCGGCGTTTCCGCGTCTTCGCGCAGGGCCATCTGCAGAACTTCGGCGAGGTGGAGGGCGTGGCGGTCGGTCTCCTGGGCGATCTGCTCGCGGCAACTGAAACCGTCGGCGACGATGAGCCAGTCGGTCGGAGCCTGGCGGACGGCGGGCAGAAGTTCGAGTTCGCCGATGGCCTTCGAGACCTCGTATTTCTCTTTTTCGAAGCCGAAGGCTCCGGCCATGCCGCAGCATCCGGGGGCGGGAGCGGTGAAGTTGATGCCCATGCGCCCGAGGACGGCTTCTTCGGCGGTCATCTTCATGATGGCCTTGTGATGGCAATGGCCGTGGATCAGCGCTCGGCGCGGCAGCTTGGGAAGCGGAAAAGCTCTTTTGCGCGCTGCTCGAGAAATTCGCTGAGCAGGAAGACTTGCTTCGACAGAGCCTGCGCGCGTTCGTCTTTGGGGAAAAGGTTGGTGAGTTCGTCGCGGAAGACGGAGGCGCAACTGGGTTCGAGAACGACGATGGGCGTCGCGGCTTCGATTTCGGGGAGAAGCTCGTCCATGATCTGGAGGAGCAGGCCCTTGGCGCGGTCGAGCATGCCGACGTCGTAGAGCGGGCGTCCGCAGCAGAGGTGGGCGCGCGGGACGCTGACGTCGAAGCCGGCGGCCTCGAGCACTTCGGCGGCGGCTTTGGCGGTCGCGGGGAGGAAGTGGTTGTTGAACGTGTCGGCCCAGAGGAGGACGGTGTTATCTTCGCGGCGCTGCGCTCCGCTGGACGGACGAATGCGTCCGTCCCCACGCGAGTATTGCCGCTCCCACCATTGTTTGAATGTCTGCGGTGCTAACGGCGGAATGCGGCGCTGGGCGGGGATTCCACCCGCTAGCTTGGCCAGGTCTCGCAGGACTGGGAGTTGGGTTGCTAGATTCACCAGGCCCGGCGCGTGCGCGGCGGCTCTCATCCACAGGTCGATCTTCGACAGGGCCAGCGCATTCAGCGGACGCCGGTTGGTTTCGTAGTAGTGCGACAGGAATTCCGCTTTGTAGGTCGCGACATCGACACCCACGGGGCAATCGCTCTTGCAGCCTTTGCAGGCGAGGCAGAGGTCGAGCGATTCTTTGACGGCTTCGCTCTGCCAGCCGTCTTTGATGAAGTCTCCTTTCGTCATCTCCCAGAGCAGGTGGGCGCGGCCGCGGGTGGAGTGCTCTTCTTCATGCGTGACGCGGAAGCTCGGACACATGACTCCGCCGGAATCGTGGCGGCACTTGGCGACTCCGACGCAGCGCATGGTGGCGGCGGCCAGGCTGCCGTGGTCCTCGGGAAATTTAAAATGCGTCTCCGGCTGCCAGGGGTCGTAGCCGGCGCCCAGGCGGAGATTTTCGTCGAGGCGATAGGGATTGATGAGCTTGCCCGGGTTCATCTTCCAATCGGGATCCCAGAGCGATTTGAACTCGCGGAAAGCCTGCATGAGCTCAGGGCCAAACATTTTGGGAAGAAGCTCGCCGCGGGACTGGCCGTCTCCGTGTTCGCCGGAGATGGAGCCGCCGTAGCGGACCACGAGGTCGGCGGCCTCTTCCATGAACTTGCGGAACTTGCGGATGCCTTCGGTGGATTCGAGATCGTAATCCATGCGGGTGTGCACGCAGGCATGGCCGAAGTGTCCATAGAACGAGCCGTCGTAGTGATGGTCCTGCATCAGCTTGCGCAGGTCGCGGAGGTAGGCGCCGAGCTTGTCGGGCCCTACGGCGGAATCTTCGAAGCCTTCCCAGCGAATCGGTTCGCCGGGGACGTGCGCAGTCACGCCCAGGCTGGACTCGCGGACGTCCCAGATGCGGCGCATCAGGCGTGCGTCGGTGAAGAGCTCCATGTTGGGCGGAGTGGCGGAGCGTTCGAGCGTCTGCATCAAATTGCGCGCCTGCGATTCGGCTTCGGCGGCGGTGTCGGCGCCGAATTCGACCATCAGCCAGCCACCGCCTTCGGGCAGCAGCGCGAGGGCATCGAGGTTGACGCCTTTGTGGCGGCTGGCGTTGACCATGATGTCGTCAAAGCCTTCGAGGCCGATGGGGCGATGCTCCATGATCTGCGGGACGTGGTCGGCGCAGATGTAAACGTCGGGCCATCCGATAACGAGCAGCACGCGCGCCGGCGGACTTTCGACCAGGCGGCAGGTGGCTTCGAGAATGGTGACGCAAGTGCCTTCGGAGCCGACCAGCGCGCGCGCCACGTGAAAGCCGCTTTCGGGCAGCAGGTGGTTGAGGTTGTATCCGGAAACGCGGCGCGGAATGTTGGGAAACTGGCGGCGAACCTGCTCGCCGTAGCGGTCGGCGAGGGACTTGAGGCCGGTGTAGATTTCGGCGCGGCGTCCACCTTCGCGAATGAAGAGGTCGAAGTCGTCGGCGCTGGTCGCGCCAACGTGCATGCGCTGGCCGCCGTAGGTGAGGATTTCAAGCGACTCGATGTTGTCGTCCGTCTTGCCGGCCATGATCGAGTGCACGCCGCAGGAATTGTTGCCGATCATGCCTCCGAGGGTGCAGCGGTCGTGGGTCGCGGGATCGGGCGCGAAGGTGAGGTGGTGCTTCTCGGCGGCAGCGCGCAGATTATCGAGGATGACGCCGGGCTCGACGCGCGCGATGCGGCGGGCGGTATCGATTTCGAGAATGCCCGCCATGTACTTCGAAAAGTCGAGGATGACGGCGGCGTTACAACATTGTCCGGCGAGTGACGTGCCTCCGCCGCGGGCGAGCAGCGGAGCGCGGTGGTCGCGGCACAGGGCAACGGCGGCGAGCACGTCTTCTTTGTCGCGGGGAACTACGACGCCGATTGGGACCTGGCGGTAGTTGGAGCCGTCGGTGGCATAGAGAGCGCGGCTGCTTGTGTCGAAGCGCACCTCTCCACGAAGATGACGGCGGAGAGCGGCTTCAAGCGCGGAGTCGTCGAGTTGCGCGGAATGGGCGGGGGGTGGGGCGATGGTTTGCGGCATAGGGCACAGAACATCTTCATGGATACGGGCGCTGTGCGCAAGGGGATTGAAGAGGTCAGAGGTTAGAGGTTAGATTGCAGAGGTGAAAGGCAGCAGGTCGAGGTCGTCTTCGAGCTGCTGAACGGGCTAGACGCCCGTTCCTCCACGGTATGAATCCTCACGCGGTGCCAGTTGCCAACGACTGCGTTTGGTGCGAGTATCATAATGCGATGAGCACTGAATTTTGTACCCACTGCAAACAGTCGCACCCGGGGCGGGCCTGCGACTTTGACGACCAGGGCGAATGTGCCGAGACCGTTCCGGAACCGGAAACGCCGGGCGCGAACTCCGCTGCGGCGAAGCAGGCTTCCGTCCCGCCCCGCGCGGGTACCGGCCGCGACTGAAACGGGCCGGATTCCCTTTCTTGCGGACGGTGTGATGACGCCTCCGCTTGGCGTGATCGAGCCAAACCCCGCAAGGAAGTAACGAACTCGTAGCCGGCCAATTTCAGCACTTGCCAGCTACCCTAACCCGCGTTTTTCCGCAGGCTGTGAAGTCGTGCCGTTCCCGAAACCGGCGCGGATTCCAGGCAGTCTGAGAGGCAAGCCCCGCTCGACACTGGATCTTCCCAGGCTGTGAAGCCGTGCCGTTCCCGAAACCATTTATGTTGCTTGCACGACGTGTTGTTCAGTGTGTAGCTTTTCGCGGACGGAAGTATCGGGGCGACAAATGTTGTCGCATTAGAACCTCTGCTGTCGCATTGGAATCTCTTGGATCATCGACTTGATGGGAGTACCATATCCCTGCTAAAAATGGCTGCAGCCCAGATCGCTTTTCACCGATTTCGAGTGGTGACAGACACAATCGCCGGAGCCTCATGAACATCACTGACACAATTGGATTGCTGTTGAAGAGCACGGGCAGCCAGCGGGTCCTGTCTGTAACGCCCGATCAGTCCGTCTACGAGGCCATTGAGAAGATGGCGGCGGAGGGCATCGGCGCGCTGCTGGTTATATCCCAGGGCAAGTTGGTCGGCATCCTGTCGGAGCGCGACTATGCCCGCAAAGTGATTCTCAAGGGGCACTCCTCGAAGGAGACGTTGGTGCGGGAGATCATGACCAGCCCCGTGGTCTTCGTCACTCGTCAAAACACGGTGGACGATTGCATGGCGATTATGACGAACCACCGGTTTCGTCATCTTCCCGTGGTCGAGGATGGCGTAGTTGTGGGGGTGGTGTCGCTGGGCGACCTCGTCCGCTGGATCATCTCCGGCCAGGCGCAAACCATACACCAGTTGGAAGGGTATATTACGGGGCGATATCCCGGCTGAGGCAGGCATCACCGGCGCTCAAGCGATCATTCGCTTCGCTCAGGATTTCGGCAGCGGGCTCAGACGCCGCTGATTGCCTCAAGGCCAGTCCGGCAAATTTTTATCTGTTTCGGCCTCGTTCCGGGGTACAATTCAGCGCATAACCGCCCTGGTGTGGGGACGTGGGTAGGCGGTCTGTTTTTTGGGCACAAGTCACACAATTCAGGAGACTTGCATGGATGCACCGGCCACTGGGACGAAATCTGAGAATCCACAACCGGTTCAGCACGAGGATCGCAATACGTGGATTTTCACCGCGTACGCAATTTGTGGGATTGCGTTTTTCGGGGTGTGTGCTTACTACGCTGCGCTGTATTTTGCCCACTAGTACAGTGACCGCGAGCATGTCGCGCCCTCGGCGCGAGGGCGGCAACGCCCGCCGGACAGCCGCCGAAGATAGCCGCGCACAGTCATAACGCGCTGGGGTGTATCATCCCTGTGCATTCCCGAATGACTAACAAATTCAGAACGAATTTATAGGGGAGAGAATCGTCGTCGCGATTCTGTTGCTGGTCGCGCTTCCTGCCATAGCGAAAAGCCAGCCCCACGCCCAAGGTCATGACTCCGAGGGGCGGAGCCACCAAGACTGCCACGGCTCTGCTAATGGCCTTTTGCCCATCTTTGGAAGCTGCCGACGCCGAGCTGTAGCACATGGCGCAGCCTTGTGCGAACGCGGGGACCGCCCACAAGCACAGAAGCCCGACCAGTAGGGCAGCGCTACGCTTTGCCGCATGCGTCTTCACAGGTTGGACCGCAGGTTGGACCGCAGGTTTCACTTTACCCCCAACGAGAGAATGCGGAACGCATCCGGAAAGAAGACCATCATCATCGCCAGACAAAACACCAGCGAGCACATGGTAAGCCACTTCATGCGCGACACCTCGTACTTCATGTGCATGAAATAGCCGATGATGAGCGTAGCTTTGACGAACGACAGCCCCATCAGGATGGTCAACATGCGCTTGGGTTCCATGTTCTGATAGCCGAGGTAAACTTCGACTGCCGTCAGAACCAGCAGCGTCCCCCACACCCAGAAGAAAGGAGTGACACTGTGGTGGCGTTGCTGTTCGGCCACGCGTGCTTCAATTGCCAGCTGAGAAGCGTCTCCATAACTCTATCCTTCTAGGCTCCTATACGATCTTGGTGGACATTATGTAGACGAGGGGGAAGATGAACATCCACACCAGGTCCACGAAGTGCCAGTACAGGCCGGCGACCTCGACATCGGCGGCGTCATAAACCTTGGGCTTCAACCACAAAATCAGGGAGCACACGAGGGCGGCAATCAGCAGTACGTGAGCGGCGTAGTGAAACGGACTGTAAGCGGGTGTTGCCAGCCACGCCACCAGCCAGCAGCGCGAAAAGAATCGGGATGAACTTACGCCGCAACGCGATGACACCCAGATAAACCACTCCCAGCGTGACGTGCAGCATGTGCATTCCTGTCAGCCCAAAAAAAGTTGCCGCGAACTGGGGCACGGTTTTGGATACATCGGCGAATTCGGACGCAACCTCCTGGTGCGGGACCGCCGGGAAGATGGGCAGGCGAAGACCCTCGGAGATGAGATGGCTCCATTCTTTGCCGTGGAGAACGATAAAGCCTATCCCGCACGCCATGGTGGCCAATAGATAGAGGACCCGGTTCTTTTCGTTTCCAAGCGCCGACGCATTGACCGCCAGGACCATGGTGAGCGAACTCGTCAACAGGAACGCGGTCATGATGGTGGCATTGACGATGCTTCCGGAGTGGAAGGGCGTCGGCCAATTTGAGATGGAGATGCGTCCATAGCTGTAGGCATACAGCAACGCGCCGAAGGTCAGCGAGTCGGATAGCAGGAACAGCCACATCCCGATTTTCTTCGAATAGGTGCCAAACAGCGACGGCTCGTATATCTCCGCGACGTTGCGCGGCAAGGCAACTTCCGCCATGCGTTCGGTCTCCTTGTTCTGACTAATGTGTTCTGACTAATAGCGTTACTAACTCGCAATATAGGTCTGACTAATGTGGTCTGGCTAGTGTGCGAACTCCAGCAGCGCCAGAATGTAAATCCACAGCAGAGCCATGAAATGCCAATACCAGGCCGTGACATCAACCACAATCCGGCGCGCTGCCAAAGGCCGGTTCAACACGACGGCCGCTCCGGCCGCCAGCAGGGCCAGGATTCCTCCGAACAGATGCACGGCGTGCGCGCCGGTTAGCAGATAAACGAAGGAACTGCTGGGGCCGGTGGCGACGTAGAACCCTCGCGCCGCCAGATCACTCCAGGCCAGCCATTGTCCAGCCAGGAAACACGAATCCAAGAACAATGGTCAGCGCCAGCCAGGGAAAATTCCTTTCCGTGCCCAGGGATACTCCGGGAATGGACTGCACGGGTTCCAGCGCGACTTGCCGCGCAAGTTGTCGCCGCGCAACTCGATGGTTACGCTGCTCAACAGCAGCACACACGTATTGACCAGAAAGAGCAGGGTGGGCAACGGCACGGGGATCCAGTCGTGCACCACGGTGTTGGTGTGCGGGTCGAAAGTCGGCAGGCCCTGACGCACAATATAGGCGCTGGTGAAGGCCACGAACAACATGGTGATGGGCGTGAGAGCTACAGCCAATCCGAGGCGCGCCCGGCGCAAACGCGCTCCGTAGTCAGGCGAGCCGGGATCGGGACGCCCGCCGTCTCCGCCACCTACCACGGGCGGCAGATCGGCGCGTTTTCCCCGCGAGGTGTGGGGTGCGGCGCCGGAATCGTAGGAGTGAAGCTCGCCATACTATCTCTCTAGAGCTGTTTCAAAAATGCCTTCAGGTCGGGCGGCGCGTCCCGCAAATACCGCATTTTTGTCATGGCGGCACGGTGAACAGCTTGCGGAAAAAGTACCTTCTATCCACAGTCTCCTCACGGCTCAACCGTACGAAATATGGTAGTTATCGCGGTAAACCGCTGCGCCACTCTAAAATCAAGTCGCAACATCAGGTTTTCCGCAAGCTGTATCGCCTTACCATACCCAGACCTATTTTCGATATGCTCTAGTTACTCGTCCAGTTAGTGTGCTGCCACGGTTGCCGGATCACTTTGCATCACATAGTCGCGTGGCGCTCCCGGCACGCTGTATTCATACGGGCCGTTATGGACTACCGGCGTACGTCCGCCGAAATTGTCGTGTGGAGGCGGAGTGGCCGTCGTCCACTCCAGCGTGGTTGCCTCCCAGGGGTTATCGCTCGCCTTCTGGCCCTTGAACATGCTCCAGAACAGATTGAAGAGGAAGATCAGCTGAGCGGCGACGGTTACTATCGCCGCGTATGTCATAAACGTGTTCAAGCCAATCAGGGGATGCAGATAGGCAAGCTCGGTAAGTTGAGAGTAGCGCCGGGGCTGGCCCGCCAGCCCGAGATAGTGCATCGGCATGAACACGCAATAAGTGCCGATCAGCGTAAGGAAGAAATGGATTCGCGCCATCTTCTCGTTCATCATTCGACCAAACATCTTGGGGAACCAATAGTAAGTCGCCGCAAAGATACCGAAGATGGCGGCCACGCCCATGATCAGGTGAAAGTGACCGGGCACGAAGGCGGTGTCGTGCAAGGGGATATCCAGCGCGGGCTGAGCCAGAAACGGACCGCTCAATCCGCCGGAAACAAACAACGACACAAAGCCGATGGCAAACAGCATCGGCGAGTGGAATCGAATGCGCGCCCTTATGAAGCGTCCCCAGCCAGTTAAAGGTCTTGATGGCGGAGGGCACGCCGATCGCCATGGTCATGATGGAAAAGGCAAAAGCCGTGTAAGGACTCATGCCACTCATGAACATATGATGTCCCCACACCATGAACCCGAGCAGGCCGATCGACAGCATGGCATACACCATCGCCTTGTAACCAAAGATCGGCTTGCGGGAAAACGTCGAAAGTACCTGTGAGGCTACGCCCATCCCGGGAAGGATCGCGATGTAGACTTCGGGATGACCGAAGAACCAGAAAAGGTGCTGCCAGAGCAGCGGCGAACCACCCTTATGTCCGGTGAGCTGGCCGTTAATGGTGCCGAGCGGCAGAAAGAAGCTGGTACCGATGTTGCGGTCCATGAGCAGAAGAATTCCCGCCGAGAGCAGAACTCCGAAGGCCAGCAGGCCGAGGATGGCGGTGATGAACCAGGACCAGCAGGTCAGGGGCATGCGCATCATGCTCATGCCCCTGGCGCGCATGTCGAGCGTGGTGGTAATGAAATTGAGAGCACCCATGAGCGAGGCGATGCAGAAAATCGCGATGCTGATGATCCAGAGGTCCGCGCCCAGACCCTCACCCGGCCCGGAAGATTGCAGCGCACTCATGGGCGCGTAGCCGGTCCAGCCGTGAAGAGGCGCTCCGCCCACTACGAAAAAGGCTGCCAGCATCACGATATAGGCAGTGAAGGTCGTCCAGAACGAGAGCATGTTGAGGACGGGGAAGGCCATGTCGGGCGCGCCGATTTGTATGGGCAGGAAATAGTTGCCGAAGCCACCCTGCGGCGCCGTCGTCAGCACGAAAAACACCATGATCGTGCCGTGCATGGTGACCAGGCTGAGATAGGTTTCGGGCTTGATCTCGCCGAGCAACGGCAGGATCGCCGTCGGCCAGATGAGATGGATCCTCATCAGCAGGGAGAGAAACATGCCGACGAAAACCGCGGTGAGCGCGAGGAAGTAATACTGCAGGCCAATCACCTTGTGGTCGAGACTGAACACCCATTTGCGGATGAAGCCTTGAGGGGCCGCGTGTTCGTGGGATTCCTGGGCAACCATTTATTGTTTCTCCGCCTCGCGATCTGCCAGCCATTTGTCAAACTCGTTCTGGCTGACGACCTTCAACATGCCATGCATCTTGTAGTGGCCGAGCCCGCACAGTTCGGCACAAGTGATTTCGAAGTTACCAGTTTCGGTTGGAGTGAAGTGCATATGGATCGCCAGGCCGGGCACGGCGTCTTGCTTGAAGCGCATGGCAGGAACAAAAAAACTGTGGATCACGTCGTGGGCGCGCAAAATGACTTCCACCTCGCGGCCCACCGGCACCACCATAGTGCCCGTCACCACGTCGTCCTTCGACGCCGGATCCGCCGGGTCCAGGCCCAAGGCCGCTTCCCCGCCTGCGGACGGGTCTTCCAATTCAGGCCGGGCGATGCCAAACTTGCCGTCGGGACCGGGATAGCGGAAATACCAGGCGAACTGCATGCCTGTGACCTCCACTCGCGTGGCCCCGTCCACCGCCGGGACGAAAACGTTCCGCCGCCCAGATGGGACTGCCGAGCAAGTTCAACCCGACGAACAGGATCGCGGTGAGAGTGGTCCAGACGATTTCCAGCTTGAGGTTGCCGTGGGAATAGTCGGCGCGGGTAGCGGAAGGCTGGTCGCGATATCTCCAGACGAAGTATCCCAACGCCAACTGGGCGGCCACGAAGATCACGCCCATGATGATGAAAGTCACGGCGAACTGGTGGTCGAGCGCGGCGGTGGCAGCGGAGGCTCCGTGGGGGAACCACCAAGTTTTCGCAACGAAGAAATAAGTGCTGGCCAAGGTAATTAGCCAGATAACACAGAGAATAACTAGCCCCATGTACCAAGACCCCCTGCCCCAGTCGAAGTAAATCGGCTTCCCCCGAAAACGTGCGAAACCGATGCGACCGCCCCAGAATGGACGGAAGTGTATCACAGCTCGATGTGATTTGCGCAAGGGGATTCGAGTTCGATTTTTACGCGAACTGACGATCGATTTTATTTGTTGCGGCGCAACGTTGTGGCGCAAACGTTGTGCCGCAACGTTGTGCCGCACTTAGGAGCGTTGGCGCATTGACGAACGCGGGGGTTTTTGAGTAACATCGTGTCCACTTCTGGGGTCGATGGGAAATGGCGCGGATTTCGAAACGTGTTGGGGTAGTCCTTTTCCAACTCGGTGGACCCGATTCATTGGCGGCGGTCGAACCCTTCCTTTATAACCTCTTCTCGGATCCTGACATCATTGACTTCCCGTTTTCGCGGCTGGGCAGGCGGGCGCTGGCGCGGCTGATTTCAAAGACGCGCGCGAAAAAAGCAGCCCAGCACTATGCGGGCATCAATGGGGGTTCGGGGGGTTCTCCCATTCGCCGGTTCACCGAACAGCAGGCCGCGGCTCTGGAAGCACGCCTGATGCGCGACGGGGTCGACGCGCGCTGCGTGGTGGCGATGCGCTACTGGCACCCGTTCACGGCCGAGGCGATCGCGCAACTTCACGATGCGAGACAGGATGCCGAAGTGGACCAAGTCGTGTTGTTACCTCTTTATCCGCAATACTCGAGCACGACGACCGGCAGCAGCTTGAACGAGTGGCGACGGTTGTGGACGGGCGCAGTCCCAACTTCCTGTGTCGCGCCTTTTTATCGTAATCCGATATACATCGCCGCCGTCGTGGAGAGGATTGATGAGGCGCTTGCCCGTTTTCCTCATCCGGAGGCTGTGCCGCTAGTCTTCAGCGCGCACAGTGTCCCGGTGTCGGTGATTGAGAAGGGCGACCCCTATCAGCGGCAAATTGAAGAAACAGTGGACTTAGTGATGGAGCAGGGAGGATGGTCCAACGATCGCCGCCTGTGCTATCAGAGCAAGGTGGGCGCCAGCCGATGGCTGGAGCCGTCGTTGCACCAGACGCTGCGGCAAGTGGCCTCGGAGAAGCGGGGCGGAGTATGCATCGTCCCAATTTCGTTTGTCTCCGACCATGTGGAGACCCTGGGAGAGATTGATCATCATGCGCGGCAGGAGGCCCGGCTTCTCGGCATCGAGCGCTTTGAGATGACGCGAGGCCTCAATGACTCGCCAAAATTCATTCAGGCTCTCGCGGCATCGGTGTTGGCAACGATCGGTGAATCGGGAGCATCGATTCAGGGTGAGGAAAAGATTCAGGATCAGGAAAGGGAAGCGGCGGCGCAGTCCATGGTCGCCGACTGAAGCACGAGAAACAAATTCAGGAGATAGATTCAGGAGAGGATCATGGCAGAAAGCCCGGATGCACCCAAAACGCCCCCTGCTGCTGGAGGAGGAGGCGGAGCGGCTACTCCTTATGTTGGTTCGGGGGCGGTGGGCACCTCGAAGGCGGCCGCCTCCGCGGGCGTGGCCGCGGTTGGTCCGCAAGACAGTGCGGTCAACCAGCGCCGCCGCCGGCTGGTGTGGGTGTCGGTTACAGCTTTTCTGACGGCATGGTTTCTGGCTTTTTTCCGTTTTTTTCTGCCCCGCACTCTTTTCGAACCAGCCACGATTTTCAAAATCGGCTATCCCTCCGACTACGGGTTGGGTGTGGACACGAAATGGCAGCAGAAGTATCGCATCTGGGTTGATCGCAGACCCGATCGCATCTTTGTCATCTACGCTCGCTGTACCCACCTGGGCTGCACGCCGGACTGGAAGGCGAGCGAAAACAAGTTCAAATGTCCTTGCCACGGAAGCGGCTATGACGATGAAGGGATCAATTTCGAAGGGCCTGCGCCCCGGCCTATGGACCGCGCCTTCGTGCAACTGGCTCCGGACGGCGAAATCGTCGTGGACACCTCCCGGCTTTATCAGTGGCCCAAGGGTCAGCCGAGCGCCTTCAATGATCCAGGAGCGTTCTTGCCGACATAGGTCTGACTTGAGCTCGCTTGAAGAGTGAACGGCCCATTGGTGGAACTCGCCAGATGGGCCAGCAGAAAAGAGACGAAAATGCCTGAAGGAAATGGCTCGAACGGAAAGAACGGCGGGACGAACGAAAAGACCGGAAAGACAACCGGCGTCCTCGGTCGAGTGGCCACAGGGGTGAAGGCCGATGTGCAGTCGCTCAAGACCGACTTGCCGGCTAAGGCGAAGGAACAGGTCGATCTTCTCAAGGACCCGACCAAGACTCAGGTTTTCACCTCCATCTTTCGCCACAAGCACGACGACACCCCGCGCAATCGCGCCTTGGGCGTGCTGTCGAACGTCTTCCTGCATTTGCATCCGGCCAAGATCAACCGCGATGCGGTGCGCTACAGCTTTACCTGGGGCATGGGAGGAATCACGTTTTATCTGTTCATCGTGCTCACCTTCACCGGCGTGCTGCTGATGTTCTATTACCATCCCACCAAAGTGCAAGCCTTCCGCGATGTGCTCTACCTGGAGCATGACGTGCCCTTTGGGAAGCTGTTGCGCAACATGCATCGTTGGGCGGCACACCTGATGGTGATCACGGTCTGGCTGCACATGTTTCGGGTGTTTCTGACCGGCTCGTACAAGAAGCCCCGCGAGTTCAACTGGAATATTGGGGTGCTGCTGCTGGTGTTCACGCTGCTGCTTTCATTCACCGGATACCTGCTGCCCGACGATCAACTCGGTTTCTGGGCCGTCACTGTCGGAACCAACATGGCGCGCGCTACACCGTTCCTCGGACATGAGGGCCCCTTCGGTCACATGTTGGGCATGACGCCCTACAATGATGTTCGCTTCGGATTGCTGGGCGGGTCGATCGTGGACGCGAACGCGCTGCTGCGTTCCTACATCTGGCATTGCATCGGCATTCCCATCGTCGCTTCGGTGCTGATGATTGTGCACTTCTGGCGCGTACGAAAAGATGGCGGCATTTCGGGGCCGGCCTCGGTCGTGCTCGAATCCGAAATCAAGGAGGCGCGCCGGTAGTTCGCGCAAATAGTTATGGACTGGAAGCAATTGTGGGACATAGCCTCCGCCCCTGACAACGTGCCCATCGTGGCGCTGATTCCACTGCTCGCCTTCTATATCTATCTGGGATGGAAGCAGGCCCACGCCAACGATCAGTTGATCACGCAACTGGAAGGCGATGCCGCGGCGGCCAAAACCCAATATCGCAAGACCTGGCCTTTTCAGCCGGGATGGCAGAAAGAAATTCACGTGTGGCCGTTTCTGTTGCGGGTGGAGTTTCTGGCCGCCGTCATCGTCACCATTATTTTGATGATCTGGTCGATCACGCTGAATGCTCCGCTGGAGGAGCCGGCGAACCCGAACTTGACCATGAACCCGGCCAAGGCGCCGTGGTACTTTCTCGGCTTACAAGAAATGCTGGTGTATTTCGATCCGTGGATTGCCGGTGTCGTGATGCCGACCTTGATCATCATAGGGCTGATGGTCATTCCCTACATCGATACCAACCCGCTGGGCAGCGGCTACTACACCTGGAAGCAGCGCAAGTTCGCCATCGGGACGTTCCTGTTCGGCTTTATTGTGCTGTGGGTCTCGATGATCATCATAGGGACCTTCATTCGGGGACCGGGGTGGCAGTGGTTCTGGCCGGGACAAACCTGGGACCACAATCGCCTCATCTATGAGGTCAACCGCGATCTGCCGGACCTGTTCGGAATTACCTCGAATTGGGTGAAGGCGGTCTTCGGAGCGGTGGTGGTGGGCGGCTTTTACGGGCTGGGCGGGTTGGCTTTGCACGCCTTCTTCCGGCGCCATAACCCAAAGGATTACAAGCGCATGAGCTTCCTGCAGTATTCGATCATGTTTTTCTTCGTGCTAACCATGTTCGCCCTGCCGATCAAGATGCTGCTGCGGCTTTTGTTTCATATTAAATACGTGTGGATCACGCCCTGGTTCAACGTATAGATGATCAACGTTTGAACGTTCAACGTTTAGATGGTCAACGTTTCGATAGTCAACGTTTCGGTTGCGCGCAACGCTTAGGAGGAAGTGGTGCCCGAAAAGCCCGTCCCGGAGAATGATCCGCTAGTTCAGAAATCAATGGCGGCTTGGTACGTGGTGTCGATGGTAGTCCTGACGGCGTCGCTATTCTGGGCGCTGTGGGACGAGGACTTCGGACAGCGTCCCTGGAAGGCCTTCCAGCACGAATGGAAGGACCGCTACTCCGCGTTTCTGAAGACGGCTCGTTCCACCTCGGCGCAATCGGAAAAAGATGTCGAGGGCAATAGCGATTACCACAAGCTGAAACAGGATTACGAGCAAACATATCAGCAGGCGGCGCCGCGGACGAAGGAGATCAACGAAAAGCTGCGCACTCTAAGCGCGAAAATTCTGGCGGTGCAGAACGTCTTCACCGATCGGCGCGCCTACGTGAATGCGCTGACCTACGATATCGAGACCACAACCGACGCGTCCTCGAAGCAAAGCAAGCTCAAGGATCTGGAGAAGTACAAGCAGCAGACGGCGGTAGTCGAGTACCCCGACGGCAGCAAGGCGACCTACACCTACCCACAACTCGAAGAAACCTACAACGACCTCAAGACGGAACGAGCCCAACTCAGCGCAGAACTGGGAGAGTTGATCAAGCCAGTCAGCGACCAGAAAGCGAAGCTCGATGCGTTATGTGTCGGAGAACATGGTGAACCTGACGCCGGCACAGATTCGCGGTTTGCAGGACAAAACGGAGGCGCTGGAGCCGGCGATCCTGCAGATCAATGTGGCCGAAGCCAATATTGTGGATCGCTGCGAATCCTGCCACATGGGGATCCGCGAGCCCGTCAAGCTGACCGCGGCATCGATGGCGCCAAAAGGGAAGCAGATCGACGAGTATGCCCGGGCCTTCACCAGCCATCCCGACGCGGAGCTGCTGAAGACGCATGATCCGGAAAAGTTCGGCTGTTCTCCCTGTCACCAGGGGAATGGACGGGCCACCACCAGCGTTGAGAAGGCGCACGGCAATTACGAGCATTGGCTCTGGCCGCTGTTTCCGAAACCGAACTTCGAGGCGGGCTGCCAGACCTGCCACGCCGCGGACATGGTGCTGGTGAGCGGCGACGTGGGCTGGACTCTCAGCGAGGGCAAAGACTTGTTTCGCCAGCGCGGGTGCGTGGGCTGCCATCGTTTCGAGGGCTACGACAAGGAACCGGAAGACCTGAACTCCATGGCGCAACAGATCAAACAAATGGAGCAGGAGAAGAAGGAGAACCTGAAGCAGTCCGCGTACTTGATGAAGCAGGCCGATGCCGCGCAGACAAACCAGGAAGCCAATCGTCTGAATGACCAGGCGGTGGCGCTGCGGGTCGCGAACAGCAAACTGGATTTGCGGATCGTGCAGCTCGACCGAACCACTAAGAGCCTGCTGCAGGACATGAAGAAAGTCGGACCCAACCTGAAGGACGTCCGGTTGAAGCTCAACAAGAACTGGATTCCAGTGTGGCTGAAGAAACCGACCGATTTTCGTCCGACCACGCGGATGCCGAATTTCCGGCTCAATGACCAGCAGATTCAGGCGATCTCGGCGTACCTGTGGCAGTCGGCGTTACCCGATCCGCCGGTGAAGCACGCTCCTGGAAATGCCGGCCGAGGCAAGGAACTGTTCGAAACGCGCGGATGCCTGGGATGCCACTCGATCGGAGAAGGCGATCAGATGCAGGGCGGGGGATTTGCCGCCAACCTGACGCGCATTGGCGAGAAGGCAAACTACGATTACCTGGTGCGTTGGGTGCACAACGCGCGCCAGCGCACGCGCCCCTATTGTCTGTACGAGAAAAAGGATATCGGTCCCGAGGACTATGCGAAGAAGGGTTTGCCCTTTGTGTTCGACCTGCAGCACAGCAAGTGTCCGAACGACGGCCATGAACTGCAAGTCCAGAACATGACGGTGATGCCCAGCCTGCGGCTGACCGAGCAGGATGCATCGGACGTCGCCTCCTACCTCGTCACGCTGAAGAAGAAGGAGCCCAGTTCCTATCCCGATGCCGCTTTCATGGACGATCCCAAGCTGAAGGACGAAGGGAAGAAGTGGATTCGCCACTTCGGCTGCGCTGGATGTCATGAAATCTCCGGCCTGGAGGATGAGGGAAGGATCGGGACGGAACTGACCTTCGAAGGCAGCAAACCCATCGAACGCCTGGACTTCGCTTTGCTGACGGAGATGGCGCAACGGGGAGACGGCGAACCCATCAAAGATCCGGACGATCGTGCGCGTCTCCCGGAGGGACCCGCGAAAGGACCCTGGTACTCAAGTTTGGGCTTCTTCGAGCACAAGCTTGCCGAACCGAATGTGTGGGACCAGGGGAAGATCAAATCGGAGACTGAGAAACTCCGCATGCCGAACGTGCACCTGGCGCCGGAACAGATTCGCGTCCCTGACCACGTTCCTGATGGGCAGCCAGGAGAGCGCGCTTCCGGCGAATTATCAGTACCGGCCTCTCGACTACCGGCGTGACATCCAGGAAGGGTGGTGGGTGGTCAAGAAGTACAACTGCATGGGCTGCCACCAATTCATTCCAGGCCAGCAAACGGCGCTGATGGGAATGAAGCAGTATCAGGAGGCGCAGGAGCAGCTTCCGCCCAAGCTGCTGACGGAAGGCGCACGGGTCAACCCGCAGTGGCTGCTGCGCTTCCTCTCCAATCCGTCGTTAAGTCCCTCGTTAAGCGAGACCGATACCGATCGCAACGGGGTGCGCTCGTACCTCCAGGTGCGGATGCCCACTTTCAGCTTCTCGGAGAACGAACTGGGCAAGCTGGTGCGCTTCTTTGCGGCGCTCTCGCGGCAGCCGTTTCCCTATATTCCGGACCAGACGACGCCGTTGACGGCGAAGGAAACGGACATGGCACGCGGCTTGTTCTCCAGTACCGCCGCGCCTTGCCTGAAGTGTCACGCGACGGGCGATGCTGCGCATGATCGCACTGCCACCGCGCCCAATTTTCTTTTGGCGCACGACCGGTTGAAGCCCGACTGGGTTGAGCGCTGGATCATCGATCCACAAGCCATCAGTCCTGGGACAGCGATGCCCTCCGGCTTGTTCAAGCGCCTGAACAACCATTGGGTGTTCGCCGGACCGACGCCATCCACCTTCGAGGGCTATGATAAGGACCACACCCGGCTGCTCGTGGATTATATTTTCCAGCTCACTCCGGAAGAGCAGCGCCGTGTGGCCGGAGCCATGGGGCGCAGCCAAACCAGCAGAAACAGAACTTCTCCCCCTGCTTCTCCTAGTACGAGGCCAGCCAGTGGAAACGCTCGGGGCGTCGCGCCTTCCGTCGTGAACAAGCGATCTGTGGGAACGGGCGGCGGGCAGTAAAATAGAGCAAGGATCTCAAACCCAATTCCAGGAAAGGTGTAGGGAAATCATGAATCGAAAAGAATGCTTAGTTACTCTTGGTCTATGCGCGGTCGTGGGCCTCGTTCTGCTGGCTGCATGCAGCAAGAAGCCGGAAGAACAATCTGCCGCTCCAAGCACCGCGGCCACACCCGCGCCGGCGGCGGCACCGATCGATCCGGCGACTGCTGCCAGTGTCAGCGGCACGGTGAGTTTTGACGGTACCGCTCCCAAGGCGGCGAAAATCGACATGAGCCAGGATCCGGCATGTAAGGGCATGAACATGGCCGAGACAGTGGTGGCGGACGGCGGCAAGTTGGACAACGTCTTCGTGTACGTGAAGGATGGTTTGGGAAGCCGGACGTTTGACGTTCCCAAGGATGCCGTGACCATTGATCAAAGTGGCTGCAAGTACCATCCCCATGTTTTGGGAGTGATGGCTGGGCAGACGCTTAAGATCGTCAACAGCGACCCCACCACTCACAATATCCACCCCACTCCGGCCGACAACCGTGAGTGGAATGAGTCGCAACCCCCGCAGTCCCCGGCGCTGGAGAAGAGCTTCGCCCGCGAGGAAATCATGCTGCCGGTGAAGTGCAACCAGCATCCCTGGATGAAAATGTATGTCAACGTGGTGAAGACTCCGTTCTATGCGGTCACCGGGCCGGACGGTAAGTTCGAAATCAAGGGTCTGCCCCCCGGTAACTACACCTTAGCCTTCGTGCAAGAAAAGTTGGGCACGAAGGAGGAGAAGGTCACGCTGGCGGCCAAAGATAGCAAGACCGTGGATGTAACGTTCAAGGCGCAATAAGCTGAGATCGGGCCGACCGAGTTACTTCGCCTCTTTCTTGCATGTAGGACTGGAAGCCATCTGAGCAGGAATAAGGAGGGCTGTTGCTTCCGATGATGCTAGTGATTTCCATTGTCATGGGCATAGTCCCTCTCTTGGGTATTGCCTGGACCATCGTCACGGGTACGGTCACAACGGTGGACGGCTTGTTCATGAGTTTGATCCTATTGAGCCTCTCCGCCGTCTTTTTCTTGAATGCTTTCTGGGAACTGCGTGATCGTGGAGCCCTCGCTTTTCTCAACAAGAAGAAAGTGGCAGCCGAGGTGACGCCCAAAGTAACGACTAAAGTACCGACTAACGTCGCGCCCAAAACAACCGCGAACGTGGCTACGGCGAACCTGGCTCCCGTTAGCAAAGACGCTACGCCCAAAGAGAGTGAGAGTTAGGGCGGGAAAACCAAGCATGGCTGTACAACCCATCCCGCTCGTGCCTGCGGACAAGCCCGCAAATGCCGCGGAGACGCCTGCGCCACAGCCGTCACGTCCCCGCATGTCCACGCGCAACCGGCTTATTTTCTTCCTCACGGCGTGGCTGGTTGTGCTCATGCCGTTCCTGTTCTGGTGGAGCACATGGTTTGGCCGCGCGCTCACCACCAAAGAGATGAGCGAATACCTCAACGACAACGGTCATCCGCGGCACATCCAGCACGCCATTGTGCAACTCGGCCAGCGCATGAGCCGGCACGACCCGAGCGCGGCACGCTGGTATCCCGATCTGGTGCGGCTCGCCTCAAATCCGCGCGAGGAGGTGCGCAGCACCGATGCCTGGGTGATGGGACAGGATACGACGGGGCCCGGTTTTCACGAGGCGCTCTTGAAGATGTTGGATGACCCCTCTCTGATCGTGCGCGGCAATGCTGCGCTATCCTTGGTCAGCTTCGGCGACAACTCGGGGAGACCGCAGATTGTTTCTTTATTGCAGCCGGTCGCGATTACCACGCCCGCCGCCGGCCGCGTCATGGATACCGCGGGGGTGGGGACGGCGATCCACCGGGTGGACTCATCGCGAAACTGCAGGATGGCCAGGAGACTCGCGAATTGCGTTCGCCGATCACCGGCCGCGTGCGCACGCTTTCGACGGCGACAGGTGCCAGTGTAGTTCCAGGAACTGCGATTGCGACCGTTGAACCCGGGGAAGAACAAGTCTGGGAGGCCCTTCGCGCCTTATATCTGATTGGCCAACTGGAGGACCTGCCCGCGATCCGTCCCTACGAAAGAGAGT
The DNA here is from genome assembly GCA_963725245.1 of uncultured Acidobacteriaceae bacterium. Taxonomy (GTDB): domain Bacteria; phylum Acidobacteriota; class Terriglobia; order Terriglobales; family Acidobacteriaceae; genus Acidiflorens. Next base: position 78,087 of record CAVRYC010000031.1, on the reverse strand, counting down.
TGCCCGAAGTTCCGGAGCGGCTGCGTCGGCAAGCGGTTGAGACCGAACGGGCGATCCAGGAAAGAGCGAGAGCCAGCAACTAGTGTTGAGGGGGCCTTTGTGGAGGCGGGGCTCTGCCCCGCCTGGACGGGCGAAGCCCCGTCACCACACAACCCGACCGCTAGTAGGTCATCGGCCCGACTTCTTTTTCCACTTCCGCAATGTCCACCATGACAATCGCGTCCCACGGGCATCCGTCGAGGAAGGCGCCCTCTGGACCTTTGCTGAGGCACTTCTTACATCCGATGCAGAGGAGCGGGTCTACCTCGATGCGGCCGAACGGCGGATGATCGTCATCCGGGATCCAAAACATGCAATCTTCCACCGGGCAATACTCTACGCAGGCCGGCGATCCCGCGCAGCCCGTACAGCACTCGGTGATGACAGCGAGTTCTTTCGGCTTTTTCTTGCGGGGGGTAGTCAGGCCCTTCGAGCGCGGCTCTTGTTTCAGCTCGTCGGGCACCATCCCTGGCGCTTTTGCGACTTCCGGCCCGGTTGCCATGGAGTTGAATTATATCCCGGACTGGGGCTTTTGCAACCTGCCGCGTTCGCTCTGTTGACCTTTGGAAGCGCCGGCATCTTGCCGGCTGTCGCGAGGGGCATCTTGCCTTCACAGGTGGGGCGGGACGCCCCACGACAGCCGCCGGGACGGCGGCGCTACATTTGGCCGGCGACGTCAGCGCCAGAGGCGCGTGGTGTAATCCGCCATGCTGAGGGCGAGCAGGATGAACAGCCAGAAGATCGCGCTCACAACAACCAGGCCGGTCAGTTTCTCATGCGTGTACTTCACATGCATGTAGAAGAGCACGACCAGGGTAGCTTTGATGGTTGCGATGGCGAGGGCGACGATGGTGTTGAATGGGCCGAGATCGATGAAGGCGGCAGCCACGGTAAGGGTGGTGCCCGCGAGCAAGGCCAGCCAGACGGCGATGCAAGAACCGAGCGACGAAATGTGTTCGGAAATATGCTCGGGGGTATGTTCGTCAGCGGAATTGTGATCAGACATTGTTATTTCACCCATGCTATCTCACCTACGCTTTTCTCACCTATGACGGTCGATCAGGTACAGCAAACCGAATAAGTAAATCCAGACAATATCGACGAAGTGCCAGTACAATCCTGCATTTTCAATGGGCGTGTAGTAATCGGGCGTGTATTTGCCCCGCCAGGCCTTGTAGGCAAGGAATCCGAACAGGCCGACGCCGACAATCATGTGCAGGGCGTGCATGCCGGTCATCACAAAGTAGAGCGAGAAGAACATCTCAGCGTGATGGGGGTTAGCATACTGGCGTTCCGCCGCAGGGAGCTTTTCCTGACCGGGAATCAACTCGTGATAGCTGAAGCTTGGTCCGGGCACGTGATGCTTCTCGAATTTTTCGGCATACTCGTCCGCCTTGATGCCCAGAAAGGCGAGACCCAACAAGATGGTAGCGAGCAGCCAGAACACGAGCGCCATGCGCTTGCCAAGCTGGACTGCACGAATCGCTAGAACCACGGTCAAACTGGAGCAGATGAGTACCACCGTGTTAGTGGTGCCGAGTCTAATGTCCAACTGCTGACTGGCAGAGCCGAAATCCGCAAAATACTTATAGCGGTAGACCAGGTAGGCGCAGAACATGCCGCCGAAGAACATAACTTCCTGGGCGAGGAACACCCACATGCCCAGGCTCGCGGCATTTTTCTGCTGCCCTTCGGTCGCGAAATGGTGCAGGAGCGCCGGGCTCTCGTGTGCGGGTTTGTCGACCACCGCTCGACTAGCGTCCAACGGGGACCTCCTCCTTCTCCGGAATCTCGTCTATCTCGTCGTAGTTATAGGCTTCCCAGGTCACGACCGGCTGCTCGTCGAAGTTGAAGGTCGGGGGCGGCGAGGGAGTCTGCCATTCCAAGCCCGCAGCGTTCCATGGATTGGGCGGGGCCGGCTTGCCGTAGCGCATGGACCACAGTGAAGTAGACCATGGGCAGCAGGTAGCCAACGGCGAGAATGGTCGCGCCCGCGGTCGAGAGCACGTTCAGGATCTGGAATTCGGGCGGATATGTGTGATAGCGCCGCGGCATTCCCATGTAGCCCAGGATGAACTGGGGGAAGAACGTCAGGTTGAATCCGATGAAGACGATGAGCGCGGCGAGTTTGCCCCAGCCCTCGGGATACATGCGGCCGGAAATTTTAGGCCACCAGAAGTGCATCCCGCCGAGGTATGCCATCACCATGCCTCCGACCATGATGTAGTGGAAGTGCGCAATGATGAAATAAGTGTCGTGCACGTGCACGTCGACGCCCAGGCAGGCCAGGAACAGGCCGGTCAAGCCTCCGATGGTAAACAAGCCGATGAAGCCGAAAGCGTAGAGCATCGGGGTCTGGTAGGTGATGGACCCCTTGTACATGGTGGCGGTCCAGTTAAACACTTTGATCGCCGAGGGCACGGCTACGAAATAACTCAGCAGCGAGAAGATGAGCGCGGCATAGAGCGAGATGCCGGCCACGAACATGTGGTGCGCCCAGACCAGGAACCCGATCACAGCGATGCCGACCACGGCCAGCGTCATCGCCTTGTAGCCAAAAATGCGCTTGCGTGAAAAGCAGCAAACGATTTCGCTGACGATGCCCATACCGGGCAGAATCATGATGTAGACGGCCGGGTGGGAGTAAAACCAGAACAGATGCTGGAACAGGAGTGGGTCTCCACCTAGCATCGGATTGAAAACGCCGAGGTGGAGGAGACGCTCGAGCGCTACCAGCACAAGGGTGATGGCCACGACGGGCGTACCCAGCACCTGAATGATGCTGGTGGCGTAATGGGCCCAGACAAACAGCGGCAGACGGTTCCAGGTCATTCCGGGAGCGCGCATGCGGTGGGTGGTCACGATGAAATTCAGTCCGGTGAGGATCGAGGAGAAGCCCGCGAAGAAGATGCCGACAATGGCGGAGATAACGTTGGTCTTGAGGAACTCGGTACTGAGGGGAGTGTAGAAGGTCCAACCGGTGTCGACGCCGCCATTGAGGATCGTGTAGATCATCAGAGTGCCGCCGATGATGTAAAGGTACCAGCTGAGCAGGTTGATGCGCGGGAAGGCTAGATCCTTGGCCCCAATCATCATGGGGATGAGGAAGTTGCCGAGCACGGCGGGCACGGCGGGGATGAGGAAGAAAAAGACCATGACCTGGCCGTGCATGGTGAACAGTTTGTTGTAGGTGTCGGACTGGACGAGTTCGCCCGCCGGGGTCAGCAACTCCAGGCGGATGAGCAGCGCGAAGAAACCGCCAATAAAGAAGAAGAAGGTAATCGACATCAAGTAGAGCAGCGCGATGCGCTTGTGGTCCACCGTCAGGAGCCACGACTTGAGCCCATAGCCTACATTCAGGTAGGTCTCGCGTTCTCCGGAATCCGATACGACAGCTGTCGCCATTCTCATCACCTGTACTCTTCCATCTAAAGTTGAGGACTAGCCCCTGCCGTGGGGTTGCTATTGGCAGGCCGTCCCGACTGCGGCCCGGCCAGCGATTTCACGTAATCGACCAGCGCATTCAGTTGCTCATCATTGACCTGCCCCTGAAACGTCGGCATGACGGGCTTGAAGCCCTGGACGATTTTGGCGCCCGGTTCCAGGATCGACTCGCGGATGTAATTCTCGTCGGCGGTCACGGTGCGGCCATCCTGAAGGAGCACACGCTTGCCGAAGACACCGGCCAGGTCCGGACCCCGGCCCTGCGTGTCGGAGCGATGGCAGGTGACACAGCCCAGCTCGGAGAACAGTTTCTGGCCGGCCACGGCCAGCGGCTGGTTGCCGCTACTGCTCATCCAGGCTTCGTAGTCGCTCGGTTCCATAACCTTTATCCAGCCGACCATTCCGGAGTGCTGAGTTCCGCAGTACTGGGAACAGAACAGATGGTAGGTGCCCGCTTTGGTGGCGCGGAACCAGAGGGTGGTATAGCGGCCCGGGAGCACGTCCTGCTTGATGCGGAAGGCGGGCACGAAAAAACTGTGGATCACGTCCTGCGAGGTCATGATCATCTTGACGTCGCGGCCCACCGGCACATGGAGTTCGTTGATTTCGCGCTGCCCTTCCTGGTGCTCGAACTTCCACATCCATTGCTTGGCCACGGTGTAGACCTCGGTGGCGTCCTGTGGAGGTGTGCGTTCCCGGAAGAAGATAACCGCGCCCCAGATGTAAAACACCATCATCACGCAGAAGGGAATGATGGACCAGGTGATTTCCAGTTCGTGGGAACCTTCGATTTGTACGGCGCGCTGTCCCTCTTCGTTTCCGGAACCTGACGGCGAATACCATCAGTACGCTGAAGATCATCGCGATCATGATGCCCGAAACCAGCAGCAGAAAAATGTAGAGAGCATCCACGTTTCCCGCGTTCGTCGAGGCGCTCTCCGGCCAAAGTGGCAAGTGTCCAAACATGATTACCTGACCTGTGCCGCTCCATGAAAGTTGTCTGGACTGCGGCGAATCAACACAAATAGAAGCGTCCCGAGGCACAGCATGGTGGCCACGCCCATCAAGCGCAGCACGCGCATGACGGTGGCGCTGTACTTACCTTTCTCGGGATCGTAGTGGTAGCAGTAGAGCAGCAACTCGTCCACCAGGTTGCCGATCCGGTTCTCGGATGCCTCCACCAGGGCGAGCCGCAGATCCTTGGGCGGATACTCGATGCCGTAGTAGTACTGGGCGATCTTGCCTTGCGGCGTCAGCACCAGGATTGCGGTTGAGTGCGCGAATTGTCCGGTCTTCGGGTCGTATTCGTACTGGAATCCGGCCGCCTTCGTGACCGCCTCAATCGCGTCCGGCTGGCCGACCAGGAAATGCCATCCCCGTTCGGCGCCGGGGCGGTTGTAGCGCCGGAGAAACTGATCTTTCTTCTTCGCCGCCATCTCGGGCGTGTCTTTGGGATCGAAGCTAATGGTGATGACTTCGAATTCCTTGCCGAGATCGAACTTCAACACGCGCAGAGTGCTCTCCAAGCCGTTGAGTTCTTCGCCGCACAGCATCGGGCAGCCATAGTAGACGAAGTTGAGGATCAGCGGCTTCCGGTCAAAGTAATCGCCCAGCCTCACCTTGCGGCCCAGGTCGTCGGTAAATGTAAGGTCGGGCGGAATCTGCTGGTTCAGGTTCTGCTGAATGCCGACGTTCTTCAATCCCGGCGGACGCACGTTGGGTGGAGGTGACATAATGCCGTTGCCCATACCCTGGCCCCAGGCGGCTCCCGCGAGGAGCGCCAGACCGAGAAAGCACACCAACATCGAGTTCACGAACTGCCTTGTGCTGCACACTGCAAACGTCCTTTCCTGGCACGCCGGTTGTCCGGCTCCGGCCAGAGCGGTCAATTTCAGTTGCCCGAAGCGGCGGCTTTAGTCGACGGCGCTTTGGGGGATTGCTTCTTTACCGGCGCGGAGGTCTGCGCGGACTCTTCGCGGAGCTCTGTGCCGAACATGTGCTTTCCGGATGAACCGGCAAGCCGCGCTGCACGATCAACTCCATGGCGCGGTCGATCGGAATCCGCACAGTGCCTCTGTCCTTATCCACCCAGTCGTAGGTGGCGAGCTTGCGGTCCTGATCTTCGATGAACGAGCGAAGGTCGGTGCGCTCGTTTTCTTCGAGGCGTGGTTGCGGGAAAGATTGCGTCTCCTCATGCGTTACGGCGCGGGTATCGGCCTCCGGCGTCGCCATCGGACTCAAGGGCGGCTGGTGCGCCAAGTCGTAACGGTCGAGGAAGCGGTACATGCCCAACGCGATCAGATAAATGACGAGGCCGAGCAGCACCAGACCCGCCATAAAATAAAATGGACCGCTCGAACTCAGATCCTCGTGCTCGTAGCCGTCGTGACTAGTCATATTCTGATTCAACGTCGGCTGATTCGGCGCTGATTCGGCGTTGGCTGATTCGTGCTCTTGTCCTCAGTCATGTACCGGCTCCAATACGTCTTGCGCGGTCGCGTCGTAAGCGGGAACCAGCGGCCGCGAACTCAGGTTGTGGCAGAAGTATGCGATCCAGATTCCGCCCATGGCGAAGGGGATCGCGAGGTCTGCCAGGGTGACGGTGAAAGTCTCGGAGAAGCTGGGCTCGATGTGCCAGAAGAGGTCGATGTAACGGGCGACGAGCATCCAGGCGGCCAGCCAAACCAGGCGCGTAATGTCGCGTTTGAAAGGGCGGGAGAGCAGAAGGAAAAACGGGACGAAAAAATGAAAGACAATCAGAAACAGTCCGACGAACTGCCATCCCCCGTGCAGACGGCGGAAGTACCAGGTGATCTCTTCCGGCAAGTTACCCGCCCAGATGATAAGCCACTGCGAAAATGAGAAGTAGGCCCACACCATGATGAAGGTGAGCAGGAATTTGCCGTGGTCGTGCACGAAGCTGGGCTGCAATAAAACCGACATGGGCTGATAGTTGTAGAGAATGCGTTCGACGACGATGGCAAAGCAGAGGGCCGACACCAACTCACCCGCCACGAACAGCAGGCCATAGATGGTCGAGAACCAACTCGGGTTGAGCGACATGACCCAGTCGATGGCGGCGAACGAGATGGTGAGCGCGTAGAGGATGATGCCTGGGGCGCTTACCATCTTGAAGCGCGCGCTGGTGTCGGCGAAAGGCGGACGGTCATGCTCGAAAGAAAACTTGCTTAGCAGGTACTGCAGCACGAACCAGATCGCAAAGTAGATGACGGCGCGAATCACGAAGCCGCGGTAGTTCAGGTAATCCCGCAGGATAAACGAATGTTTTTCCAGGTGCTCGCGAATGGCTGGATCAGTGATGGAATCGAGTGGCATTGCCCACGGATAAAGCCTCCGCACGCCAAAGAGCAGAGGAATGAACAGCAGGATCAGCAGCGGCAGCGTGCGCATCGAGGCCCCGAGAATGCGCCGGATCACCGTGCCCCATCCGCCCCCGGTCATGTGCCGGAGCATGACGATGGCCATCGACCCAAGGCATACGCCCAACCAATCCATGTACGAGAGCAGGTATCCGCGGAAGAAGACCGTCGGTTTCGCGAAGGCGAGGTAAAGCGCGATCACGCTCGCAGCACCGCCGATGAAGAGCGACCACCTCTGGATGCCCTTAATGATCGGAGGCGTTGTGAGATCGAGTTGCGCTACGGGTATCGTGCTCATTCCGTTTTCGCCTTCCCCGCTTTCGGGCTCGGCATGTTTCCCGGCATGGTCTGCGGCAAAGTCGCACCCGTACCCGGTTCCGTGAACTCTGGAGCCATCGAAGGGACGCTCTGCCCCGCGGGGACATCAGCCGCGGTAGCGTTTTGGCTCAACTGCAGCGCCCGAATGTAGGCCGCAATACACCAGCGATCGCCCACCGAGACCTGCGCGGAATAATTCAGCATGATGCCGAATCCGTTGGTCGCCACGTCAAAAAAATGACCGATGGGGGCCTTCTGCAGCCGCTCGATGTGATAGGAAGGCGGTTTGTGCGCGAAGCCCCGCGACGGGACGATGCCGTTCCCGTCCCCCACGCGCGAGTGGCAGGGCGAGCAGTAGATGTTGAAACGGTCGCGCCCACGCTGTAGCACTTCCTGAGTAACCGGGAACGGCATGTACTCGCCGTCGTTGTTTCCGATCTTGCCGGTATAGAAGTAGTCGTCGGCGCGCTCGTCCCCGCGCGCCACGGTGCCTTCGACCAGCGGACGCGCCGCCCGCTGATCGGGGAAGAAATCGCTCTTCGCCAGCGGGTTGTAGCGCGGTTGCACGTGCATGTCGAGACGGCAGCCGACGTTGGCCATCACGGCCAGCAAGACCATGTTCAGCAAGACTGGCGGCGCAAATTTTCGCGCGGATTTTGGGACGGTCGCCATGATCTTAGCCGGGGACCTCCGAAATGGAGCGGGCGTGCAGGCTTTCCAGGAACTGGCGTGTGCCCTTCGCGTCGTATTTGGGATCGGAGGCAAACACGATCAGGAAAAAGCGGTCCTTGCTCGCCAGCGCAAAGCGCGGCACATTGAAGACCGGGTGGTAAGGCATGGGCAGACCATTCAGGGCGAGCATGCCGAATACCGCCGAGATGCCGCCGAACAGAATCGTCATCTCGAAGGTTATGACGATGAACGATGGCCAGGAATGATAGGGACGGCCACCCACGTTGACCGGGTAGCTGATCACCGCGATCCAATACTGCATCAGGTAGCCCGAGAGGCCGCCGACGATGGCGCCGATCAGCGTTACCAGCGGCACGTTGTTCTTGTGGAACCCGATGGCATCGGCCAGTTCTTCCACCGGGAACGGGCTGTAGGCGTCGATCTTCCGATAGCCGGCCTCATGCGTGTGCCGGGCCGCCGTGACCAGCTCCTGGGCCGAGGCGAACTCCGCCATGATTCCGTAGGTGGGAACGCGCTTCATTCGGCCTTCACCTCCGCCTCCGGCAGTAGGGTGCGCATTTCGAAGATGGAGATCATCGGCAGGATCCTAACGAAGAGGAACATGGCGGTCAGGAACATGCCGATGGTGCCGAAGAAGGTCATCCAATCCCAACGCGTTGGGTAGTACATCCCCCACGACGACGTAAGGAAGTCGCGCGACAGGCTGAGCACGATGATGACGAATCGCTCCAGCCACATGCCGACCAGGATGACGAACGAGATCAGGAAGAGCCACATCGGATTGGTGCGCATCTTGCGAATCCACAGCAACTGCGGGAGGAAAATGTTGCAGATTAGAAGCATCCAGTACACGCCAGCGTAGGGGCCGTGCAGACGATTCCAAAGCAGAGTCTGGTCGTAACGGTTGCCGCTGTACCAGCCCGTGAAGGCTTCGATCGCATAGCCGTAGGCCACGATCCAGCCGGTGGCGAGCATGACCTTGGCGGAATTCTGGAGGTGGCGATCGGTGATGAAGTCCTCAAGGCTGTAGATCTTGCGTATAGGGATCGCGAGCATCAACACCATGGCGAAGCCGGAGTAAATGGCGCCCGCGACGAAGTAGGGCGGGAAAATCGTGGTGTGCCAGCCGGGTACAATCGCAATCGCGAAGTCGAAGCTGACCACGGTGTGGACGGAGAGCACGAGCGGAGTGGCGAGGCCGGCCAGCAGCAGGTAAGCCGTCTCGTATCGGGCCCAATGACGGGCGGAGCCGCGCCATCCCATGGCGAGCAGGCCGTAGCTTATCTGCGCATATTTACTTTCGGCGCGGTCGCGCAGCGTGGCCAAATCCGGGATGAGTCCAATGAACCAGAACAGGAGCGAGATGGTGAAATAAGTCGAGACCGCAAACACGTCCCACATAAGCGGGCTGCGGAATTGCGGCCAGTAGTTCATGGTGTTGGGGTAGGGGAACATCCAGTAGTCGAGCCAGGGACGACCGGTGTGCACCCCCGGAAAGATGCCCGCGCAAGCCACCGCAAACAGAGTCATGGCCTCGGCGAACCGGTTGATGGAGTTGCGCCAGGACTGCCGCAGCAACAGAAGGATGGCGGAGATGAGCGTACCCGCATGCCCGATACCGATCCACCACACGAAGTTGACGATGGCGAAGGCCCAGCCGATGGGGATATTGATGCCCCAAATGCCAACGCCTTTGATAAACAAGTAGCCGAGCGCGTACAGCAACATCATCGTGACCAGGAAGCCCGCTCCGAAGCCGACGACCCAACCGAGCGAGGTTGGCCGCGTCAGCACGATGGAGCTGATCTTGTCGGTTACCGTGGCGAACGTATACCCGGGCTCGATAACGGGCGCCCGCTGATTCGCAGCTTCGTTCGCAACTTTTTCGTAACTCCGACTTCGTCCCGATTGTCTGCCATCTCTTGACCTGCGCTCCGCTTACGTTTCCAGTTCAGGGTTGGGGTTGCGAATTTCCGCCAGGTAGGTGGTGCGGGGCCTGGTATTCAGGTCGGCCAGCAACCCGTAGTTACGGTCAAGCGCCTTGAGCTTCGCCACCCGGCTGTTGGGATCGTTGATGTTGCCGAAGACGATCGCGTCGGCCGGACAGGACTGCTGGCAGGCCGTCTGCAACGAGCCGTCTTCGATTTTGAACTCGCGATTCTCGCGAACCGCCGCGATTTCAGCGTCAATGCGATGCTGGGTGATGCGCTGCACGCAGTAGGTGCACTTTTCCATGACGCCGCGGCTGCGCACGCTGACGTCGGGATTGCGCATCAACTTGTACTGCGGAGTCTCCCAGTCCTCGAACAGCAGAAAGTTGAAGCGGCGCACCTTGTACGGACAGTTGTTCGAGCAATATCGGGTGCCGATGCAGCGGTTGTAGACCTGGTCGTTCAGGCCTTCGCTGCTATGGACGGTCGCGCCCACGGGACATACCAGCTCGCAGGGCGCATCCTCGCACTGCATGCAAGGCACCGGCTGGAAATGGGCCTTGGGGGCATCGCGGTCGCCCTGATAGTAGGCATCGACGCGAATCCAGTGCATGTGGCGGCCTTTCACCACTTGCTCTTTGCCGACCACCGCGATGTTGTTCTCCGACTGGCAGGCGACGATGCAGTTGTTGCAGCCCACGCAGGCGTTGAGATCAATGGTCATTCCCCAGGCGTCGGGCGACTTCTTATAGTCAAAGCCTGGATAGAGCGTGAGCGCTGCCGGGGGCTCGTCCGCCTTGGCAAACTTGGGTTCCTTGCGGTATTCCTCGAGCGTCGCTTCCCGGACCAGCGGACGAGTCGCGCCGTCGCCCGTATCCATGGTCTGGTAGCCCTGGGTGGAAGCGAGCTGATAGTGGTCTCCGGTCTTGGTGAGCTTTCCGCCGGTCGCGAACCAGAGCGCATTCGTTGTCCGAAGAGCGTAGGCGTCGAATCCGGCGCCGGTGCCGGCGCGTCCCGCTTTGCGTCGGCCGTAGCCGAGATGCACGGTGACGGAATGATCGGGATGGCCTGCTTGAATCCAGACCGGGCCGGTAATCTTCCTTCCGCCCAACTCGAGCGTGACCACGTCCATGGTCTTAATGCCTTCGCGGTCGGCCATCTTCGGGCCCATCAGGACTGCGTTGTCCCAGGTCAGTTTCGACATGGGCTTCGGCAACTCCTGGAGCCATCCGTTGTTCGAGAATTGGCCATCGTAGACGGAGGGATCGCGGCGCAGATTGACCTCGAGACTGTTCGCGTCGGCGGTAGCGGCGGGGGCAGTTGCGCGGGGAGTGACTGGAGCTTCAGCGAAACCGCCTTCGGCGTGTATGCCGAACCCTCGATGAATCCATCATTTAAGGTTTTGCGCCACCATTCCTCGAACTCCGAGCCCGCGTGCTGCTTCTGCCAGTAGGCGCGAACAATATCGTAGCCCGAGGCATCGGGCACGCCGGCCAGAGCCGACAGCATTTCGTGAGCGCTCTTGCCGGCGTAGAGGGGCGCGATCAGCGGCTGGATCAGACTCAGCGTGCCGTCATAGGCGCGGCCATCGCTCCAGGCTTCGAGATAGTGCGCCTCGTTGACGGTCCAGTGGCAGAGTTCCGCCGTCTCGTTCTGGTAGAGACCGTGATAAATGCGCAGGGCGACTTTCGAATTTTTCAGGCAGTCGCGCGAAGCCAAGATCTGCCGGCGCATCGTAAACCGGGTTGCCGCCCATGATGACGAGCAGATCCACCTTGCCAGCGCGCATGTCGGAGACCAGGTCGCGGAGAGATTCCGTTTGGTTGACTGGGTTGGCGTCTACCGGGTCGGTGTAGACGACGGTTCTGCCGACATTACCGAGCGCCGCATTCATGGCGTGCGCCAAGGCGTGCACGGCGGGCGGTTGATGGTCGCCGGCGATGATGACGCTCGCGCCCTTATGTTTCTGCAAATCACCGGCAACGGCACTTATAAACTTTGCCGTGCTGCCGGAGTCCATCGCTCCGCCGCCATCCACACCGATGCGCGGACGCCAGCGCTTGCGCGAAGCGCTTCGATCTCCACTGCCCGCAGCGGCAGGCGGTGATCGGCTTTCGCTCCGGTCGAGGATGGATTGCTCTCGACCACATAGAGCCGGCTCATTTCCGCGTCGGGATTGCGCTTCTTCGCGAAATCGCGGATGTAACGCACATTCCCCGGAAAGCCCGCGTAGAGAAAGTCGGCGTCGAGGGAAACAATCACGTCCGCGTTCACAAGCCGGTATTGCGTCTCCACCGCTTCGCCAAACGCCAGCTTTGCGCCCTCAAGGGCATTGTCGCGGTTCACCGGTTCGTAAACATGCCACTTCGCCTGCGGATACATCGCCAGGAAGGCTTGCATCTGGTCTTTCAATGTTGGCGAAGAAATGGTCTGGGTGAGAATGCGAATGCCCGCGCCCCCTAATGCCTTCTGCACGGCGAGAGGGCCTCTGATTTCCTTCACGAACGCCGCCCAGGACGCCACATCACCGAGGTGAGTAATCGCCTGGGAGCGGTCGGGATCATACATCCCCAGGATCGAGGCCTGCGCGAATATGTCGGTGCCGCCCAGGCTCGCCGGATGCAGCCGGTTGCCTTCAATCTTAGTGGGACGGCCCAGATGGCTTTCGACCAGCAGCGGATTCGCATATCCGCTGAGCGTGAACGCGGTGGCGTAGTACATCGGGACGCCCGGAATGACCTGCTCGGGCTGGCGGACGTAAGGGACGATTTCCTGCAGCGGCAGCTTGGTGCACCCGGTCATGCCCGCCATGGCGAGGGAAGCGCCCATCAACTGGAGGAAGCCGCGGCGGGAGACCGAATCGAGCCACTCCGAGGCGCCCTTGGGAAATTCGCGGTGCAGCATGTCCTGGAATTCGGGCGACCCCGCGAGTTCTTCCAGGCTGCGCCAGTACTCTGGCCCCTTCGTCTCCTTTAGTTGCCGCTCGACAGCGGCCCGGTCGATTGCTTCTTGCCGGGACAGACGTCTTCGCGTTTTGATTTACCGTTTTCCATCTTCCTGAACTTCCCGGCTAAACGAGTGCGGAAAAACTCTGGTTCGTATCAGGGTATCGCTTTAGCGATACCGTAAGTCCTTCGAAATCACACGCCCCTTTAGGGGCTGAACTAGCGATGACAAGTGCTACAGCTCGTGATGTCCTGCACGGTACGCAGCTGGTATTTCTTCACCAGGGCCGAACCGAGCGCGTCCTGGTCGGTGTAGCTGGTGCCGTCGACCTTTACCGGCAACGATGTGGTGGGTTGTTGGTAGCGCATGTTGAATACCTGGTCGCGCGGGCGCAGAAATTTTTCCGGCGCACGGTGGCAGTTGAGGCACCACTCCATCTGCAGCGATGCCTCCTGGTACATGAGCGGCATCTGGTCCACGGGCCCGTGGCAGTCGTTGCAGCCAACGCCCTTGGCGATATGAATGCTGTGGTTGAAATAAACGAAGTCCGGCAACTGGTTGATGCGCGTCCACTGGAGCGACTCGCCGGTTCGGTAGCTCGCGCGAACCGGCTCAAGCATGGCAGCGTTCGTCCAAATCTGCGAGTGGCAGTTCATGCAGGTCTTGGTGGGCGGAATGCCCGCGAAACTCGACTGTTCCACCGAAGTGTGACAGTAGCGGCAGTCGATGCCCAGCCCGGTCACGTGGTGCTGGTGGCTGAAGGGCACGGGCTGCGACTTTCTTACTCCCGCATAAGTGATGTAGGGCGAGCGCTGGAGCTGTACCATCCCCCAGAACAGGGCAGCCGCGACGAAGACCGGACCGAACAGCGAGGCCCGGGAGATTGCATTGGTGCTGCGTGGAAAAATCTGCATTAGAAGATCACGACGATTGCTTGTGAGATCGGTCTGCGCCGCTCCCAGCTAAACATGATCGTATGAATTACGTCACCACCCCGATGACGCACGAAACAAGTGAGTATATACAGTTGAGAGGTTTTTGGAAACACTCTACATGAGCTTTTCATTGTTACGCTTCGGGAATCCTGATTGGTGGACACGCGGTCTCGTCTTCCCGGAATCAATACCGGAAAATCGTTAGCGAAGGTTCATGACGAGCAGCTTCGGCTCAGTCATTTCCTGAATCGCGTCGCGCAAGCCCTCGCGTCCAAGTCCCGAATCTTTGATGCCGCCGTAGGGCATATGGTCTATGCGAAAAGTGGGAACGTCGCCGGCAATCAAGCCTCCGACTTCGAGTTCGTCGTATGCCTGAAAAATGAGTTTGGCGTCGCGGGTGAAAAGCCCGGCCTGCAGGCCATAAGGGGAGTTGTTGATCTGCTTCAGCGCGGAGGCGAAATCGTTGTAGGGCTCGACGGTCACGACCGGCGCAAAAATTTCCTGGCAATTCACTTTCATGTTGGGCTTGGTGCCGGTAAGCACAGTGGGCTCGAACAAGGAGCCCTTGCGGTTGCCGCCGCAGAGCAGGCGCGCACCGCCGCGAACCGCCTCCTGCACCCAATCGGCAGCGCGGATGGCGTCGCTTTCGCGGATGAGCGGGCCGAGGTCGCTGGACTCGTCGAGGGGATCTCCGACTTTCAGTTTGCCGACCGCTGCCAGGAACAGCTCGGTGAATTTTCCGTAGATGGAGTGCTCGACCAGGATGCGCTGCACGGAAATGCTGGACTGTCCGGCGTAGGCAAAGCCTCCGGTGACGCAGCGGTCGGCGGCGTAAGCGAGATCGGTATCACTGTGGACGATGACGCCCGAATTGCCTCCCAGTTCGAGAACGACTTTTTTCTTTCCCGCGTTGTTCTTGATGGCCCACCCGACCGCAGCGCTGCCCGTGAAGCTGATGAGCTTGATGCGTTCATCGGTGACCAGCAGACCGGAATCTCCGTTGCCGAGCAAAACCGCGTTGAATCCACCGTCGGGCCATCCTGCCTGCTGGATCACTTCAGCCAGCAGCAGCGCGGTGAGCGGCGTTTCGGGCGCGGGCTTGAGCACCATCGAACAGCCGGCGGCAATGGCCGGGGCGACTTTGTGCGCGACCAGGTTCAAGGGGAAGGTGAAGGGCGTGATCCCGGCGACGGGGCCGAGGGGAAAACGTTTGACGATGCCCCAACGTTGGGCAGTCGACTGCTGCCAATCCAGCGGCAGATACTCGCCGTAGCCGCGAACGGTCTCTTCGGCGGCGATGTTGAATGTAAATACAGCGCGGTCCACTTCGCTGCGAGCGCTCTTGATGGGCTTGCCCGCTTCCAGCGCAATCGTGCGGGAAAATTCTTCTTTGCGTTCGTGAATGCCGATCGCGATCTGGCGCAGTACTCGCTGGCGTTCGAAGGCGGGTAGGCGCCGGGTGGTTCCGAAAGCCTTGACGGCGGCGGCGATGGCGGCTTCCGCGTGTTCGCGGCGTCCCTGGTGGACGTGCGCGATGAGGGCGCCGTCGTAAGGCGCGCGAACGTCGACGATGTCACCCTCTTCCAGCCACTTCCCGTCCAGAAAAAAACCGTGGGTTGCAACCGGGATCGCCGCCATCTGGGCCATGTCTTGCCTCTTTCGAACAGCTCTCGTTCTCGCGTCTGATGGTTTGACTCTTATTCTCGTCTGACGATTCGCGTCTTGATTTAAGCCTGATTTGCGTCCAACGATTTGCGTCCAATGATTATAGAACTTCGTGAGGGCCGCGTAATCTACCGCTGCGCGGGCGTCTTCTGTAACCCTCACGACGCAAACCGAACTACAGCACCGCCGTCTCGTGAATCATCCGCCCCTCCGCGAAGCGCGAGAAGTGCAGAAGCGACGCTTCGATCAGATCGGTTTTCCCGGTCAAAATCAGGTCGCTCAGAATTTTACCGGTTGCGGGCGCGTGCATCACTCCATGCCCACTGAAGCCGTTGGCGAAAAAGAAACCGGGGACCTCGGGAGATTCACCGAGAATGGGGTGATGGTCGGGCGTCATTTCATAAAGCCCGGCCCAGGCTCGTTGCGGATTGACCTCGACATTTTCGAAGACGGGCACGCGATCCGCAGCGCGGGTCAGGATCTTCTCGATGAAGCTCGGGTCGAAATCAGTTTTATAGCCGGGCGTTTCCTCCGGGTCGTTCCACGCAAACAGGAATCCGCGGCTCTCCGGGCGGAAGTGAAAGCCGGTGGACATGTCGACGATCATGGGCGCGGTGTGCGGAAACTGGTCGAAAGGTTCGGTCGGAACCAGCATCCGGCGCAGCGGTTCGACGGGCAAGCCGATCCCAGCCATCCGAGCGATCTCCGCTGCCCAGGCGTCCCGCGCAATTCACCACCGCGGGCGTGGAAACTGACTCGCGCGTGGTCGTAACCTCGAAGGTCTCACCGCGTCGCGCAATCGCAGTCACGGTCGCGTTCTTCCACAGCGTCGCGCCATGCTCGGCAGCCCATGTCATGAAGCCGATCATCGCGCTGTTCGGGTCGACAAATCCATCGGTCGCGCAGAAACTCCCGCCAACAATGTCATTGCCGCGCAGCAGCGGAAACATGCCGCGAATCTCGTCGCCCGCCACCAGTCGCACGTTCTTCAGTCCCATGGCGACCTGCTTTTCGTAGTTGGCGCGCAGGTAGGCCATGTGTTTTTCGTTGGTCGCGCAAAAAAGATATCCCTGGGGCCGGTAGTCGCACGGGTAGCCGAGGCGCTCTTCGAAGCTCGCATAGAACGGGATCGAGTAAAGCGACATCTGGATGTTGACCGGCGTCGAAAACTGGGCGCGCACGCCGCCCATGCTCTTGCCCGTGGATCCCTTGCCCTGCGCTGTCTCGCGCTCAATCACGAGAACGCTCCTGCAGCCAGCCGCGACAAGATGGTAGGCGATGCTGGAGCCGACAATCCCTCCGCCGATGAGAACGACGTCTGCGGTGTGCATGTGCGCGGCAATTGTAAATGGTCGTGCTCACTGGGGACGGGGCGGAGCCCCGCCACCACACCAGCTCTTATTTCAACGCCGCTGGTTTCACGGTCGGCCCGGTCTTCTTCTCTCGCCGCATCTGCTCGGCGAGTTCCCGGATCTCGGTCAAGTCGCGCTGCATCTCGCTCCATCCGTACCAGAGCGCATAATCCGGACTGCCGTGGAACGTGCCCTGGAAGGTGCGCATGCGGTGCTCCAGGTACATCACGAAAAGCTTCTGCTCGATCACCGTGGGCGCATCGTGGAAGGTCAGCAGGTTCGGGAAGGGATAGGCATAGTTCTTCGGCTGCGCCAGAACGCCATCTTTATATAGACCGGCGACGATCTTGATCGCTTCGGCCATCAGGTGGTCGGCGTTCTTGATCATGTCATCGCCCGCTTCCAGTTGCTGCCTGGCGAAGTTGCCGGAGTGGCACTGGTTGCAGGTCTTCAGCATCTTGTCGCGCTCCGCCTGCCAGTCTTCCTGAGTCAGGCGCGCGAGGTCGGCGGCTTGCACCGTCGCCACCAGCGCGGTTGGCTTGCCGTCAGGATCGAGCACTCCGAGAGCCTGCAGAACCGTGGCGCGATCCGCGGCCCATTGCTTGTCTTCGGGCAGCGGCAGACGAACCGCAAGAAATCCCCAGGCCGTGCGCACGCCATGATCGCCATTCTGCATGTGGCAGGTCTGGCAGGTCGGCGCAGCCGCTTCGGCGGGCAGAATTCCGCGCTGCTTCAGATCGCTCCGCACCCCGTGCTTCGACGACGAATACATCTCCCACTGCGGATGATCGAATCCCATGTGGCAGGTCTCGCAGGCTTGCGGCGACTTGGCCTCCTTAACCGAGAACGTATGGCGGGTATGGCAGGAGTCGCAGGAGGCAACGCCGAATTCGCTGCCGTGCTGCCGCAGTTTGGCGATTTCCTCCACCGGCTTTTCGCCGATCTTGTGGCAGCCGCCGCAACCCTTCTGGCCCTCAATCATCGCCATCGGCTGCCAGTGAATGGTCGGCATGGCGAGCATGGCCGCCCATGCTTTCGAGTGCTTGCCGTGCTTGTACTGCTCGACCTGAGTCGAGTGGCACTGGGCGCAAGTTTCGGGCGTGGGAATTTTCACCTTCGATACGTCGCTCGCCGACTGATGCTGATCGCCGTGGCAGGCGACGCAGGTCACTTCCATCTGGCTGTGCTTGCTCAGCTTCCAGTCCGAGACGATGTTGGGCGTCTGCTTGCTGTGGCACTCAATGCAGGACGCGGCTGGGTTTGCGGATTGCGCGTAGAGCGGCAAACTGATCGCCACACCAAGAGCGCATAAAACATGAGCGAATAAAAGAAGAAGACGGCGCATAAATCCTCCGGTTAGGAACCGCAGAGTCTAATACGTGCCGGCGACTCAGGCTATGACTTTTGTCACACCTCAGAAAGCCGCGGGACGGGGACCGTTCGGCTCCGCTCAGGGCAGGCTCCGCCCCGTCACCACACAACGCCAAACTCACGATGCCGCCATCTCCGGCGTTGCCGCCAACAGTTTGCGCGTGTAAGGGTGCTGCGGCTGGGCAGTGATCTGCTCCGTGCTTCCGATCTCAACGATCTTGCCTTGATACATCACCGCAATGCGGGTCGAGAGATAGCGAACGACCGGCATGGAGTGCGAGATGAACAAATAGGTGAGGCCGAAATCGCGCTGGAGTTGCTGCAGAAGATTCACGATCTGCGCGCCGACGCTGACGTCGAGAGCGGAAACCGGTTCGTCGGCGACGATGAACTTCGGACGCAACGCAAGAGCGCGGGCAATGCCGATGCGCTGCCGCTGTCCGCCGGAGAACTCGTGCGGGTAACGGGCCATGGCGGATTCATCCATCCCCACGGCACGCAAAAGTTCGCGCACGCGCTGGCGGCGGGCATCGCGGCCGAGGCTTCTCGTGCATGATCTTTCGGTGGAGAATGAGCGGTTCGGCGATCACGTCCTCCACGCGGTAGCGCGGGTCGAGCGAACCGAACGGGTCCTGGAAGACGATCTGCATGTCGCGGCGAAGACGGCGCAATTCGGAGCCGTTCGCTTGCAGCAGATCGACGCCATCGAAAACGATGGCGCCCGAAGTCGGCTCGATGAGGCGGAGAATGAGCCGTCCAAGTGTGCTCTTGCCGGAGCCGGATTCACCAACCAAGCCAAGAGTTTCGCCTTCCTGGATGTCGAGGGACACATCGTCCACGGCGCGGACTTCGCCCGAGCGGCGGCTGCCGAACGGCGATTCGGCAAGATCGAAAATCTTGGTCAGGTTGCGGACTTCAAGCAGAGGCACAGAGTCAGATTAGCAGTGGACAGTGGATACTGGATCGTGGTCAGCACGACACTGGTGGCCATATTCCAGATATACTAATAACTGTTCCTATCGCGACTTCTTTCACCCCGCAATCATCGGCACCGCCGCCAGCGCGGCCACCATGCCGATGGTACGGGCGCGGCTGAAGTGCTCGTGCAAAAAGATGCGAGCCAGCACAACGGTAACGGCGGGATAGAGCGAACTGAGCACAACCGCAGCGTCCAGGCGTCCGATTTGAGCCGCGCGGATGAAGACGACGCTGCCGGTGATATCGAGAATTCCGGCAACCACGGCAATGCGCCAGCACCGGCGCGGGCACCGCGCGGAGGTGTCTTCCGAACAGAACGAAAGCTCCTGTGACCAACAACGAAGCGAACCGCGAGCAGGCGGCCACCCACAATGCGGAAGCGTTGCCCGCCTGGTGGATACAAAGGTAAAAACCAGCGAAGCCGATTCCGGCCAGCACGGCCATGCCTAAGCCTTCGGGACGGCCAGCGCTACCTTCGATACGCGAGATGAGCCAGACGCCGATTCCCGCGAGAATAAAACCGAGCACGTGCCGATAGCCCGGAAAGCCCGTCCGCAAACGCGGTCACGATGGTGGGAATCGCGGCGCCAAGAACGGCCGCCACGGGCGCGACCAGTCCCATATTTCCGCTGGCCAAGGAACGATAGAACAAGGCCAGCGCCATGCCCCCGACCGACTCCGGCGATCAGCGACCAAACCAGGCTGATTTTTCCCGGAAATGGAGCGTGGGTCATCAGCGCCAGAGCGCCGACCACGACCAAGCCGCTGATGTGCACGATGGCCGTGAATAGAAACGCGTTTACGCGCCGCGCGCCCACTCCGCCCAGAAAATCGCTGGCGCCCCAGACACCAACTGCGGTCAAGCTATAAGCAGCAGGAATGTACTGGGCGGCGACCGACATGGGAGTTTGAGATTAGCACGCAGCGAGCAAGCAATCCACGCAGGTGACAACTAGGCTCGCTTCAACGATTCGGCAGAGACGGGGCATGCCCCGTTTCAGAGGCTGCGGAGACGCGGGCATAGCGCGTCTCTACAGGAAATGCTACGCGGTAACCGCCTCCGGCTGCGCTTTCCCCGCCAGCAATTGCCGCAGCACGTACTGGAGTATCCCTCCGTTAGCGTAGTAGAGAGCTTCCTGCGGAGTGTCGATGCGAGACCATCAGCCTGAAATTCCGTCGTCTTCCCACCCTTCAAGCGCACCGTGATTTTGCGACCGGAAGAAAATTTCTCGACCACCTCGCGAATCCCCGCGATCTCGAACACTTCTTCGCCGGTCAACTTCAGCGTCTCGGCATTTTCTCCCGGCAGAAACTGCAATGGCAGAATGCCCATGCCGACCAGATTGGAGCGGTGAATGCGTTCGTAGCTTTCCGCAACCACGGCGCGAACGCCGAGCAACCGCGGTCCCTTCGCCGCCCAGTCGCGTGAAGAGCCGGAACCGTATTCCTTGCCCGCGAGAATCACGAGCGGCACTTTTTCGGCATGGTACTTTTCGGACGCGTCGAAAATCGACATCTCGGCGCCATCGGGCAGGTGGCGGGTGAATCCACCTTCGGTATTCACCATTTTGTTGCGCAGGCGAACATTGGCGAACGTGCCGCGCACCATGACTTCGTGATTGCCGCGGCGCGATCCGTAAGAATTGAAATCCGCCGGTTGCACGCCGTGAGCGATTAAGTATTTGCCGGCGGGTCCGTCTTTTTTAATGGACCCCGCGGGCGAAATGTGGTCGGTGGTGACGCTGTCGCCGAGCACGGCCAGCACGCGCGCTCCCCTGATGTCCTCGACGGCGGACGGTTTGAGCGCCATGTCATCGAAGTACGGCGCCTTCCGAATATAGGTGGAATCTTTTTCCCAAGCGTAAGTCTCGCCCTTCGGAACGGGCAGTCCGCGCCAGCGCTCGTCTCCCGAGTACACCTCGGCATAGCTCTTGCGGAACATCTCGGATGTAATCGCGCTCGCCATCGATTGCTCGACTTCCTGCTGCGAGGGCCAGATGTCGGCGAGGTAAACCGGCTTGCCGTCTTTGCCTTTTCCGACGGGATCCTTACGCAGATCGATGTCGATGCGGCCCGCGAGAGCGAAAGCGACCACCAGCGGCGGCGACATCAGGTAGTTGGCGCGGACTTCAGAATTGATTCGTCCTTCAAAGTTGCGATTGCCGGAGAGCACCGAGGCGACGACCAGATTTTTCTCGTCGATTTCTTTCGAAACTTCAACCGGCAGCGGGCCGGAGTTTCCGATGCAGGTGGTGCAGCCGTAGCCGACGATGTGGAACTTCAGCTTCTCCAGATATGGCATCAGACCGGCTTTTTCGAGATAGTCGAGCACGACTTTCGATCCCGGAGCGAGCGAAGTTTTGACCGTCGCCGGGACTTCGAGACCGCGCTCTACGGCCTTCTTGGCCAGCAGTCCGGCGGCCAGCATCACGGACGGGTTCGACGTGTTCGTGCAACTGGTGATCGCGGCGATCACCACGCTGCCGTGCTGCAACGCCATGCCCGTTCCCCGGAATGTGTTCGTGGACGTTCGGGTCTTCGACTCCAACTGCGGTCGGACTTCCGCCCTCCTGTTCCCAGCGATTGACTTTAAACGAAGTCTCAGCCGGAACCGCAACGGCGGCCTTAGCCTTCGGCTTGATCAGCGAAGGCAACGCCTTCGCAAACGATTCGCCTGCTTTCGACAGCACCACTCGATCCTGCGGGCGCTTCGGCCCGGCGAGACTCGATTCGACCGTCGCAAGATCAAGACTCAGCAGTTCGGAGTATTCGGCTTCGGGCGTGCTTGGCATCGTGAAAAAGCCCCTGCTCGCGCGCGTAGGCTTCGACCAGCGCGATCTGCTCCTCGCTGCGACCAGTGAGTTTCAGGTAGCGAAGCTTTCTTTGTCGATCGGGAAGATGCCGCAGGTGGCGCCGTATTCGGGAGCCATGTTCGCAATCGTCGCGCGATCGGCGAGCGGCAGGTCTTGCAGGCCGGGGCCGAAGTACTCGACGAACTTGCCGACCACGCCGTGCTTGCGCAGCATCTCGGTGATGGTAAGAACCAGATCGGTTGCCGTGGCGCCTTCGCGCAGGCGTCCGGTGAGCTTCACGCCGACCACGAGCGGGATCAGCATGGAGACAGGCTGTCCAAGCATGGCGGCCTCGGCTTCGATACCGCCCACGCCCCAGCCCAGCACGCCGAGTCCGTTGATCATGGTGGTATGCGAGTCGGTGCCGACGAGCGTGTCGGGATAGGCGGTGCGCTTTCCGCCTTCTTCGTGTACAAACACGACGCGCGCCAGGTACTCGAGGTTGACCTGGTGGACGATGCCGGTGTCCGGCGGAACGATGGCGAGATTGCGGAAGCCGGTCTGCCCCCAGCGCAGAAACGCGTAGCGTTCTTTGTTGCGCTGGAATTCAAGCAGCGCGTTCACGTCAAACGCTTTGGACGACCCGAATTCATCGACCTGCACGGAGTGGTCGATGACCAGTTCGGCGGGCTGCAGCGGATTGATGAGCTTGGCATCTCCGCCCAGGCGCTTCATGGCGTCGCGCATGGCGGCAAGATCCACAACCGCGGGAACGCCGGTGAAATCCTGCAGCAGAACGCGGCTGGGCGTGAAGGCGATTTCTTTTTCCGGCTTCGACTTCTTGTTCCAAGCTGTCAGCGCGCGAATTTCCTGCTTCGTCACGTTGCGCCCGTCTTCGGTGCGGAGCAGGTTCTCCAGCAGAATGCGCAGCGAGAACGGCAAGTGCCGCGTCGAGATGCCCTGCTTGTCGAGAGCGTCGAGCCGGTAGAGCTCGTATTCTTTCTTGCCGACTTTGAAAGTTGCGCGCGCGCCAAAACTATTTGATGACATGATGACCTTCCTCCATAAGCCCCGGCCGCAGGGCCGGGGCGCAATAACGACTCGGATCTTAAATAGTGTAATTCGTTTCGAAGTACTCGTGTGAAAGCTGTTCCGGGGACGGAGTCACGCCCCGTCTATGCGATGGGGCCTGTTACAAGTGCAAGCTATACACGTCGCCTAAGCTCTATCGCCGACCGGCCATTTCGCCCGCAGCAGCAGAACGGGCACGCCGATACTATGCCGGACCCGAGTGGCGGTAGCGCCGAGAAATATGTCGGCCAGAAAACGGTGTCCATGCGTGCTCATGGCCACCAGATCGCAGCCCTTCTGCTTCACCCATTTGATGATTTCCTTCGACTGGTTCACCGTATGCCAGCTCGGCCTGCGCCGGAATGCCCAGCGATTGAAACTCGGCCCGCACCTTTTCCAGATACGCAGTGTCTTCGGCGATTTCCGGACTGACCGCGTCCGGGCCATAAGTCCTAGCCGCCCATCCGTCGGCCACGTGCAGCAGCACCAGACGGCTGTGCGCGAGCTTGGCGAGCTGCTTGACGTGCTCGATGATCGCCCGGTCGCGTCGGCGTGCCGTCCAACGTCACCAGAATGGTCTCGTACATGGTTGTTCCGTTCCGTCGTCTCTCGTTGTCGGCGTTATCCGCCGATGACAACCTGCCACGCGGCTTTGAGCGAGTCCGGCATGCCGTAGATGTCCATCGCGGTGATCAGAATAGCACTGCCCCAACCGGCGACCAGCAGGAACCAGCCGTTCTTCCATGTCCCCATTCGCTTGCGGGAACTGGTGAAATGCAGCAGCGGAAACATGGCGAACGGAAGCTGCAGCGCCAGCACCACCTGGCTGAGGGTCAGCAGATCGGTAACGCTGCTGTCGCCGCGCAGCCCGATAATGAAGACCGCCGGCAGGATGGCCAGCGTGCGGGTGATGAGCCGCCGCACCCAGGGCTTGATTCGCCAATGCATGAAGCCTTCCATCACAACCTGCCCGGCGAGCGTGCCCGTGATGGTGCTGCTTTGGCCGCTGGCCAGCAGCGCCACGGCAAACAGCGTGCTCGCAGCCGCCGTCCCCAGCAACGGCGCCAGCGTCAAATAAGCGACCCGAATCCAATCGCTGTTGGCGCTGAACGTGACCACGTGCCCGCCCGAAGCGGTCACGCTTTCCTTCCCGAAGAACACCATCGCCGCCAGCACCAGAATCGCCGCGTTGACGAAGAAGGCGATGGTCAGGGCCACGACGGAGTCGACGGTGTTGAAGCGGATCGCGCTGCGGATGGACGGTTCGTCCTTCTGGAACTTGCGGCTCTGCACCAGGGCCGAGTGCAGATACAGGTTGTGGGGCATCACCGTCGCGCCGATGATGCCGATGGCGAGGTACAAGCATCCCGGCTTGACGAAAGTGCGGCGAAATCAGCGCCCGCCCCATTTCCAGAAAACTGGGCTGGGTCTGCGGAAGAACGAAAATCTCGATGAAGTAGCACACGGCGATGGTCGCGATCAGCAGCAGGACGATGGCCTCGATGGTGCGCATCCCAAACCGCTGCAAGGCCAGGAGCAGCAGCACGTCCAGGCCGGTGATGATGACCGCCCACAGCAGGGGGATATGGAACAGCAGGTTGAGGGCTACGGCGCTGCCGAGCACCTCCGCCAGATCACAGGCGCCAATGGCCACTTCGCTCATCAGCCAGTTGGGCCAACGCGTCCATCGCGGATACCAGTCGCGGCAGCATTGGGCGAGATCCTTGCCCGGTCACCACGCCCAATCGAGCGGAAATCACCTGCATGAAGATCGCCATCAGGCTGGCGAGTCCGACCACCCACAAGAGCCCGTACTTGTACTGAGCGCCGCCTTGCAGGTCCGTCCCCCAGTTGCCGGGGTCCATGTAGCCGACGCTGACCAGAATCGCCGGACCGACGAAAGCCCGCCACTGCTCCCAGAACCCGGCCTCATGATGCGGCACCTCGATGGAACTGTGCACGCCTTCCAAAGACACGTGGCCGCTGCTTCGGTCGCCGGAGGGCGGCAAGCCGGGGCGCACCGGCACACTCGTGTCCGTTGTTCCTTCTCCCTCTCTCATCTTCTTATGCTTCCGGAGAAACCCACAAATCAACTGGAGTATACACTACGAAGTTAATCGTAGTTAATAGTCAATTCATAAAGGACGAGACGGCACGGGAGAAATCCACACTCTGTCGGCTGCGGGCCGGCCTAGAACTACGGTGCGCACGGCAGTCCGGATAGACAGCGTCTTGTCGTAGTTACTCTCGATCAAGCTCAGCCTTGCCCCGGGCCGAATGCCGCGATCCTCCAGAAACTCCAACAAGTGCCGATCGCGCTCATAAATCCCGCTTACCACGTAGTTCTTCCCCACCTCAGCTTCCGAGAGCAGCAGCAGGCCGCGCCGGCGCCGGCTGGCGGGACTCTCCAGTTCGGTCAGATTGCCGTGCGGACACGCGACTCCGCGCCCGAGTTTGGCGAGCAGCCTGGCCTCGAAATCTGGCGAGACCGCGTGCTCCAAACGTTCCGCCTCGTCGTGCACCTTGTACCATTCCATGCCGAAAATTTCGGCGAGCATGCGCTCGATCAGGTGGTGGCGAACCGTCAGCTTGCGGGCGATCTTTCGTCCGGCAGCGGTCAGGCGAACGCGGCCGCCGGTATGCACCCGCACCAGGCCGTCTTTTTTCAGCCGGCGCACCGCCATCGTTACGGCCGGGGGAGAAACTTTGAGCCAGTGCGCAAGCGTGGCCGAAATGACGGGTTCCCCTTCGCTCTCGGCCTCGAGAATCGCCTTAAGGTAGTCCTCTTTGGAAACTGTGATCACGTGGACCGTATTATACGGCGAAGTGTTAAGCACAGTTAACCGAAGAATTTGCAGAGGTCAGAGATCAGATTGCAGAGGTGCGAGCTCAAACGGCACCGGCTCCTGTTTTTCGGCGAAGCCCCCGTTTCACCGCAAGCGGGTCGAAACCTCTGCAATCTGAGTTCTGACCTCTGCGTTCTGCTCTCGTTTGACATCATCATCTCCCGCCCCTACTCTTGAATGTCTCGACTATGAAGATCCTCGTCATCGGCAGCGGCGGACGCGAGCACGCCCTGGTGTGGAAGCTCCGGCAGTCGCCTCGGGTTGCGAAAATCTACTGCGCGCCCGGCAACGGCGGTATCGCCGACGAGGCGGAGTGCGTCGCGGTGGACCTAAAGAGCCTCGACTCCATGATCGCAGTCGCGAATCAAATTCAGCCCGACCTCACAATCGTGGGGCCGGAATTGCCGCTGATGCTCGGGCTGGTGGACGAATTCACGCGGCGCGGCTGGCGCACGTTCGGTCCGACCCGCGCCGCCGCGCAGCTCGAAACCAGCAAGAGCTTTGCCAAGGAATTCCTGCAACGCCACCGCATTCCCACCGCGCATTATGCGATCTGCGATTCTTCGGAACAAGTGCGCGATGCGCTGCCGCATTTCCATACTCCGCATCGTGGTGAAGGCCGACGGACTGGCTGCCGGCAAAGGCGTGGTCATCGCCAAGACCAAAGGACGAGGCCTCGACCGTCGCCAATGAAATGCTCAGCGGCAGGATGCTGGGCGAGGCCGGATCGCGTGTGGTGCTGGAAGAGTTTCTCGAAGGCGACGAACTCTCGTTTCTGGTCGTGAGCGATGGCGAACGGGTGGCGCCGCTGGTCGCCGCGCAAGATCACAAGCGCGTGGGCGACGGCGACACCGGCCCCAACACCGGTGGCATGGGCGCCTACACGACGCTCGACTATCGTGGATGACCAGATGCGCGACTGGCTGCTCGCCCACATCGTGCGGCCGGTCATCGCCGGCATGAAGGCCGAAGGCGCGGAGTATAAAGGCGTCCTCTATTGCGGCCTGATGATGACCGCGCGCGGCCCCATGGTGCTCGAATTCAACTGCCGCTTCGGCGATCCGGAGACGCAGCCCATTCTGATGCGCCTCGAAAGCGACTTGGTCGAAGCGATCGAGGCCTCAATCGACGGCCGCACCAGCGACGGCGATTTCAAGTGGTCGAACGATGCGGCGGTATGCGTGGTGATGGCTTCGGGCGGTTATCCGGGAAGCTACGAGGCGGGCAAGAAAATCACCGGCCTCGAAGATGCGGCGAAGTTGGACGGCGTAAAAGTCTTCCATGCCGGCACCTCGAAACGTGACGGGGCTTTCTATACTTCCGGCGGACGCGTGCTCGGAGTGACGGCGACGGGCCGCGGAGTTGGAAGCGGCGGTGCAGCGCGCTTATGAGGCGTGCGCGAAGATCAGCTTTGAAGGCGCGCACTATCGCAAAGATATTGCGGCGCGGGCGCTGAAGAAATAGGGTTCTCGATTTAATCCCACCTATGGAAAAATTTATAGGACCGCTTGTTCTGCTTTCATTCGGGATGGGAGTGGTCTGCAGTACGTTACTTCTCATTTGGTTTGTCCGGCGGCGTCCTCTTACAGATTTCAACAAAATCGCAGTCGTGTTTATCCTTCTGGGTGCGATTATTCCAATTGCGAACTTACTTGTGTGGTTTTGGATCAATGCGCACAGGACACTCTCAGCGATGGGTATAATTCAGGATATCGCTCTGTGGCTTTGGCCATCCTCAATCGTCCTAATGGCGCTCGACGAACCGGCCCCAGGGCCATCCTGGGGTGCCATACTGTTCATTTATTCAAGCGGCATATTCTGCAATATTGGCACGTACGGCGCGGCCGGGCTCGCTGTCGGGCGTTTATGCATCGCTTGCAAAAGGTGGCGCGCACCCAAGGAGGGCGAAATTGCAAGATAGGCCATTAGTCTCAATCGTGATGGGGAGTGACTCCGACCTGGAGATCATGCGCGAAGCCGGAAAGGCTCTCGATGAATTCGGGATCGCATACGAGGTCGATGTGACTTCAGCCCATCGTTCTCCCGATCGTACGGCAGATTATGCCCGCAACGCCGCCGCACGTGGCATTCGCGTGATCATCGCGGGCGCAGGCGGAGCGGCGCACCTGGCGGGCGTAATCGCGGCGCACACAACCTTGCCGGTCATCGGCGTCCCGATCCCTTCCACTTCGCTGCAGGGCTTGGATTCCCTGCTGGCGACCGTGCAAATGCCGGCCGGCATTCCGGTAGCGACCGTCGCGATCGGCAAGCCCGGCGCAACCAATGCTGGAATCCTCGCGGCACAGATTATTGGCGTGGCCGACGCGTCGGTCGCGAAGAAACTGGCGGCGCACAAAGAGAAACTGGCGCGCGGCGTGGAAGAGAAATCGAAGAAAATGAAAGCGACGACCAAAGACTAACGCGAAGTTTGTGTGGTGGCGGGGCTCTGCCCCGCAGAACGGGGCCAAGCCCCGTCACCACACATTCACAGCTTCAAAGTTTTCAGATATTCCCGGAACTCCCCGCCCAGATCTTCGCGTTTCAGCGCAAACTCCACCGTCGCTTTGAGGAAGCCGAGTTTGTCGCCCGTATCGTGGCGGCGGCCTTCGTAGACGTAGGCATACATCTTCTCGCGCTTTAGCAGCCCGCGCAGGCCGTCCGTGAGTTGCAACTCGCCGCCCGCGCCCGGCTTGATGTCGGAGAGCGTCTCGAAGACCGTCGGCGTCAGAATGTAGCGCCCGATCACGGCCAGATTCGAAGGCGCATCCGCGACTTTCGGCTTTTCCACGAGGTCGAAGAACTTCGTAGAGTTTGCCACCGGAGCCCGCGACCTCCTTCGCCTTCAGCACGCCGTAAGAAGAAATCGCCGGCCCGTTGACGATCTGTGTCGCGATCACGGAACAGTGCTTCTCGTTGAATACGTCCATTAACTGCTTGAGCACCGGCACTTTTGCATCGATCACGTCATCGGCGAGCAGCGTGGCAAAGGGTTCGTCGCCAATCAATTCGCGCGCGGTGAGCACGGCGTGTCCCAGGCCCAGCGCCTCTTTCTGGCGCACGTAGGCCACGTAGATCATGTCCGAAATCTGGCGCACGATCTTGAGCAAGTCGTACTTGCCCTTTTCTTCGAGCATTTTCTCCAGCTCGTAGCTGACGTCGAAATGATCTTCGATCGCACTCTTGCCGCGCCCGGTGATGATGATGATCTGGTCGCATCCGGCCGCCACTGCCTCTTCCACGCCATACTGAATGATGGGCTTATCGACCAGCGGCAGCATCTCTTTCGGCTGAGCTTTGGTGGCCGGGAGAAAGCGCGTGCCCAATCCGGCGGCGGGAAAAATCGCTTTGCGGACGGTCCGGATCTTGCGGCGGTCGCTATATGTTCGTCGTTCGTGCGTCGGCTTCATTGCGGAATCATTGTAACCGCTGCCTTTATACCTGGCGCACTGCTTCTTCGTGCGCCGCCAACTCTTCCAGCAGATCGCGCAGCGTTTGCAGGATTCCTCCGGCGCTGTCGATCTTTATCGAGAACTTCAGCGTCCCATCCGGAGTAAATTGCGTACCGCGCTGCGACGCCACAAAGCGCGCCAGCTTCCCCGGATCAATCGCAGCATTGGCGCTGAACTTGATGCTCACGAACTCGCGCTTACGCTCAATAGCATTTGCCCCGACCCGCATCGCCTGCAATTTAAGCGCGGCGTACTCGAGCAGGTTGCGGACAGCCCTGGGCGTCTCGCCATAGCGATCGATCAGCTCTGAGCGCACGTCGTGCAATTGCGACTCGGTCTCGACTCCGGCGACGCGCTTGTACATCCGCAGGCGCTGGTTCTCTTCTTTTATATAGTCGGACGGAATGCGGATGTTCAGCCCAAGATTGAGCTGAATTTCCGTGACTTCAACGCCCGCCTCGCCCTTCATTTCGCGTACGGCGCGTTCCAGCATCTGCGTATAAAGTTCGAATCCCACCGCTTCGATGTGGCCGCTCTGCTCGCCGCCGAGAAGATTTCCCGCGCCCCGCAGTTCGAGATCAAGCGCGGCGATTTTGAAGCCGGCGCCGAGGTCCGAGAACTCTTTCAAAGCGGCAAGACGCCGACGGGCGACAGGCGTCAACTCGATTTCGGAGGGCAGAAGCAGGTATGCGTAAGCGCGCCGGTTCGAGCGCCCAACCCGTCCGCGAAGCTGATAAAGCTCCGACAAGCCCAGCCGGTCGGCGCGATTGATCACGATCGTGTTACAGAGCGGGATGTCGAGGCCGTTCTCGATTATCGTGGTCGAGACCAGGATGTCGGCCTCGTGATGCATGAATTTCAGCATCACTTTCTCCAACTCGCCTTCGCCCATCTGCCCGTGGCCCACGGCGATGCGGGCATTGGGGACCATGGCTTGAATCTTGGCCGCAATCTCCCAGATCGTTTCGATGCGGTTGTGCACGAAATAAACCTGGCCGCCGCGGTCGAGTTCCTGCTCAATTGCCGATTGGATGAGCTTTTCGTCCCAGTTCGCGACCACCGTTTGAATTGCCATGCGATCCTTGGGCGGTGTTTCGATCACGCTCATGTCGCGCAGGCCCACCATTGACATATGCAATGTGCGCGGAATCGGCGTCGCTGACATGGTGAGCACGTCGACTTCCGTGCGCATCTGCTTGATGCGTTCTTTGTGGCGCACGCCAAAGCGCTGTTCCTCGTCGACGACGAGCAGGCCGAGATCGGCGAACTTCACGTCCTTTGAGAGCAGGCGGTGGGTGCCGATCAGGATGTCCACCTTGCCGGCTTCCACTCTTTGCAAGATTTCTTTGACCTGCTTGGTCGTCCGGAAGCGGCTGATCATATCGACCGTGATGGGGAACGGCGCGAATCGTTGCTTGAAAGTTTCGTAGTGCTGGAATGCGAGAACGGTGGTGGGCGCAAGCACGGCGACTTGTTTGTTGTCGCTCATGGCCTTGAAGGCAGCGCGCATGGCAACTTCGGTTTTGCCGTAACCGACATCGCCGCAGAGCAGGCGATCCATGGGGAGTTGCGATTCCATGTCGCGCTTCACGTCGGCGATGGCCTGCGCCTGGTCTTCGGTTTCGTTGTATTCGAAGGCGTTTTCGAACTCCTTCATCCACTCGGTGTCGGCCGGAAAAATATGACCCTGCGCGGCCTGGCGCTGGGCATAGAGCTTGAGCAACTCGTCGGTCATGTCCTTCATCGCCTTGCGCACGCGCGCTTTGGTCTTGCCCCAGGCGGCAGTGCCGAGGTGATTCAGGACAGGCTTTGCGCCCTCCGCCGAACGATATTTCTGCACCAGATCGAGGCGAGTCAGCGGGACATAGAGCCGGGCGGCTTCGGCATACTCGAGCAGCATGAATTCCGCGGCGCCGTCGCCCTGGTTGATTTCCTTTAAACCCTGATACTGCCCGATGCCGTGCTCCACGTGAACCACGTAGTCGCCGACCTGCAAATCGCGGAAGTCGGAAAGAAATGCCGAGACTTTCGATTTCTGCCGTTGCGGCCGCGCCGCCACCAGGTCCGATTCGTCGAACAGATCGCGCGCCCCAAAAATCGCGAGATGCGCTTCCGGCAAAACAAAGCCGTCGGGCACATAAGCCTTCAGCAGGGTAGTGGTAAGAACGTCGCCGGCAAAATAAGAAGTTTCGTCGGCGTAGCTTTCTCCGCTGCGCGTGCGGCTTCCCAGACGATACGAAGCGTTGTACTCGGTGAACATGTCGGCGAGGCGCTCGACTTCTCCGGTGTTGGGCACCGCAAGAATTACCTGTGTGCCGCCGCCGACCAGCTTCTGAACCTCCCCGATCATGGCGGGCACGGCGCCGTGGAAGCGCGTGGCGGGCTGCGAAAGAAAAGCGGCTTCCGGTCTTTCCTTGGGGGCTTTGTGGGCTTCGTGGGCTTCGGGGGCTTCGTGGTCCTCGGGGGCCTTGCGCGCCACCGCCAGATATTCGAAATCGGCTCCGGGGAGCGCCGCGGTTGTTTCCCGCCAGCTTTCCGGCGTCAGATAGAGATCGGCGGGACGAACCAGGTTTCCCACTCCGCTGCGCTCGTGCGCTTCTTCAATGCGGGCCCAGACTTTGTCGAGTTCCTGCTTCAGCGTCTCGGGCTCGTCGAGAATTACCCGCGCTTCCGGAAGCAGTCCGAAAATGCTGCGGTCGGCGCCTGCCACCGGAGCGTAAAATTCCCAGCCCGGAAAGACTCCCGCGCCCGCGTCGCGCACCGCTTGCTCCACAACCTCCGGCGATCCGGTAATGCGTTTCCCGGAAAGCCGCGCGTTGATGGAACCGAGCAGGTCTTCCGTGACCGGCGTTTCCGTCAGCGGCAGAAGCAACGCTTCATCGACGGGGTTTGACGACCGCTGACTGGCCGGGTCGAACTTGCGCATCGATTCGATTTCATCCCCGAAAAACTCGACGCGCACCGGGCGATCCGCTTCCGGCGAGTACACATCCAAAATGCCGCCGCGAGCCGCGTACTGTCCCGGCATTTCCACCACATCGGTGGCGCTGTAGCCGACGGTGTTGAGGTGCTCGAGCAGCTTTTCCAGGTCGAAAATCTCGCCGCGGCGCAGAACCCGCGCCAGGTCGGCGTAATAGTCGGGAGAACGCAGCAGAATTGTGGTCGCGGTCACCGGTGAAATTACGAAAGCGGCGCGGCCGGTCGCGATCTTCCACAACGCCGTAGCGCGTTCTTCCTGAATTTCCGGATGCGGCGACAGATTCTGAAAGGGCAGCACGTCGCGCGCCGGAAGGCTTACCACCGAGTCTGGATCCGCGGCTCCGGTCAGTTCGCGAGAACGCGCGCAGCACGGGCAGCAGCTCTTCGGCGGCGCGGTTGTCGGCCACCACCAGCACCAACGGACGCTCGACCGCGCGCCGCAACAAGACAATGATCAGCGCCTTGGCCGCCGCAGACAGTCCAGTGACACTGATCCGCCCCGCGCTCTCCCGCAGATGGGAGGCGGCACGCGTGAAGGCAGGTAATTGTTCTACCTCCGCGAAAATTTCGCGGACGAACGGCAAAAGCATTTCGAGATCATTTTAGCAGTCTCGCGAGCGATGACGGATGGAATGCAAGGAAATCACCCTCGTAGGGGAGACTGATCTCAGCGCACCGCTTCGCGTTTATGAACATAAAAGAGATAACAACTTACCGTTTCAGAGCAGGTCCCCCTTTTCACCCTTGGCCAACACGCCAAGGCGGAACCGAATACATCCATCTTTGCAAACGACCGCTCGGCGCCGATCAATAACATTAGAGTCACCACTGCGAATCGTCTCATGGCAAGGTTCCTTCCTTGGGGTGCTTCGATTTACCATCCGAGCTTCACGCGCGCAGTGACACGGCTCACCCATTGCTGTGACTAGGCCGGTAATCCATCTTATCTCTTGCCTAAACACCCTCCTCTGATGTACATATCAGCGGTATCTCGAACAGCAGCGTGCTCAAAGGTCAAGTGGTTGGTGATAAACCGCGCCCTTCGATTCGAGCCTTCATCTCAAGGGCGGAAGATCCCAGGAGCCTTATGAAACCGACACTACGTCTTTTCTGTTTCGCAGTCATGCTCGCACTCATTCCTCAAGTTGCATTTGCCCAGGGCGCCGCCACCGGCGACCTCCACGTCAGCGTGAAAGATCCGAAGGGCAACGTCGTGACCAACGCTACCGTCACCGTGCGAGATGTCGCCAAAGGTCTGGAACGCGCCGGAACCAGCGACGGCCAGGGCGGCTACAGTGTGCGTCAGTTGGCTCCCGGCACTTATTCCGTCACCGTGGACGCGCCGGGCTTTGCCAAAGCCGAAGCCACCGGCGTCTCCATCACCGTCGGCGAGATGGCCGAGTTACCCGTCGCGCTCAGCGTCGCGGGCGGCAAGGAAATCGTCGAAGTCAGCGCCCAAGCCGACATCGTGGAAACTTCGCGCAGCTCCACCACCGACACCATCGGCGAGCGCCGCATCGACAATCTGCCCATCAACGGCCGCAACTACATCCAGTTCACGCTGACCGATTCGCAGGTGCAGCGCGACAGCGCCCCCAGCATCGGCGCGGCGCCGACTTCCGGCCTCAACATGAGCGGCCAGCGCGCCCGCTCCAACCTGGTCAATGTTGACGGCGCCGATGCCACCGACAATTCCACCAACGGCGTGCGCTCCACCGTCTCCCAGGAAGCGGTGCAGGAATTCCAGATCATCACCAACAACTACGCCGCCGAATACGGCCGCGCCTCGGGCGGCGTGGTCAACATCATCACCCGCTCCGGATCGAACGAGTTCCACGGCGACGTCTACGGATACCTGCGCAATCGCGATTTCCAGGCCGTCAACCCCTTCAGCACCACGTCCAATCCCGCCTACACGCGGGTGCAGGGAGGCGCAGCCTTCGGCGGGCCGATTAAGAAAGACAAGACGTACTATTACTTTTCCTACGAAGTCACCCGCCGCCACGAGACCGGATTCTCCAGCGTGCGGCGCGAACAACTTCGGTCGTCCTTTACAGGCGTCGACGTCTCGCCGATCTTTGGAGCGCCCGCGGGAACCTTCCCTGACATCCTGGCCACCAGCGGCCCGACAGGTCAGGCAGCTTTCCTGAGCAACGCTAACGAGGTCTCCAGGCAACCCCACGTTGCGAGACTTATGCCTTCATGGTCGGCGCTTCTTCAGGCATCGCTCTGAACGGGAGCTATCCGTCCTGGTTCACGGTTCTTGGCCGGCGCCCTTGTCCCCGCTGGATTGCAGCAGTTTCCTTCTTCGTGCAATCCCGCGTTTGCCTCGGTCGCCGGATTCGCGCCCTATTGCACCGGCTGCCCGCATCTTTCCAGACCCTGGCTTCGCAGGAAGGCAACTTCCCCGTCTTCGAAGGCACCAGCCTCTACTCGCTTCGCATCGATCACAACGTAAGCAACAACAACCGCCTTACGCCTGCGCGCCAACGTCAGTCCCAGCACCGTGACCGGCATCGAAGGCAGCGGACAAGACCAGCCCTTCGGCCAAAACGCCTACTCGCGCACTTCGCAACAAAGCTACCGTGACGTGGCCGGAGTTGTGCAGGACACCTGGACGCTCGGCACCAGCAAGGTGAATGAATTCCGCTTCCAGTACGCCCGTCGGGGTCTGAATTATTTCTACAATACCAAGATTCCGAGCGGCTCCGACGTGGCCGTCAATATTCCGGGTTATGGTTATTTCGGACGCGAGCCCTACTCCTACATCCAGCGTGTCGAAAAACGCTACCAGTTCACCGACAATTTTTCCTGGAGCATCGGACGGCACGCTATCAAGTTCGGCGGCGACTTCAACTACCTCCCGCTCCAGGCCACCTTCACTGTGAATTATGGCGGCGTCTATAACTTCGGCAGCCGAGAGCCTGTTTCCGGGTTTACCCTGCCTTTCAGCCCGGTGCAAGCCTACGGCCTTGGCATGCCCGGGGACTTCATCCAAGGCCTCGGCAGTCCCAGCGACTCGTTCTCCAACAAACCCCTGGGATTGTTCTGGCAGGATTCCTGGCGCGTGCACCCCAATCTCACGTTGAACTACGGTGTGCGTTACGACGTGGAATTCCCGCCCACGTTCAAGCCCCCGCAAGGACTGGCGCTTCCCGCTTACGATGCATTGGGCTTGCAGAAGGGCATCAAGACCGACAAGAACAACATTCAACCTCGCATCGGCGTTGCGTGGGATCCCAAGGGAGACGGCAAGACCGTCGTCCGCGCCTCGTTTGGGATGTTCTATGACCACCCCTTGCTCGGGCTCTATTTCCTCGGCGATGCGTCGGACGGTTCGACCAGCGGGCAGTTGGCATTCGGCGGCACTGGATTTTGCTACAGGCTGCCGGCACTCCGGGCAACCTGAACGCGATCCCGATCTTCCAAGGCAACCTCATCAATCCCGGCTCGCCGCAGTGTGCGCCGTCGCCCGTTTCCACAAGCGAATACCAATCTCGTTCTACGAGCCGAACCAGCAGCAGTTCCAGTCCTTGAATACTCCCACTTCGGTTTTTCTCAACCAGAACTACCTGAACCTGGCCTCAAGGCACTTCATGCCGCTGGCCTTCCAGCCCTTTGGGTATCCGCAGGCCAAGAACTTCGTTTACGCCTACTCGCAGCAAGCGAACCTGACCGTCGAGCGCGACCTCGGCGATGGCTACGCCCTCAGCGTGGCCTACAACTTTAACGGCGGCCGTCATCTCAACCGTCCCATTAACGCGAATACGGTTCGCGGCGACTTGATGGCGCCAAACCTGCAGGCCGCTGTCGCCGCAGGCGTCAAACACATCACGGACAGCCCGTTCACGGTAGACCGTACGGTCTGCGGGGTTGGTCCGGGCGGCGCACCCTAGTGTCCAGCCGCCGCTGACGAATTTCTTCCGCCCCGGCGGACTTAACCCCTCCATCGCCGCCGGCATTGCTGCTCGAATCCTGCGCACGGCGCCTTGCGTCACCGCCGTGTTGCACGCGGTTCTAGCAACTCTACCGGGGTTTCAACACGAACTGCAATCCCGCGCCTCTCGCTTCTCTTACGCCGGCTGCATTCCCTTCGGCGACATGGATGCCAACTACTCCAACGGCAGTTCCATCTATAACGGGCTGACCGCCAATCTCCGCAAGCGTTTCAGCAACCACTACGAATTCCTGGCCTCGTACACCTGGTCGCACGCGATCGACGATTCCACCGACCTGCAGTCCACGCTCACCCCGCAGGACAGCTACTTCCCGGGCGTCGATCGTTCCTCTTCGCTCTTTGATCAGCGTCACCGCTTCGTCTTCAGCGGCGTCTACCAGTCGGGCAAGCTCAGCGGCAGCGGCTTCGCCCGCAAGTTCTTCAGCAATTGGACGTTCGCCCCCAGATCGAATTCAGTTCCGGCCGGCCGTTCAACATCATCACCGGCAATGGCGACAACCTCCAGTTGTCTTCCCTCACCGGGCGGCCCAACACCTTCGTAAACCCCGCTTGCACAGCGATCGGAGATCAGCCGGTCAATTCGAAGTTCTCTCCCACCGGAGTTTTCCAGGAACCCTGCATCTTCGACTACAACGGTCAGATCGGCCCCGCCGGCCTCGCCGTCCCTCGACGGCAACCTCGGCCGCAACGCGGGCATCACTCCGTGGACGGTGTTCAACGATGTGCGCTTCGCCAAACGCATTTACTTCGGCGAGCGCTTCAACATGGATTTCATCACCGACATGTTCAACATCGCCAACCGCTACAACGTGGCAGCCGTAAGCCCGCTCTTCACCAACGCCGGTCAGGCCACCGCATCCTACGACCCGCGCCAGTTCCAGTTCGCGTTGAAATTGAACTGGTAAATCAGATCTTGGAATTATGCGCTGGTTGTTTCTGCGCGAGAGAACGGACGGATAAACGGAGCGTGTGGCACTCCGCTATCTACGGTGCTTCGATCAATTCCATTTTGCCGTCCCGTGTCCGGTGCAGCACTATCAACCTGCCCTTGGGGTCGCGGAACACAAAAACATCTTTGTCGCGGAAGTGCGCCTCTTTGATCGCTTCTTCCAAAGTCATCGGGCGAAGCGCCACCGAATCCTGGGCATGCACCAGGTGTACTTCGGTGGTTCGCGCCACCGAGGGAAATTTATGAACGAGAACGGAAACGGTGGCATTCTCCGCCAGTCCGAGCGCCGCTTCCACGTTGTCTTCTAACGACTGGCCGTCAAACTTCTTGACCGCCTTGCGCTTCTTGCTCAGCCACTTCGTTTTATGTTTGAGCGCCTGCTTGTGCAGGTGGTCGAGAGCTTCACTGACGGCCGACGCCATGTCGGTGGTCTGGGCCAGCCCCACAATAGGACCGTTGGGCGGGTCGATCGTGATTTCGGCCTTGTGTCGGCGTTTTTCGACGGTCAGAATCACCTTGGTCTCGAATCGGTCGCCTAGAATTTTGCGAATCTTGTTGAGGCCGGTTTCAACTTCCTTGCGGATGGTGGGAGTGATTTCGTATTTTCTCGCGGTATATTCCACGTTCATCAAGCACGCTCCTGAAAAGAAATCGGGTGATCGGGTCATCGGGTGATCGGGTCATCTAAGGTCAAACGCCCTTGACTTTCGATGGCCCGATGGCCCGATCACCCGATGACCCGATTATTTTTTAACTCTTCTTTGGTGGGTGCTGGGAATCTTCATATCTTCCCGATATTTCGCGACCGTTCGGCGAGTGACTTGGATACCCTGCGATTGCAGAATGCGGGTGATCTGTTCGTCGGTCAACGGCCGGCTTGGATCTTCTTCTTCGATCAACTTCTTGACGCGGCGTTTCAAAATCAGTAGCGAAGTGCCGCCGCCCTCGGGCCCCTGCACGCTCTCGGAGAAGAAATACCGCAATTCGAACACGCCCTGCGGCGTGTGGACGTACTTATTGGCAACCGCGCGGCTGACGGTAGAAGGATGCACGCCGATTTCTTCGGCCACTTCCTTGATCATCATCGGCTTCAGTTGATCGATACCGCGCTCGAGAAAATCCTGCTGGCGCGCCACGATCGAGTAGCAGACCTTGGCGATCGTCTGCTTGCGCTGTTCGATATTCTTGATGAGCTGGATAGCGGATTTGTAGCGATCTTTGACGTAGTTCCGCGTGTCGCGGTCATTGCCGTCGCGGGTCATCAGTCGCTTGTACGCGGGATTCAAGCGCAACTGCGGCATGTCGTCGTCATTCATGATGACCAGCCACTCGTCGCCATGCTTCACGAAAGCGACATCGGGTTCAATCAGCCGGGCCGGAACTTTGTTGTAGCGCAAACCCGGCCGGGGATCGAGCGTGCGGACATACTCGAGCGCCGCCTGCACGGCTTCGACTGGACGCCCAATCGCGCGCCCAATTTCCTTGAACTGCTTCAGCGTCACCGCTTTCAAATGCTGATCGACGACGGCAATCGCATCTCTCACAACTTGCTCGGTCAGGGCATTGCCGTTTCGGTGCAGTTGCAACTGCTCCAGATGGTAGCGCAACTGATAGAGCAGGCATTCGCGCAGGTCGCGACAAGCGATGCCCGGCGGATCGAACTGGCGCACCACTTCCAGCGCTTCGTGCAGATCGGCGACCGTGAAGTCTAAGATCGCCATCCGGGCGGTCGCGGTCGCGGCTCCCGTGGCCGGTGTTCCAGCAGCGGTGGTTCCGGGGTTCGACGCGCCGGCCAACGGTGGCTTGGCTGCCATCGTTGTTGTTTCTAGATCCGGGTGAACATCGCCCGCGTGAACATCGAGCTCAATATACGGCTCAACAGTCGGTTCAACATCCGCCTCAAAAGACTCTGTTCCAGCGCCTCCCACCGTCAACTTCGAATGGCCGACGTCTTCCGCGGCGAGGTCCTCCGGCGCGAGAACCGAAGTCTCAAGGTGGAAAGTTTCGAGGTCGGAGGTTTCATGCGCAGCCTTCGCGACGGCAATCCCCAACGCCTCCGCTTCACCAACGATCTTGGCCGCCACTTCCACATCTGCCTCGGGAGCCGCGACCGGAGCGATTCCCAGCAGTTCTTCGTCGCTGGCAATCAGATAGCCTTCTTCGTTCAGATTCCCAATGATCAGCTCGGCAGCCTGATGCACCGGCGGCCGCACTGAAATCGCGCCTAGTTGCCACAGCAGGTGGTCGCTCAGGTTCCCCGGCTTTGATAGGAAGTTCTCGAAGGAAGGCTTCTCGATCTCTTCCATTTCCCCCGAACTGCGATAACCGGGATCGAGATAGTCCTGGAAGAACGAGCCGAAATCGATCTCCTCGAACGGATCCTTCTTCTCATCCGCGATGGTCGGACCCTCTTCCGCTGGGGCCGTCACCTTGGCGGCCAGGCGGTCGCGTTCTTCCTCCTGGCGTCCGACATCATCGAGCATCGGGATGGCATCTTCGAGCTCTTCAAGCACCGGGTTCTCGACCATCTCGGCATTGATCATGTCCTTGAGCTCGAGCTTGTTGAGCGCGAGCACGGAGACCATTTGCACGAGACCCGGCGTCAGAATCTGCCGCTGCGACAACTTGACGTTCAGTTTGTGCTGAAGAAGCACCATTTCTCCCTAAAAATTTCTCAGTTCCCTTGCACACCCGGCGTGACCCACATCGGAGTGTCGAAAATCTAGCTTCTCATGCACCGAGGTAGATCGTGTGGGCACCAAAGGTCAATGTGCCCACGCCTTGGTAACTTGAAAGACAATCGGGTCATCGGGTGATCCGGCCATCGGATCATCTAAATTCAAATGCCTTTGACTTTCAATGGACCCGATCACCCGATTGTACTCACACCAATGAAAAGCTTTCCCCCAAATAAACGCGCCGCACCTCCGGGTCGCTACCCAACTCCTCCGGCGTGCCCGAGCGGAAGATCCGCCCCTCGTTTATTATGTACGCCCGATCCGTCACCGACAACGTCTCGCGGACGTTGTGGTCCGTGACCAAAATCCCGATCCCGCTGGCCCGCAGATCGGAAATGATTTTCTGCAAATCCAAAACGGCGATCGGATCGATTCCCGAAAACGGCTCATCGAGCAATATAAATGTTGGGCTGATGCAGAGCGACCGCGCGATTTCTACCCGTCGCCGCTCCCCGCCCGACAACGCATACCCGCGATTCTGCCGGATATGCTCCAGCCCGAGCTGGTCAATCAGCTTCTCCGCCTTTTCCCGTCGTTCATGCCAGGAAATCGGCTGGACTTCCAGCACGGCCAAGATGTTCTCCTCGACCGTCAGTTTCCGAAAAACCGAAGCTTCCTGTGGGAGGTAGCTGATACCGTACTGGCGTGCCCGTAAGTACATGGGAACGCTAGTGATATCTTCGTCGTCGTACAACACCCTGCCAGTGTCGGGAGGAACCAGACCTACGATTGCATAGAAGGAGGTGGTTTTTCCGGCGCCATTCGGTCCCAGAAGGCCCACGACCTCGCCCTGCAGAACCTGAAGGCTTACTCCACTGACAACGCGTCGGCCACGATAGGATTTCCCAATTTCGTCGGTGGCCAGCGTATGCATTTATCGTGCCACTTGCGTCCGCGTGACCGCCGGGGACGTTTCTCTGCCTTCTACGAGCACCCTATCATCGTGTTTGTAGAAAGTCAACGAATCGCCCGTAGTTTTGCCTCGTTCGGCATCAAAAATGCTAGGTGAGTCCGCTCAACCGTCCGCCCGTCAGCACGAACTTGTCGTCCGCCGACGTGTACACCAACCGCTCACCCGTGGCATGTCGGGTCGGCTGGGTGATCACAACCTGGTCTTCGGCGATAATTCGGTCCACTTGCCCAGGCATTGCCGGGTTCGGCGCTGTTCCTGCTTTCGACTGGCTCCGCGGCAGCAGAAATACCGTCATCTGCTGTCCCGTCATCGTAGCGTCGGACGCCTTCGTGGTCACCCCGCCGTCCAGGAAGATTCTCCGCTCCGCATCGGCGTAATTCAGACGCGCGGATGTGATGCGAACCGGGCTCACCGCCCCGTTCTTGTCCACTTGCACCAGCACGGTTGAGACCGGCTGCGCTAGAGCTTGTGTGGGAGCGGGGCTCTGCCCCGCTCGAACGGGGCGAAGCCCCGTCCCCACACTGACCTCTCTCTGCCCCACCCCCTGCGCAACGCCCTGCGCAAAGATAGTGCGATGCTCTCGATCAAATTGAAGCGTGGGAGCCTCCACTATATTCGCGTCTTGCCACAAGCGGGCATCGCCGGTGTACACCGCAATCGCCGTGGAACGATTTGCCGTCATGCTGCGGCTCGTCACGTGGATCGGGTCGGAGGAAGCGAGCATGGCGCCATCCGGTTGCGCCTTTAGATCGGAGTACGTGCTCTTGACGTTGCCCTCGGCAATGGCGTCGCCGGTCGCCCGGTTCATGCGAATCGTCTGGGCCGTCGTTGTCATGCCGCCGTCCACCACCCGAGGCGATCCGGTCAGCACTGCCTGTTGATCGGCGGTCGTGTACTCTCCGCGCTGCGCCCAAGCCTTTTGCGTGCCATCGACGTAGACGAACCCACCTGTCTGCGTGATCGAGCGGACGCCGCCCTCTGGAAAAAAGACGACATCAAGCATCCGGCTGGTCGATACTCGATCCGTCTGTCCCGGCGATCCGGTCTTACTCGATCCCGCCTTACTCGCGTCGTCTTACTCTTGCTTCGATCTTACTGGCTTGAATCTTACTCGCTTCGATCTTATTTGCTTCGATCAAGCTGCTGACAATCTTCGCGTCCGGTTCTCC
The DNA here is from genome assembly GCA_963725245.1 of uncultured Acidobacteriaceae bacterium. Taxonomy (GTDB): domain Bacteria; phylum Acidobacteriota; class Terriglobia; order Terriglobales; family Acidobacteriaceae; genus Acidiflorens. The sequence continues at coordinate 36,171 of CAVRYC010000031.1, read as the reverse complement.
ATGCAGTGTCGCCAGGCGATTGTTCTCCGTGAATTTCGCCGTGAACTTGGCGGCTGTAACCACCGTCTTCTGATTTGCGCCCGGCTGCGTGATCACGATCTGCGGCGGTCCGCTGGTCTCGGCACGCTCCAGCAGGCGGCCGTCTTTCACGATAAAGTCCATCACTGGGGCGGTCATTTCGACATCCTGCGTGCCTCCCTTCGCCGGCGTCGACGAGAGTTCGGAGGATGACGCGGAAGATGAAGCGGAAGATGACCCCGGCGCCGCGGCCGCAACCAGAGTCCCAGTCCGACTGCTCTTCTGGGTCAAACGCACGCCGTCCTCGGCATGAACCGTCTTCAGCATTTGCTGCCCGGCGAAGTGCAGCGTTGCCCGCCCGGCGGCAGCATCAGCGGGCTGCGCTCCCAGAGAGGCGAGTTGCACGTTGCCCGTGAGAATGGCCGTGGTGAGGAGATTCCGCGCGCCGGTCAAGAACAATTCGGCGTGATCGGAACGCTCGTGCGTTTCCGAGTTGGAATTGGAAGATGACCGGCCATGAAGCACCGTCTCCACATCGCCCTCGGCAAGAATGTGGTCCACCGTGTCGTCTTCGCGCAGGAAGAAAGTCGCGTGGTCAGACCGCGCTTCCTGTTGCTCCCGGGTCATGTGCACCGTGGTAAGAACAACCTGATGAGGCTGCTTCGTAATTACGCCATGATCCGCATTCAGATGGACCGGCTGCGGCCGGTTGACGGTCATCGCCACCGCCGACAGCAAGTTCATCGTACCCGTCTTTGCCACATATTCAATGCCCACGGCCGAACCGGATGCCTGCGGCGTCTGAAACACCACCTTCCCGGCGGAGGAGGCGTCCCCCGTATTCCTGTTGAAGACCAGCCCGTCGGTTTCAAGATGAATCGGGGTTCTCCTTTGCGCCGGAGGCGTCTGGTCCGAATGCCGCATCCCCTCGGGATTCGCTTCCAGGTCAATCAGCACCGTGCCCTTCGCGGTCACATTGCCCGACACGGGGTCGTACTCGAAGTCATCCGCGGCAACCTGGTCGAAACGACCGGCATCCTTGCCGTAGATGACGATCTTGACGTTGTGCAAGTCCGCCCGTCCACCCTCTTTGAACTGAACCGCCTTGGAAGCGCTCACCGTAAACTGCGTGCGGCCTTCTATGGACTTGGAAATCGAAAAGCCCTCGGCGGTCTGCTGAATGTCCAGGCCCATTTTCGCCGGCAAGTCGTGGACGGCCTTGCGCAGACTCCATCGCGCGTAGAAATACATCCCCGCGACCGTCGTAACCATCAGAATCGCGCCCAAGGCGAACCAGTGGCGCAGCCGTGAAACCGGAGAGGCCATCAGAGGCTAGTGTAACTCGTGTGATCGAGAGTCAAGCTCCCGCAGAAGCTTAGCCCGCGCTTCAGAAATTTTCTACGAACTCCTATCTTCTCTCTAGGCCATTGGGTAAGGAAACCAAGCTCGACTGGCCAGGAGTTTCATCATATTTTGTCTCTTAAGCGCGGACCTACAGGATTCCCTGTATTCGGGCCCACGGTAGTAACATGCTAGTCTTACCGTGCTTCGCTGATCTGCACAAGTCTAGAGTGGCCTTATATGAATCGTCGGGAACTGGAATACGGCCCATGGTTAGCAAGAGGCTGCCTCAGGGAGTTGCTAAACGATTATGGCCGTTCGTATTCTGCTGGTCGATGATCATCCCGTCGTGAGACAAGGGCTGAGGACTTTGTTGGGGGGGCGATCCGAATGGGAAGTAGTGGGGGAAGCGTCGGATGGTGTGGAAGCCGTGGAAAAGGTCAGCCGGTTGCAACCTGATGTGGTCGTGCTCGATGTCACCATGCCCAGAATGAATGGTATTGAAGCGTGCCGGTTGATCCAGCAGAAGACACCCGGACGCGAGGTTTTGTTTGTTACGCAGCATGACTCTCCGCAGATGATGCGTGAGGCATTAGCTGCAGGGGCCAGAGGGTACGTCGTGAAATCGAATCTCGCCCGGGATCTGGTGGCGGCCGTCGAGGCGGTGAGCCAGCATCGGGAATTTATCGCGTTGGCGCGAAATCCACGCGCTCAGGCTTAAATTGCTCGGGCCCTTATTACTTTCGAAGGTCGCGGAAAGTCTGTAGTAGGAGGATCTGCCATGAAGCTGCGTATTCTGTTAGCCGACGATCACGAGATTGTACGCCGGGGTCTGTGTGCGCTTCTCCAGAAACATGAGGGATGGGAGGTGTGTGGAGAAGCATCCAATGGCCGCGAAGCGCTTGAAATGGCCAAGCAGTTGAAGCCCGATGTTGTGATCCTCGACATTGGCATGCCATTGCTCAACGGACTGGACGCCACACGTCAACTGCTGCAGCACGATCCCCAATTCAAAATCATTGTCCTGACGATCACCGACGCCGATCAGGTCATCCGTGAAGCCCTCGACGCCGGCGCGCGCGGATTCGTGCTCAAATCCGACGCAGCTCGCGATCTGGTCTCTGCGGTCGAAGCCTTGCAGGGCAAGCGAATGTTCTTTACGCCGCGAGTGAACGATCTAGTGTTGCGAGGTTTCCTGGATAAGGGACACGCCGTATCTCGGAATGAGCCTCCGGATTTGCCCGCACTAACGGCACGGGAACGTGAAGTCACACAGCTTCTGGCGGAAGGAAAGAGTTCCAAGGAAGTAGCCTCGCTGCTGAACTTGAGCACCAAGACCGTGGAAACCCATCGCAGCAACATCATGCGGAAACTCAGTCTGCATTCCATCCGCGATCTGGTTGTCTACGCCATCAAGAACAACATTATCCAGATCCAGATGCCGCCTCAACCCACTAGCACGACAGAAACCTCGGTGGCCTAACCGGCTGCGGAAAAAGTCGGTGTTAAGCTCGGATTGACCTGGCATTGATTTTGACTTTGCTTCAGCTTTGTTTTGAAGGGGCGCGGCTTCACAGATTGCTGAAGAACTCGATTTCGCTCTTGCTTTTGGGTGGCGCAGCGGTTCACCGCTGCGATAAGCTGACTTTCATCGACGGCTTCAGCCGCTGAGGGCGACTGCGGCCTGCCCCAGGAGTTTTCAGCACTCTGTTCAGCCGCGTCGTCAGTCCCGCGAAATCGCCTGCCTTACACCGAGTAGGAGACATCGTCACTGGCGGCGCCTCGCGCCATGCTCTCCGTCGTCGAAGCGGCGTCGGCAGACTTGCTGCCCCGTCGCATGGCGACGATGCCAGTGCGCACCATCTCCAATACACCGTATGGACGCAGCACTTCGAGCAGTCCATCGATCTTGTCTTCTCCGCCAGTGATTTCGATGGTCAGTGATTCGGTGGCCACATCCACCACCCGCGCCCGAAACACGCTGGCCAGTTCCAGCACGTGGGAGCGCGCATCGTGCGTGGCCGCCACCCGGATCATGGCCAAGTCCCGCACAATGGCCGGTTGATTGGTGATGTTTTCGACCAGCAACACGTTTACGAGTTTGTATAAATTGGCCTCGATGCGGCGGGCCTGGTCGTGGTCGGCGTCGACGGTAATGGTCATGCGCGACACTTCTGGTTTTTCCGTCCGCCCCACCGTCAGCGAATCGATATTGAAGGCGCGGCGGCGAAACAGCGAAGCCACGCGGGTAAGCACACCCGGTTTGTTTTCGACGTACACCATGAATGTATTCAGCATAATTTATTGTCTTCGATTGAGCATTACCGATCAGTCCTTGCGGTGGCTGCAGAGCTTCGAGCTACGGGCTTGAAGCAAATGGATTGCTGAGCTCTAAGCTCGCAGCCCGAAGCGCATTTAATCCTCGGCCGTCTCGACAATCGGGCTGGGCCGCCGGATCATGTCGTGCAACGCCGCCCCGGCCGCGACCATCGGATAGACCGTGTCTTCCTGTTCCACCTTAAAATTGATCAGCATCGGCCCCTTGTGCTGGCGCGCCGCTTCGACCGCGGGCACGACCTCGGAACGCCTCGAGACCGTCGCGCTCCGAATGCCGTAAGCCTCCGCCAACTTCGCGAAATCCGGATTGAGCAACGGCGTCGCCGCGTAATTGCGGTCGTAGAAAAATTCCTGCCACTGCCGCACCATGCCGAGAAAGCCGTTGTTGATGATGGCGATATGGATCTTCAGGTTTTCCTGCACAATCGTCGCCAGTTCGCACATCGTCATCTGGAATCCGCCATCGCCCGCCACCACCCAGACCTCGGCCTCCGGGCAAGCGACTTTGGCGCCGATGGCGGCCGGCAGCGCGAAACCCATCGTGCCCAATCCGCCGGAAGTAATGAGCGAGCGCGGACGCTCATGCTTGTAGTACTGCGCCTCCCACATCTGGTGCTGGCCGACGTCGGTGACCACGATGGTATTGCCGTCGCGCGTCTGGTGCCACAAATCGTTGATGACATGGGCGGCATAAAGATGGCCGCTGTCGGGCAGGTTCTGGATGTCGCGCACCGCGGAATCGCCCTTCAGCCGGTCGATGGAATCCAGCCACTCGCTGCGATCAATGGATTCGATATGCGGCAACAACTCCAGCAAAACTTCCCGCAAGTCGCCGACCAGCGGAACGTCGACCTTGACGTTCTTGTTGATCTCCGCGGGATCGATCTCGATGTGAATCTTCTTGGCATTGGGCGCGTAGGTTTTCAGTGTGCCGGTGACGCGGTCGTCGAAGCGCATGCCGAAGGCCAGCAACAGATCCGCTTCTTGAATCGTATGGTTCACCCAGGCTTCCCCGTGCATGCCCATCATGCCCAGATTGAGCGGGTGCGATGCGGGGAGCGCACCCAGGCCGAGCAGTGTGAGTGCGACCGGAATCCCGGCCCGCTCGGCAAAATCGCGCACCTCGCGCATGGCTCCAGAAATGATGATGCCGTGACCGGCAAGGATCACCGGCCGCTTCGAATTGTGGATCAACTCCAGCGCCTGCGCATACTCCTGCGGAGCGGGCGAAAGGTCGGGCCGGTAACCCGGCAATTGCGGCTTCGCCGCTTCCCAGTCGAACTCGCACGTACCCTGCTGCGCATCTTTGGTGATATCGACCAGCACCGGACCAGGCCGCCCCGACCGCGCCACATAAAAAGCTTCGCGGATCGTGCGCGCCACTTCGCTAGCGTGCGTAACCAGATAGTTGTGCTTGGTGATCGGAAGGGTCACGCCGGTAATGTCGGTTTCCTGAAACGCGTCCGACCCAATCAGCTTGCTGCCCACCTGCCCGGTGATGCAGACGATCGGTGATGGAATCGAGCATGGCGGTGGCGATTCCGGTAACCATGTTGGTCGCTCCCGGCCCCGAGGTTGCAACCGCAACTCCCACCTCTCCACTGGCGCGCGCGAAGCCGTCGGCCATGTGGGTTGCGCCTTGCTCGTGGCGCACCAGAATGTGATGGATCTTGCTGCCCTTCAAAGCGTCATAAGCGGGCAGAATGGCGCCGCCCGGATAGCCAAAGACGACCTTCACGCCTTTACGTTCCAGACATTCCCAAAGAATACTGGCCCCGGTCATGGTCTTGCCCTTGCTCGTGCTCGGCGCGGTTTTCTGATCGGTCATAAGAACCTCCCTAGCATTCCGTGGTGCAAATCCAGCCCCGGAGGGGCGAACCAGCGTAGCCCAGCGCTTCAGCGCTGGGTAACCTGGAAAAACGATCCAAGTCCCGGAGGGACGACCAAGCGCTGAGGACGGGGATCCTGCGTGCTCCCCGGAAAAAACAAAACCCACCTTGCCAGCGTTTCTGGCGGGTGGGATTCGGGAGCACTTACGATTTCTAATTTCTCAGCTCACTCTTCCCCCCGCACCGAGACCGGCAGGCATACTCGTACCCCGGGAATTCTAAAACTAAGCCGTCGGAGACTCCGTCCATTCGTCAAGGTCGCACCAAAGAGTTGACGTGATAGTACCGAAGCTCCCGCCCGCCTGCAAGTGGAAAGTCCGACACGTTCTTTGCAGACGCTGATCCCATGGCCGAAGGTCTTGCGAGGGCGGATTACAAGCTGCGGGAAAACGGGGGGGCACCCACAGTACCAACTAGTAAATAGCGGCGAAAGTCCGGTTCCGTTTCACTGGCCCTGAGTGCTGCCCGCCGCTTTCACCGCCTCCTGGCAAGCGCCCGCGGCGGTCAACACTTTGTCAAACGCTGTATCGGTGCGAAGTTTTGCCAGCAGAGGATCGGAAAGCAGATTCTCGTGCGCGCAATAGTTCTGCTCGACCGCGCTCTGGAGCAGATGGAGAGCCGCTTGTTTCTTGCCACAGTACGCGAAGAGCGACTCCCTGGTAATACCACGTCTCAGGGTCGGGCTCGGTGGGCAGGCTGGTTTCCGCTTCGTGCGCCATCCGGTCCAGATCCGCGGCTGGCCGCAACTGCAGACAAGCCTCCAGCAGATCGCGCTGATAGCGCGGCGCAGTCGGCATGCGCTTCACGGCCTCGCGCGCTTCCGCAATCTTCCCTTCGCGCAGAAGGATGGATGGCATCGATATACGCCGCCCACTCCGAACCGGCATCCAGACGGACAAAATCCGCGGCCCGTTCCGTCTTACCCAACTCCATGAACGCCCAGGCGCAAGAGCGAAAAGTGTAATTACCGGGGTCAAGCGCCAGCGCAGTGTTGCATTCATTCGTCGATTGCCCCAGCATCCCGGCATAACGATAGACATAGCCCATCGCGAAATGGGCCTCGGCACTCTCCGGACGACGCTTGACCAGCGCCTGCGCCGCCTGGTATGCCTTGCCGAGTTCGCCTCGCTCAACCCGGTTTGCTGATCAGCTGTCCAGCGGCAAGCGACCCGATTCGGATCGAGTTCTACGGCGCGTTCGCAGGCTTGGTTGGAGCGCTGGAACATCGGCTCGCCACCATCCGAATAGGCCTCGTCATAGTAGCAACGCACTCCGAGCTGTTCCCATGCCGGCGCATAGGTTGGGTCCACTTCGACCACATGCTCGAGAACCGCGATGGCATCCTTGTTCGGCCCGGCATCGTGAGGCAACGCCAGGCTATGCAGGTAGAGATCGTAAGCCTCCGCGTTTTTCGGGCGCGTGCCGGTATCGAGAAAACCACCGGCCGCACCGAGCGCCGGCAACAACCCTTGCCGTATCTGGGCGGCCATCTGCGCTTGCAATGCGATCAGGTCCTGAGCGGGCGCGGTCATGTTGATCTGCCACAAAAGCCGGTTGCCGTCCACCTGGATCGCTTCGAGCGTAATCAGAAGGCGGTCGCCTTGCTTCAGGAAGTGTCCGGTAAGCACGTTGGCCACGTGCACGGCGCGGCCCGCCTGCTGCGGATCGACGTCATTGCCGACAAACTTTCGCGTGATCGCGGAGGGGCGAACGTCAAGCGTCCGGGTATAGGTGAGCGTGTTGGCAATTTCATCGGCCAGCGCGAAACGCAGAAACTCCACGCTGATGTCGCCATTCATGTTTTGCAACGGCAGCACCGCAATGGTGTTCTTCGCCGCGCCAACGCCCGCCATCCGACGCTCTTTGAACCACCACGCTCCTACCGCGATCAAAACCGTCAGCAGCAGCGCGCTGACTCCCAGCAGAAGATAAGTTGAAAACTTGCTCGAGGACTGAAACGCGTTCGTGGCAATGCGATACGGCAAGGCTGGCCGCCGCGCCCCGCTCTTGGTCAACCCCGATTCCGTTTCCTTCCTCAACGACTGGAGATCGCCCTTCATCGCCAGCGCGTTCGGGTAGCGGTGTCCCCGGTCTTTCTCCATAGCCCGGCCAATGATGCCTTCGAGATCCGGGGGGAGCGCGGGGTTGAGCTGAAGCGGAGAGACCGGCTTCTGGTTCAAGACTGCGTCCAGCGTGGTAATCACGTTGCCGGTGGCAAAAGGCTTCTTGCCCGTCGCCATTTCGTAAAGCACGACTCCAAGCGAGAACAAATCGCTGCGCGCATCCAGTTCTTCGCTGCGCGCCTGCTCCGGAGACATGTAAACCGCCGTTCCCGGAATCACGCCCACCGCAGTCAGCGAGTCCTCCATCGCTGCCTCGTCCGATCCCGGTTCGCGCGCCGACTTGGCCAATCCGAAATCGAGGATCTTTGTTTGACCGCTCTGCGCCACAAAAATATTGGCCGGCTTGATGTCGCGATGAATGATCCCCTTGGCATGCGATGCCGCCAAAGCATCCGCCACCTGGATGCCGATGTCGAGGATCTCGTCGACCTCCATCGACTTCCCCCGTATCCGCTCCTTCAGGCTCATCCCTTCCAGCTTCTCCATGACAATGAAGGGATGTCCGCCGTTGTCGTCGATATCGTGGATGGTGCAGATGCCGGGATGGTTCAACTGGGAAGCGGCGCGCGCTTCGCGCATGAAGCGGTCGAGCGACTTGCGGTCGTGGACCATCTCCTCGGGAATGAACTTGAGCGCGACGTGACGGGCCAGGCGCGTGTCCTCCGCCTCATACACCACGCCCATGCCTCCACCACCGAGCTTTCCCACGATGCGATAGTGGGAGACTGTCTGGCCGATCATTCCGAGGGCCTCAGTGCCGTCGGCGGCTATGTTAGGCCGCTGGAGAAGCTTAGGTCAACCCTCACCCGAGAAACTACAAGCGAGATAGAAGTCCCTGCATTCTTCGAAGGCACGCGGACGCGTGAAAGCTTGCCCCGACACGCCTGCTGGATAGGGGTTCGGCGCTTGAATATGGGCTTTCGATCACGGCCCGAGCCTACTAACTAAAGCATCTGGCGCCGTTTGCCGATTCTTCAAGACGTATCTCTGTATACACGGGCCAGCCCTTTGCCAGCCCTCAAAGCGCCTCTTGGTCTTATTATGGTCAGGTCGTACCGATCTGCCAAGGGGGATGAATGAGCGGCGGTTCGTGGTTTGGCGCAGCGGAGGTCGGAGGTTCAAGACTGATGCAAGCCTTGGTGGTCGATGATTCCGCTGTCTACCGCAAATTGATCGGCGATCATTTGCGCAGCTGGGGTTTTGGCGTCACCCTCGCGGAGAGCGGCTCCGAAGCTTGGCGAATCCTGGAGGAGCCGAATGCTCCCAAGCTCGTTCTGCTCGATTGGGTGCTGCCCGATCTCGATGGCATTGAGCTTTGCCAGCGCATCCGCCAAGCCGGATCGTCCAGTCCCTACGTTTACGTCATCTTGCTGACCAGCAAGGAGGGCCGCCAGAACATGCTCCAGGCCATGCAAGCCGGGGCCGACGACTATCTGGTCAAGCCCTTTGACGAGCTGGAATTGAAGGCGCGCCTGCTGGTCGGTAAGCGGATCCTCGACCTGCAGGAGGAACTGGTTTCCGCTCGCGAGTCCATGCGCCACGCCGCCACCCACGACAGCCTCACCGGATTGATGAATCGCGGAGAAATTCTCGCCATGCTGGAGCGGGAATTGGAACGAGCGCGCCGGGAGCGCAAGCCCGTGGCCGTGATTCTTTCCGACGTCGACCATTTCAAGAACGTGAACGACACCCTCGGCCATCTTTTTGGCGATGAGGCGCTCCGGGAAATCGGCCGGCGCCTGCGCACTCAACTGCGCGTCTACGACGGCGTTGGCCGCTATGGCGGAGAAGAATTCCTTATGGTTCTGCCCAGCTGCGATCTGCCCAACGCTCTGCTGCGCGCCGATGGACTGCGCGAGATCATTGCCAAAACCCCCGTGGTTTGTTCCGGCGAGGAAAGACTCATCACCATGAGTATGGGAGTCGCCGTCTCTCGCTTGCGAGGGGAAGAACGAAGTGGAAATGTTGTTGAATCAGGCTGATGCCGGCCTTTATAAGGCCAAAGAGAACGGCCGGAACCGGATCGAGCACTTCACCCCTGCCGCCAAGCAAGCGGCGCATGGACGCGCGCCCAAAAGCTAGACGCCTTTTCACAATCAGCGGAAGATAAACGTCGTGACCTCAATTATGCTCACCCCTGAGTCGTCAATGAGCGCTAATTCCATGACAATATCTACTCCTGTACCCAAGTAAACTTTGGTAGTTAAAAAACAAACAAGAGCGCTCGGGAGAGAGGAGACGAACAATGATCATTATAGGATGCGATTATCACACGAGCTTTCAGCAAATTGCGTTTGTAGATACAGACACCGGGGAACTGCAAGAGCGGCGACTGCAGCACCGCGAGGAAGCGGAGAAGTTCTACGGTGATCTGGCGGCTCAGGGAATGAAGGTTCGTGTGGGGATGGAGGCGAGCGGGCATGCGCGCTGGTTTGAACGACTACGGGCAGAGCTGCAGTTTGAGTTGTGGATCGGGGACGCTGCCGAGATCAACACGAAGCGGGTACGCAAGCAGAAGACGGATCGCCAGGAGCGCAGCTGATCCTGAGACTCAGCTCAAGATGACTTTCCGCAGATCTGGGTACCGAGCTGGGAGAATCGCGATCTGCGGCAACTGCTGTGGCACCGGCACCGGAGTTCAGGCACGCACACAGATCAATCAGTGCAAGCGTGCGCTGAACGAATCATCCGTGCAAAAGTGTGCGACGCCACTAACGCCTTATCATTCAGTTAGCCCGTGTCAGCCAGCACTCATCTGCTTAGTTCTCTACCACTAACCCACATCTCAATCTACTCATCATCTATTTATTAATTCCTCTCTCACCCTAACTCATCCTTTTTTCACTACTCTTTTCTTTCTTTCTCATCATCTTTCTATCTTTTCATTTCTCTCATATCTCTATTTCTACTTTGCCTCTTAATCTATCAATCATCCCTCTTCATATCACACATCATCTCACTTCTCTCTTCCTTTATTTTCATCTCAATGATTGTCCGTAGCCTGCGTCTGTCGGATAAAATTCCTATGACGAGCGCTATACTAAATCTCCAATTTCCATATCTCTCAATCTTCTTTTCTTTTTTACTTATTCTACTTAATTTTTGGATTACGAGCACTTGAAAGTTCTTTCTTACTCTTTAAATCCCTTATATCTCTATTTTTTAATTATAACATCTATCTATTTTATTTTTTATCTCTCTCCCCTTCACTTTTTATTTCTAATTATTAATCATTATCTAACTTTTTATCTAATATATTCATATTTCTTTCTTATTTTCTTATCTTTAACTTATTACTATCTATCCTTTTTTTTTACTTCATTACCTTCATCTATATCTATATATCTCTCTCTTCTTAACTGCGCGATTTTTCGCCAAGCCAGACTTCGGGAATAGACGTTCTCATTCGTCACAAACGGTGACGGCGTGACACTTCTGCTCTCAAAACTGCAAGCACTTTCGTAATGTGGCGTGCTCACCTGGACGTGCCAAAACCGGACCTGATCCGCAATAGTAGTATGTAGCACTTGCTGTAAGGTCCACAAAATGGCTACGGTAGTCGTTAAGCCTCAGAAAAACTCAGTGCTTTCGCTATTGGCTGGCGGGTTGATCGCTGTCTTTCTGCTCCTAATCTTTCTCGAGAGCAGCATTAAGAGTCCGGTTTTCGATGAGCCGCCGCACCTCGCCTCGGGGCTGTACTATTTGGAGAAAGGCGAGTTTCGCGCCAACCCGCAGCATCCACCGTTACTGAAGGAGATGAGCGCAGTTGCCCTGTTGCTGGGCGGGATTCATTGGCCGAAAACGCATGGCGGGGAATGGTCGATTGGAAACTCGATCATCGCGGGGAATGGCCCGGACAGGGTGATGTTCTGGGCGCGGCTCCCTTTCATTCTCGTCGCATCTCTGCTGGGCGTTCTGATTTATGTATGGGGCCGCCAGATGATCGGCGCTCTTGCGGCGGTGGGCGCGGTATTCCTATATGTGCTGGACCCGACCGTGCTGGCGCACTCATTTCTGGTCACGACGGACGTTGGACTCGCGGCGTTCAGCGTTCTTTTTGTCTTCGCAATCTGGAACTATGTGCGGCGTCCCACGCTTAACCGGCTACTGTTGTGTGGTCTCGCGATGGGAGCCGTTATGGGCGCGAAATTTTCGGCACTGTTCCTGGTGCCGGTCGCACCGCTGTTGTTGGCAGCCGCTGTGTTCTGGCCGGTCGAGCAGGGACCTAGCCGCAAGCCCACGTTTCTCGATCCATATTGGCCCTCGACTCGTTTGCCGCCCGAAGGGAGAGTCGCCCTATGTGCCTGCGCCTTCCTGGCGATGTGCGTGGTGGCATTTGTGGTGATTCAAGCGCTTTATTTCTCTCCGAATGGCCCATTGCTCTATCTCAGAGGACTCCGCCAGGTAAATGCTGACCACGTTCGGGGCTATCAGTATTTTATGGCCGGAAAGACAGCAAAGCACTTCTGGAGTTACTTTGCCGTCGCTTATCTCCTAAAGGAGCCGATCGCAAGCATCATTCTAGTCGGCATCGGGCTTGTGACGTTGATACGGAGCAGAACGATTACTCCCATTAGAAAGCTGTTTCTCGTGTTGCCCCCGGCAGCCCTATTTGCAGGCTACACGATCTTTGCGGATGCCTGTGGATTCCGCTATGTGATTCCCGTATTGCCGTTTGCTTATTTAATCGGAGGACTGGGCCTCGCAACGCTCATACGAAATGGAACGAAATGGGGCGGCTACGCGGCTGGAGTTCTGTGTGCATGGATGATTCTTGCGGCAGCGGGAGTCTATCCGGATCACTTGTCGTATTTCAATGAGGCGGCTTGCCTGCGAACTCCGAGCCAAATCGGAGTCGATGGAGGGACAAGGTGCGGGCCATTGTGGTTGGATGACAGCAACGTTGATTGGGGGCAGGGGCTGAAACAATTGAGAGCTTGGGCCGATCGCAATGCGGAAGGACGGGTGGTCCGGTTGGCGGATATAGGCAGCTTCTCTCCAGCCAGTACCGAGAGTTCTTCGGCCTTGATGCGTGCCTTGTACGGCCTTGCCTACGAAAACATCGGCCTTGCAGAACTGATGCGGGATGATCCCGCGCCGGGGCTCTATGTGTAGTGAGCGCACACTTACTGGCGCGCACTCTAGCCTATGGAGGTGCTAATGCGTGGGTGTGGCGAACCCGGCCGGTTGCCATCGTTGGGCACTCATTTTATGTTTATGATATTCCGCCAGGTTTCGGAAGTACCGGTTCGCCCTAGAATGCGGCGCAGGTGCGCGTGACTCAGAAGGTGCGAGGCGACTCCGCAATGGTTCGCCGGACGCCATAAATTCTGTTCACTGCATTGCGTAGGATCGACCCCGAACTGATGAAGATTGTGCTTGGCGTGCGATAAATGGCGAGAACAGCGTTAGCGCTCACAACCTCGCAGTGGTAGCCTCTTGGAGGATGTGAGTTCCCCCAGCGGCCGAACTGGCCGCGCAGTGACTGCCCACTTGCTTCCCGACCTTCCAACCCGCATCAAGCAGTGCGCGCGCGCCGCCGGATTCGATCTCTGCGGCATTGCGCCGGTCCGCGACTTCGGCGAGTTGCACGTCTTTCCCGCTTGGATCGCGGATGGGAAGCACGGCGAAATGAAGTACATGGAAGCGCGCGATGAGGCCGGCGAACTCAAGCGCGCGGCGCTGGCCCGAGTCGCTCCCTGGGCGCGCAGCGTGATCGTGTGCGCCATCAACTACAACACCGCGCATCCCTACTCGACTCAGGTGCAAACCGAAGATGCAAGCCGCGGCTGGATTTCGCGCTACGCCTGGTCTCGCGAGGATTATCACGACGCCGTATTGCGCCGCCTGAAGCAGGTAGAAGATGAGTTGCGCGGATTCTTCGACCCTACGGGCAACTGGCCGCTGGCCACTGGCAACTTGCACCTCCGTTCCTATGTCGACACCGGCCCGCTCATCGAGCGCGTGTACGCCAAGTATGCCGGCGTCGGATGGATCGGCAAGAATACTTGCATCATCAACCAGCAGCTTGGATCGTGGCTGTTTCTGGGCGTGATCCTGACCTCGCTCGATTTCACGAAAGACGATTTCACGAAAGACGATTTCACGAAAGACGATCTCACCGGCGATGAGCTCACGGCCGACCTGCCTGCGCCAGATCGTTGCGGAACTTGCACGCGCTGCATCACCGCCTGTCCCACCCAGGCGATTGTTGCGCCCGGCGAATTGGACGCCCGGCTATGCATCTCCTATCTGACCATCGAGAAGCGGGGCGAGATTCCAGACGAACTGCGCTCGGGCATGGGACGGCACGTTTTCGGATGCGACATCTGTCAGGACGTTTGCCCGTGGAATCGCAAGGCTCCAGTGACTTCCGCGGCGGAGTTCGAGGCGCGGGAAGGCCTGGTCAATCCAGCGCTCGACTGGCTGGCCGAAATGCAGCAGGAAGAGTTCCGGGAAGTGTTTCGCGGATCTCCCGTCCGGCGCGCCAAGCTTTCCGGCCTGCGGCGGAATGCGGTGATTGCGATGGGAAACAGCGGCGACAAGAAATTTGTGCCGACGCTGAAGAAACTCAGCGAGGATTCGGACCCGGTGGTAGCGGAACACGCGCGCTGGGCGCTGGCGAGGCTGGAACTGGCGTCTCCCTCAACCCAACCTTGATGGTGGAGAGCTGGGCGTCCCCGCCCTGCCGTCCAAAATGCTTGGACGGGCGAGGGCGCCCGTCGCTCCACCAGCAGATTTGTCCATTACAATCGTCAGTTCATTCAGGGAGGACAACACCCATGTTCCAGAAGGATCTGCTCCACGGCAAGCGCATTCTTATTACCGGCGGCGGCACCGGTTTGGGCAAGGCTACGGCGCAACGGTTTCTGGAACTGGGCGCGGAAGTTTATATCTGCGGACGCCGCCACGAAGTTCTTGCGGCGACCGAGCAGGAGTTACGCGAGCGCACCGGCGGCAACGAGATCCACTCCCGTCCCTGCGACGTGCGCGACCCATCGGCGGTCGAAGAGATGATCGGGATCATCTGGGCCGAAGGTCCGCTCGATGTGCTCATGAACAACGCGGCAGGAAATTTTCTGGCGCGCACGGAAGATCTTTCGTTGGGTGCGTTTCAATCGGTGATTGGCATTGTCCTGATGGGCACGCTGCACACGACGATGGCCTGCGGACGGCGGTGGCTGGCGGCGGGGCGCGGAGGCGTGGTGCTGAACATTACCACCACCTACACGACGACGGGCTCGGCGTATGTGGTGCCATCGGCGGTGGCGAAGGCAGGCGTGCAGGCGCTGACGCGGAGCCTGGCAATCGAGTGGGGCGATCGCGGGATTCGTATGAACGCCATCGCACCGGGGCCGATTCCGACGGAAGGCGCGTTCTCGCGTCTACTGCCGCGTCCGGAACTGGCGGAGGCGGCAAAGAAACGAAACCCTCTGGGAAGGTTTGGGACGACCGAAGAGTTTGCCAACCTGGCCGCATTCTTAATTAGCGATGGCGCCGGGTATGTAAATGGAGAAGTCGTGACCATGGATGGCGGGGAGTGGCTGCAAGGGGCGGGCGAGTTCACGGCGCTGGGACGGGAGCTGACAGCCAAGGAATGGGAAATGATGAAACCAAAACCAAAGAAGACCAAAGAATGAGAGCGCGCCGAAAGTGTGAGTAAGGGCAATGAATATGCGGCACGCCCGCAGGATGGGGTCAAAGAGCCGCAAAAACGAAAGCGCCCCGACTCGGTTAGAGTCACGGGACGCCCGTTTGAACAGCCCTCCCCCGAAGTCTGCTCAATCACGACTCTACGTTCTGATCGCCGCGAGGGCAATGGCACGAAAGTGTGACTCCTAACTTATGCGTCAAGTGAGAGGCGCTGGACATCGAGACCAGCGCGAGACGAACGACAAAAAGCGATTTTTCGCTACCGGCGGATGGTTCGAATGTGGCCGCCCTCTCGGCTCAAATCTGACAATTTTCATCCTACAATGGGCAGAGGGACGATCCCGATGAAAACGACCGGCAACAACAATCCTAATCACAGGCCGGGGCTCGGGCGATGGCCTCACAGAAGCCTTCCACGCCTTTGGCTTGCCCGAGGCGCTGTTCTTCATGCGGGGAGATATCCGTGAGCATGGAAATTCCCATGCCGAACTCCTTAGCTGTCCGCACCGAAAACCTCTGCCGCCATTACCAGATGGGGGAGGCGTTGGTGCGCGCGGTGGACGGGATTTCCATCGACATTGGTGCCGGCGAATTTGTCGCTCTGCTGGGTGCCTCGGGGTCCGGCAAGTCGTCACTGCTTAACCTGATTGCCGGCCTTGACCGGCCCACCTCGGGTGCGGTGATCGTCCAGGGAAACAACTTGGCCGCACTCTCACGCGAGCAACTGGCCAAGTACCGCCTACATACCGTCGGAATGGTCTTTCAGTCGTTCAATCTGATACCCAGCATGTCTTTGTTGGAAAATGTGGAGCTCCCCATGCGCTTTGCCGAAGTCGATCGCCGCGAGCGCTCTGCACTGGCGCGCCAGTCGCTCGAACGCGTGGGTTTGAGCGGACGGCTTGCGCATCGGCCCACGGAACTCTCGGGTGGCGAGCAGCAGCGCGCTTCCTTGGCGCGCGCCCTCATTAACCACCCCAAGCTTCTTCTGGCGGACGAACCGACGGGCAATCTTGACAGCCGCACCGGCACAGAAATTATGGAGCTTCTTCGTAGCTTCAATCAGTCGCTGGGCATGACCGTGCTGATGGTTACGCACGAGCAGGCCCTCGCCGAGAAGTATGCCGGGCGGATGTTGCATCTGGCGGATGGAAGGCTCGTCGATGACGTAACCAACGATGACGTAACCAAAATCGTCCAACGATGGCTTACTCAACGATGGCCTACCCAACATCTCGTCCGTCGAGGCGCCCGCGCCGCGGGGAGAAACACCATGAAGTTTTACGACGTCACTGACCTCGCGGTTCGCAACCTGCGCGAGTCCGTCTTCCGCAATTCGCTGACCACGATCGGCATCTCCGTCGGTGTGGCCTCCCTGGTCGCGATGCTCTCGCTCGGCATCGGCCTGCAGCAGCTTGCTTCACGCCGACTGCAGAAGTCCGGCTTGTTTGACACTGTCGTGGCCACGTCCCGGCGGGACCTCCGCAACTTCCGCGAACAGCGAGAGGACGGCCCACCCCCGGCCGAGAGCCCCGCGCTGGATGAACCGGCGCGACGGAAGATCGCGCAAATCCCCGGCGTGGTCGAGGCCTATCCTGATATTCGGTTCGTTACCGAGTTGCGCTTCGACGACAAACCCCACTTGACCATGGTGGCTGGCGTCCCCTTCTCCGCCAAGAGCAACAATGATGCTTTCGATGGAATGCAGGGCAGTTTCTTCTCGTCGGAGGCGGCTCCGGAAGTCATCCTGCAGAAGTCGTTTGCCGAAGAGTTGCTGGGCATAAAACCAAAGCCGGGCGCGAGCAACCAGATACAAATATTGCCGAGTTGGCCAAACCTCTACTCGGGAAAGAGTTGACGATGCGCTATGCCGAGCGCACCGCGTCTCCCTCGGCATCTCCCACGGCATCTCCCACAACGACAGGGCCTGCTGACAGGGGGCCTGGTGACGCTGCGGCGTACTCGGTTGTTTCACGCCAGCAGGCACTGAAAATTGTGGGAGTGACCGACCTCGATCCCGATAGCATGCGCGGGACCGCCCGGGCACGTGTCTTCCTCCCGCTCAAGCTTGCGCAAGACTTGCACATCATGCAGTCCAACCTGCGCGACACTTCGGCCAGCGATTCGCCCAGCTATACCTCACTCAGCGTGCGGGTAGCGAACCCCAATCAGGTCCCGGCCGTTGAAGATGCCATCAAGAAGATGGGATTCAGCGCTTTTTCCATCGTCGATGCGACCCGCAGCATGCGCCAGTTCTTTGCCGTGCTCGACGGGTTCCTCGCGATCTTCGGAAGTCTGGCCTTGGCCGTTGCTTCCATCGGCATCGTGAATACGCTGGTAATGGCCATCCTCGAACGCCGGCGCGAAATCGGAATCATGAAGGCCCTCGGCGCCAGTGATGCTGACGTGCGCGGCCTCTTCTTCGCCGAAGCCGGCGCCATGGGCCTCGTCGGCGGTGCCGTCGGAGTCACGCTCGGTTGGGCGCTCGGACGCCTCATCAATTTCGCAATGAACATTTATCTCCAACGCCAGCATTTTCCTCCAGCGGAGATCTGGTCAGTGCCGCTATGGCTCGTTCTCAGCGCGATCGCCTTTTCCATCGTTGTCAGTCTGCTGTCGGGGCTCTACCCGGCGGCCCGAGCCGCGCGTCTCGATCCGGTGCAGGCACTCGCTACGAGTAAGGAGGCTACGAGTAAAGAGGCTGCGGAAAAACTGACGTTTCGTATCAGGGCATCGCTTCGTTTCGTATCAGGGCATCGCTTTAGCGATGCCATAAGTCGTTCGCAATCAGACGCCCCTTTAGGGGCTGGGGCGCGAAGTCGGACTTTTTCCGCGACCTGTAAACTCGTCTTATGCGCTGCTGTTTGCGATGGCTCATCCTGTTTTTGGTCCCGCTCCTGCTGGGCCAAGCCCACGCCCAGGGCCGCATCGATTGCAACGCGCTGGAAAGTCGCGTCCTCAGTCAAACCGTTCACTACTGCGTTATGTTGCCACCCGGCTACGACTCGGCGACTGCCGGCCCTTCTCCGCGGCGTTATCCAGTGCTTTATTTTTTGCATGGACTCGGCGATAACGAACAGGCTTTGTTCAAAGGTGGTGGATGGGACCTGATCGAAGACCTCCGCCAGCAAGGACAGATCTCCGATTTTCTGGTAATCGCGCCCGAAGGAAAGCGCACTTTCTACATCAACTCCGCCGATGGCCGCGTGCGTTACAGCGATTTCTTCATTCGCGAGTTCATTCCTTACATCGAGTCGCATTACTCGATTCGCCGCGAGCGCTCCGCCCGAGCCATCAGCGGTATGTCGATGGGCGGATATGGTGCGCTTCGGTTTGCTTTTGCCTATCCCGAGCTATTCTCGTCGGTCAGTGCACAGAGTGCCGCGCTCATCGCAGAATCGCCGCGACAGACTGAGACTATGCCCACGGGGACACCGCTGAGCGGGCTGCTGGGAGCGGTGTTCGGCAATCCCGTTGACCTCCAGCACTGGAACCAGAACAGTCCTTTTGTGCTGGCGAAGCGGAACCGTGCACGGATACGGACTACAGGGTTGTCTATCTATTTCAATTGCGGCCGGGAGGATGAATTCGGATTTGATAAAGGAGCGGCGGAACTCCACCGGCAACTCCAAGCCGAAGGCATCCAACACGAATTTCACCTGTATCCCGGCAACCACGGCGCCGCGTATTTTATGGCACACCTCGGGGAAACGTTGAAGTTTCATTCGCGTGCGTTTGCCGCAGGGAAGTAGTTCTCTCGGACAAAGATTTTTCGCTAACTATCGGAAGTCAGACGTACGGCTGCATTGCGCTGGATAGTTTCCGGCTAGCGACAACTCGGGAGTTGACACTATCGTTCTGCTGCCGTCTCGGAGGGGGAACCTACTTACTTACGGACATGTCCATCTTTAATCCTTGCGTCTTGGAATTTTCCAGAGCGAAGATTCGAGAATGACACATTCCTCGCCCACGACTGATGTCTTAGTGGATTTTCAGTGCCAGAGATTGTTCGTTCAAGGCTGCAGGCACTTTCGCCGACGTGGAAATCGCCCGTCGCGCTCACCGTCATCCGAACTTGTCCTTGGTGCCGCGACAGGGCTCAGAGCGCGAGAGATTATGGGCAACGTACTTCGAGAAGCCACTCTCGCCCCTGATGGCAGATGCCACTCCCCTGCTGCAGCCTTATCCTCGCTCCCGCCTCTTGTGGGGCACCTTCGCTGCCGTCATTGTGACTGCCGGAGAGGCATTGTTTTCCCGCTGGCTGGTCCGCACTCTTTATCACCCGATGGGGGGCTGGGTGCATGGGTCAATCATGTTGCTGATCGTCGGCGGACTCGTCTACACGTCGCTGAGGTATGAGAATGACCGCCGCGCCACCAACATTCATCGGTTCCGGGTAGTGGCCGAGTGCAACCACCACATCCGCAACGCCTTGCAAGTGCTGATCTTCAACCACAATGGACAGCAGGACTCGCTCGGAATAAGCCGCCAAATCGCGGACGCGGTGCGCCGCATCGAGCTGACCTTGTCCGAGGTTTTCCCCAGAGTGTTGTAGGAGTCTCGCACTGACGCCGAGAGAGATTGGTCAGGAGCACTGGGCCATCGTGGAACTGATCGGTAAGGGCGGGCACATTCGCATGGTGCCCATACCGCACTGGGCCAAACAAGCGCTCGAAAAGTGTCTATGTTCGCCGCGTGCGCGACGCGATGGCAAGACTCGAAGAAATGCTGCCCCAAATCGGAGGGTCAGAGGCTTCGGGACATTATGGGACACTAAAACCGACTCCGGCCTCGCCACCGGAATCAATCAACTGATTCACTTCAAAAGGGATTGTTGGTAGGCCCGGCAGGAATCGAACCTGCAACCCTCGGATTAGAAATCCGATGCTCTATCCGCTTGAGCTACGGGCCCTCGAATATTTTAGTCTCAGAGAGTTAGGCGCTCTCACTTCCTTACCTCCGCCCTCACCGGAGCAGCCTCCATTGGAGAAGCGGTAGGATCAAATGAAGTTGGTGCAGAAATTGGCCTCTCTGCTTCCGAGAGGTATCTTAGGCCAAGGTGAATGCACAATCCAATTGATTCACTAAGCAATTGTACCTGTCCTGACGAAAACAGCCTTCGCACCAACTGAGAATTGTTAGGAGGAGATGTTGCAACCGCTATACCTGTTCAGCGCACGAGGCCAAGGCGAGCGGAAGTTTAGAGTATGGCGCGCCATCTCATACTTGCGGTTAGCTCGTTGGTCGTTCAACATGCGGCGGATATGAACTGTTGCTGCATACAGGTCGGCAGGAGCGTAGCGTGAAAACAGCTTGGAAGCGCCACATGCGAATGCTTATAAATCTCTGGCCACCGTTTCTGGGCGCAGGAATCCGAGTAAGGCGCCTCAGTTCCGACTGGACAGAGATTGATGTGGAGATGAAGCTTCGTTGGTGGAACCGGAATTACGTTGGCACTCACTACGGAGGTTCGCTCTACTCCATGGCGGACCCGTTCTTTATGGTCATGCTGATTGAGAATTTGGGGAAGGATTACATTGTCTGGGATAAGTCGGCGAGCATCCGCTTCAAAAAGCCGGGACGCGGAACGGTTTCTGCCAGTTTCCGGCTGGCAGAACAGCAAATCCGCGAAATCAAGCAGGCTCTGAATTCCCAGGAAAAGGAAAAGATCGAGCGGGTGTTCACCGTCGATGTCAAGGACGAATCCGGGAGTGTCGTTGCCCAGATCGAGAAGTTGCTGCACATCCGAAGAAAAGAACAGTCGTCCAGCTGACAGCAGCGCCACCCAGCCGCGCATGGCGGCCTCCAGCGAAAGCCAAGCCGGGCCTGGAAGTGAAAAGAAAACGGCCGGAAGCTATTGACAGGAGTACTGGCGCAGAGGGAATTCAGAAATTCATTGAAGAGATGAACTTTCCATGGGGAGCGCTGGCCCGTCTTGGACTGGCACGCGCTTATGCCATCCAGGGCGATACCGCCAAGGCCAAGGCGGCATATCAGGATTTCCTCACCCTCTGGAAAGACGCCGATCCCGGCATCCCCATCCTGAAAGAAGCCAAGGCGGAGTACGCGAAGTTGCAGTAGCTGGAAAAAGTCCTGCCTCGTGGTTCACTGTCTTGCGATAGTTAATGTAGCCAGGCAGTTACGCTCAGAACCGGGATTGTTGGTCAAATCGCGACCAAGCAACTTTTCCAAGACAGTTGGGTTTGCAAGTATTTGTTTGGGTTCTTCTTCCGGGAGGTTCCCTATGATCCGTATGACGGAGAACGGATTCGAGCAGCGCTGGCAGCCTTCGCGGGCTATCCAGGCAGAACGCGGTGAAGTGAGCCTTGAGGAGCGTCTCGAACAGGCGACCCCGATTAAGGAGCAGCTTGGATAGCGTGCGCAGTTGGTGCGAACGGCTGTCGCCTAAGTTTCGTCGCGCCTGTTCTGCTGGGCAGTTGCTCTTTCAGGTTGTCGGCGCCGCCGGTTACGCTGGCTACTTCGCTTCCATGCACACGTTAATGCGTTTGCTTTCCGGCGCCTTGATGGCAGGCACGTGGTACGCGATTTACAGAATTAAAGGAGCAGCTCAGCCCTAGCAGGCCTTAAGAGTGCCATTCTTAGGCCAACTTTGACGTGAAATCGACGCGCTCCAGTTCCCGCTCTTTCCACGCCGCTCCGGGATTGTTGGTGTAATGGGGATTTTGTGACTAGGATTATGCACGCCGCGGCGGGCGTCCAGTGTGACCATTTCCGTTCTTCACGCCCGGAAGCAGCAAGAGAACGAGTGCAGTAATTGCGCCGATGTCGAGCAGAGCCGCATAGCTAGACCTGGAAATCGGACATCCTCACCCATCTCTTCTCGCAACACTCGGCGACCGGGATATAATCTCTGCCGCAGCACCTTCGCGAAAGAAAGTTCTGATGCTTTCATCAACGAATTTCTGGATGTCTTTTGCCGGGCTTATCTATCTTGTCGCCGGAGTTTTTATACTTCGAAAAGAGATCAGGGCGGCTCGCGGCTGGGACAAGCTCATCACCTTGGGCTGTGTCTTCATCGCCGTTCCACTCGCGGTATTCGCGACCGAGCATTTCCGCGGCGCGAGGTCTATCCAGAATATGGTCCCGTCCTGGATGCCGGCGCACTTGTTCTGGGCGTATTTCGTCGGATGCGCGCTGTTCGCAGCCGCTACCAGTCTTACTGTGACGAAGTTCGTACGCTTGTCGTCCACCCTGCTCGGATGGCGCCTATCGTTGTGGACTGGCCATATGCTTAGCGATCTTTTGGGGAGGATATCGGCTGTGGAGGAAGGGTCAATGGAAAGCCGCTCAATGAATTTCTTCTACGTTGCGACAAGCGAGCGGAATTCGGATGGAACGAAACTGAGGTTTTTGTCGTATCCCACAATCGAGGATGGGCCATGAAAACTCTGAAAGTCTCTTTGATCGCTTCTTTGATTGGAACTGCGGTTGGCTTGGGATCATGGATGTTCGGCCTCGGGCGAATCATCTGGCCCGCTCATCCTCAAATGGCCAGCTTTCTGCTGACCCTCGTTACCACCATCGTGATTCAGATTACCTGGCCTCGGCTGACTGAAACGAATTCACAGTAATTGTTGAGAACAGCGATCGCACCAAGTATTCGTGGGGATCGATTCGAAATGGTCGGGATGGCGAGATTTGAACTCGCGACCCCTTGCACCCCAAGTTGAGCCGGTTAGCGGGCGTGAGCGAAGCGGGAGCCCGCTGGCGAAATCCTGAACGGAGTGAAGGACCCCGAGTCGAGGGATGAAGTTGGTCGGGACGGCGAGATTTGAACTCGCGACCCCTTGCACCCCAAGTTGAGCCGGCTAGCGGGCGTGAGCGAAGCGGGAGCCCGCTGGCGAAATCCTGAACGGAGTGAAGGACCCCGAGTCGGGGGATGAAGTTGGTCGGGACGGCGAGATTTGAACTCGCGACCCCTTGCACCCCAAGTTGAGCCGGCTAGCGGGCGTGAGCGAAGCGGGAGCCCGCTGGCGAAATCCTGAACGGAGTGAAGGACCCCGAGTCGAGGGATGAAGTTGGTCGGGACGGCGAGATTTGAACTCGCGACCCCTTGCACCCCAAGCAAGTGCGCTACCAGGCTGCGCTACGTCCCGATGGAATCCGCTGCCGAGGATGGCAGCGTGGGGGTTGACTTTCAAATTCTACACTAGGCAGGCTGCGGGAAAAGTCTAACTTCGCTTCCCAGCCCCTAAAGAGTGTGCGTGAGAACTGGGTTGTCCCTCCGGGACTTAGGTTCCACCGGATTGCCAAAACGCCAGTTCTCACGAACACACCTAAAGGGGCGTCTGATTGCGAAAGACTTACGGCATCGCTAAAGCGATGCCCTGATACGAGACCTTAGTTTTTCCGCTGCCTCTAAAGCCCGCGATTGATCTTGCTGCACTTACGGCGCGGCTGAAGCCGCGCCCCTTCAAAACAAGATCAAAACCGGAGTTTTTTCTGCAAGCTGCTAGGCGGCAGCCACGGGCGAGGACGCCTGCTCTCCGTCGATGCGCAACGCTCTGTCACAAACGGAGAGTGATGGCGAATTTCAACTCGCGACCCCTCTCACCCCAACATGTTCGCTACCAGCTGCGCTACGTCCCGATGGAATCCGCTGCCGAGGATGAGATGACAGCGTGGAGTTCGACGTTGCGATTCTACGCCCGTCGGCAGCCACGGTGAAATCCCACTCATCGCAAATTGCGCGATGAGCGGGGACGCCCGACTCTCCACTGTCACAAACGGAGCGTGACGAGTTTCACCTCGAGGCGACTGCTTTTCGCGGCAATATGCATTGCGTGGCGATCTTAGTGGTGGGCGGAGCGGGCTACATCGGCAGTCATGCGGCGCGGGCGCTGCGGGGGGCGGGCTATGAAGTCGTGATTTATGACAATCTCTCGACCGGGTTTCGCCGCCTGGCGGAGGGCTTCGAGTTGGTGGAGGGCGACATCGCCGACGAAGCCCGGCTCCGGCCGGTGCTCGCGGACATGGACGCGGTGATGCACTTTGCCGCCCACGCTTATGTGGGAGAGTCGGTGGAGAATCCGCAAAAGTATTTTCGCAACAACGTGGTGGGGGGGCTGAGCCTGCTGAACTGCGTGCTGGAGGCAGGTATCCGCCGCTTCGTGTTTTCCTCGAGCTGCGCCGTGTACGGCCGATCGCGGCGGCAACCGATCCCGGAGGCGACGGCGCGCGAGCCCTTGAATCCCTATGGCGCGTCGAAGCTTTTTTTCGAAAACGCGCTGGAGGCTTACGGCCGGGCTTACGGATTGCGCTCGGTGAGCCTGCGCTATTTCAACGCGGCCGGAGCCGATGAAAGCGGCGAGATTGGCGAGATGCACCACCCGGAAACTCACCTGATTCCGCTGGCGCTGGCCGCCACCACGCGAGAACGGACCCGAGTTGCAAATCCACGGTGGCGACTATGTCCGACCCGAGCGGACGGCACCTGCGTCCGGGACTACATCCATGTGAACGATCTTGCCGATGCGCATGTGCGGGCGTTGCAGTACCTTGAAGGGGGCGGCGAGGAAAACGGCGGACGAGCTCGCTGGTCGCTCAATCTGGGGACAGGCCGGGGACATTCCGTGCTGGAAATCATTCGAAGCCATGGAAATCGTCACTGGGCAGCGGGTTCGGCGAACGATCGGACCGCGGCGGCCGGGCGATCGCTCCAGTGCTGGTGGCCGATCCGCGCGAAGCTCAAAGAGTGCTGGGATGGACGCGCCAAACGCAATCTCGCCTGACATTGTATCGAGTGCTTGGACGTGGATGGAGAAAACTTCGTACGCTGCGGGATGGCAGCAATCGGCGTGAAGTTACTTGTAATTGGTCATGGAAACAACGTGCACATCGACCTTGCGGCGGGCTTCTCAAATTACCAATTACAAATTACCAATTGCAAATTCTTTCCGTATCCGCTCCCAGGTCACCTCCAGCGCCTCGGGCAGCACCCTGGTTTCGCCGATGACGCTGATGAAATTGGCGTCCGCGATCCAGCGCGGCAGAATGTGCATGTGGATGTGTCCGGTCACGCCGGCGCCCGCAGCTTTTCCCATATTCATGCCGAGATTGATGCCGTCGGGCCGATAGAGAGAGCGCAGAACCACCTCCATTTTTTGGGTCAGAACCATCATCTCGTGGGCGGCATCGGCGGGGAGCTTCTGCAATTCGTCGAGGTGGGCGTAGGGCACGACCATGACATGCCCATTCGTGTACGGATATGTATTGAGAATGATGTAGCAATGCGCGCCGCGGTGGACGATGCGGGCTTGCTGGTCGCTTTCTTTGGGAGCATCGCAGAAGATGCAGCCCGGCTTCTGGTCGGCGCCAGTGACATAGGCGTAACGCCATGGAGTCCAGAGAAAGTCCATGGGGGGAGGGTAGCAGAAATACGCTGCGGGCTGCGAGCTACGGGCTGCGAGCTAAGAAACCGTGGGGGACAGCGGTTGGCTCGAAAGCTCGCGGCTCGAAGCTCGCAGCCCAGCAGTGTGACAAATCTGTAAATTCTTAGGCCATTGGCCCGAATCGCGTTTGACACTGTTCCAAAGCGGTTGCTATAGTCAAAGAGTCCCCTATTGGACGCGGTTTCGAACCAGCTGGAATTGTCCTAGGGTCGTCCGCCAGGTCGGCCTCAACGCAACTCTAATGACCACGCCAGCAGTCCGCTACACCACGTCCCGCATGAGTAGCGCACGAACGCGTGCGACACAGAGGCTATGAACTTGTTCGACGACACCACGACTCGCAATCTTGAATCCAGTCTTGAAACCATGACACCTGCACACGACGCCCACACCGGCGCCTCGGCCGTACTAGACGCTCCCGAGCCCGCACAACCTTCACCCGCGGAAGCAATAGCTTCCGCCCCTGACGCTCCTGAAAACGACGCGCGTGAAAACAACGCTCCTGAAAACGACGCCCGGGAGAATGACCCTCCTGAAAATTCAGCCCCCGAGAATGCCGCGGCTGGCGCCGATGATTTCGCCGCCGCCCTCCAGCACTTCGAGACCGAAACCGAGGAAGCGGTGGGCGAGGACCACGTAATCAAAGGCCGCGTGGTGAAACTGACCGCGACCCACGTCGTCGTCGATATCGGAGCGAAATCCGAAGGCATGGTGCCGATTGCGGAAGCTCTCGATCACGAGGGCAAGCCGAAGTTCCAGCCCGGCGACGAGATCGACGTAATGCGGGAGAAGGGCGAAACCGAAGAGGGCTACGTCAACCTCTCGCATCTGAAGGCGCATCGGCTGCGATCGTGGGACGAGATCGAGCGCGCTTACAACGAAAAGAAGCCGATCCAGGGCATCGTCGTGGAGCGCATCAAAGGCGGCCTGACCCTGGACATTCACGGCGCGCGCGCCTTCCTGCCGGGCTCGCAGGTGGACCTGCGTCCCATCCGGAATCTGGATGGCATGAAGGGCCAGACGATGGAAGTCGCCATCATCAAGCTCAACAAGAAGCGCGGCAACATCGTGGTCTCGCGCAAACAGCTTCTGGAAGAAGAGCAGTCGGAAAAGCGCGGCAAAACGCTGCAGCACCTGGAAGAAGGCAGCATCCTCACCGGCATCGTCAAGAACCTGACCGAGTATGGCGCGTTTGTCGATATGGGCGGAATTGACGGCCTGCTGCACATCACCGACATGTCGTGGGGACGTCTGACTCATCCCCGCGATCTGGTCAACGTCGGCGACCAGATTCAGGTGAAGGTGCTGAAGTACGACAAAGACAAGCAGCGCGTCTCGCTGGGCTTCAAGCAGCTCACGCCCGATCCGTGGCTGGATGCGGAGCACCGCTACCCGGTGGGCGCGCACGTCCACGGGCGCGTGATCAGCGTCACCGATTACGGCGCCTTCGTGGAACTCGAGCAGGGCATTGAAGGCCTCGTCCACGTGAGTGAAATGACGTGGTCGAAACGGATG
The DNA here is from genome assembly GCA_963725245.1 of uncultured Acidobacteriaceae bacterium. Classification (GTDB taxonomy): domain Bacteria; phylum Acidobacteriota; class Terriglobia; order Terriglobales; family Acidobacteriaceae; genus Acidiflorens. The sequence continues at coordinate 8,886 of CAVRYC010000031.1, read as the reverse complement.
AAGCATCCATCGAAGCTCGTCAATGTAAACGACCAAGTGGATTGCGTGGTCCTGAGCGTGAACCCGACCGAGCGCCGGATATCGCTCGGCATGAGGCAGCTCGCGTCCAACCCCTGGGATACGCTGCACGACAAATATCCGGTGGGGGCGACGGTCGAGGGCCGGGTGCGCAATCTGACCGAGTTTGGCGCTTTCATTGAAATCGAAGACGGAATCGACGGCTTGGTGCACGTCAGCAACCTGAGCTGGACGACCCGCGTGAAGCATCCTTCCGAGGTGTTGAAGAAGGGCGACAAGGTGAAGGCCGTCATCCTGGCCATTGAACCGGACAAGCGGCGCCTTTCACTCGGCGTGAAGCAGATGCAGCCCGACGTTTGGGATTCGTTCTTCGCGCAGCACCGCGTCGGCGACATCGTGCATGGCAAGATCCTGCGCGTGGCCAACTTCGGCGCATTTGTCGAGATTGCCGAAGGCATCGAAGGCCTGTGTCACAACTCGGAAGCGGTCGATGGGAACGGACAGCCGATGCATCTCGAACCCGGCGGCGAGTTCGAGTTCAAGATCATCAAGATGAATCAGGAAGAGAAAAAAGTCGGCCTGAGCATCCGGGCGGTCGGCGAAGAAGCGTCGCGCCAGGAAGTCGAGTCGTACAAGCACCCGGCATCGTCGTCCTCCTCCTCAAACCACACCACCATCGGCGACTTGATCTCGTGGAAACGCGCCGGCGGGGACAGCAACTAACTTCTGCGCACATCATGGAATTTTGGGGCCACCGGCAACGGTGGCCTTTTCTTGTGCTTCCCAAAGTCCGCTTGAATCGGAGTTTTTCCGCAGCCTGGCAGGCGGAGCCGAACGGGTCTATTTGGTGTCGATTTTCAAACTGATGTAAACCTGCGAACGATCGTCAAATTGGCTGACCGTTTTCGTGTGGCTCTTGCGGTTGTTGTACTGCGCATACACTTCGTAATCGATGCTGGGCTGAAGCGCCGGAAAACGGTAGCTTCCGTCCGGGCCAACGATATAAGTTTTCACCGAGCGGGTGTGGGTGTTGGTCAGGTAGACGACCGCGTTCGGCAAAGGATTGTCGCCGCCGTCCAGCACCTTGCCAGTGAGCAGGCGGGTCTTGTCTTCCTTCGAATCGCGGCCAAACAACTGCGCTGGAGCCGCCAGGACCGATGTCGACGTGTAGAAGACCGGCGCCGACAGCATAACCAGCGACAACAGGACCCGCAGCGCAGCCGCAACTTCGATGACCGCATTCTTCATGAATTTCTCATTGCTGTTGTCATTGTCATTGCCATTGCCGGCGATTCCGTCACGGCGGCGATTACCAGTCTAAATGAAGACCGATGTCGGAACGCTCGTCATAGTCGATATGCACGGTGACTTCGGCGCCCGGCTTCAACTGTCTGCCCGAGGGCAGCTTGTAGCCTTTCACGTCCGCCGAAACGATGTAGTCCGCCTTGCCGGCGGGCAAGCGCTGGGCGAACTCGCCGGTGTGATTGGAATAGAGCTCCCAGCGCGTTTTTTTCTCGTTGGCGCGCCGGATCTTTACTTTGACCCCGTAGAGCGGGTGCCCGTCGGGGTCCCAAACCGTTCCAAAGATGACTGCGTAAGGCTGCGGCTTCTCGCGGTCGCTACTCCGCGCGTTCACAGGGGCAACGAGACACGCCAGGAACAAGACTGACGAGGCCATTGCGATAAGTCGCCGGAACGCCCGGATATGTGCAGGATTCTTCAGGAATCTTCGTCCTCATCCTCTTCTTCGTCGGCGTCCTCTTCGTCCTCATCTTCCAGATCCTCGTCTTCGCCGACGGGCTTCAGTTCTACGGGATTCACTGTGATCACCTCGAAGTCCGTGCCGCACTCCGGGCAGGAGACGACCGCGCCTTCATCGACCTCATCTTCATCGATGTCGAGATCCGTCTCGCATTCAGGACAGTACACCATGATTTCCTCCACGTTCGGGGTACCCTGTTATATTTAGTTTCTTCGGGAGGAAAAGGTCAAGTGGCTTACCAAGAAAATTCCGAGAGGGCCGAGTCTTCCAGTGCCGGTCAGCTTCCCGCAAGTCTTGCGGCGGCGGTCGTGGTTGCGTTGGCGCTGGCGTTTTGCATTCCTCTGTGCCGGGCTCAGGAAATGGCGCAGGAACATGGTCCCGCGCCGCGCTTGGCCGCCGACCCGCACACCGACTCGCACATCGCCGAAGCGATTCGGCAAGTTTCGGCGGACCACATCCGGCAGACGATCGAGAAGCTGGTCAGCTTCCAGAACCGTTCCACAATTTCCGCGCAGGATGAGGAATCCGTCAAAGCGGGCAAGGGAATCGGCGCGGCGCGGGAGTGGATCAAGGCGGAGTTTGAGCGCTACTCCAAAGACTGCGGCGGCTGCCTGGAGGTGAAGACCGACACTTTCACCGAGCCGCCCGGCGACCGCATCCCGAAGCCGACCGAAATCACCAATGTTTATGCGGTGCTGCGCGGAAGCGACCCGCGGCAGGCGAATCGCATCGTGCTGGTAACCGGCCATTACGACTCGCGCAACAGCGATATTCTTAACGGGACCGACCCTGCGCCGGGCGCGAATGACGATGGCAGCGGCACGGCGGTGAGCCTGGAATGCGCCCGCGTTTTGAGCCAGGCTGCTGGCAAACTTAAATTCCCGGCGACGATTATTTTTCTGACGGTCGCGGGAGAAGAGCAGGGTCTGAACGGCAGCAAGCATTTCGCCGAGATGGCCAAGCAGCAGGGGTGGAACATCGAAGCCGTTTTGAACAATGACATTGTGGGAGGCGACCGCAATCCGCAACAGGATACGAGCGTGGTGCGCGTTTTTTCCGAAGGGCTACCGGCGGCGGCGAGCGAGGCTGAAATTAAGCGAATTCGAATGCTCGGCGGAGAGAGCGACTCGCCTTCGCGCGAACTTGCCCGCTACATCGCCGACGTCGGGCGCTCGTACGATGCGGGAGTGAAGCCGCTTCTGATCTTCCGGTTGGACCGCTTCCTGCGCGGCGGCGACCACTACTCTTTCAATCAGCAGGGTTTCGCCGCCGTGCGGTTCACCGAATTCCGCGAAAACTTTCAACCATCAGCATCAGAACGTTCGCAAGGATGACGCCAACGGCATCGAATACGGAGACCTGCCGAAGTTCGTGGACTTCGACTATGTGGCGCACGTCGCGCGGCTGAACGCGGCGACCCTGGCCTCGCTGGCATCGGCTCCAGCACCGCCGGCGACCGTAAGAATGCTGACCAAGAACCTCGAAAACGACACGACTTTGTCGTGGGAGCCATCGGCCGGCGCGGCCACCTACGAGGTGGCCTGGCGGTCGACGAACGCGGCCGATTGGGAGTACGTCCAAACGGTCAGCAGCGGTACGCGTGCAACCCTGAAGGTTTCGAAGGATAATGTGGTATTCGGTGTGCGCGCGGTAGATGCGGCGGGACATCGCAGTCTGCCAGTTGTGCCGGAGCCAGAAAGATGAAGAAATAAAGTGAGTCGCGGACAAACCATCTCGTTCAGCTTTCCCCCATTTGCAGGATGGGTGAGGCGCATCATTCTGACTTGCACGGGGATCTATCTGTTTCAGAAGGTGATGGAGAATTTTGCCCCGGACGTTGTCGTTCAGATGCAGGAGTGGCTGGCGCTGATCCCGGTTGCCGTGATGCATGGCAAAGTGTGGCAATTGGTCACGTACTCATTGCTGCACGCCGGCTTCAGTCACGTGTTTTTCAACATGCTCACGCTCTGGTTTATCGGCGCGTACCTGGAGCGCGACTGGGGGCCGCGGCGATTCATCGAGTGCTACACGTTCTGCGTCGTGGGCGCGGCTCTGATAACCATCGCTGTCTCCTATACCCATTTCCTGGGGATGAACCCGAGAATTGGAACGGTGGGCGCGTCCGGCGGAATTTTCGGTCTGCTGATGGCCTTTGGGATTCTTTACGCGGATCAGGAAATGTATTTGTTTCCGCTGCCCTTCAGGATCAAGGCCAAATACCTGGTCGGCATTTGGGTCGTGGTCGCGATCATTGCGGTTTTTGAGCCATCGCAAGGCGGAGTCGCGGTTTTTGCTCATCTGGGCGGATTGCTCTTCGGCTATCTGTGGGTAAAATTCATGCCCTCTCGCGGCATGAGCTATGTGGCGTCCGAGCGTTATTTCGGCGTGCGGAATTCTTACTACCGCTGGAAGCGGCGGCGCGCGGCGAGAAAATTCGAAGTCTATATGAGAGATCACGATCGCAAAGTCACCTTCGACGAGCACGGAAACTACATCCCTCCCGACGATAACGACAAAACGAATGGCGGCTCGAAGTCGGGCTGGGTGAACTAGTAGCCAGCCCCGCCGCAGAATCTAGCGCACCGGCGGGATACCCCTCCCCCCTCCCCAGTTCATTAGAATCATGGAGTTACAGCCTAAAGTGACCCAAATCTTTGAGTTTAAGGGGGTTATAGTCAAAATCTAGATAACAGGCCGACTTATTAAGTTACGCCCTAAGATGAATTTCAGAGATCTTATATCTAACTTCCGTGCGGCCACGCTGGGCTGCAACCTAACTTCTATTATAACTCCTATGTCAAGCATCTAGTTCAATGAATAGGAACCAGGAGTAAAGGATGCCGCAGATTTCTCCAACGGAGTTTTATGCGCTACCGCTTCGCGTGCATACGTTTCTCGCCGACGTCCCGCTGCACGACGTCTGGGCGGTTGATCTACCTGTGCACCGCGACGGCGTTACCCTTTCTGAATTTCTTCGCGGGGCGAGTCAGGAGCGGAGTCCACAGATTTCCGCCAGTGGCCCGCGCGCTTATCCGTCTCCGGTTTTTTCTTGGACGCAGTTTTCGACTTGAGGCCGAACCGAAGGATGCCTTGGCAGCCTCGTTTGGAAGTCGCCTAACGGCAGAGGATCGCGCTCGTTCTCTGGTCGTGTCTGGAACGCCAGAAGGACTGTTCCGCGTTGTCTATCGTTTCGAAAACGAACAGCTACTTGGAAGTACAGAATCGTACCGTCCACGCTGCGGCCCTCAGTGCCCTCGCTGAAATGGCCCATAGCTATCGATTCTACTTTGCAGTCTACGTGCGCCAGAGAACGTGGATTACGCCGTTCTACATGGGCTTAATCGATCCCTTCCGAAAATGGATTATCTATCCCGCCATGCTGAAAACGATCCGTGCAACCTGGGATCAGAATGGCTGAGTAAACGACTTAGGGGACTCTGATGAGGTCATAGCGGTCCACGGAGATTGGATCATGGCTCGTGGGCGAAATTCCCTGCAACGCCGCTGGTGGCGCGGGCAGAATGCATAGGTCCTTCCCCTTCGGCTGCGCTCAGGGTCAGGATGACAGTGGTAATTGTTTAGACTTAATCAGAGATTCCTTAGGCTTGCGGCGATTTGTTAGCGACGAGGAGCGAGGCGGAAAACCTATCCTGCCAAAGACCTCGAAATCTGGCTAGGATGCTTGCAGGAAGCTCTAGCGCCCGCGCTTTCCCTTTGAAACCCAAGTCATGACCGGCGCCTTCCACTTTCATTAGCTCGGTCTTGGCGGGGATTAGTTGCAGGGCTTTCATGATCTCTTCCACGCTTCCGAAGGGGTCGCGCGTTCCATGCACGAACAGGCTCGGGGTTTGCAGGTTAGGCAGATGTTGAATACGGAGTTGGTCCGGCTTTCGCGGCGGGTGTAACGGATAGGAGAGCAACAGCAGGCCGGAGACTAAATCTGGTTCGGCGGCGCAGAGTATCGTCGACTGGCGTCCGCCGTAGGAGTGGCCGCCGAGAAAGATCCGGCCCGCGACACTTCTTGCGCAAAACAGCAACCGCGTTGCGCAGGCCCGCGCGATCGCGTTCCGCATTGCCTGGAAACGGCGGACGGGTTCGCCGTTCGCCCTCCTGGCGAAAGGGCAGATCGCAGCGCAGAACCAGGAAGCCATGTCCGGCAAAAGTTTCGCTGAGCGCGACCAGCAGAGGAGCAGTGCAATCCGAGCCTGCGCCGTGTGTGAGGATCAGCGCGTCGCCGTTTGCAGTCGCGGGTGAATGCAGAAAGCCGCGGACCGCGGGGTTCAGTGAGTCATCGAAAAAGGCGACGTCGGCTGCATCGCATCAAGACCTCTGGTGGTTTGCATACACCTGAGATTGAAGTTACGGCTGGCGAAAACGAAAGCAGGTCCTTCGCTTCGCTCAGGATGACAAGATTTAATAGTGATGACAAGATTCAATGTTGATTCTTGTAAGGACGTTCATAGCGATAAAATTCTGCGCGCCGTTGCAACCGCCTGCAAAGTCAGCGAGTTTCCGGCGTCCGTCCGCGGAGGCGGAACCTTCGTGAGACCGCGAGGAAAGAGCATGGCATTGAATTCGGCGCCAATCAGCACGACCAGCGAGATCAGGTACATCCAGACCAGCAGCGCAATACCTACACCGAGCGAACCGTAGATGACGCTGTAGTCGACATAGTGCTGCAAATACCATCCAAACAGCGCGGTGGAGATCAGCCACATGGCGGTGGCAAGAACAGCTCCGGGCAAAACGCTGTGCCAGGGCTGGGTTCGGGGCACCGCGTTGTGATAGATAAGCTGGATCACGGCGATGCTGGTCAGGATCGCGATGGCCCAGCGGATCGCTCCCCACAACAACAGAATCAGAGGCCCGAATTCATGCCCGATGTGAAACAGAATCCGCGTTTCAATGCGGCTGCCGAAGGCAACCAGAATGGTGGAGAAAGTCATCGGTATGCCGGCCATCAACACCAGCGAAATCGCAATCGCGCGCTCCTTGACCAAGCCCCAGGTTTTGGGAAGCTGGTAGGCGCGGCGAAAGCCATCCATCCAGGAGATGATGACGCCGGAAGCGCTCCAGACCGTCAACAACGAAGTGGTGATGAGCAGGCCAACCGGCCGGTCCGTGCTGCCTCTGAGGTAGGAAAGAGCGGCTGAGCTGCCCGCAGGCAAAATGGTGCCGAGCGCGTAGGAGATTTCGCGCAGGTAGACTTGGCCCCGGCTAAGGGCGGCAAGAACCGAACCCAGCACCAGCAAGGCCGGGAAAAAAGTGAAGATGGAGGAATAGGCCGAGGCTTTGGCGGTTCCGAAAGCGTCGTGCTCGAAGGCACGCCAGATCGACAAGCGGAACAGCCGCCAGAAGCGCCCCAATGCCGGCGCCAGTATCAGTGCGCCAGGAAGCGGCTCCGGCTTGGGGTTCGGATCCTGAGGCTGTCCGGTCAGGCGCTGTTGGTCCAGTGCTAAAGACATTGGCGTCAAGAAACCGTCGTCCAATTAAGCGTCATTTTATAGCGAATCGAGAGTTGCTGCGACTTTAAAGGCACATGCCGAGCTGCGCTCGGGATGGACGGGGCAAAGCCCCGTCCCCACACGAGCAAAAACTAAGGGGCGACTCGCGTCGCCCCTGTCCTGGATTCGTTTCGTCTTACTCCGCAGCGAGTTCTTCGGTCTCGCCTTCGTGGCGCATGAGTTCGAGCGCGCGCTCGGCATCTTCGTAGGCTTGCGAGACTTCTTCCTGCACCTTGCTGGCGGCCTCTTCCATTTCCGGAGAGAGACGCACGTTCCGGTAATATTCCATGCCGGTGCCGGCGGGAATCAAGCGGCCCACGATCACGTTCTCCTTCAGGCCGCGCAGATGATCGACCGCTCCCTGAATGGAAGCTTCGGTCAGCACGCGCGTCGTCTCCTGGAAGGAGGCAGCGGAGATAAACGAATCGGTGGAGAGCGACGCCTTGGTGATCCCGAGCAGCAACGGACGCCCGGTGGCCGGTTTGCCGCCCTGCGCGATGGCACGCTCGTTCTCCTCGTGGAAGCGGAACTTGTCCACTTGCTGTTCGAGGAGGAACTGGGTGTCGCCCACGTCTTCGACCTTCACCCAGCGCATCATCTGGCGGACGATCACTTCGATGTGCTTATCCGAGATGTTCACGCCCTGCAAGCGGTAGACTTCCTGGATTTCATTGACCAGGTAAGACTGCAGTTCTTTTTCGCCGAGCACGGCCAGAATGTCGTGCGGGTTGAGCGGGCCGTCCATAAGCGGTTCACCTGCCCGGACGCGCTCGCCTTCCTGCACGTTGATGTGGACGCCGCGCGGAACGGAATATTCCTTCTCCGTGCCGTTATCGGCTGCCACGTAGAGTTTGCGCTGTCCCTTGGCCACTTCGCCGAAGCGCACCACGCCATCGATTTCGCTGATGACGGCGGTTTCGCGCGGCTTGCGGGCCTCGAACAATTCCACCACGCGCGGCAGACCGCCCGTGATGTCCTTGGTCTTGGTGGTCTCGCGCGGGATCTTGGCCAGCACGTCGCCCGGAAACACCGTGTCTCCGTCCTGCACCATGAGGTGAGCGCGCGACGGCATCAGGTAGCGCTTGCTCGCCTTGCCCTTGATTACGATGGCGGGCTGACGCTTCTCGTCGGGCGAATCCGCCACCACGTGACGCGACAGGCCGGTGACTTCGTCGACTTCTTCGTGCAGCGTGATGCCTTCCTGCAAGTCCTTGAACTGCGCCGTGCCGCCAATTTCGGTGAGGATGGCGAAGGTGTAAGGATCCCACTCGACGAGTGCCTCGCCGAGCGCAACCGGACCGCCTTCGGCAACTTTCACCTTGGCGCCGTACACGACCGCGTAACGCTCGCGCTCGCGGCCCTTTTCGTCCACGACCGCGATCGAGCCCTGACGATTCATGACCACGAGGTCTCCGGTCTTGGACTTCACGGTCTGCAGATTGACGAAGCGCACGATGCCGTTGCTCTTGGCATCGAGGCGCGACTGTTCCGAAACCCGCGACGCCGTGCCTCCGATGTGGAAGGTACGCATGGTGAGCTGCGTTCCCGGTTCGCCGATGGACTGCGCCGCGATCACGCCGGTGGCCTCGCCGAGTTCGACCA